>JBGSPI010000042.1:0-20674 GCA_041738715.1 Chamaesiphon sp.
ACGGTTGAGTGAAGATTCAGCGGTAGCAGTGGGTTGGAACCAATTCGCCTCAATTTATACAGGTCCAGGGAGAAATGGAACTCAGGGACAGTTTGACTATCCAGCAAATTCCTACTATGCAGTTGGTAGCAAAATCTTCCGTACTTGTGAGGATATCAATCAACCCCTATGTCGGGTCGCTGTGACAGGTGGAGTGGGAAGTGGGGTATTCTTGCCCTTCCAAACCATCAGCGATGCCGTTGCCAATGGTACCACTGCAACAGGACTGAATGTATTCGGTTCCGTCGGTGTGCGGGTGGCTAGACCTGTGAGCGCGATTGTGGAATGGACGGGACAAGATTTAGCCATCGGCGCATCAATTGCACCGTTTGATAGCTTCCCATTAGTGATCACTCCGGCTGTACGGGATATTACAGGGGCTGGGGATGGAGCGAGATTTATCCTTGGCGCAGGTGTCGCAGTTAATTTCTAACAGCGGTTGTAGATGATATTCAGTCATATCGATCGAATATCATCCCCGAATCGCGATCGAATTCAACTAAAATCAAACCCAATAAATCCAGAACCGATTAAATTCTAGATTTGTTGGGTTTTGTATTTTACTCGATTCCAAATTTGACAGACACCACTCCGGTGATATCCTTCTCAATTGAAGTAGTATCATAGCTACCCATATTACTTACCGCTGTTGAGTTGCGCGGGGTAATCTGAAATACCCCAGTATCAGCACCACGCACGCCCCCAACCCGATTACCTGTACTTTTAGCAATCGCTTCGGCTCTAGCTTTCGCATCTTTTGTTGCTTCAGCAATCATTTCAATCCGCAATTTGCTAAGTTCGTTATAGAGATATTCTGGTGGCTCCGAAGTCAATGGAATCCCTTCATTGATCAGTTCCGTAATTTCCTGGGATAGTTTAGAATATCGATCGACTTCACCCGATCGAATCTCCATCCGCTGAGTGAGCCTATAAGCTAGGGTTTTTCCTGTTTCCCGTCCATTCAACACTTCTGGAATAGAGAAAGTTTCAAGGGCACTTAAAGACACTGCTGAATCGGGTACTTTTGCCTGCTTGAGATAGCTTTGCACTCGATTTGTCCAACCTTTGAGTTCTTGATAGGCTGCTTGGGTAGTGGGCTGCTGACTAGAGATCGAGATCCGCCATACGATATAATCCGATCGAATCGGTCGTTTTGCCGAACCCGTCACCACTAGCGCATCATCCACTCGTTTGATATTCCGAATTGCCCCCGCCCACATGAAGGAACTGATAATCAGCGCGGCGGACAATAAAGTTAATCCCGCAAATAGTTGGGGGAAAGCATCTCTTCGCGTAACCGTTTCCATTACTTTTGACTCACACACAAAGTTAATTCTTGGGGATGATGACACTCCACCACCCCCAAGTTTAGCTACCACAGGGAAATTGAGTTTTCCTGAAAGGTTCGATTGAATTAATAATTGAGAATTGTCTAAGTTCCGAGTCCCCCAACTCCCAATTCCCAATTCCCACACTTCGGCTCATTTCGGCTACAAATCTCCCAACTCCCATCCCCTATGCTATTTCGCGAATTGGTTTTAGAAAACTTTGGCTCTTACTTGGGCAAAAATACTATCAATCTACTCCCAAACATGTCCGAGGGAAATCAGCCGATTATTTTGATTGGGGGAATGAATGGTGGGGGTAAGACGACGATTATGGATGCGATTCGACTGGCTTTGTACGGCTCTCGCGCTCAATGCTCGACACGCGGAAGTTTAAGTTATAGTGACTTTCTCAATCAGTGTGTGAGTCGTCAAACCCCATTAACGGAAAAAGCCCGAATTGAATTAGCCTTTCAAGTCGCTGATGAGGGTAATTTATTAGATATTCGGATCGTTAGATATTGGGATCGCAATCCAAAAGATGGTAAAGATACTTTAGGTATCTTAGTAAATGATTGGGCTGATAAAACTTTGCTCAATACTTGGGATGAATACATTGAAAATTTATTACCTTTGGGTATTTCTAATTTATTTCTCTTCGATGGCGAACAGGTCAAGGAATTAGCCGAGCAGGAAACTCCACCCCTTGCTGTATTCGATGCAATCCAATCACTATTAGGGTTAGAATTGGCAGAAAGATTAGCCGCAGATTTAGATGTATTAGTTAGTAGAAAGCGGCGAGAAGTCGCTAGTACTAAACAGTTGGCAGCGATCGATGAAATTGAAACTAAGTTAGCACAACAACAACTAGAATTAACTAGTCTCGAACAAGATTTAGCTCGTTTCAAGGAGAGAATTGCCGTAGCTCAAATCCAAGAAAAACAAGCCTTTGAAAAGTTCGTTCAAGAAGGTGGTAAAATTGCCGCCCAAGGGCAACAGTTAAATCTAGCATCACAGAATCTGGTGCGTCAAATCGAACAACACCGTCAGGAAATGCGAGATTTAGCTGGGGGGAGTTTACCGTTAATGTTAGTTTCTCCCTTACTGACTCAAATTCAATCTCAGGGAAAGATCGAGTTACATCATCATCAGGGTAAAGCGGATCTAAATCTACTACTCAATCGCGATCGCAAGTTGATTGAGCATCTCCAGCGACAAGAATTTCTAGAACAGCAAATTACTGATATTCAAGCATTTTTAGAAAGTGAAAACCAACGATTGGCACAAGAAATTGATTTGGAACAGCCAGCTTGGTTGAATGTAGATCTAGAGGTAATGAGCCAGCTAGATCGAATTATTCAGTCCGATTTTGATCGAGATATCGATAAATTTACTAAATTAAAATCTCAATTAACTAAACTCGAAACTGAATTAGATTTTCTCGATCGTCAAATTGCTGAAGCCGCATCACCGGAAGAATATACTCGACTCAAAGAACAAGAATCTACCGCTCGTCGAGTAGTTACAGAGCTTCAAGCTGAACAAATAGCTACTACTCGCCGTTATCAGGAACTCGATCGCATTATTAGCAAAACTAAGCAGGAACTAGCTACCTATACAGAAAATAATATCAAACTAAAAAACGATCGACACATTATTGATTCAATCGCCAAAGTCAAGGAAACATTACAAATATTTAAAGAAAAACTCACCCTCAAAAAAATTAATAAACTGGAAAATGAAGTTACCGAATGTTTTCGCTATCTCCTGCACAAATCCGAACTCATTCATCGAGTGACGATCGATAGTACCACCTTTACCTTGACTCTTCACGATCGTGAGGGTAAATTACTTCCCAAACATCGACTTTCCGCCGGAGAAAAACAACTCTTAGCAATTGCCCTATTATGGGGATTAGCCCGAGTATCGGGACGACAATTGCCAATTGCGATCGATACCCCATTAGGGAGATTAGATTCCTCCCATCGCACAAACCTGATCGAACGTTATTTCCCCGCAGCCAGCGAGCAGGTAATTCTCCTCTCTACCGACACCGAAATCGCCGCAACTGAGGTCGCTAAATTACGCGCTCAAGGTGCGATTACCCGCGAGTACATCTTAGTTCATCAGGCGAATTTACAAAAGACCGAAGTTCGATCTGGATATTTTTGGTAACGCACAAAAAATCGATCGAGTTATCTCTCGATCGATTGTTGTTGAATTATTAGAAAGACTCAACTATCGATTCGATAGTACTCTTTTGTTATTTCATTGTAGCCCCAAGCCAAACCATCAGGATCGCGGTTGCGCGTCCATTCAGTAAAGTTTGTTTCACTCCGACGCTTGTAGACAGTACTAGAATGTACATCTAGTCGCTTCGCTAGATCAGACTGGATAATTGTAACTAGTGGTCGATCTGTCGGTGGATCGATCAAAGACTCAACGACAGGAATTTGTTCGACACCTCCGCCTGTATCTATCGGTGCGGGATCTTCGGCCGATAAATCGCGCAGGTTGCTAGGCACGGGATTAGCTGCCTGAACTACAGACGTTGGTGTCTGTGGTGACGGCTCTCGATCAATAGGAAGTTCCGCTACTTCAGGAACGATCGTTGGCTGAATAGGTTCGGGTTCGACTCTGACTGTTGTAGTAGTGGCTGATGTAGGAGTCTGCGGCAATGCTACGACTGGGTTTGTCGCTGGTACAAGCTCAGGAAGTTCCCGTTCGCTATCATCAAAGATATTGCCCAGAGTGCTAACTGAGACAAAATAATAAACTTGACCTCGATCTGGGTGCTGACGACTACCAGTCCCAAATTCACTGGCTTTATTTGCCAAATAACGGTTCGCATCTGTACCAGAAACATTAGCAGAAAGAGATAGATCGATGGGGGTGATCTCACCTCGATTTTGGACAATCAGCCGTTGAAAAACTGGATTGATGGATTGAGCCATCTTTGACCATTGATAGTTTTCCCAAATCTTCCCACCAACAATTAGCAATAGTATGCCTAATATATATGGCCATGCCTTATATAAAGCAGAGATCGCTAGTGCTGCTGGGAGAAGGATCAGGAGAAAACCTGTGGCATTTCTTGAATTTATAGCTCTTTCAGGCATTTGCCCTATCGTTTTTTAACTTAACGCTAGTTGATTAAAACCGATTGTACAGCTTTCAGTGCATACCTGCTTAGTACTTAACATTAAGAAGATTTAGTTGTAGTTAACAATCGCGGCAAAATCACTTGCAGCTAAACTGGCTCCGCCAACTAAGACACCATCAATTTCCGGTTGTGCCATAATTTCGTCAATATTATTCGGCTTTACTGAACCACCATATTGAATTGTGACATCAGGATTTTTTAACTGACCGCGAATCACGCCAATCACCCGATTAGCTTCATTAGCCTCACAAGTCTCGCCAGTGCCAATTGCCCAAATCGGTTCGTAGGCTATCACGATTCGATCTTGTGCTACGCCAATTAGACCTTTACTTAACTGGTTGATAATTATTTGTTCTGTTTCCCCTCCATCCCGTTGTTCCTTGGTTTCACCGACACAGAGGATCGGAATTAGTCCACTCTTTTGAGCAGCTTTGAGTCGTAAATTGACTGTCTCATTAGTTTCCCCAAAATATTGGCGACGTTCGCTATGACCGATGATCGCATATCTCACACCCATTTCTGTCAGCATACTCCCAGAAATCTCTCCAGTGTAAGCACCAGCTTCTTCCCAATGAACATTTTGAGCACCTAACCGAATCCGGTTGCCATGCAGACTTTTGTTGACGATGCCGAGATCTGTAAATGGCACACACAAAACCACCTCACGGTCTTCCGGTGCATTATCGATTTGGGGGATAAAGTCCATTAAAAACTCACTGGCTTCAGCCTGAGTTTTATACATTTTCCAATTACCAGCAATAATAACTTTACGCACTGTCTATATTTAAGTCACTTTAGTCACGATGCTTTATATAATCCCATAAATTGGGTAGGGGTTAGGGGTAAAGGGTGAAGGGCAACAGCGTCGCTGCTCTTTACTACTTATTAAAATCCCTATGCCCTACCTTCCACTCTCTACCCTATACCCTCCACACCTTACTCCACAAAGCGATCGCCAGCAGAGTAGATGGCAATAGAACAATCAACAGAGTAGTCGAAGTACTAGGGATCGGAGGGAGACTGGTGCTAAAGTATTTGATTGCAATCGAGATTGCCACGGATGGCAATAGCATTTTAAGCAATAATCCGATTTGGTCTGACATTAAATAATCTTTATTCCCGAAATTTTATGATCTTTAGCGAATTGATAATTAAACTAGGGTCTGCTATCACAGCCAGTAGTTTGGATCGTGAGCCAAATCTCAATCCGATCTTAACTGGCTTGGCACCGATCGATGCAGCCACTCCGGGGACGATTAGCTATATTGAGGGGGATAAATTTGCCAAGTTTGTTAGCAGTACGGCTGCGAGTGTATTGATTCTCCCGTTAGATGAGACGATTCAAGCACAAGCCGATGAACGAGGAATTGCCTGGATAGCCGCTAGCGAACCGCGCTTGTTGTTTGCTCAGGTGATTAAGCAATTCTATCAACCATTTAGATTACCTACGGGTATTCATCCCAGTGCGATCGTTGCAGATGGAGTCGCAATTGGCGCAGATGTGGCGATCGGTGCCCATGTGGTGATTCAATCTGGGGTGAAAATCGGGGATAATGTGACAATTCATCCGAATGTTGTGATTTATCCTGACGTCCAAATCGGCGATCGCACGATCCTCCATGCTAATGCGACTATTCACGAACGCACCAGGATCGGGGCAGATTGTGTCATCCACAGTGGGGCGGCAATTGGCTCAGAGGGCTTTGGATTTGTGCCAACTGCTACTGGCTGGTTCAAGATGGAACAAGCGGGTTATACGGTCTTAGAGGATGGTGTGGAGATCGGTTGTAATAGCAGTGTCGATCGACCGGCTGTAGGCGAAACTCGGATTGGTCGGGATACTAAGCTAGATAACTTAGTCCATGTCGGACATGGGTGTCAGATTGGCTCCAATTGTGCGCTGGCGGCTCAAGTCGGGCTAGCTGGTGGTGTGAAAGTGGGCAATGGCGTGCTGCTGGCTGGACAGGTGGGAGTGGCTAATCAGGTGACAATTGGCGATCGGGCGATCGCTTCATCCAAGACAGGCATTCATAGCAATGTCAATCCTGGTGAGATTGTCTCTGGCTATCCGGCTGTTTCACACAAACTTTGGTTGAAAACAGCGGCGATCGTCAATCGGCTACCAGAAATGTATCAATTCTTTAAACAAAGCCAACGTAGTTAAATTATCTGGCTAATCGACCAAATCAGCAGTAACTGATATTAGATAATCGATCGCGGTAAAATCGCTGTCTAATCTACATTTCCATCCTATCAAGTTCTGCTCTTTACTTAAATAGCCGCAGGCACTCTTTTACCAGAAAGTAATAATTATTATCAATTTGAGATAGATCTTAGTTGATTAGGTGGATGCCATTCGAGGGGAAGCATGATAAGCTACCCCTGTATTGAGTTTTTTTCGATACATTGGCGGTAGAAAATAACTATCTTCACCAATCGCAATCTAGTCATAACCAGCATCTTCTAAATGCGTTATAAAGTACGCATCGACCGATACTGATTCAGTTGTTTATCTATAAGCGAGTCAGTCTAGGTTAATTTTTGTTTAATCTAGGTTTAGACAAGATAAATAAAGTTTACAGAATCAGTATATTTAATCACATCTCCCTTAATTTCTTGGAGCGAAACAATTAGGCTGATGTATTTTATGGAGAAAACCATTTGCATCTGCCGCAGACAGCGATAGTTGATCACCACGGCAGGAAAATGGTCCCTTGTTCAAACCTAAGTATTCCCTGCTTTGGGTAATTTATCGCAGGTGTGCAAGATTGTTTTCAGGACAGGCAATGCAGTCAGATCTGACACTCACAACATTACATGGCAAGGATATGAACGAAATTTGGCAGACAATTAGCAATGTATCTAGTGATAGGCTAATAAATGATCGTTGGCTATTCGCCCAGGTAGCCACACCAGATATCTCAACAACTGGGGTCGAAAATTTCCTCAAACAGACAGGTGGCACCGTCGGTGCTTTTCTACCGAGCTTAATCGGGGCAATAGTGACACTCTTTGTCGGTTGGTTAGTCGCCTGGGTGGTCTCGGCAGTTGTGCGCAATCTGCTCAAGCGCACTAATTTAGATAATCGCCTGGGTAACGTTATGACAGGTGGCTCTAGACCGCAATTTAATACAGAGAAATTAGTCGGAGACGTAGTTTTCTGGCTAATTTTTCTATTCGCGGTCTTGGGTTTCCTCAATGCCTTAAACTTAACTGTAGTAGCCCAACCACTGAACAATGTCCTTAACCAAATCCTGGCTTTTGCGCCAAAATTAGGTTCAGCGGCTGTTTTGGCAGGGATTGCTTGGTTATTAGCAACCGCAATTAGAGCAATTGTCGTGCGCACGGCTGGCTCGGTGATGCCAGCGATGTCGCGGCGGTTAGCTGTGGGTGAAAATCAAGTTCTACCCAGCGAAACTCTGGGCAACGCCCTCTACTGGTTTGTGTTCTTATTTTTCCTGCCACTAATTCTTGATGTCCTCGATCTTAGAGGGCCGCTGGCACCAGTTCAAAACCTATTAAATGATATTCTTAGTGCCCTACCAAATATCTTTAAAGCAGGTTTGATTGGTATCGTTGGGTGGTTTGTTGCAAATATCGTCCGCGAATTAGTTACAAACCTATTAGCCGCAGCAGGAACTGAGCGATTAGCTAGTAAGATTGGCTTAAATCGAGCCGCTCCCGGACAATCTCTCTCTGGCTTATTGGGTACGATTGTTTATGTGATGGTGTTGATTCCCACTGCGGTAGCCGCATTGGATGCACTTCAAATTCCAGCGATTTCTCGTCCAGCAACATCTATGCTCCAGCAGGTGTTGAACACTATTCCGCAAATCCTGACTGCCGCAGGTATTTTGGTTGTTGCGTATGTAGTGAGCCAATTTATTGGTGACTTAGTTACCAACTTACTCAGTGGACTAGGTTTCAACAATATCTTTCAAGTCCTCGGACTCAATTCTCTCCATCAATCGACCAGTCGGAGTGATACCACTAACGCCACGATCCCAGGAGCGGAAATTGAACCAATTACCACAAAACAAACTCCCTCGGAAATCGCAGGTATTGTCGCCAGGATTGGGGTGATGCTAGTAGCGGCAGTTGCGGCTACAGGTGTATTAGGCATTCCCGCTCTCACCAATCTAGTTGACGGTTTATTACTTATTTCTGGACAAGTCTTGTCTGGAGTCGTTGTATTTGCGATCGGGCTATATCTAGCAAATCTTGCTCAGAGAGTAGTCAGCAGTTCTGGTACGCACCAAGCACATGTCCTCGGACAAGTAGCTCGGTTAGCCATTCTCGCCTTTGTCGGGGCGATGGCATTACAACAGATGGGGATTGCTTCTAGCATCGTTAATCTAGCCTTTGGTCTCTTACTTGGGGCGATCGCAATCGCGATGGCAATTTCCTTCGGTTTGGGTGGTCGCGATGTTGCGTCTGAACAACTCCGTGACTGGATGTCAGGATTCCGTGACAAACGTTAAGTAGAGGGTAGAGAGTAGATAGAGGTTAGTAACCTCTATCTACTCCCATCTCCAAACTCCTCCGTTCAATTTTATCGAGATCGGTTAGAAGTCAGCTTTGAGTGTTGGTTTCTGATAGCAATTTAAATCAAGGCTCTTTATGGATTCCAGGGAGGTGAAACGAGCGGAATAGCCAGAGAGGTATAATAAGCTAGAGTCTTTGCTGAGTCCAGAAAAGAATTGATGAGCAATCCCCTAACGATTCTCTTCCAGAGAGGCTCCGCCAAAGATCTTCAGACGTTAATAGATGAGACGAAGTGCTTTGAAAGTGTAAGACAAATGAGATCAGCGGAAGGGGTGAGTTGGCCAAAATGTCAGTCGAAACAGGTGAACAAAAGAGGGTTTGACGAGACACAAGCACAGCGGCAGCGTTACCAGTGTAAGGATTGTCAGAAAAACTTCGACGATCTGAGTGTGACGATTTTCGCTGGGTATCATCAGCCATTACGGAAGTAGATATTGTGCTTGTATTTGATGGGGTTGAATCTGTCAAACCATCAAATCGCCCAAGAGTTAGATTTGAACAAGGACGATGTACAGCAGATGACCAGTCAACTCCGAGCGGGCATCGTAGAGAACAAGCCTGAAGTACAGTTATCAGGAGCAGTTGAGTGTGATGAAGTCTATGTGATTGCAGGGCAGAAAGGACAGCCAGAAGTGGTCAAAAAAAGCGGATGCAATCGCGCTGAGGTCTCCTCAGCGTGCGTTGCACCAAGCAGCTAGAAAGGGACGTGTGCGGCGGCTGAAAGCCAAGCCAGGAAGAGGAACACTCACCTCGGAGAAACCACCCATTTTCGGCATGATTAAGCGACAAGGAGAAGTTGTGATTCAAATTTTGCCTAACGTTCAGCAAGTGACCATTGCACCATTAATTACTAGTACGATCTTCCCTGGAACGCTCATCTACACTGATGAATACAACATCTATGCTCAGAAAATGTTGATTTGCCTGCGACGATGACTTTTAGTACTGAGCAACAGGAATGCCTCACGCAGATCGAACCAACTCTTGAAGGCCAGACTCACAAGCAGCAAAACCCAAACCCGAAGACCTCTTTGCCTTGGGCGATTTGGATCGTGGCTCGGCTCGGAGGATGGTCGGGTTATCGTTCCCAAACACCCCCTGGGATGCCCACCTTGGTAAAAGGTCTGAGGCGGTTTGAGTCCATCTTTAAAGGTTGGCAACTCAGTCAAATTCGACTTGTGTATACACGGTAGCCTTAGTACTAGCGATATTCTCAATGCCCTAATTATTCTCCAGCATGATATGAACTGCGCACCAACGGAGCGGATCGGACATGCTTAAACCCCAACTCTCGCGCTATTTGACCCAATTTGTCAAACTCTACTGGAGTCCAATATTTGACCACTGGGAGATGTTCTAAGGATGGACGCATATATTGTCCTAGCGTCAGTCGATCACAATCGATCGATCTTAAGTCCACTAGTGTTTCAATAATTTCGGCTTCCGTCTCCCCATGTCCCAACATCAACCCCGATTTTGTGGGAATTGCCGGATTTAAATCTTTTACATAGCGCAGAACATCAAGCGATCGCGTGTATTTTGCCCCACGGCGCACTCGATCTTGGAGTCTGGCGACTGTTTCGACATTATGGTTAAAACAAGCAGGCTCTACGCCAACGATCGTAGCGATACGTGACCGTTGTTGAATTGTCGCGTCTTTGCCACTCCAGAAATCTGGAGTCAGTACTTCAATCTGGGTATCGGGATTAACGGCTCTAATGGCGGCAATTGTTGCTACAAACCAACCCGCACCACCGTCGTCTAGATCGTCCCGAGCTACTGCTGTCAGTACCACATAGCGCAAACCGAGTAATTGGACGGATTCAGCGACTTTTTCCGGCTCCTGGGGATCGAGTGGCATCGGCGCATGACCTTTATCCACTTGACAAAAACCACAACTGCGGGTACAAGTTGGTCCCATCAGTAGAAAAGTGGCGGTTTTTTGACTATAGCACTCCGCCCGATTGGGACAACGCCCTTCTTCGCAAATGGTATGGATCTGCCGTTGTTTAATAATCTGTTGAACTGTCGAGAGTTCGCTAGCTGTACCGATCGATCGCCGCAGCCACTGTGGTAGAGCTTGAATTTCGGCACGCCAAGCAGCTAAATCTGAGGGGGAAGAGGGCATATACAGGGCGACTGGATTAGGATAGATGGGGGATGGGGACGAGTTGATGGAAAATATTTCTGTCAATTTTGTAAATTCGTACTGAAACTAGGTTAAACCATCTGAATTAAGGGGTGGGAGTAATAAATTAATCAAACTGTAAGATTATCAAGGAGTCAAGTGTGGCAACTAGCAAAATTTTAGTAATCGATGATAGTCGAGTAATCAGAAAGACTGTTCGGGATATGCTTCCTGATGGTGACTTTGAAGTAATTGAAGCCAAAGATGGCGTAGAAGGAATTAATTTAGTCGGCTCCGAGCATCCTAGCCTGATTATGTTGGATTTTATTCTCCCCAAGATGAGCGGTTGGGAAGTATTTCAACAAATTCAGGCTAGTCCAGAACTCCAAAAAATTCCCTTGGTATTAATGTCGGGGAAAAAGGAAGAAGTCACGAGCAAGATTTCTGAACCGTTTGAATTTTTTGAGTTTATTGAGAAACCATTCGATCGAGTTGTCCTCGCTGAAGCCATTCGCGTCGCGATGACGAAAGCGCGGAAAGCACGTCCCCGTGCGGCCGAAGTACCTAGCTCTGTTCAGTCTGGTAGTGCTGTTCAAGTTAGTAATGAAATAATCGAACAATTACAAGCGCAAATTACTCGATCTCAAGAGCAGATTACCCATCTTCAAAAAGCAAATAGTGCTGAAATTCAGGCATTACAGGCTCAATTAATCAATATCGATCGAGCCAGACAGGCAGAAATTCAGGCGTTGACTCATCAACTTGCCGCATTACAGATGGAAAAACCTGCCGATCCATCGACGATCGATACAGTGATCGGGCTAGAACGTGAGGTGGAGACATTGAAAAAACAACTAGGTCAACTGGTTGTTTTAATCAAGAAAAAACTCACCTAAATCGTGGCTAGTGTAGCAACGGCTAGTGAAAATTGCGAACTCTAGCCTGTTTCCTTAAGTTAGTCTAAATCTCCAAGCGAATGCTGTATTCATCAAGCATTCAAATGATGATGCGACTCCTTGTTTATTAACGATCTTTGCTTAGTTAAAATTATCTTGAAGTTCGTCTCCCACCGATCCGATTCACTTCTACTTAATCTATCTCTCGTCTGCCTTCCAACGCACGAGCAAGCGTAATTTCATCGGCATATTCTAGATCCCCACCCATTGGTAAACCAAAGGCAATTCTCGTTACTTTTGCCAAAGGTTTAATTAGTCGTCCGAGATAGAGTGTTGTTGTTTCGCCTTCTACAGTCGGACTCACAGCAATAATCACTTCTTTGACATCCTGCTTGTCGATCCGTTTCACTAGCGCAGCAATATTTAATTGTTCGGGACCAATTCCATCCATTGGTGAAATTGTGCCGCCTAAAACATGATAGGTGCCACTAAATTCTCGTGTTCTTTCTAATGCGATCACATCGCGAGAATCTGCAACTACACAAATAGTTCGTTTATCCCGTTGGGGATTGCGACAAATATCGCAAATTGGTTCCGCAGATAGGTGAAAACAGACCTGACATAATCCAACTTGCTGTTTAGCATCAAGCAATGCCTGGGCAAGTTGCTCGACCTCAGATTGAGAACGTTTGAGAATATGTAGGGCTAATCTTTGAGCAGATTTGGGACCTACTCCTGGCAACCGTTGTAATTGCTCGATCAAAGTGGCGAGGGGGCGCGTATAAGCCGTAGGTTTTGCTCCTGAATGATCAACAGCAACCCATTATAAGCGATCGAAGAGTGATCGGGGGAGTCGTTATCCTGCGCTGCTAACTCAAACTGGTTTTAGTCCCAGAGCAGAAATGAGTATCTTGCTTAAATCGACTGACCTGTGTTATATTGGCTGAGGCTAAAATGCAGTGCAAATTCCACTGTTAAACTAAAAGTATTTGAGGTTCCGTCGCGAGAAAATTGCGTTAACCAAAATTAAATAGCCAGCCGCAGACAGCAGGAGCAAACAGCTTAATTCCCTGCCGAGGTTAACGCAAACAGCCACAGTAATCTCTACTCAATCGCAGTAGAGCAACGCTATCGGCTCGAAAAGTAAACCTCGGCACTAGTGTCGGGGTTAATTTTATGTCATCTTGCCAGTTCACACCCAAAACTTGGTTAACCAAGAGGTAAACATCATATGGGGAGAACCCTACAAAACAAACAAGCGATCGTCGCTTCGCTCAAGCAAGATTTGAGTCAAGCGACAATGGTTGCCGTGATTAACTACCAGGGTTTAACCGTGGCAGAAATCAGTGACTTACGGCGACGAATTCGACCGAAAGGCGGCACCTGTACGGTGACGAAAAATACCCTGATGGGTAAAGCCATCGAGGGCGACACTAACTGGCAAGCACTAGAACCACTACTGACTGGTTCTTCCGCTTTCTTATTGCTCAAAGACGACATCGGTGGTGCGATCAAAGCCTACCATGACTTCCAAAAAGCGACTAAGAAAAGCGAACTTCACGGCGGGGTGATGGAAGGAAAAACCCTCACCGGAGCCGATGTTAAAGCGATCGGCGATCTGCCATCTAAAGAACAACTTATGGCGCAAATTGCTGGTGCCCTCAACTCTGTCACCGCAAAAATCGCGATCGGTGTCAAAGAAGTACCTGCTTCGATCGCTCGTGGCTTACAAGCTCACGTTGACAACGGCTAGTCAGCGACTGAAAGACTGGCAGAATGTTTATCATTTCATCGCCAGTAACCAAGATCGCCTCCTGCCATCACTTTCACCCTTATTTTAGGAATCTATATCATGTCTGCTGCAACCGATACAATCTTAGAACAGTTAAAATCCCTCAGCTTGCTCGAAGCTGCTGAATTAGTTAAGCAAATCGAAGAAGCTTTTGGCGTAAGTGCTGCTGCTTCCGTCGGTGTTGCTGTCGGTCCTGGTCCTGTCGCTGTTGTCGAAGCTGCGGAAGAGCAAACCGAGTTCAACGTCGTCCTCGAATCCTTGGCTGACGAAAGCAAGAAAATCTCCGTCTTGAAAGTTGTCCGCGCCATCACTGGCTTAGGCTTGAAAGAAGCTAAAGATCTAGTTGAAGCTGCACCTAAAGACATCCTGACTGGTGTGCCAAAAGCAGCCGCTGAAGATGCTAAAAAACAAATCGAGGAAGCTGGCGGTAAAGTTGCTATTAAATAGATGGCAACTCGCATAGATTGTCTGTTAGTACATTGAGGATCTCGATCCTCGTATTCGCAGATTTGAGTAAATCGGATAGTATAGAGCCAACCTCAGTTGGCTCTTTTTAAATAGATCTCAAAACTTAAATAAATTTACGAGCTAAAAAGTAAGCCGCAATTGATTTAGCATCGATCGGTTCCCCATTGTAGATTGCCGTTTCAAATTCAGTTGGAGTCATCAAAACAATCTCAATATCTTCATCCTCATCACCCGCAGGTTGTACGGCTAATTTTTCGAGATCCTGAGCTAAGAAAACATAAATGATCTCATCACAATAACCTGGAGCCAGAAAAAATTCGCCCAAATCTTGCCACTTGTGTGCGTGATAACCTGTCTCTTCTTCGATTTCTCGCTGGATTGTAGTTGCTGGACTTTCACCAACTTCTAGAGTACCTGCCGGAAATTCTAATACTCGCCCTTGAGTTGGAAAGCGATATTGTTTGACGAGGACTAATTGCCCCTGATTGGTAATTGGCACAGCTAATGCGCCACCTGGATGATGAATATATTCCCACTCGCCAGACATGCCATTCGGCAACTGAATGTCATTGACATTAAAGGAGAATTTACGCCCTTGATAGGTCAGCTTTCGTTTGAGAATTTTAGCTGGTTCGTTTCCTAGTGGCATAAAATTTATAGATGATGTAATAATTCGACACCCGAATATTCTAGCTTGTGGCAGAGAGTATCGATCGATTCTCCAGATCGGGGGTCGAGCCAATCGGGGGCGATTTCGGCTAGGGGTACAAGGACAAATGCGCGTTCTGTCATCCGAGGATGGGGCAGTTGTAAGGCGGGTGTATCAATGATTTCTTGTTCGTACAGCAAAAGATCCAAATCCAGGGTGCGTGCGCCCCAGATTTCTTGACGTACTCGACCAAATGCGGCTTCGATCGCGTGTAATATATTTAATAGTTCTAATGGTGTTAAACCAGTCTGTAAGGTCGCACAACCGTTGAGATAGTCAGGCTGAAGTGGTCCAATCGGTGCGGTTCGATACCAGCTAGAAACGGCGATTAGCTCAATCTCCGGTGATGTTTGCAGTCGCTCGATTGCACCCATGAGAATCGATCGGGAATCACCTAAATTACTACCTAAGGCGATCGCACATCTCTTACGCATACTTTTCTAAGCGTCAGTTTTGGTGGGCGAAGATTTATCTTTTTTTGCCAAGGAGATTGCTTGAGCAAAGCCGATAGCGATCGTCATATTAGAGATAGTCAAAAACAATTCTGCGCCACCATGTAGCCAATCAACATTCGCCAGAGACTGATGCAAACCTAGTTGAGCATATGCACCTGCGGGAATCGTCACGGCGACAAATACTAATGTTAGATAAAAACCAATCAGTGCCAGTTTGGGAGTTTGGACTTTTTTGGTCATAAACCACAAAAACCCCAGATAGGGAAATAGTGACACTGCAAATAAGGATTCTTTAGACATACTCTTAACGAAAAACAGCCGGAAGCGTTAAATCTCAGATCATCACAGTAATTATTAATTACTTTTAACAACCGGACTTTTAAGTGGCTTGCGTTCTGGCTTTGGCTCGAAAACGATCGGACAAGACCAATCAACATCCCACCATTTGCAGTAGTGGAGGGAATCTTGAGGATCGGGAATTAATTCAAGTAAATCTTCTCGAACTGTATCTAGGAATGCACCAGTTTCAACATCCATAAATACTGTATTTAACAACTTAAAATGTTGCTTGATTTTGATTTTTTTACCCTCTGGAGTTTGGTAAACTCTACCTTCAAAAAATTTATTAACGATCCCGCCATCCCTAGCCCATTGGTTTGTGCTACCAGATTTCACCCACTGGACAGTGCCATTGGCAAAGTAAACTATCACCAATTTAGGGTCTTCTACTTTTTTGTCGCTCATAAAACTTTACAGTGAGTGGTGTGTGCGGATTAGTCAGGAATATCGATTGAGTATCGACTAGTTGACGCGAAGATTAACTGTGCGAATAACCATCAAGGCAAAATTACGCCGATCTATTGTGGGTATTGAAGATCTTAAAGGTAGAAATTAGTTATACTTCGCGGAGCGGTTTCCAGCTAAATCGACGATCTCCGCCCAATTCGATGGCGACTTTGACTCTCGGTTCGATCGTTGGCAATTCGACTAAATAAGCTAACTCTTGACTTGATAGGACTTGCCCGTCAACGATCCACAAGACTAAGCCTTTGGCGGTGGGGAGCAGATGAGCTAAATGAGTATCTAGCATCGGCGGGATGAAATAGGTACGAATATCCTTTTTGCCAACGTGGGCTGGACGCACGCCATGTATGGTAGTGAGATACGCACTGAGGTCGCCCAAACCTCTCGCTGAGATTCGCATACTCTCATATCCTGTCGCCCGAAGTCGCCGTTGATATCGACCCTCGTAGCCGCCTTCTAAGGGTGCGTATACAGCCAACGCTCCAGCTTGTTCTAGATCGCGGATGAATGTTTTACCAGTCGTCAGTAGAGGCACAATTTCGACATCCTTTTAATTGGACACAATGGGGGAGTTTATTCCTTTTTACATTATGCCATGGGTCGGCAGATGGCGGAATAGATTCAGTCGAGGATATTTACACCATCATAGATGAGCGCGCTTAACACACCACGATCGCTAAATTCGATCGTTGATGGTTTCGGCGTAGCAATAGCAATGTTCGCGAATGCCCAACAACAACCGCCGGATTTCGCTAAATCGATCAGTGGTCGGATTTGAGGAATATTTAAGCCAATTTGCTGGAAGTAATCGAAATAACTTAAATAAGCAATGCGGTGATCTTGCAATGCAGCGGGGAGAATTGTGGGATCGAGATGGGGATAAACCTGTTGAATTTTGGAGATCGATACTTGATTTAAAAAGTCGCCGAGCGGATCGGCGGCAATAGTCTCCGGTTTACCAATAATTTGCGCGCGAGGATTGGCATAAGCCTGGACAACACGGGTAAATTCTGGATCGATTTGGCGTTCGATCTCTTGATTACAACTAGTCCAAATTTGACTGAGCAAATCACTAGCTACATCGACTAAATCCGGTCGATTGATGAGAATCATTATTGCGGTCAACGGATTTTCTGTCCATAGAATCCGTGGTTGTTCTAAACCAGCGTAGGCATAACAATCTCTAATGGCATGTTCGGCTTGGACTCGATCGGTTGTCCGATCTATGAGAATCTTTTCCCACCGATTTTTGATTTGGGGGATCAAATCAATTTCTAATTTAACTAATCTTCGCAGTTGGCTTGACACTAGAACTGGATAATTGACTAAGGATGAGTTGTCGCTGTTTGGAGTTATTGGGCGCAAATATGACATAATTTTTTTAATTATACTGGACTGGATGTTAACTCGATCTTAATCAGCGAGTTACCGAACGACGAAGGATAGATTGGCTGATATTAGCGATTATCCGTCACTCAAAATATTCACACCGTCATAGATAATTGCGACAATCTTCCCGTGGCGGTCAATTTGCACTTTTGAAGGTTTTGGGGTGAGAATTGCCACTTTTTCAAATGTCCATACCCAGCCGCAGGACTTAGCTAGATCGATCGCGAGTTGAATTTGGGGAATATCTACCCCAATGCGCAGAAAATAGTCAAAATAGCCGAGGTCGCTGATCCGATAATCTTGAAGTGGGTTGGGCATCATTCCCTCTGTCAAATCTCGATATAAATCGTTGATTTGGTTCAATACTAGTTCATTTAACCGATCGGCAATTGAAGGAATTTGGTGTTTACCCGTAGGCGTTTTGACAGTATGATTGGGATTGACATGTGTTAATACATGTAGGGTAGAAGCTGGATCGATTGCTGCTTGAATTGCCAGTTCGCTCTGATTCCAGATTTGATTGATAATTACACCGGATATATCCCGCAAGTCAGTTCGATTGATTAAGACTTTAATCACACTGATTGGGCGATCTGCCCACAGAATGCTTGGTGCATTTAAACCAACTGATTGATAGCAGGCTTTGACGGTAGCTTCTGCTTTAATCCGATCGGTACTGGTATTCCCTAAGATTTTCTCCCATTCAGCTTTGATTTGGTCGATGAAATCTAGTTCTAGCTTGACCAATTTGCGCTGCTTTTTGGCAAATAGATCGCTAAAATAACTAGCAAAAGATCCACCAACCTGAGTCTTGGTTTGAGCATCTAGGGATAACATATATAGTCGGGATATCTGGCTCGGTTTATCCCTCGATTTTAGCTATCGCGCTATTCGATCGTCATGGTTGATCTGGCTGATTCTCTCAATCCCTCAATTTAGAAGTTAATTGCCGATCCCATGATCTGCTGGGGGAAATTTTGACAACCAGGCAATTTGCAGTTAAGTTGTCTAATGGCAACTTGGGCTGGCGTTCGGTTGCGCCAATCTATCGATTGTCGAATCGGATACTGTCGATCGGCGTTCTTCTGTGAGATCGGAGTTTGCTGTACAATCCCTCTAGCATTAAAGATCGGGACGCGCTTAAGATTCATCACCTGTGGAAAGGGGATCGTTTGGCGATAGTCAGGACTAGTCACTGTCGCTGTTGATAAAACCGCCACCATCGAGCCAGAATAACCAATTAAGGAGCATAATGCTTTATTCATGGTGTTTTTCTAAGGTTGATTCAAATAGCCTCTGGGCGGAAAGTGTGGTTGCCCCGGACTAGAAAGTAAATTTTTTAAATATATCTAATAATCTAGTCGAAAAACTATCTACAGATCGCTATTTGGAATACATCTTGATAAATTTTGAAATAGTCATCGAATCTGGGAGAGGACATACCGTAGCCTGTCGTAATCATCTTTGAGAATCAGACTAACTGTGCGCCCTGCCGTCACCAACCAAGATCGATCCCGCGATCGCAAGTTATGGATTTCGCGGATTGTCGCGGCTGTTAAAGCTTCTACGGGCGCACCTTGTACTTGTAAGAGAGTGCGCAAAAATTCTAACTGTTCGCTAAATTTAATAATCTCCGCCGGATCGCACTGATATACGCCCTGGTGGATTTGGGGTGGACGGGGTGGGAGATATTGATACATTTGCCCGGCCGGATCTTCAAAGCCGATAATTGCTGCTTTAAACTCGGTTTTGAGCATGGCAAAAATCTGCGGTTGTTCTTCGCGCAATTCATCGAGGGACATCCCCAGGGCGCGGGCGCGATGTACCGAATCGATCGGCGCAGTGGTAGCATGATAAACTACTGCAAAGATTTGATTGCCTGATTCTTCATCCGTGGCTTTGATGATACTGCCAAATGTGGGCATGACAGCTAGTTTGAGATCTTCTGGTTCCAAACATTGAGCCAGAAACTCAGTAGTAGATGTTTCAATTACCTCGGCGATATGCTGGGGCTGTTTGGCACTAGTACTAAATTGGGGTAATGGGAGACGCATAGCAACTCTGAATTAGATTAAATTAAAGCACATTACTTTGACAAAATCAGTAACAACTTGGCGATTGATTCCCCCGATCGAAGCTCCTGGAAAAATCCAAATGGCGATCGATAGTTGGTTGCTTCAACAATATATTTTAGGACATATTCCTCCCATTCTACGCTTTTATACTTGGTTAAATCCGACAATTTCATTAGGCTATCATCAACGATACTATCCCGAACATTGGCATAATTTAACTTGGCAAAATTGCTCGATCGATCTGATTAAACGTCCAACTGGTGGTCGCGGTGTCTTGCATCAAGGAGATTTAACTTACGCGATCGTTGCTTCGGGATTTGTTGGGAATAGAATGAAGGTATATCAGCAAATTTGTCAGTTTTTGATTGATGGCTGGCGATCTCTAGGGGTAGAATTATGTTATGGTACTGCTGGTGCAGGCTATATCCATAATCCTAATTGTTTTGGCACAGCTACTAGTGCAGATTTAGTTTGTGCAGATGGTTATAAACTAATTGGTAGTGCCCAATTAATTCAGTCTGGGGCAATTCTTCAACATGGTTCGATGCGACTCGATCCAGATTTAGGTTTATTTGAGCAGGTATTTGGTGAGTCAATCTCTTCCCCACCTAGATCAATTATATCGTTGAATATTGCGATGATTGTAGATATTTTAGTTAATGCAGCAGCCAATCATTTTAAGGTAGAGTTTAAAATAGAGCCACTAACCGATCGGGAGTGGTTTGAGATCTTAGCAGGTGTTGAAAAGCTGGTTGACTGACAAAAGTCAGTGAAGATAGCAGAAAAAGCAGACCCAGAGTGGATTAGAGAGGAAAAGAGTGGGTAAACTGTTTTTAACCAAAAAACCAGTATGAATCGAAATGCTCGAAAACCCCTCTCACCTTCA
>JBGSPI010000043.1:0-1529 GCA_041738715.1 Chamaesiphon sp.
TATTCAGAATTCTCTCATCGAGATATAGAAATCGAAGACGGAGATTTGGGTTAAGAATTAATTTAATTGCAGGAATCTATAATTACGAGATATATTTATCATCACAACAGGCGATCGCTTGATACTTTCGCAGGAGGTCTACTGGCTAAATGAGCCATTGCCGATGTGCTTGTCCTCTCGCCACTAGCGGCTTGGGACAAAACAGATCCTGCTAGGCTCTTGGTGTTGTCGTTGCATCTATCATCCTGTAATGCTTTCGAGGCTAAGGTTGCTAATCGATCGCTAGAATGTTTGTTTTTAGTCATTGCCGATAGTAATAAAGTACTAAGTGTATTTTACTTAGTTTGAATTGTTGTATTTATTACACTGATGTAGTAATTACCGTACTTCGCTCCATAAAATCTCACGCCATCAATTTCCAACTTTATACACCCCCGCTGCTTCTTGACTCATTGGTGGATAATGTTTGTGCGTTTGGCTATTCATAAATTCGTCGTCATACTGCCGATCCCACGCGGCCAATACCAACCGCTGAGTGCGATATTCGCCGTATTCCTTCATCTCCTTGTTCTTCAATACGCGGAATGTCTCGCTGGGAAACTCTGCCCCATAGATATCGCTAGGATCGAGGATGTACCGCAACTCATCGCAGGTTAAGCCATACAGTTTGGCATATTTGGCATCAAGTTCGGCACGGAGGATGGCGCGACGCTCTGGGTTCCACACAAATGGTGCGCCTTGATAACCCATGTCTTGGGCGAAGGGCTGCATATCCCAAGCGGTGTAGACGAGTTCGAGGACGCGGCTGCTGATGAATTCGATGTCTTGGGGTGTGTAGGATTCTGAGGGGAGAACAGGGAGTTGTTTGACGATGAAGAAGTTGAAGTTAGCTCCCCCTGCTTTCTGGCGAGTCACAAAGTCAAATACCAAGCTACTCAAATTAGCCTGTAAACAAGCAACTAAATCGGGTTTGCTTATTTCTGATAGCATTACTGGTGAGCTATTTCCTAGAGCAACTCTAGGCAACAAGCTAAAAATAGCTGTGCGCTCATCAGTAGCTCTGCAAATGCCTCTAAGAGCCAGCAACCACTGTTTATCCCATTTGCCAGTGAGCTTATTGTCCACCTCCTGCTGCTTATCGACCCAGTAACGAGGCGTAACTCGAAAATCGGGATCTTGCTTCTCCGTCAATGACGCATCGCGGACATCTAAGCCTTGATAAGTTTTTAACCGCAGAGGCGCAGCGATGCACGCTCGTCGGGTTCCGATTAGTGACAAGTTAAGGCGCAAGTGCAGTTGTCAAGCAGGGTTGAGAGGACGGCTCAAAGAAAAATGGCCCTTCCCTACTCACTTGTTCTGGGAAGGGGTCAATAATCAATTTCTTGAATCAGAAGTGTTGAATGATAGAAATAACTGCTATAAAATGACCCCCATTCAGATAAAATGGAGGTGATAAAAAACAAAAAACTAGCTAGTATGATATCAAATTTTCCAAGCATAATCAATAAATTCTTGGGCGATCTTCCAAA
>JBGSPI010000046.1:0-2587 GCA_041738715.1 Chamaesiphon sp.
TGCTGCTTTTGTGCCATTTTTACTGATTTCTAACAGTTCTTGGCGTTGCTCTTCGCTTAGTTTTATTCGATATTTTAAATTTGGGTTACTCATAGATATATTCTACAATTTTTACCCACAGTTTTAGTCCGGTCACGCCAGTAAGCTAGTCATACCCACAACTCTACCATGTGGAGTTGTGGGGGTAGTAGATGGTGCGTAGGGAGTATCGATGAGTGTCATGGTAAAGCTCACCAAAATCATGATATGTAAGGCAACGATTGCAGGTAATTCATTGGAATGAAAGACATAAGCACGGCGAATTCTCCATAGTAAAAAACACCCCCAGGGTACCAACAAAAAAAACAGCATGACTTGCTACAATTTATTTATTCTCGATGTTCAAGAAATCGATCTCTTTGAATATCTGTTGCTAATCGTAGCATTTTTACAAAATGAATATTCGGTTTTTTTGTTTGATCGGTCTATATATATTGGTAAGTGCCCACAGCTTACAGTCTGCAACAGCAATCGAGATACCGATGCAATTAGCCTCACTACCACTACCTCGAACTTTTGCCGAATGGTGTAAACAAAAGCAGCGACTTATCCCAGAAACTCTCGATACGATCGATTCAATTTTAACGAAAATTGGTACTAAAGATTGCGATCTCGCACAAGTACAACTGAGATCGATCACTGCGCTGCGGATTACCGATCTTCATCCCTATATCTCCAAACTCAAGCCAACTAGAGAGCCTCTGAGCTATCTGAGTGTGGATATGCCTATGGCGATCGATCTGCGACCGATTGTTGCTGCTATGCCCAATTTACACCAGTTAGATTTAAGCAATACACTTATTGCCAGTTTTGCACCGATTCGATCGTTGAATCATCTCGAAGATTTGAATCTTTCCAATACTCAACTAAAAGATCTTACCCCATTAGCTAACCTCACAAATTTAGTACATCTCAATCTTAGCCATAACCAAATTCGCGAGCTTGGCTCGCTCTCCAATCTCAAACAACTGGAATACCTAAATGTTAGTGATAATAAAATCAAAAATTTCAGCGTCTTGGTGAAGTTAAAAAAATTGTTCAGCATTAAAATCAACAATAATCCGATCGATCCAGAAACTTGTTTGGGTCAATGGGCGAGTTCCTGTGAGGGTGGAGAATAATGAATCTATGTTTAGTTCTATTGACGATCTCGATTCATCTAGGTTGTCTAGGATTGCTATTACTCAGTTGTTATCCAGGTGGTATATCTGAGTATTTCGGCTATTTTTTACTGTTGCTTTTTGTGCTGATACATGGCTATACTGTGACTCTACCGATTGCTATCTTATTAATTGGTGGCGGAATAATCTGGTATCAATACCGATGGCAACAACGACAGTTTCAGCAAATAAGTGTATCATTTCAATCTCGCACTCAAGGATATTTCAAACAATTTAGTATCATTACCAGCCGACTACTATTAATTACTATTTTATTAATTCATACGAGTCTACTTCAAAAAGCAATGCTGGTTTTGTCAGATCCTGTGTTTACAAACGATCCAGCCAAGCTAGCCCAAAATTGCAAAGATAAGAAGTTAGGATTTTACCGAATTATCAATTGTTATGATGATGGACAGGGTGGCTGGTACTTTCAAACAGGATCATCTTTGTTTCAGACTTATGGATTTGCTTATCAACCTCAGCCCAATTGGAATAGAGGACTACCGGGACAAATTTTTACCTATTACCCACTAATTGAGAAGTGGAAATCTTTTGAAGAAAAATATGAGTGGAATTAAAAGATGACCCGTCGAATCAAAATTATTTTTAGTTTAATTATTGCTGGTCTTATATTATTTTACTCATGCTATATTTTCCTAATTATTTGGAGATTCATGGAATCTCCAAAAGAAGAGACGAGCGATCGAGTTTATCAGATCGATAAATATCAGATTCGCGAGAAAGTTTATAAGCATTCAGGCACCTTCCCAGATAGTAGCTTTGATTACCGTTACCAGCGAGTTTATACAATTGTCGAAAATGGCTGGTTGCCGATGGAAGTAGCTCGATTTGATTACACAGATCGACGTAATATTGGCATCAAAATTGCCGATCCTAAAATGGTAGGAGAATGGCTGGCAATTTTTAGCGATCGACAAACTTTCTTATGGAAACCAAACCATCAATTAATTAAATTTACACCCGATCGATCGATTTTACCAAACCTAGCTCGATCGCCAAAGCAACCTAGTAAAATTAAACCTAATCGAAAAACTTTACCGCATCCAGCTCAATCACTAATCGATGCTTATCCCACTGACTTTACAAATATTTATCCTGATTATCTTGATTATCAAGCGATCGATTTCTCGATTCAAGGCGATGACTGGTTATTTAAGTATTACTGCGATCGGCATTGTCAGGATGGACTAAATAATCGAATGCCGCCAAAATTAGTCTGTCCTAATCTGACGGGGCGACAGGTAGCCTAAAAACCAAACAGGGAGATGATTCTAGGCAAGTTGCCTAAAAAAAGATAGGGTAAGAAAGCTTCTTACCCAAAAACAATAAAATGTTACCAGAATTGTATCATGCCCATTTGTCAG
>JBGSPI010000052.1:0-98842 GCA_041738715.1 Chamaesiphon sp.
AAGAACAAGATATACAGATTTTGAGTGCATTTGGCTGTTGATGGCTTAGATCGTTCTCTCACAACTGGTTTCAGTTAGCATTGCTTCCCCTATCCTACCATCTCCACCTTTTTGTTCTTCTGTCAATGCGTAAGTCCTAAAATAGTTTTAGAGCCGTCTCCCTGATTTGAGGATTATTGCTGCCGAATTCAAACTGCTTAATTACACACAATGGTTGACTGGGCTGGTGTTCATCTACTGCTTTGAACGTTTTACCAAATCCGCCTTGTCCTAACAACTTCTGGGCGCGATAGCGATCTTTAAGCAGTACCCAAGCTCCGCAAGATAAACAAAAGCTTGTCCGAGCGGGATTATTGGCTGGAGCTTGACAATTAGGATTTAAGCAGTAACTCATGGATGTATCGAGGGAAATAGTCTGGGAGTATATCGGATATACTTATAATTCCCTTGTCTTAACTAAGTTACACATCAATCTCGAATTATTATTCAGCGTATTCGACACCTCCGCGAAGTCTTTACCCAAACCATCGAAGCCAAAACCCGTGGCTATAAAGCGGGACAATTTTCCTTCAACATCAAAGGCGGACGCTGCGAAGCCTGTAGCGGACTCCAAACCCTCGTCGATGTCGGCTTAGGTTACGTCAAACTCGGACAAACCGCCCCTACCCTCTCCGGTGGTGAAGCCCAACGGGTCAAACTCGCCACCGAACTCTCCAAACGCGCCACAGGCAAAACCCTCTATCTGATCGACGAACCCACTACCGGACTATCATTCTACGATGTCCACAAGCTCCTAGACGTGCTGCAAAGACTAGTAGACAAGGGGAACTCCATTATCGTCATCGAACACAACCTCGACGTGATTCGCTGCACGGATTGGACGATTCTCTTGACAGAGAGGCTTCGCCAACGATCTAGGGGCAGAAGGTCGTAATAAGGGGGGAGAATTAGTTCCGGTGGGGACACCGGAACAGGTGGCGAAAAATCCTCGATCGCATACTGGGAAGTATTTGAAACAAGTGTTGAAACAACATTCACCAATAGGGAAAACGTAATAACCTAACCTAAAGTTTAACAACCCGTATATACTCTCTAGCCTCTGCTTCTAGTGAGATAATCTTGGATCGCCATCGAGCTAAACCTCTCTCGATTTAACTGTCAGAATACTTCTCTAGTAGAATCGCTTGTTAGTGTTCTAGAACAGTTTCTTTCATTCCTTAAACGACGTAAAACGTTGACTTAGTTGCTTCCCTGGAGAATCGTAATTACAGAAATTAGCGACCCATCCGACGATTGACTTCTCGACTTACTTGAACGTAGGTTCTAAAGCCACGTCGCTGTAATCTGTTGGCAGCACGGTTGGCATCTTGACGATTTGGATGGTAGCCCTCCAGAGTCCATCGTCGATCGCGAGGACTACGGTAATAAACCGAAAACCGACGATCTTGATTTCGGTTGCGCCAATACTGGGCTAGCAGCGTATTTGTTTCGCCATAAAGGTTCTGACTCCCTTGGTGCGGATCTAACGCATTTGCGCTAGAGGGCATAGCCACGACAAATCCTATCAATACCAGTGAAAGTAAAAGTGTCTTTTTCACAAAAATTAGTCTCCAAATAAAAGACAGAACAAAAGACAGAGTGGCTGTATCTTTGCGAAAAGCTAGTCTCTTGTCTAGATTTTTATCTTACAAATAAAATGTGAGGTTCTTGTGAGTAATTCGATCGAATGATTATTCACGTTCTTACCGATCATTTTTTGCAAGTTAATAACATTGCCAAAATTGTCATTGGTGTGAAAAAACTAAGAATATAGGAACCTCACAAGATCTTCACATTTTAGGTCTACTATTGAAGATAACAACTCCATATCAGAAAAATATCCAAGAGTTATTAAAATTTTAATAGTTTGAAGCAGGAGCAGATCATGAGTTTAGAAGATCGTGCCAAGGCAACCGCCAAAAATATCGAAGGTAAAATCCAGGAAGCTGTAGGTGAAATGACTGGTGATCCTCAAGATCGATTAGAGGGTCGAGAAAAACAGGCAGAGGCAAAAATTCGTCACACGATCGAAAATGTGAAGGATGAAGTTAAAAAAGCAATTAACTAGTAGTTTTTGGCATAAATCTAGCGACTATTTTGGAATTTTTCCAGCAGTTTCTGGCTGACAGGGTTGCTGGAATTCTTGCTTAGAATCAGGTCGTGACTACTATTGATGCCTACCGAACCTGATCGTAAATTTACTTGGTTGATCGATCGTTTATCTACGCCTTATCTCACACTATTTTCCACATTGTGGAAGGGGTAACTTATGTTAAATCTAATCTGGACTGGTGTTATTGTCCTTTTCTTTCTCTGGGCTTTAGGATTTTCAATTCATCTTGGTGGTAGTTTAATTCACCTACTTTTAGTTTTGGCACTGATCGGCATTGCCTACAATTTCTTTATGGGGCGACGGATTAGCTAATTATCTTTGTGGCTGGACTTGCAACTACCCTTGATTCGACTATTCAATCTAGCTGCATACTAGCAGCTTACCCCTATGTATAAACTGATCCAAGCCGTCTTAGACAGCGATGAGCAAAAAGATCTACATCAGTTAATTGACAAGTTGAGTAGTTCCGGCAAAAGCTATTTTTTGCGGAACGAGATTTTACAGACGTTTGCTGACTCCTGTCAGCATCTATCTCAACCCGGTCACGCTTATCATAGTTCTTCGCTCAGTCGGCTGATCAACTACACCCATGAAATGATTGTGGATGGGGATGGTGTTTGGTTAGTGGTGCGTCCCTGGATTGCCTGTCAGCAGGTGTGGCGACTGAGGGCCGATCTTACTAGTGGAGTAGAGATGACACTTGAGGATCTGCTTGATGTCCGCGATCGTCAAGTCGATCGCTACCAGTCTCACATTCTCAACATCGATTTTAAACCTTTTTATCAAGACTCCCCCCAAATAGACGATCCTCGAAATATCGGTCAAGGGCTGGCGTTTCTCAATCGTTACCTGTGTAGCAAGCTATCGATCGAATTCCACTACTGGTTGGAGGCATTGTTCAATGCTCTCCATGCGATCGAACACAATGGGGTGCAACTCTTAATTAACGATCGAATTCAATCTGGTGTCGAGCTATCGGCACAAGTCAAGCAAGCGATCGAGTTTTTGGGTGAGTATGCGGCAGATCTGCCATACGGAAAAGTTCACCTCGATTTACAAGCTCTTGGATTTGAGCCAGGTTGGGGTAATACCGTTGCCCGCGCTCGTGAAACATTGGAATTGCTGTATCATTTGATCGACGACCCCGAACCAGCTATTTTGGAAGCCTTTGTGTCTCGCGTTCCGGCGATCTTTCGTGTGGTGTTAGTTTCTATTCACGGTTGGGTGGGGCAAGAAAGCGAGTTGGGACGACCAGAAACTCGCAGTCAAGTCGTCTACGTATTAGAACAAGCCCGCAGTCTAGAAAACCAACTCCGCGCCGATATTCAACAGTCGGGGCTGAATTTGCTGGGCATTCATCCCCAAGTCATCGTCCTGACACGTCTGATTCCGAACTGTACGGGCACGCAATGCGAACTCCCCTGGGAACAGGTGGATGATACCGAAAATGCTTGGATTCTGCGCGTACCGTTCCGGGAATTTAATCCAGTCGTCACCCAGAACTGGATTTCTAAGTTTGAGATTTGGCCCTATCTGGACAGCTTTGCGATCGATGCCGAACGGGAATTACTAGCAAAACTGGGCGGAACCCCAAATTTAATCATTGGCAACTACAGCGATGGCAATCTAGTTGCTGCGCTCCTGGCGCATCGGCTCAACGCTATTCAGTGCAATATTGCTCATTCGCTCGAAAAGCCGAAATACCTATTCAGCAACCTCAATTGGCAAGACTTAGAAAGTCAGTATCATTTTTCAGCCCAATTTACTGCCGATCTAATTAGTATGAATGCCGCTGATTTCATCATCACTTCATCCTATCAGGAAATTATGGGTACGCCAGAGAGTATGGGGCAGTATGAATCGTATCAGTGCTTCACGATGCCTAATCTCTACCATGTCATTGATGGCATCGACCTGTTTAGCCCCAAGTTCAATCGCGTCCCACCTGGGGTAAATGAGCAAATCTTCTTTCCGAATAGTCAGAGCGAACATCCAGATCCCGAACGGCGCGCCCGGATTCGATCGCTGGTGTTTGAGCAGGCAGATGGACATATTTTCGGTCATCTCGACCAGCCCGAAAAACGCCCGATCCTGGCGGTTGCCCCGATCGAGCCGATTAAGAATCTAGCAGGGCTGGTGGAGTGCTTTGGCCGCAGTCCCCAACTACAGGCGCAATGTAATCTAATTCTGGTCACAAATGCCCTGGAAGTATCCGACACGATGAATTCCGATCAGGTAGAAGAAATTGCCAAATTACACGCCCTGGTTGACCAATATAGCCTACATGGGCACATCCGCTGGTTGGATATTCGCTTGCCCACTAGCGACCTCGGCGAAGTCTATCGATCGATCGCCGCTCAACAAGGAATTTTTGTTCACTTTGCCAAGTTTGAAGCCTTCGGCCGCACAATTCTGGAAGCGATGATTTCGGGATTGCCCACCTTTGCCACTCAATTTGGCGGTGCCTTAGAAATTATCCAAGATGGCACCAATGGCTTTCATATCAACCCCACCGATTTAGATGGTACTGCGGCAAAAATACTCCAGTTTTTGGATCAGTGTAAAACCGATCCTCACTATTGGCAGGAGATTGCCGATCGAGCGATCGAACACATTCAACTGCAATACAACTGGTCAACCCACACCCGCCAAGTCCTCGCACTCACCAAGATTTACAGCTTTTGGAACTACATTGATTTCGATCGCCGTGACGCACTGAAACGTTATTTAGAAGCCTTATTCTATCTGCTCTATCAGCCCAGAGCCGACCAGATTTTAGCAGAACACATGCAGCGGTAATCATGAATATTCCAAGCTCCCATAATTTGATTTACACGGACTGGACAGCGATCGAACCTCAATTCGACCCAGAGCAGTTGCGATCGCGAGAAACTGTATTTACGATCGGCAATGGTTATTTAGGCACGCGAGGCAGCTTTGAGGAAGGGTATCCTGATGCGTTGCCAGCTACGCTCGTGCATGGGGTGTATGACGATGTGCCGGTGGTTTATACCGAGCTTGCCAATTGTCCAGATTGGCTGTCATTAGTGCCGATCGTCAATGGGGAAAGGTTTCGGCTCGATAAAGGCGAAATCATTCACTACGAACGGCAACTGGACTTGCGGCACGGTATTTTGAGTCGATCGGTACGTTGGCGTAGTCCGATTGGGAATACAGTAGACTTCCGGTTTGAACGTTTTGCTAGTTTGGCAGATCCGCAGGTATTGGCTTTGCGCTGCCAGATTACGCCGGTGGATTTTGATGGCACGATTGAGATCCAAGCTAGCATCAATGGCTATCCCCAAAATCAAGGCTTCGACCACTGGGAACGGCTCGATCAGGGCAAAACAAATCAGGGAATTTGGCTCCAGATGCGTACTCGCAGTTCGCGGATCGAACTGGGTATGGCGGCGAGAATGTCTGTTATTGGTACGGATGCCGGATTACAGGTGACAAATACGCCTGGATATCCCACCCTGACGACTACCTTTCTGGCGACAGCCGGACAAACGATCGGCATCGAAAAAGTCGTGACAGTGTTTACCTCCCAGGAAACAGAGCTACCCTTGCCAGCAGCCCAAGCTAAACTAGCAAATCTCCCCGCATATCCAGTCCTGCTCGACGCACATCAACAGGCATGGAACGAAGTTTGGCAGCACAGCGATATCGAGATTGGCGGCAATAGCAAAGCTCAATTAGCAGTACGCTACAACCTGTTTCAACTCTTGATCAGTGCCTCCGCCGATCGCGATCGAGTCAGCATTCCGGCTAAAACCCTCTCAGGTTTAGGCTATCGGGGTCATATCTTTTGGGATACAGAGATTTTCATCCTGCCCTTTTTTACCTTGACCCAACCCGGGATCGCCCGCAACTTACTCACCTACCGCTATCACACCCTGGCTGGTGCGAGGCGTAAAGCCGCCCACAGTGGTTATCAGGGAGCGATGTTTGCCTGGGAAAGTGCGGCTACTGGGGATGAGGTGACACCTCGGTGGGCGATGCCCAATGACCCTTATGCCGAAGATGTCCGGATCTGGTGTCGCGATCGCGAAATTCATATTAGTGCCGATATTGCCTATGCTGTCTGGCAATACTGGCAAGCAACGGGCGACGATCTGTGGCTGCGGGACTATGGAGCCGAAATTATCCTCGATACTGCCCGATTCTGGATCAGTCGGTTGGAGTGGAATGCCCAGCGGGAAAGATATGAACTGTGTGGAGTGATTGGAGCCGATGAATATCACGAGCAGGTAAATAACAATACCTTCACCAATCGGATGGTGCAGTGGCATCTAGAACGGGCGGTGGCACTCCATCAGTGGTTGCAGGATAAGTTTCCAGATTGCGCCGATCAACTGTCTCACCGGTTAAAACTCACATCAGCGGAGTTGCTCCGGTGGCAAACAACGATCTCCCAGATATATATCCCTGAGAACACCGCAACAGAACCGATCGAGCAGTTCGATGGTTTTTTCCAGCTTCAGGATATCAATTTAAGCGACTATGAACCGCGAGACCGATCGATTCAAGCCATTCTGGGCATTGAAGCCACAAATCAGCGGCAGGTGATCAAGCAACCCGACGTATTAATGCTGCTCTACCTGATGCGCGGCACTCAAGCATTTCCCTATAGCCCTAGTGTGCTGAAACAGAACTGGGATTACTACGCCCCCCGCACGGATATCACCTACGGCTCATCTTTAGGACCAGCGATTCACGCGATTCTCGCCGCCGATTTAGGGGTGGCCGCTGATGCCTACGAGCAGTTTATCCAAGCAGCCCTAGTCGATCTCGAAGACAATCGCGGCAATACTGGCGACGGTCTTCATGCGGCTGCTGCTGGCGGTGTCTGGCAAGCGGTGGTCTTCGGTTTTGGCGGCGTTCAACTACGGGATAATGGCCCCGTCGCCACTCCCCATCTCCCACCCACCTGGACTCGGCTCAAATTCAAACTCCACTGGCGGGGTACTTGGCACAGTTTCGATCTAACGCCCACACTTTGTCCAGCAGCAGACATCAGAGGCTTTATCTTCGACCTGGATGGTGTATTGACAGATACTGCCGAATTTCACTACCGAGCTTGGCAGAAACTGGCTGACGAAGAAGGATTGCCCTTCGATCGACAGGCAAATGAAGCCTTACGAGGCGTGGCACGCCGCGAGTCACTACTGAAAATCGTCGGTAATAGGCAATATTCACCACCAGAACTGCAAGCGATGATGGAGCGCAAAAACCGCTATTATGTAGAATCGATCCAAACCATCACCCCCGAGGATGTCTTACCCGGAGTCCTCGATCTCTTAGCCGAACTCCGTCAAGCGGGAATTAAAATCGCCATCGGTTCTGCCAGCAAAAATGCCCGCACCGTAATTGAGAAATTAGGCATTGCCGATCGGGTAGATGCGATCGCCGATGGTTCCAGTGTCGATCAACCCAAACCAGCCCCCGATATATTTTTACACGCCGCCAAATTATTAGGACTCGATCCGGCTCACTGTGTAGTGGTAGAAGATGCCGCTGCCGGAATTCAAGCAGCGATCGCCGCTGGGATGTGGTCGATTGGACTGGGATCTGGAGATCGCCTGGGATCTGCCAAAATTGTCTTACCAAACTTAACGGGCGTTCACTGGAGCGATCTCCAAACTAATTTTTTGAAAGATGGGAGATAGTCGATCTCAACTTAACGCCGAATCAGATCTGCACTGAATTGCTCGATAATTTGTTTGCCTTCGGCGATCGAAAAATCCAAGAAAGTTTGCGCCGCCACCGATAGCTGTTTCCCCTTGGGATAAATAACATACCAATGACGTTGAATCGGAAAACCTTCGACATTGAGAATGGTGAGTAGTCCATTCTGGGCTTCCAAATCGAGGGAATGTTGGGAGAGGACAGAAATACCTAGCCCCCCAGCGATTGCTTGTTTGATCGCTTCATTACTACTGATTTCGATCGCTACATCAACCACAACGCGATTTTCAGCTAAAAAATGCTCGACAACTGAGCGCGTACCCGAACCTGCTTCTCGAAAAATAAACGGTTCCGTTGCTAGTTCTTTCAGTGCAATATTTGGCTTCCCCGCTAGCGGATGATTTGAGGGGGCGACGACCACTAGGGGATTATCGAGGATCGGTCGCAGATCGATGTCCAGGTCGCTAGGCGGTCTTCCGGTGAAGTATAGATCGTCTTGATTCTTCGCTAATCTGTCCAGGACACCTTCTTGATTGGTAATATGTAGAGCTAATTCAATATCGGGGTGTTTGCGCCTAAAGGTACCGAGGAGCCGAGGGACAAAATATTTGGCGGTAGTACTAGCAACTAAATTGATCCGCCCTTGTTTTAGTCCTTTGAGTTCATCGATGGCAATTTCTAGCTCCGCAAACTTTTCCGAAATAATTGCACTCGCAGTTAACACTTCCTGCCCAGCCGCTGTGAGATAGATTTGTTTGCCAAGTTGCTCGAATAGTGGCAACCCAATGATTTGAGTGAGCCGCTTAATTTGCTGCGAAACTGTCGGCTGAGTTAGTTCGAGTTCTTCGGCTGCACGGGTAAAACTGCCGTGTCTGGCGATCGCTTCGAGAATTTGTAGTTGATGTAGCGTCGCTTGCTTCATGGTTTTAGCTGAATGTACCTCAATTGAGACTGAATAGATGCTGATTATCACTTTAGCTTAACCAAACAGCGTTAAATCGCGATCGCCAAAAATATCGGTAGGAGCAATTCAAGATCGCTGCTACCGAAGGTTTAATCCTGTGGATATCGATTCTCTTGTAGAGGAGCTACACCGACGAGCTAGTGAGAATTGCCACTATATAAAAATTCCAGCGCGCGGTTGCGTAAATCGTAATAGCGAGGATCTTCGAGCATTTGTTCGCGATCGCGCGGACGCTCGAAGGGAATCTCTAAAATTTCACCAATCCCAGCGGCAGGGCCTTCTGTCATCATTACTAACCGATCGGCAAGGAATAAACATTCATCGATATCATGAGTTACCATCAGCACCGTACACCCAAATTCGCGAACAATTTCTGATACTTCTTCCTGCATTTCTTCTTTAGTAATTGCATCCAAAGCACCGAGAGGTTCGTCTAAAATCAGGACTTCAGGGCGCAGACAAAAAGCTCGGGCAATCGCCACACGCTGACGCATTCCACCAGATAATTGGGTTGGTTTTTTTTCCATTGCCTCGCCCAAACCAACCATCGTCAGGTTATCGCGGACAATCCGATCTTTTTCCGATTTCGATTTGTTGGGATGGACGGAATCTAACCCAAAATAGACATTTTCATAGGCTGTCATCCACGGCATTAATGAGTAGTTTTGAAACACCACCATTCGATCGGGGCCTGGTTTGGTAATTGGCTTACCATTCATGGTCACTCGACCTTCGTTGGGTGTGGCAAATCCGGAAAGTGTATTTAATAGAGTAGACTTACCACAACCAGAATGTCCTATAATACAAATGAATTCGCCTTGCTTGACAGTCAGGTCAATATCCTTGATGACAACATTTAATCCTGTTCTAGTAGGATAAGTTTTGGTGACTCTCTCAAAGCTGATAAAATCTTGTTTAGTGGTTTTTAATCTTCCCGACAGGGATGCAGAAATAGCAGTCATAGGATTTAATTAAGAATTGAGAATTAATAATTGATAATTGAGTAAAACCGTGAGTTGGGTTTCGCTATCGCTCAACCCAACCTCAGAGAAAAAGACTTGTCCTCCTATTAGTGAATTTCCGCTAGGGTAATATCGCGTTTGATTTCGAGATTGTTGAGATAGCGAATCGGATCTTCGGCATCGAAAGTGGAACCATCGACGAGTTGAATCGAACCTCGACTATAGGAAATCTCACTCATCCCCAATTCCCGCGCTGCGGTACTAAATACGCCAACCCGACAGGTGTTTTCGAGTACCTCTACCCAGTTGCGGGGAAATGGCACATCGCCCCACCGAGCCATCTCGACCATGTGCCACAGATGTTCAGTCCGGCTGGGACGATTGACACCATCACCGAAAAAGACGTGGTGGGCGACCGATTCTACACCAGGGACAATATCATTGGGGCCACCTAAATGGATAAAATCTAGATTGGTGCCGATATATTCCTTGCGAACCAAGATTTTGCGAATTTCTTCAGCATTAGTGGGATCGGCACAGTAGCGGCAAGCGTCTAGAAGTGCCTTATTCAAGGCAATAAAGGTATTGGGAAAGGCAGCAGCCCAATCTTGGCGACAGCCTAAAACTTTGCCGGGATGACCGCTCCAGATATCGATATCGCGGGCGATTGTAAAGCCAATCCCTTCGATTTCGGCGCGCAGATTCCACGGATCGCCGACGCAAAAACCGTCGATCGTACCGCTTTTCAAATCTACGACCATTTGAGCGGGCGGGATTTGTTTTAAGTGTAACTCTCGATCTGGATCGATTCCCCCACTTGCCAGCCAATAACGCAGCAGTAGGTTGTGCATGGACGAAGGATGCACAACACCCATTCGGTGCGGTTCGTCGGGGGTGGCGCGGATCGCTTCGCGGAAATCGGCGAGAGTTTTGACACCGCGCTGCTTAAACCTTTTATCGAGGGTAATAGCATTACCATTGCGGCTGATGGTGAGGGAGCTAACCACAGGTACGCTTTGACCGCCCGCACCACCGAGGGTAATCCACAGGGGCATTCCCGATGGCATGGCTGCTGCATCGATATAACCGGCGATCAGTCCATCGACAACGCCGCGCCAACTCGATTCTCGCACCAAGGAGGTTTGTTCTAAACCGTGTTTAGCAAAGAAGCCTTTTTCTTTGGCGATAATCATCGGCGCGCACGCTGTTAAGGGCACGAAACCAAGTTCCAAGTTAACTTTTTCTAACCCGTGGGCGGCAACATTTTGAACTTTCCGCGCCCGCATTTTTTTAACTTGTTTTTGCTGGTTGAGAAAGTAAATAATTTCACTCCGAAGCTGATAGTAACTCGGATGTTTGACAGCTTCTAAGCGTTTGCGCGGGCGGGGAATATCGACATCTAAAATCGAGCCAATTTTGGAAGCGGGACCATTAGTGAGCATCACCACTCGATCGCTCATCAGTACTGCTTCATCGACTTCGTGAGTCACCATCAATGCCGAAATTTGATTATCTTCGCAAATTTTAACTAGCTGTTCTTGTAATTTACCCCGCGTTAGGGCATCGAGTACGCCAAAGGGTTCGTCTAGTAATAATAAGCGCGGTTGCACGGCTAGAGCGCGAGCGATCGCCACCCGTTGGCGCATCCCTCCTGACATTTCGCCTGGGTATTTATCGATCTCTTTCGTCAGTCCGACGACATCGACATAATGCTCGACGATTTCTTTCCGTTCTTGAGCGGTTTTTTCGGTCAGAACTTCATCGACAGCAAAGGCGACGTTTTCCCGTACTGTCAGCCAGGGTAATAGCGAATAGTTCTGGAAAACCACAATCCGATCAGGTCCAGGTTTGGTAATCGTTAATCCTTCTAAGGTAACTATTCCTTCTGTTGCTAAATCCAATCCGGCAATCATATTGAGCAGGGTGGATTTGCCGCAGCCAGAGTGACCGATGAGGGAAATAAATTCACCGCGTTTGATTTGGAGATCGATGCCGCGTAGGGCGATATATTCGCGCCCACCGCCGAGGGGGAAGGTTTTTCCGGCATCTTTAATATTGACTAGTTCGGCTGTTGTCATGTCAATTTAGGATTTTATATTTTGGATTATTAATAGTAGCTTTCGGTATTTAGCGATCGCGGGTCAATCCATTGGTTGACAATCAAGCAAATGGATTTGTGCATTGGTGCCTAGTTTTAACCCGCCCGTTTAAGTGCGGGCTACCTCAATTAAGTCCACTTAAGTGGACTTTTGCCATTAGCCCGCGATTTATCTGCGGGTGGTTGAGAACTTCTTCTTCACCCTCAAACAGATCGCGAAACCAAGAGTTATTGTTTGACGATTTTGTTCTGTAACCAACCCATTGCGGTATCAAGTAATAAGCCAACCGCACCGATCCAAACTAGGGCGAGGATAACTTCGCTGATGTAGTTATTTTGATAAGCTTCCCAGATAAAGAACCCGATGCCGACGATGCCCGACATGACGATTTCAGCGGCGATAATTGCCAACCAAGCTAAACTGATCGCGACGCGCAAGCCAGTAAAAATATAGGGCAGAGCAGAAGGCAGTAGAATTTGGAAGAAGTATTTTTGCTTGGAAGCTTGGACGACTTTAGAAACATTAATATAATCTTGGGGAATTTGTTTAACACCAACTGCGGTATTAATTAAAATCGGCCAGACGGCGGTAATAAAGATTACGAATAAAGCAGCGGGTTCGTTTTTGTTTAAGGCGGCGAGGGAAATCGGCACCCAAGCGAGGGGAGGAACCGTTCTCAAGAAGAGGAACAAAGGATCGAGTGCTTTGGAGAGCATCTGACTAGTCCCGATCGCGATACCGAGGGAAATTCCGACGATCGCGGCTAATGTATAACTAATTCCCACCCGTTGTAAGCTTGCCCAAGTCTGCCAGAACATCCCTTTATCAATCCCACCGCGATCGTAAAAAGGATAGCGCACTAATTCAAAAGTCCGCGCATCAGTAAACAGGCTCGAAGGACCTGGTAATAGGGTAATTCCCGAAGCTGATAGCAATTCCCAAGCACCTAAGAACGCAGCAATGGCGATCGCTGGTGGCAGGACATTACTCTTGATTGTTTTGGCAGATATTTCCATATTGCCAATCCGAAATCCCGATGATTTACGAACGCTTGATGCCATAATAATGCTCCAAAATAAACAGTTGATAGTTGACCCTTCGACAAGCTCAGGGCAGGTAGTTGACAGGTTGGGATCTTAAGCCTTCATTGCTTTGATCTTTAAGCTATCTAAATAAGCTTTCGGATTTTCGGGGTTGAATTCGGCACCATCGAAGAATTTTTCGATGCCGCGAGATGTAGATGCGGGAATATCTGCGCTGGCAATGCCCAATTCTTGAGCAGCCTCTCGCCAATACTTCTCACCACTCACCGCATTAATAATGCGATCGGCTTCACCTAATGCACCTTGAGGTAAAAATCCCCAGCGGACGCTTTCGGTTAAGAACCAGAGATCGTGACTCTTATAGGGATAAGAAACATTACCTCGAGCATCTTTCCAGTAGCGAATGGCTAATTTCTCATCCTTAACTGTTTTGCGCTCTGCACCGAGGACGTACTCGCCTAAGTACGGGCCAATTAATAGATCGCTGGGAACGTTAAAGTATTTACGTTGCCCTAAAATAGCGGCCATTTCTGCTCTATTTTTCGGATCGTCGCACCACATTTGGGCTTCCATAATGCCTTTGAGAATTGCTTTGGCAGCTTTGGGATTTTTTCTGACCCAATCTTCGCGCATGGCAAAGTACTCCTCTGGGTGCGCTGGCCAAATCTGGGCGGTTAAAACTGCCAAGAAGCCGAACTTACGGCGATCGCGTAAAATCCGCGACGGCCAAGGATCGCCTGTACTAAATCCATCCATCGAACCAGTTCGCATACTCGCTACCGTTTGGGCTGCGGGTACAGCAATCAGATCGATATCTTTATTGGGATCGATGCCACCTGCTGTCAGCCAATAGCGAATCCAAAAATCTTGGTTGACGCGAGGGAAGGTATAGGCCGCTTTGAAGGGCTTACCGTCAGCCTTCATCTCCCTAACGTATTGTGCCGCCTTCGATACATCTAGATCGAAACCCTTACCACCATGTTGGGCAGCGATCGCAATCCCATTGCCTTGGGTGCTCAACTGCGCCATCGACAACATCGGAATTTTGCGATTTCCCTTGGTAATAATCCCTTCCGAAATCAACTGCGGCATGGGCATCTGCCACTGTCCGCCATCGATCCCACCGTTAGAGGAGCCGATCTCAATATTATCTCGCGCCGAACCCCAAGAAGCTTGTTTCGATACATCCACATCTGTCATGCCGTGGCGAGCGAAAAAACCTTTTTCCCTAGCAATAATCAATGGTGCTGATTCGGCGATCGCAATATAGCCCAGTTTAACGGATGTTGTTTCTGGGGTAGTTAACGAACTGAGAGTCAGTGCTTGGGCTTTGGGCGATAGGGCATCTGGGGCGGGTGGGTTGATGCTGCAACCTTTGAGTAGGGTTGCGCCACCAGCGGCACCAGCCGCCAGCAAAAAGTGCCGACGCGAGAGATGTTGCATGGGTTTCTTAAATGGATATCTGAAGTTGAGGCGATTTTAGGATCGATTCTTGAAATTGATAAAATCAATGGTTTAATTAAATATCATAGATAAACTATCTCATCATTCATTGCACTTGTCAATATATTTTTGAAAATATCTGTATGAACAATTTGCTTGAATAGTCAAAGTGACAGATTTAAAAAACTGATGATTAAAATAAATAATTCGGGCTTCCCTTGCAAATCATTGCTTGTATCATTAGCATATAAGGTAAATCTCGGCGCATCTAAATTTGTTACCGATCGAGCGATCGCAAAGCATAGCGCATACTTCAATATTCCATAGATTTTATCAATAGATATTTTAAGATAAAATTATATTTTTAGCAAATTAAAATATATATCATAGAAAACATCAATGCTAATTTGACACCAACGTTGATCGCTCTTGCCGCCAATGACATCATGCGTTCATAACTGGTCTTGGATTGCGGATTTATCCTCGCTCACACAATCGAAATATTTTATGTTCAATCAAATCTCCGAACGTCGAATGCACCAAGTCCGGTGGGTGCTCACTAGCCTCTGGCTTGTCCTCATCGGCTCCCTGCTCTTCGATCCAATTACCCCCTGGCTCACTGAAGCAAATCAGTCCTGGAGTCCTTTTTATATCGATCGGACTATTTGTGTCCAAGTCCAGGATAAATGTATCCAAGAACAGCCTTATGCCCTCGGTACGACGATTTTTTGGGGGGCGATCGTCCCCAGTGCGATCTTCATCTTATTAATCTTCGGGCACGAACTCTGGCGACGAATTTGTCCCCTATCCTTTCTCTCGCAAATTCCCCGCGCCCTCGGTAAACAGCGACAGATTCCCAATACTAATCCCAAAACTGGTGTAGTTCGCCATGAGTTAGCCAAGGTCAAACCCGCTTCCTGGCTGGGGCGAAATTATCAGTGGGTGCAATTTGGCTGGCTGTATGTGGGATTGTGTGCGCGGATTTTGTTTATTAATGCCGATCGCATATCCTTATTTATCTGGTTTGCCATCACAATTATTGCCGCGATCGCGGTCGGGTATCTCTATGGGGGGAAAGCTTGGTGTCAGTATTTTTGTCCGATGGCTCCAGTTCAAACAATTTACGCCGAGCCAGGGGGATTGTTTGCCAGTAAAGCACAGATCGGCGACCAACAAATTACCCAGTCCATGTGTCGCACCGTCGAACCCGACGGCAAAGAGCGGAGTGCTTGTGTTGCTTGTCAGAAACCCTGTATCGATATCGATGCCGAACGCGCCTATTGGGATCGTGTCACTCAACCCGATCGACGGTGGCTGTACTATAGCTACACTGGTTTAGTTGTTGGTTATTTTGTTTACTACTATTTATATGCTGGCAACTGGAATTATTACTTTTCCGGAGCCTGGGCAAGACAAGCCAATCAATTGACGACGTTGCTCGATCCTGGCTTCTATATTTTTAAAAACTCCATCCCGATCCCGAAAATCGTCGCAGTTCCGCTCACATTAGGTATATTTAGTTATGCTGGATATGCGATCGGTTGTTTCTTGGAAGGACAGTATCGAGCATATCTCGATCGACGCAAACAGCCTATTAGTCCAGAACTAATTCAACATCGGATTTTTACCGTCGTTACTTTTGCTGTCTTCAACTTCTTCTTTATCTTCGGTGGTAGACCACTAATCTTACTCTTACCCTTACCCATCCAGTTTTTCTATGAGGCAATCTTGACTGGATTGAGTACATTATGGTTATATCGCACCTGGCAACGTAGTCCCGAACGGTATGACAGAGAGAACCTCGCGACGAAATTGCGTCGTCAGTTGGTTAAGCTCAAACTCAATGTCGAACAATATTTAGCGGGTCGATCCCTAGACGATCTCAGTACCGATGAAGTCTATGTTTTAGCCAAAATTCTCCCCGAATTTAACCGCGAAAAACGCCACACGGCTTATAAAGGCGTACTCCGAGAAGCGTTAGAAGAAGGTTATGTCGATACTGCTAGTAGTTTAGAAGTATTGCAACAAATTCGATCCGAATTAGAAATTAGCGAACCAGAACATCGTCAGGTATTAGAAGAACTCGGCGTAGAAGATCCCCAATTACTCGATCCGCACCAGCAAAGATCGAAGGAAAATCTCGTCCGGCTGAATGGTTATCGCAAGGCATTAGAACGGATGATGGCGTTGCGAGAACGACAAGCCCGATTAGATCGCCATTCAACTACAGATCTCCGCCAGCGCGAACAAGCTGAACTCCGCGCTCTGCGCCGCGACTATTCAATTACCCTACAAGAAGAAGCTGAAATTATCGACGATCTCGATCCGATCCGGCATACAATCCATCGGGCGGAGACTCTCCTGGATCAATTACAAAATTCGATCGAGCGTTACCAAGCACTCAGTCAGCCGATTTTACCAGACGATACGCCCACCTTGTCATTGGTAAAATCGATCGTCAAACAACACAAACGACTGCTGGTCATCGGTTTACTAGAAATATTAGAAGATTTAGAGCGAGGATCTACTGAATCTAACGAACTAGACTCCCCTGCTGTGCAAATTGCCACTAATCTTGGCAATTTTTCATCCACTGCACTTCAAGAGCTATTAGCCGAGAAATTTGAGTGGAAATTGAGTACAAATATCTTCGCTCGACTCACCTCGTCCACCGCCAGACAGCAGATTCCAGCAACGAACTTGTCACGAACGGGAATTTGCTTGCACTTGGAATCAATGTTATCAGAGGCAAATCCCTTGATGCAGGCGGCTAGTCTCTATTTATTAAATCGGCTCGATGCTGCTCGTGCCCAATCACAAGTTCAATTTTGGCAAAACTCGCAGCGCAAATTAAGTCCGCTGATGCAGGAAGTAACTAAGGTAGTTCGTCAAATACCCTCAGCCGCACTCCCTGATTTTCCCACGCTGGAAAAGTTGGTATATTTATCTGATAGTGATTTCTTTAGTGGTGTCCACAGCGAAACCCTAATCGAACTCGCCAATCGATCGAGTGTAAAAACATACACAACCGGAGACTTTATCACCGAACAGGGCGATACCTGTCGGGAACTGCTGCTGGCGATCGAAGGTACTGCCGAAATCCACTACCAACAACCCGATCGATCGATTCGGATCGCTGCGCTACTACCCCGCTATGTCTTAGACGAACTGGAAGTACTATCTCACTCAAACTTAGCCAATACAATCGTTGCGGCGACAACCCCAACCCGGATTCTGGCACTATCTGTCGATCTATTTGACGATATGTTCGATCGCGATCCTGATTTTGCTCGTCGGGTACTGGAATTAGAAAGTCGCCATCTCCAACAATTAGTTGACCGAGATCTGTCAAGCAATTAGAAGCTTTAGGATACCAGATTTCATTACCTGTTAGCAAAGTTGCTCAACCGCTGGGATTGTGAGGTTTCGGTCTTCAATTCAACTTACAGGAAAACTAATCTCTTCACGATCGATTACAGCAATTCCAGCAACTATGTTAGTTGCTGCGACAATTGCTGTTGAATTTCTGTCGCTAAATCAGCGATCAACAGATCAATTTGTTCGCCACTAACGAGGTTTTTCAATTGACAGCGTAGATTTTCTGCCTCGGTTGAACCGATAATCACACAGAAAATCACGCCCTGTTTATCAGCCAAAGCAAATTGTTTCTTCAGTGGACGTTTATCGAAGGCTGTAACGACTTTTATGCCTGCTCGGCGGAGTTCTTGAGACACTTGGAGATAAATTGGCATCAAGTCATCTTGAAGATTCAAGACCATCACTTGAGTGGGCGTTGGTGTTAGTGGTTGTAAGACATTGGCTTTAAGTAAACGAGAGATCAGGCGAGTTAGCCCGATCGAAATACCGACTCCTGGCATTTTTTCACCGATAAATGTGCCGACTAATTCCTCATATCTACCGCCTGAACAGATACTACCTAAAGCTTCATGTCCAATTAAGGTAGTTTCATAAACTGTGCCAGTATAGTAATCCAATCCTCTCGCGATCGATAGATCGATACAAAATTGTTGTTCTGACACACCGAGATTGCGGACTCCATTAATTACTACTTCCAATTCCTGAATGCCTAACTGAAATTGTTCGACATTAGACAAATTATTGGCAAATTCTTTAAGATCGCTCAACACTCGATCGACATCACCTTTAATTTTGATAAAATCGATCGTCTGTTGAGCTTCTTCGGCAGATAAACCCTGAGCAGCTAAACCTGCTAAGACTTTTTCTACACCAACTTTTTCGAGTGTATCGATAATATTAATACACAGCTTAATCCGATCGGCACTCACACCCAAAGAACTAAAAAACCCTGTTAATACCTTGCGGTTATTAATCCGAATCAGAAATTCACCAATCTGAAGCTGACTGAAAATCTCGGCGATAATTGCGGGCATTTGGGCATCGTAGAGCAAGCTCAGTTCCTTGCGCCCAACCACATCGATATCACATTGCCTAAATTGACGATATCGCCCATCCTTCGCCCGCTCACCCCGAAACACCAGATCCATTTGATATCTGGCAAACGGAAACTGTAAGTCATTGAGATGACGGGCAATATAAGCTGCCAACGGTACCGTCTGATCGAATTTCAGTGCTCGCGCTTCCGCACCAGTATCCCCCGCTCCCGATCTATCCCGCTCTGCTTGGCGGTTAGGCGGTAAGATCGGCTGTAAACCGTAGACGATATTATCACCCTGGTTTCCCTTCGCCTGAAGGACTTCTAGCCGCTCTACAGCAGGTGTTTCGATCGGGGTGAAGCCATAGCTTTCATACACTCGCCGAATTGTATCCATCAGGTGCTGCTCTAGCCGCTTTTCTCCAGGTAAAAATTCGGGAAATCCGCTTGGTGTAGTGAAATTAATTTTATCGATCGCCATGAAATTAAAAATTATAGATTATCAATTAACCCCTAACATCTAAAGCCTAACCCCTAAAGCCTAATCACTGATAAAGTGGACAACAGGATTAGCAATGAAAGTCGAGCGGGAGTTTAGAGTCGGTGAAAATTTTAGTAGTTGGGAATGGTGGTCGAGAACATGCGATCGCTTGGGCATTATTGCAATCTCCTCAAGTTACCCAAGTCCTCTGCGTACCAGGAAATGGTGGTACGGCAACGATGGAACGGTGTCAAAATCTCTCTTTTAGAGTAGATGATTTTGGGGGAATTGCCCGATTTGCCGAAGTCAACGGAGTGTCTTTGGTGGTTGTGGGACCAGAATTACCGCTATCGTTAGGGATTGTTGACTATCTCCAAAACCGTGGCATTCCGGCTTTTGGTCCGATTCGCGCTGGTGCCCAGATCGAGTCTAGCAAAACCTGGGCAAAAATTATCATGGAGGAAGCCGGCATTCCCACAGCGAAATCAGCAACATTTACAGACTTAGAGGCTGCCAGAACGTATATCCTTCAGCAAGGGGCACCAATCGTTGTTAAGGCGGATGGATTGGCATCGGGGAAAGGAGTGGTAGTTGCCGAAACTTTAGCAGAAGCTCTGACTGCGGTGGAACTCTTGTTTGCCCAAAACTACGGTACCTTATTAATTGAAGAATATTTGACTGGGCAGGAAGTTTCGGTAATTGCCCTAACTGATGGCAGAACCATTCGCGCTCTTCTCCCCGCACAGGATCATAAACGGATTGGGGACGGCGATACTGGAGCAAATACAGGGGGAATGGGGGCGTACGCACCCGCGCCACTGGCGACTCCCGCCCTGATGACGCGGATTCAAAAAGAAGTTTTAGAGCCAACTCTGGCTACTCTCAAACGCAGAGGCATTGATTATCGCGGTGTATTGTATGCCGGATTGATGATTACTCCCGATGGCGAACCCAAAGTATTAGAATTTAACTGTCGATTCGGCGATCCAGAAACTCAAGCGATTTTACCGCTTCTCAATACTCCATTGGTAGACTTATTGCTCGCCTGTGCGGAACAGCGACTTGCCGCCTTACCACCGATCGAATGGAAGTCAGCCGTATCAACTTGTGTGACGATCGCGGCCCATGGTTATCCGGGACAATACGAACGCGGTAAAATTATCGGTGGTATCGATTCTGCAAATACAGAGGGGACAATTGTTTTTCATGCTGGCACTCAATTAAAAGACAATCGCCTTCTCTCTGATGGCGGACGGGTACTAGGTGTGACTAGTATTGCACCCGATTTTGCTACAGCGATCGATCGCGCTTATCAAGGGGTGCGGTTGATTACTTTCGAGGGGATGTACTATCGTCAGGATATCGCTCAACGGGCGTTGCTGTAAGGGTCAGGGATTTAATTATTAATTATTAATTAATCATGCAGCGTAGATCCTTTTTAATCACTCTGGGTAGTCTAGCGATCGGTAGTGGCTTAACTGGTTGCCAGCGACAAGAGAAATCTATCCTCCGGTTGCTGGCACTAAAAAGCTCACTCCCCCCACAACTTTTAGGTGGATTCCTGAAGTCAATTCAACCTACACCCAAGGTTGAGTTGGCGACAGAGGGACAATTTGCGGAGATTTTGACGCAACTTCAGCAGTGGTTAAAAACTGGTGAGGCGGATGCCAAAGGATTGAAGTTTCCCCTGATTCCACCACCTCGATCGGCAGAATATATCCCCAATTTGGTGAGCATGGGTGATGCTTGGCTATCCAAGGCAATTCAGGAGAAATCGATCGAGCCAATTGCTACTCAAAATTTGTCGAATTGGAGTAAATTAGAATCCCGGTGGCAAGAATTAGCTCGGCGAGATGATCTGGGCAATAGTAGTTCTAGCGGACAGGTTTGGGGCGTTCCCTACCGCTGGGGCACAACGGCGATCGTTTATCGGCGCGATTTGTTAGAATCAGCGCAGATCCCATTTCCCGAAGATTGGGCAGATCTCTGGCATCCCAAATTGAGACAGCGAATCTCGCTATTAGATCGATCGCGAGAAACGATCGGTTTAACATTGAAGAAACTTGGTGCTAGTTATAATCAAGCCGATCTCAGTCAGGTTACCAATCTCAAATCTGAGTTAGCAAAACTGCATCAGCAGGTGAAATTCTACAGTGCGGATCGCTATCTCCAACCGCTTGTTTTAGGTGATACTTGGGTGGCTGTCGGTTGGTCTTCAGATATCGTCAGTTTAATTCAGAAAAATCCTAAAATTGGTGCCATTGTCCCTCGATCGGGTACGGCAATTTGGGCAGATCTATGGGTTCAACCAATAAATAAAAATCATAGTTCATCAGAGCGAACGAAGTTAGCACAGCAGTGGATTGACTATTGTTTACAGCTTCAGCCTAGCAATCAGATATCTCTGTTTACTTCTGGTACTGCACCATTATTGACCAATCTTCAAACCAAAAATATCTTAGCTGATATTCAACACAAATCATTAACTTTTCCTGATCGATCTATTCTGGATAAAAGTGAGTTTCTATATCCATTGTCTGCGGCAAATCAGGCACAATACGATCGATTCTGGCGGGAAATGCACCAAACTAAAGTTAGCTAAATTATGATTGATGTGGCTGGATATCTGAGTTTAATAAATATTGACTTTAACCCAAAAATATAGTACCCTTTTAGAATAAATGAAAGGGAGTAGCTCTTGGTCAATAATTGACCGAGCCATTCGAGTCAACATACTGGTTTTAAAGCCTGGTTCGGATGACAAGTTTTTCGGGTAGACTATTCACATTAGTAAATCCAGCTTACATCCGCTATGCGGAAAGCGGTTTATTTTTCTTTTTTGGCTGTAAGTTGCTCTATCAAGGTTGGAAAATGTCTGCCCAAAATCAGGGCGAGGAACTAGCCGAAGCCCAAATAGAAGTCGAAAAAGCCGAGCTACAATTAGGTATAAAGCCAACACCATTTAAAATGGTATTGGAATCCTTCACCTTGATTTTCCTGGCGGAATGGGGCGATCGCACTCAATTTGCGACCATTGCCTTAGCCGCAGCAAACAATCCAATTGGGGTGACAGTCGGGGCGATTTTAGGACACACAATTTGTGCTGTAATTGCTGTTGTTGCGGGTAAATCGATCGCCGGGAGAATTTCTGAGAAACTAATAACACTGATTGGCGGTGGTTTATTCGTTCTGTTTGGTGTGTTTGCTTTAGTTGAATTCTAATTTGACTGAGATGCAATTTTGCCAAACAACGGTGTAATTTAGGCTATTTGCACCAGCCTAAATTCACTTGCAGATCTAGTATACTATTCGAGATGGCAAATCGATGGACACATCCATGAGAACAATCCCCGTGACTACCACACTCAATCGTCCGACCATTCAAACATTACCGAATGGATTGACCATCATCGCCGAACAGATGCCGGTAGAAGCAGTGAATTTGAATATCTGGCTGAATGTTGGCTCCTGTCAAGAAGCTGATGCTATCAATGGGATGGCACACTTTTTGGAACACATGGTATTTAAGGGCACTCCCAGACTGGTAGCGGGGGAGTTTGAGCGGCTGGTAGAAGAACGCGGCGCAGTCACAAATGCCGCAACGAGCCATGATTATACTCACTATTACATCACCACCGCACCCAAAGATTTTGCCACGCTCGCACCACTCCAAATCGATGTCGTCACCAATCCCAGTATTCCTGATGATGACTTTGAACGAGAAAAATTAGTCGTCCTCGAAGAGATTCGGCGATCGCAAGATAATCCCCAGCGGCGGATCTATCAACAGGCGATCGAGGTAGCATTTGCCAAGTTACCATATCGGCGATCGGTTTTAGGCCCAGAATCTGTGATTGAGGGCGTTACCCCCCAACAAATGCGTTATTTTCACGCTACCCACTATCAACCTACCGCAATGACAGCCGTAGCTGTCGGTAACTTACCCGTTGATGAATTGATTAATATCGTCGCCGATGGCTTTCTCTCCCAATCAGGAACAGTTCCCGCCGTCGAGTTCGCTGGCAAAAAATCACAGCCCTCGCCGGAAGCTCCATTTGCGGGAATAGTTCGCCAAGAATATATCGATCCGACTCTCCAACAAGCCCGATTGATCATGGTTTGGCGTGTCCCTGGGTTGACAAATTTATCCGAAACTTATCCCCTAGACATTTTAGCCGCCATTCTCAGTTCGGGGCGAACATCGCGATTGGTAAAGGAATTGCGCGAAGAACGCCAACTCGTCAATAACATCAGTGTTAGCAACATGAGTAACCGGATTCAGGGGCTATTTTACCTCAGTGCCCAGTTACCGAGCGAACATCTCCATCAAGTCGAGCAAATTATCATTCAACATATCGCCAAATTGCAAAACAGTCTCGTCACCGAAGCAGAAATCGCCCGTGTCCGTCGCCAAGTTGCCAATCGCTATATCTTTGGGACTGAAACTCCTAGCGATCGAGCAGATCTTTACGGTTATTATCGATCTGTAGTTGGTAATATCTCCCCAGCCTTGAATTATCCCCAACAAATTCAAGCCCTAGATACCCCCACTATCCAACTCGCCGCTCGGCATTATCTCTCGCCCACTGCCTATGGAGTAATTACAGTCAAGCCAGAGTGATGGGATGGGGGGACTAGGGGACTGTACCACCGTAGGATGACTTATCCCATCTACCCATCTACCCTTTTCCCTTTCCCCACCGATAAGTGATAACTAGTAACTTGGGTTAATGTCAATGAAAGTAATTGGGTTAATAAGTGGAACATCGGTTGATGGAATCGATGCGGCGTTAGTAGAGATTAGCGGCACAACACTAGATTTGCAGGTAGAATTATTGGCGGGAGAGACTTATCCCTATCCCGACAACTTGAGAGCGCAGATTCTGGCTGTGTGCGGTGGGGAAAAGTTATCAATGTCAGAATTTGCCCAATTGGACGATGAGGTCGCTCGATGTTTCGCGCAAGCAGCGATCTCGATTCAAACGAACCAACCACCGGCAACCCTGATCGGTTCCCACGGTCAAACGGTCTTCCATCGCCCCACAACCGTCGAAAATATGGGTTACAGTCTCCAGCTTGGACGGGGAGAATTAATCGCCGCAATCGCCCAAATTACCACGATTGATAACTTCCGCGCTGCGGATATCGCCGCAGGCGGACAAGGTGCGCCGTTAGTGCCTAAACCCGATGCCTATCTCCTCAGCCATCCCCAAGAGCATCGGTGTGTCCAAAATATCGGCGGCATTGGTAATGTTACCTATCTTCCACCCACGAGTCAACCCGATTGGGAACAGCAAATTCGAGGTTGGGATACAGGTCCTGGCAATAGTTTGCTAGATCTGGCTGTGACCCAACTCAGCCAAGGAGAATTAACCTTCGATCGAGATGGCGCATGGGCAGCGACAGGGACTGTCTGCGAGCCATTAGTTCAAAAATGGCTCACACAAGCTTATTTCCACGCTACACCCCCCAAATCGACGGGTAGGGAGCTATTTGGGGCGGAGTATCTCCAGGCTTGTATCGCTGATGCCGAAATCTACGCGTTGACTCCGGCAGATTTATTAGCTACGCTAAGTGACCTGACTGCTAGTAGCATCGCTGATAGTTACCATAGATTTTTGCCACAGTTACCCGATCGAGTACTATTGTGTGGTGGTGGTAGTCGAAATTTATATCTTCGGCACAGGTTGCAACTACACTTGCCTAACACCCAAGTGATGACCACTGATGACGCAGGGGTGAATGGAGACTACAAAGAAGCGATCGCCTTTGCCGTCTTAGCCTACTGGCGACATCACCAACTCCCTGGCAGTTTACCGGCGGTGACGGGCGCAAAATATCCGATCCTGTTAGGCGATGTCGCTCCCTTCTAGAGAATTGGGTATATTGAGATATGTGTTAGCAGTTTGTACTCAATCTAAAAGTAAGTACAATACCTCACATAAGTCGATCGTAATTATATATAGTGATGAAGTTAGTGATTAATTTCAATTTTTCATCTTTAAAAAAATAACTTTTAACTATCTAAAAGCTACTCAAGAAGTAGCCAGTCTATCTATTTTACTTAAAAAAACTTACCTGAACCTAATTTACATTTAACAGTTTAAACCGTTCTCATTTGTTTTGATGTTCAATTTCCACCTTCGATCGATTATTATTAACTGCAAGCTCCTCTTGTCACCGCAAATCACGGAGGCTTTAATCGCGTGAGAGATGAGCACTATGGTCGCTTACTCGTTCAACGCTATCAACTATTAGAGATAGCGGGAAAAGGCTCAATGGGGCAAGTGTACCAAGCTAAAGATACACTGTTGGGTGGCGTAATTGTAGCTGTCAAATTTTTGTCGCGATCGAAAATGACCCAACGGGTGCGCGATAGATTTATGCGCGAAGCTACCATCAGTGCCCTATTGGGCGAAAAAAGCATCCACATCATCAAAGTGCGGGATTATGGGCTAGATGATGAAGACATGCCCTTTTATGTGATGGAATTTCTCAAAGGGGATAGTCTCAAAGATGTGATGCAAAACAAACCCATGGCATTACCGAAGTTTTTTAGCTTCATGCGGCAGATTTGTTTGGGTTTACAGTGCGCCCATGATGGCATCGAAATTGAAGGTAATCTCACTCAAGTTGTCCATCGTGATATCAAACCGAGTAATATTCTCGTCCTGAAAGATTCTACACTGGGAGAACTAGTCAAAATTCTGGATTTTGGCATCGCCTTACTCAAATCAGATGATTCCCCAACTGGATTTATGGGGACTCCCGCTTACTGTTCACCCGAACAAATGGATGGTAAAACTCTCGATAGTCGAGCAGATATCTATAGTTTGGGGATTATGATGTTCCAAATGCTCACCGGCGAACTCCCTTTAAAACCCAAAACTAGTTCATTTGAAGGTTGGTTTCAATCTCACCACTATCAAACCCCCAAAGCATTTAACGCAGTTAAAGCCAAGTTAGACTTGCCACAGGCATTGATGGATGTTGTCAATCAATGTATGGCAAAAACAGCAGATGAACGTCCCCATAGTGTGGCAGATCTGCTCAAAGTTCTCGAACAGATCGATCGCGAAACATCTGTCAAACTATTAGCACCACCTACCAGAAAAGAAAACTCCGGTCAACTCAAATCGCCACATCAATCGGCACTGACGATCGATGATATTTGTCGGCAAAGTATCTGGCCAAAAAATAAGCCTAGAGCCGAAATAGTTTTCCCCCAATTAATCGAGCATGAGGGTAAAGAACTTGCCACTCTCTGGATCATGCTATCTAGTGCAGAAATTGAGCGATATAGAAATAATCAACCTCACTGTCAATTTTTATTCGTTGCCTCACCACACCCGATGTTATTGTGGCTAACTACCTTATATCAAAATGAGCAGCAATATCGCATGTTGCCCTGCTATCTAGATCTGAAGAAGCCCACTGGTGAAAAAATCATCCAAATTCTAACACAGTCAAATAGCTACAAATTAGTTCTATTTGCTCTTGAAGGAGATGAAAAATGTGTTGCTATAATTACTGGTACATTGCTTGATAAGAAAACTCGTCGATTAAAAGAGTGGCAATTAGAAAGTCAAAGTAGTCCAGCAGCACAAGGTCAACTGAAAGAAAGTAAACGCTGGCTCAAAGAAGAACTTGATACGCTTAAACCGAAGTTGATTGCCAGTCTGAAACGACAAATTGCCAAAAACAAATAGAATTAATAATTAAGATTACTAATTCGCTAGTCTAACTACTTCACCAAAGGGAAATCTTGCTGCGTCTAAGCCCCCAGGTGTCACAACCCAGAGCGTAGGTAGTATTGGCATCAGCGGAAACTCACCATATCCGTCAGTCAAGTAGATACAAACAGAGGGACTTTGACCATCCCAGATCTCCATCACTCGATCGAAAAAAGGTACAAAAGAAGTTCCACCACCACCTTGAGGTACCGGTAATGTCAAATTATCTGTGAGTGAGTACGGGCCATGCGCCACACTGTCAACATAGAATAATTTGCATTCCAGATGGGTGTAAGCACTTACAATCCCTTGAACTTCTTGAATTAATAGTTGAAATTGAGTCTTACCTACCGAAGCACTGGTATCGATCGCCAGATAGATGTTGACTGATTCACCCTGCAATGTTTCCAAGTATAAGCCACGATAGACAAACCGCCGATCCAATCCCTGAAAATCTGTCGGTGTTTGCACTAAATATCGCCATAGGTAACATTTCCAGTCTAGCTGTGGATTGAGCACCACATCCAACTCGCGATCGAGTCCACCAGGGATTTTTCCGTTGGTAGTAGTTCTGGCAATGACTGTCGCTTGTTCGATCGCATGTCGCCAATGGGCTTTTATTTCTGCTTGAGTATGGTTAGTTAAACTATCACCTGCGCCAATTTCGGAGATTGATCCATCCCCGCCAGGACTGGCTGCTAATAAATCCAAATCCTCCAGGCGAAAGGGACTTGCGCCTGCGCCTTGTAATAGCTCATAAACCTCTTCAACACTAAAATGTTCTAATTTCTCATCTCGCAGCCCTCCAGGCGGCAATTCGCAGCCTTGCAGCCCTAAAACTATACCATTGACTACAATATCCGCCGCAATATTCCATCGTTCTGGTTCTCTCACTCCCAAGCGGCATGGATGTAATAATGCCGCATGAAGAACTTCATGTAAGATTAGACTATCTTGTTGACTGCTAGGTAGCGATCGCCAAAATTCAGGATTAATAAATATGTCTCGCCCATCTGTTGCTGCGGTAGGAATACTTTGACTAGGCATAAATCTCGCAAACATCGCGAGAGTTCCAAAAAATGGGGATCTCATCCGCAACCGCAATAAGGATGCACTAATCAAGCTGGCAAAATCAATAACTGGGGGACAATGGTTCATTGTCTTATTACTCCCACAGAGATTCTAGGAATTACCACAGACCTCCATTAGTCGCAAAAAGTAGGACAGTAGATACAGTCTACTGCCCCACCTGCTAACTACTTAGCTTATTTACGCCATTTGTAGATATCAGGGATATTGACAGCGGAACCAGTGACTTTTGTAGTGCTTGCAGCAGTTTGTACTCCACCTTGGCGAGTAGAATAGTTATAAAGTGCAGTGTTCTCTTGATCTTGACCCAGTACAGTCAAGGCATCATTTTTCACACTGACTGCAGCTTTAGCACCACCTTTGGCAGTACCTACTTGGGTAGTTGTGCCAACAGCTTCTTGAGATCCACCTTGGATGACTTTTTTGTTGCCAATTGCCAAGTTTTCTTGAACCTGTAGGATCGATGTGAAGGCTGAGTTGTTGACAGCGGCTTTGCTGCTACCACCATTGGCAATACCTTCTTGACCGAGGGCCGATCCACCGTACTGAGATCCACCTTGGATAACATTCTTGTTGCCGAGGGCGGTGTTAAGCTGACCTTGCTCAATTAGGTTGAGACCAGTGTTGTTGACAGTCGCGGCAGCACCAGTAGCATTACCATATTGGAATGTATAGGCTTCACCAGTCTGGACTCCACCTTGGATGACCGTCTTATTTTCGATCGCAGTGTTGAGTTGACCTTGACCGATAGTTGTCAGGGCATTGTTATTGATGACCGCAGCGTTTTTACCACTTGCGTTCGCAGTTTGGGGAGTTGATACGACGGCAGTTTGCGCACCACCTTGGGTAGCACTGCTATTATGGATTGCTGTGTTGACTTGAGCTTGACCAACCCCAGTAAGTGCAGTATTACTAACAGCAGCAGCCGTTCCGCCACTAGCAGCACCTGTTTGAGTTGTTGTTACTGTTGCTGCTTGCGCGCCGCCTTGAACTACATTTGCATTGCCAATTGCGGTATTAGTCTGACCTTGCTGAACAATTGTACCGCTGTTGTTACTAACAACTTGGGCAAATACAGCAGGGGTAAATGACAGGGCAGCTAATCCGGCTAGAGTTAATGATTGAATTTTCACTGTTAATACCTGTGAATAATTTTGCTCTGAAACGATTTCATCTAGAAGTTGGTTTTAACTGTTCTGATTTCGCTTCAATACCTATAGAAGAGTTTAGGTATTTCTATTTCATGCACAGTCGTGAAAAATCTACGATTTATGTGTCAAATAGCGGTTAAATGGATTCAGATAAATCAATTAAATGGCGGTTGCAATTTTCGACTAAATAAGCTAATGATGTTAATCATTCACGCTGTCCTGTCTGCATTCCCGGATTGCCAGTTAAAAAGTTGAGTAAATAGACAGTTCCCAAGCCACCACCCAGAAACAGGCTAAAAAACAGACAAAATGCCAGGAATTGCTGGAATGTGGCTTGGCGGTGACGCTGTTGTTGCCGATCGATTAATTGAGTTGGGGTGGATTGTGGTAAGAAGAAGGAAGAGGTGACAACGTCGTGATGTTCTACTACTTCGGTGATGGTTGGAGGGAAAAACGAAACACCAGCTTGAATTGGAGCTACGGCTGTTGGCGGTGGATCGAGATCTGGTAGGGGGATATGAGTATCCCAAACTTCTTTGGCAAATTGGTCTGATGCTGCTGGCAATGTATCTGTTGAAACTGTCTCTGTTAAAATTGGCTCATTTGGTTGGAGACTAGCGACATGAAGATGGGAAATCCGGTTCGAGATTTCTCGTTGGAGCCATTGCTCGAATAATTCCTCCATTAATTGTTCTTTCATTTCATCATCGAATTTGGCTGGAAGTCGCTGTTCGAGTCTGATGAAGACGTAAAAATTGTCAATCTGAAATAGAGGAGACAATTCACCTGGTTCAAGACTGATCAGATAATTGGCAATGTGTGGGTGGACATCACCGATCAGAATTGGGCCAACTACCCCACCTAGTTTGGCTTGCGCACCTTGGGAATAAAGCCGAGCCAATTTATCAAAGGATTGTCGCCGATCCTTGACTCGGAGATAAATCTCCTGTGCCATACCAATATTATCGACTTGAATCACTGAGAAAATCGCTCGATCGAGTTGTTCTTTCCGCGCTAGAAAGTAGGATGCGATCCGATGCCCCCACTGTAACTGTTGATATTTTTGGAGTATTTGCGATCGATTGGCAGTCCGAAGTTGGTGTGGATCTTCTGGTGGTGAAGGGGTAAATGGGTCAACCAGAAGATCGAGATTGTTGGCGTAGCCTCCTGGGGTGGAAATCGATTTACATGCAGAGTCAATTGCCTGGTATTCTGGCGACTGTTGCCAGCGAATCAGTGTCTCTTCAATAATGACCAAGCGCAGGTATTGAGAGATAACTGGAGATGTTGTTAGGTATTGGAGAATCTGCTGTAAGGGCAATTGGCGTTGGCCCAGTTGGAGCGCAGTCGGCATAAATAGCGAGGAATTTGACTAGTGGGATTTAAGTACAACAGCTGACATACTTAGAGCCAGTCCAGACTGGATGAAAATAGTCTCATTCGATTGGAACCGCGCCAAAACCAGCTAAGTCCTGCTACCTAATTGAATTAACTCGACTTTATAACCGGTCGGGTCTTCAACAAAGGCAATTACTGTTGTGCCATGTTTCATCGCACCGGGAGGTCGTGTAATTGTACCACCTTTGGCGACAATGCGATCGCATGTTGCAAAAATATCATCTACCCCGATAGCAATATGACCGTAACCATCGCCGATCGTATATGTGGTGGTATCCCAGTTATGGGTCAACTCAATCACCGCATGGTCTGATTCATTACCGTAGCCGACAAAAGCAAGGGTAAATTTACCATCAGGGTAATCTTGTTTCCGCAGTAACTTCATCCCCAACACCTCGCAATAGAAGCGGATTGATTCATCTAAATTGCCAACTCGCAGCATGGTATGTAGTAAACGCATAGCCCATTTAAAAAAAATTTGGTAGTCGAATTTGCTAATTGATGTGCAATCAGGTCGTATGATAACGTGTTGGCACCAAATGTTGCCACACGACGAATCGTCAGGGTGCATGTCTGCTAATTATTGTTTAAAGATCGGTCTCGATCGAAGGACGAGGAACTATATATGAATATGCCAGATATGGCGATTACAGAGATAAAAGCTAGAGAGATTCTGGATTCTCGCGGTCGTCCGACAGTAGAAGCCGAAGTATATCTAGCGAATGGTGGATTTGGGCTAGCTCAAGTTCCTAGTGGTGCTTCGACAGGTAGTTTTGAAGCCCATGAGTTGCGGGATGAGGACTCTAGTCGCTATGGAGGCAAAGGTGTACTCAAAGCCGTTGCAAATATTGAAGAGAAAATCGCCCCTGCCTTGAGTGGGGAAGATGCCTTCGACCAAATAGCGATCGATCGAGCGATGATCGAGTTAGACGGTTCGCCGAATAAGGCAAATCTCGGTGCAAATGCCATCTTAGCTGTATCCCTCGCCAACGCCAAAGCTGTGGCCCATGCCCTGGGTGTGCCGCTCTATCGCTATCTTGGTGGTCCCTTGGCAAATCTCTTGCCAGTACCATTAATGAATGTGATTAATGGTGGTGCCCACGCTTCCAATAATGTGGACTTTCAAGAGTTTATGATCGTTCCCGTCGGTGCAGAATCTTTTAAAGAGGCTCTACGCTGGGGTGCCGAAATATTTGCCTCTTTAAGCAAAGTTTTAGACCAGAAGGGTCTTTTGACTGGTGTGGGTGATGAAGGTGGCTTTGCGCCCAATCTAGCCTCCAATCAAGCGGCATTGGAGTTGCTGGTGGCGGCGATCGAGTCTGCTGGTTACAAACCTGGCGAACAAGTTGCCCTAGCACTAGATGTCGCCGCTAGTGAATTCTACAAAGAGGGTAACTACATCTATGATGGTAGTAGTCATACTCCAGTCGAATTCATCGACTATCTCGCCGATTTAACTACCAAATATCCGATCGTTTCGATCGAAGACGGTTTACACGAAGAGGATTGGGGCAACTGGCAATTGCTTACCCAAAAAATTGGCTCAAAAGTCCAATTAGTTGGTGACGATTTATTTGTGACTAATTCTGTTCGCTTGCGTCAAGGGATCGACCAAAAGTCCGCCAATGCAATCTTGATTAAACTCAATCAAATCGGCACGCTGACAGAAACTCTGCAAACGATCGATCTTGGCACGCGCAATGGGTTTAAGTCGATCATCAGTCATCGATCGGGTGAAACAGAAGATACCACGATCGCCGATTTAGCTGTGGCTACTCGTGCAGGACAGATCAAAACTGGCTCTCTCTGTCGCAGCGAACGGGTCGCTAAATACAATCGGTTGTTGCGGATTGAGGATGAATTAGGCGATTTTGCTCTCTATGCTGGTTTAGGTTAAATTAGCCCCGATCCCCAATTTCTAAAAAATTGGGGATTGACCGTGTTACAAAGGTCTCGTCCATCTTCGATCGCCCTAACTAATCTAGCCACTTGGGCTAGTAAGTGAAGTACCCCAACTTGCTTCGCTAAGTTGAGGCGGGATTCTCGCCTCGGTCGCTATCCATCCCCTCCCTGCTTTGCTAGGAATGGGAATTCCGCTAAATTCGTTAAAATTTTCCTAAGCATGATCCCTGTAGCCCAAGCCGAACAGATTATTCTCGATTTAGTACAACCTTTGAGTGAAACAGAATCGATTTCCATCCTGGCAGGCTACGCCAACGATTTCACCACAGCAACAGGACGAATTTTGGCAACAACAATTGTCAGTCAATTGGACTTTCCCCACTGGGACAATTCGGCAATGGATGGTTACGCGGTGAAATTTGCTGATGTGCGATCGAGTACAGCCAAACATCCAATTACGTTGGAAGTTGTTGAGGAAATTCCGGCTGGCTATCAACCTCAACGAGAGATTCAAGCGGGAGAAGCTGCCAGAATATTTACAGGCGCGATCTTACCTGCTGGTGCTGATACGATCGTGATCCAGGAACATACCCAGCGCGTCCAGAAAAGTTTTGTCAAAATCCAAATTGCACCGACAGCAAAAGCATTTATTCGTCATCGGGGTGAATATGCCAGAATTGGCGATCCCTTACTTGCACCTGGAACTGTTTTAAATCCACCCGAAATCGCTATTTTAGCTGCCACCGGATGTAGTGAAGTCACCGTTTACCGTCGTCCTCGGATTGCCATCCTGTCCACTGGTGATGAATTAGTATCCCCTCATCAACCGCTGAAACCAGGGCAGATCGTCGATTCTAATCAATATGCGATCGCCGCCTTTGTCCAGCAAGCAGGAGGCATCCCAATCTGTCTGGGAATTGTCCCCGATGACCGCACAAAATTGACCGCCATCATGTCTGAAGCGATCTCGTCGGCTGATTTGGTCATTTCGACAGGTGGTGTGTCTGTGGGCGACTATGACTATGTAGAAGAGATCCTCGCAGAATTAGGGGGGGGATATTCAAATTCGCTCTGTCGCGATCAAACCAGGCAAACCGCTGACAGTCGCTAAATTCGATCGCAATTCGCACCCAGTTATTTATTTTGGACTCCCAGGCAATCCCGTCTCAGCTCTGGTTAGCTGCTGGCGATTTGTCCAACCAGCCATGAATAAACTCGCTGGTTTACCCCAGTCTGATTGGCAGCCAAACTGGGTGAATGCCACAACCACTCAAGATTTAACCGCTGATGGCAAACGAGAAAGTTATCTCTGGGGCAAATTAGACCTAGTTGCAGGACACTACCAATTTACCCTGTCTGCTGGTAGTCATAGTTCCGCCAATCTGATCAATCTTGCTGGTACCAATGCCCTAGCAGTTGTGCCGATCGATACAACCACAATTGCGGCGGGAAAAGTAGTCCCAGTATTAGTTCCCAGTCATTAAACTAAATAAACCCCACAAAAGTATCCGAAAACACCGATCGAAGCGACCCGAAAGTACCCAAGTTATCAGATGATGGAGGTTGTCTAGATCGATATTATCAGGGCAGTCATGGTAGTCATACCATTCAACCGCTCAGTAATAACGACCGGACTTTGTGAGATTGTTATTTTTAGAGGTTATTGTGAAAAAAGTTTTAGCAATTGTATTGGGCGGCGGTGCCGGTACCCGGTTATATCCACTCACAAAACTCCGGGCAAAACCTGCTGTTCCCTTGGCAGGTAAATATCGGCTGATTGATATCCCCGTGAGCAACTGTATCAATTCCGAAATTTTCAAGATTTACGTACTGACACAGTTTAACTCCGCCTCACTGAATCGGCATTTATCCCGCGCCTACAATTTTTCGGGATTTAGTGACGGATTTGTCGAAGTGTTAGCCGCACAACAAACGAAGGATAATCCCGACTGGTTCCAGGGTACCGCAGATGCTGTCCGGCAATACCTGCGGACGATTGAAGAATGGGATGTGAATGAAGTCGTGATCCTCTCTGGCGATCACCTCTATCGGATGGATTATCGTCTCTTTGTCGAACGCCATCGCGAAACTAATGCCGATATTACGCTCTCAGTAGTACCAATCAGTGAGAAAAACGCCTCCGAATTTGGCTTGATGAAAGTCGATACCGCTGGGCGAGTTGTGGAATTCAGTGAAAAACCCAAGGGTGAGGCACTGAAAAACATGCGCGTGGACACTACCAAATTGGGTCTAAACGCCGAGCAAGCAGCCGAGAAGCCTTATATTGCTTCAATGGGGATTTACGTCTTCAAAAAAGAGGTTTTGGTAGACTTGCTGAACAAGTCCCTGGAGCAAACCGACTTTGGTAAGGAAATTATCCCCGGTGCATCAGCCACCCATAATATTCAAGCTTACCTGTTCGACGGCTACTGGGAGGACATTGGAACGATCGAGTCATTCTACGACGCGAATTTAGCTCTGACGCAGCAACCTACCCCGCCATTTAGCTTCTATGATGAGCAAGCACCAATTTACACTCGATCACGTTACCTACCACCGACAAAGTTATTGGATGCTCATGTGACAGAATCGATGATTGGTGAAGGTTGCATCATCAAAAAATGTCGGATTCACCACTCAGTTCTGGGTGTCCGCGCACGGGTGATGGATGGTTGCACGATCGAGGATACGCTGATTATGGGTTCGGACTTCTACGAACCTGCACCGGAACGTAAAATTCAAACTGAAATTGGTGGAGTGCCAATGGGCATCGGCTTCAATACGACAATTCGGCGTGCGATCATCGATAAAAATGCTCGGATCGGCTCTGATGTGGTAATTGTCAATAAAGAGGGAATTGAGGAAGCGCAACGCGAAGATGATGGTTTCTACATTCGGAGCGGGATTGTTGTAGTCCTAAAAAATGCCACTATTCCCGATCGGACAATTATCTAATTAAGCAACTTGTTAGTTCTTTGTCAACCTTGTTGACATACATCAGATCCCCGACTTTGGAGCAGTCGGGGATTTATCTCTAGAAATAAAAGATTGGAATCGATCGATTTCACACAAAAATCGACTCTGGTAATGATGTGATAGCAATTTATACTGGTTTAACTCCATCTGATGACAATTTGACAAGTACCTAAAATTTATTCTCGACACCCACAACAGCGAAAGTATCATCGATTTCACCGCGATCTGTCGTGTCTGTGCGCCTAAATCCGAACTTTTCAAATCAGTGTCGAGTTTCAGTTGTGGAAACAGCCTAATATAGAATAAACAACCACTTGAGATAGAGTAAAAACGGTGCTGGACATTAGACAGATTCGGGAAAATCCAGAAATAGTACAGACGAAACTAGATCGCCGAGGCGAAGGTGTGTATGATATCCAGCCTATTCTCGCTCTAGATAAACAGCAACGTGAACTAGAGTTTAATCGCAGTCAACTTCAGGCACGCAGCAACGAAATTGGTAAGCTCGTCGGTGAGAAAATTAAGTCAGGGACAGCACCAACTAGTGCCGAAATTCAAACTCTCAAAGATGAAGGGAATGCTGTCAAAGCTCAGTTGAGCGAGTTAGAACCAGCCGAACGCGAACTCAAAGCCCAAATTCACACCCTGCTTTTACAACTCCCTAACCTGCCTAGTGATACAACCCCAATCGGCAAAAGTGAAGCAGAGAATGTCGAAGTCCGTAAATGGGGTGATGAATATATCCCTAGCAATCCCAATATTCTGCCCCATTGGGATATTGGTGAAAAATTAGGGATCTTAAATTTTGAGAGCAGTGCTAAAGTTGCCCAGAGTCGATTTGTGACGCTCATGGGTGCAGGTGCAGCACTAGAACGTGCTCTGATTAGCTTTATGCTCGATCGGCAGATCCAAGCTGGTTATACTGAAGTTAGCCCGCCAATTCTGGTTAATACCGCTTCACTGACAGCAACAGGACAGTTACCTAAATTTGCCGAAGACAGTTTTAAGTGTGCGGAAGATGATTTGTGGCTGATTCCCACCGCCGAAGTGCCTGTCACCAATCTCTATCGGGGCGACATCCTCAATAGCGAACAACTGCCGATTTATCACTGTGCCTATACCCCCTGTTTCCGACGGGAGGCTGGTAGTGCAGGTAGAGATACGCGCGGATTAATTCGGCTCCATCAGTTCAATAAAATTGAACTAGTCGAGTTTGTCCATCCTGATACCTCGGAGCAGGAGCACGAAGCTCTAGTCAAGAATGCTGAAGCCATTCTGCAAGCCCTCAAATTGCCCTATCGAGTGCTAGAACTCTGTAGCGGGGATTTGGGCTTTGCTGCGGTGAAATGCTATGACTTAGAAGTGTGGCTGCCTTCGGCTGGCAAGTATCGAGAAATTTCCAGTTGCTCCAATTTCAAAGATTTTCAGGCTCGTCGGGGCGATATCCGCTTTAAGGAGACGGGGAAAAAAGGGACACAATTTGTTCACACACTGAATGGTTCAGGCTTGGCGGTAGGGCGGACGATGGCAGCAATTTTGGAAAACTATCAGCAAGCAGATGGCGCGATCAAAGTCCCCGAAGTACTGCAAACTTATTTGGGCAGGGAAATACTGGCGTAAGCTACTAGTGGGGGTAATAGTTGAGGCGGAGGATAAACAACGCTCGTCGAGGCGATCGGGTTGCCGAGCCATTGAAACGAGTAGCCAAAGCTCCAGAAGCCCGCTCTCTACCGTCAGGTGAGAGTCGGGTAGGTGGAAAACTAGGATATGTCACAAAAGGCGAAATGAGGAATCAGAATTGGGTCGCTGATCTATGATACTTTTGCCACCCTAACCCCCCAAAGCCTAATCTCTACTCTCTAAACTAGGGTAAACTCGGTTGAACTTCTGACTTAGTAATTTCCTTATCAGCCGCGCCAGGAACGTCCCCAACTCGCCGATTAACTTCGATGCCAACTTCCTCCAACACAACCGTTGGCGATAGAGTTTGTTCGCCTTCAACTCGCTTGACTTTCACCTTGCCATCGTAAATGCGATCGCCAACTTCGACATAGCGGCTAAATGATTCATTTGGCAGTCTAACAATTACCTGGGTTTTTCCGTCTACTTGGATCACGCCAGATACACCAACGGCAGTCGCTAATTTTGGTTCTGGTTTAGCAACGACAGTATTAATAGGATTAGCTGAACGCTTTAGCGGTTGAGGGACAGGCTTCAGGGCAATTGGTTTAATTGCTAAAGTTGGTTGAGTGATGGGCTTGAGTGCCACGGTTGGCTTCTGAATTAATGGGGTAGTGCTAGGATTTTTAACTACAGCTACCTTTGGAGTATTTTTCTGCACACTCGGTTTAGCTGTTTGAGAGCTCTGGGTTTTTGGACTTGTGACCTCGACTTTGGCCAAATCTGGTTTGATTGGTTCGATGGCGACTAGTGACTTTCCTCTCTTTGCTGCTAGCTTAGTAGCAATTTTGTCAGGAATTTTGCCTTCGCGTAAAGGCTGATTGACACCAGATTTAATAGCGGGCGAATTTGCTGTTGTCGTAGTCTGACGGAGAGTTTTCGCGATAGTAGCTCTCTGAGGAGGTTGAATCGGCTGACCGAGCAGATCCTTGGGCAATGCTGCTTCGATCGGTTGTAATGATAATGTCGCAAATGGATCGGGACGACCTTTGGCGACGGTTCTTGCCCAACTATCACCATCAGTGGGTGGAATTAACCCTGCTGCCACATCAACCGAAACAGGCTTCGTGGCGGTAGATTTTGCTGTAACCAGTGGTGGGGTGGTAGTAGTTGGGCTAGTCACCACTGGGATCGGAGTAGCCGCCGTCGGTGCAACTGTTGGTGCGACAGCAGCAGGACTAGCCGTTGCACTCGGACTAGGAGTTGGAGCCGGCTTTTTGTCACCCTCTCCACCGCAACTAGTCATCATCATTGCCAAACTACTCATCGCACCCAGATAAAACCAATACTTATTCATTACGTTCTATACCTCGTTCTTATTGATATCTATACACATATAATGCTGCTGACGATAGATTAAATGCTCATTCTGTCCCACTGTGTAAGATTGAGACTAAATCAATGGTGGTCAAAAGTCAGAGCGACGATCTCGGCTGTCAGTATTGCTTAATGGATTGTTTATTTTTATACTACCCAAATGCTGGTCGATAATATCGCTGTCTAAGCTTCATTGCTAATCAATAACATTTTTAGTCGATTCAGCCCTTTTTTGACATGACGAGAGACAGTGATCACACTAATATCCATGCGCTCGGCGACCTGTTTTTGCGTCAGATCGTGGAGGAAGACAAATTCGAGGATTTCGCGGGTGTGCTGTTCTAATGCCACTAAACTTTGTTGGACACGTAATCGATCTTCTTGGGTCAGTTGAAAGCTCTGATACTGTCGATCGGGTAACATATCCACTAGATTGTGTGCTTCTTCATCACTGCCAACCGGAGCATCCAAACTGACTGGTTGACGGTTTTGATAAGCCAGTTTGATTTCCTGCCATTCCGTGATCGGAAGATCCAAAGCACAGGCTATTTCCACTTCCGTGGGTTGACGTTGGTACTTCGCTTGAAAGTCTCTAGTAATCGTACCCGCTTGTTGGATCATGGCAAACCAGCGGCGAGGCATTCTCAGGACTGAACTCTTATCCCGTAGGTAATGCTGAATTTCACCTCGGATATAGGGGATGGCAAACGTACTAAAAGCACATCCTTTGCTAATCTCAAACTTATCGATCGCATTAATCAGTCCGATGCTACCAACCTGAAGTAAATCATCATAAGTTTCTTGGCATTGATTTACCCAAAAATGTGCTTCCTTGCGCACTAACCCTAAGTTTAGCTCGACAATCTGGTTGCGCAGACCAGCTTTGCCAGTCTGTTGATATTCCCGCAGTAGTTGTAAACTTTGATGCTTGAGATCGCATTCTAAACTGGTACTCATGACAATTTATTCATTCAGAGTTGATATTGATGCACTTTCAGATGTTAGGTAATCTCAATCTATTTAGTTCAGAGTGACTTGGTGACTACCTACCTAAATTACATAAATGATTAACCCCTCCGCGTCGAGTTTAATCTTTGGCACCGATAAATTCCATCAGTAGGATTACTAGTTCTCCGTATCTACCGAAAATTAAATTTATCTATCTCCGTGATTATACGTAATCGTTTTTCTCGATCTAATTCAAGTAGGTTTAATGACATTTTCGCCGATTGGTTTGCAAATGGTTGTGATAACTCCATCAGGATCTTCACGATCATTATCACAAGTGAAGCAAATAGACTCGCAGTAATATGTGGCTTGGCTATACTGTCGGAATTTCGCTACTCGCTAGCGTTTGAGTTAGAACCTAAGACAATAGGTAAGTACTGTAGTTTTATTACAAGAAAGCTGCAAAATGAAAAATATCTACACAATCAACATCCTAACAATGTACTCTGGCATCAATTTCCAACCAAAGTTACATGAATTGCAATCTGGCTCGGTTAGTCAGCGACTGAAGTCGCTGCGCTGACTCAAACAAGAACAAGTATTAGTTTAACCGAACCGTATTGACATGGATCGGATTGTGTAGATTTAGTCTAGCTGACTGGACTGTAAATATTTTTAGTCCAGGCGCGTTAACAACATAGTTTCCAAATCGATCGTCTTTTAATTATGCTCAGACTATCTACTACTCAGCTTGATTTCGATCGATCTGAATCAGGTGGATATGCTTGTAGCCAAGCTTAATTTCAAACTCGTCTCCTTCAGATAAACCCATCTCTTTAGTGTAGGTTGAACCGATCACAATTTGGAGATTTTTGTGTACTGTCACTTTATAAGTGGGTGCGCGACCTCGACCGTCTAAGCTACCTTCTGGGTCGAGAGGAACACCTTTTGCTGCGAGTACAGCATCATAAAAATCAGTCAAATTAACACGCACCTGACCAGTTTTAGATGTGCTGTAATAACCGCATTGTCTAGCTGTTTCGCGTCTGGGAAGGTTGGAGAGTTCCTTGACTTTTTGAAGTAGAGCTTTCCCGGTCAAGGGAGTAGGTGAAGTTTCTGTCATTTGCTTACTAAATATCTCGACATCTATAGAACAGTGAACAAAGCGAAGAGCGAAAATAGCTCTTTATAAATATATCTCCAAATTGCTCAGAAATAACAAAAATTTTATAAAATCTGGGAAGTTTAGATAAAGTTTTATTAGGTACAATCTCGGTGTGAAATTATAAATTATCTACGATCGAGGTTAGGGTTCGGCAATTTTTGGTTAATTGGCTAAAAGGTCTACGCTTGACTACAGATCGAAAATACCTAGTTAATTATGGCATGATGGAGCTATGGTGCTGTTGAAAGGTAAATATCAATCGTGACTAAGAAAATACAATCAGACCCAACAACGTTGGCTAATACTGTGGATCTTTCCCCCACTACAAATAAGGGTGACAAGATGGAAGATAATTCGTCTCTGTCTTCAGCGGAACCGAGTTTCGGCTGGAATGTCTATGCCGAACAAATTAATGGTCGATTTGCCATGGTCGGGTTTGTCTTATTATTAGCCTTAGAACTATTCACTGGTCAGAATTTATTCACCTGGCTAGGATTAAAATAGGTGAGCAGGGCAGATCGCTCGGTATCAAACATCAAACTTTGAATCCGCAACGCTAGAAACATTCACTTACCCTACCAAGCAAAACGCGCGATCTCCAAGGGCAAATTAAGCCGTGGAGATTGCGCGTTGAGAACTAAAGATAAATTGATTTAATATTGATCGGGAAAAACGATCGGCTCTTCAGTGCCGGACGGTGGTAAAGCAGCTTCGGGATGAACGGGTTCGTAATCGACGTAGCCGGTCATCGATCCGTTGGCACTGCGGCTATTTGTTGGCAGATCGTGCCGATTATCGTCGCGATCTGGACGTGTCGATCGATTGCGACGGCGGCGGGGTGTAGAGTCTTCATTCAGATTGTCGCGATTAAATTCACTGGTGGCGCGAGTATCGTCAGTTTCGAGCCAACCCCGATCCTCAGTTCGCGCACGGCTACCAGATCTATCCTGGCGATCGCGGTCGAAACGCTGAGATGAACGGTCTTGAGTGAGATCTGCATCTGGGAGGGCACGTTGAGCCGTTCTGGGACTCGGCAGGTCGTCCCAAAGGTTGGGATCGCGGCGTTCGCCATAACGTTCATCTTCTCCATCTCTAGCATCAAACGATCGATTGCGCCGACGAGAGAGCATCGGTTCAACTTCTGACTCCTGACGTTCGGCTAATAACCGTCGCTCCTCATCTTCATAATTTACTTCTCTGCGTCTTTTGGCTGGGCGACGCTCTCTGGGCTGATCTAAATAATCGTCTTCCAACCGGGCATTATAAACGGATTTGGGCCGCTCTGCACCCACTTGTCTGTTTTTAAGTTGTTTGTTTTCGGCTCTTAAATTAATAAATCGCCACATCAGACTGATAGTTGCTGAAAGCAATAACAATTGTTGGAATGCCATTGCTGCACCTAGATCGAGACTAACCATTAACAGCAAGCCACAGACGATCCCAACGATCACATAGATATTGTCAGAATCCTCGGATAAGTTTGGTTTGAGCTTGCTGGTAACGAATAAAGATAGAGAAGCAATAATTAGAACTAAACCAAATAATAATGCTGCGGGAATGCCAAAACTCATAACTAATAAATTTTCTCCAACTTTTCAGCAAGCTCGGAGGCTTTAACCCGATCCGATCTTTGCTTGAATACTATAGATCCTAACGAAAAATCGCGCGGATGTGTGCTAACGAGTGTACCATCTCTAGTTTGCCCCAATCTGAACCGATCGTTCATCTATAGAGATCGTTGGATTTTGTCATAACAAAAACCTCAATCAGATCGGCTGCCGATCTGATAATGATGGCTAGCTTTTGACCTAACTGAGGTTAGAAGTTATCGGTCGGTTCTCGTTGGCGGTAGCGAAGCGTTGCTGAAGGCTAGACTTTGCCCCACTAAAAGCCTCTCCCACGCAGAAAGGCTTCTCCAACGAACTAGTTGCGTTGAACCTTGTCTTTTTGGCTGATGAAGATTAACCCGACAGTAGCAGGGACAACTACGATCAATCCGCCGTAAAGTAGGCTATACAAAAAATTGGCTAATGTAGGTGTCATAACGTTTTTTATCCTGGGATCGATTAAGAGATTCTTTCCTCTAATTTTAGCTATTTAGTTGCATGATGAGAAGTATTTAACTAAATTAACTCGATTTGGAGATTGCTATCATAGGAGCAAGACTGTCAGATCCTGACTGGCTAACATTAACTTATCTCAATTTGGATTGAGTGACGATCGTGAACCTCCGTAAGTTCTTTCAGTTTTGCTTCCTCGTTGTCGCTGTGGCAGTAGCGATCGGGTTATTTTACCCGCAATGGTTGGACAATTCTCTGGCACAGAGAATTAGCCAAAGCTCTGATTCATTCCGTTTTGCTCAAATCCAACAAATCGATTCACCGACACCAAAACAAGCTTGGGGGAAAACTGGGGCGCAAGCCTTACCAATTGCCGCTCAAATTATGGCCATTCGCAATCAGGGGGGTGTGCCGTTAAGTAGAATACAGAAGGCTTATTTGCGACCTCTATTTGGTAGTTTAGTCGATCGAGTCACGGTGGTATATCAAGCTCAATTACTCGATCGCTGGTCACAAGGCGGGACGGAAACACACATTGGCGAAATCGAGTCAGCAGCCCAAACTTACTGCGATCGTATTTATGTTCGCGCTCCTGCCAAGCAACAAGATACCGATCTATTGGTCTTACTGGCTCATGAACTAACTCACTCCCAACAGTGTATTGATTTTGGTGGGATTGGCAAGTTTGGATATCAGTATTTTCAAGGCTATTATCAAGGCGGACAAACCTATGCAAATAATCCGTTAGAAAAGTCGGCTCGATCGATGGAACGCAAATTTGCGAGTCAATTGTGTCGCGCCATCGGCTGTCCACCTTCTCAGGGTCGTTATTATGTCAACTATAAAGGTTGGGGACTGAAATTACCTGTCAAGTTAAGCTAATCACCCTAGCTATTGTACGAATGAAGATAAATATAGGAAGCTAGACAACCAAGAACCATAAATCAACAATCAATGATCATCCGCGAGAACCTCTAACGCCCAATGGATCACTGGTGGATAGTAAATTTGGGAGTCACTAGTTTCGCTACTCGCGATCATGCTTTTTTGCTGGAGGTATGTGCGGAACTTCGATCGAACTGCTCGATTTGCTAGTGCCATCAGTACCTGTGTTGCTGATTGATAGCGTTCTGCTAAGGAGATTTGCACCATTTTCCTAATTATCTTATGGAGATCGATATTGATTGCTACCTGATTCGACCAGACAAATTCGCAGGAGATGGGATCTGTTTGCAACTGAGTCGGTTCCTTGCCTGTCAATAGATATAAACAAGTCATTCCCAGCGCATAAATGTCGCTAGCATAGACAGTCCGATTGGCTAATTGTTCTGGGGGTGAAAATCCTGGCGTGCCGATTGCCTGACTGACAATTGCCGATTCTTTCTTGCGCTGACTGGGGGGATAAAGGTCTTTAATCGCACCAAAATCAACCAATACGAATCTCAGATCGGTTTTGCATAAAATAATATTCTGGGGCTTAATGTCGCGGTGAATCAGGCGATGACTGTGGATATATTCCAACAAATGCAGCATCTGAACTAGGAAATTTTCTACCTCTGATTCGGTAAATTTGCGCTGCTGACTGATAATCTGGGCAAGATTAAGACCAGGGATATATTGCTCGACTAGATAAAGATCTGTGCCGATTTTAAAATAATCCAGCAAGGCAGGAACTTGAGCGTGGCTAGCTAACCGACTCAAGCTTTTTGCCTCTAGATAAAATCGCCATCTAGCAGCGGCGATGAGTCTAGATTCGGTAAATCTCGGTGAGAACTTTTTAATTACACACAGTGGTTGTCCGGGTAAGTACAGATTTCTGGCCAAAAAAGTTACTCCAAAACCGCCTCGGCCTAATAATGATTGGAGAAGATATCGTTTAGCTAAAATTGTCCCCTCGATCGAGACTCGGCGACGATTCTCTGGCACTGGATCTATGTCAACGAGGTTAGGGGCTGTTGTCGATCGATCTGTTGCCCTATGAGTTGTCGGAATTATGGAGCGGTGCAATACAGACACAATAAAGATTGCTTTCGATCTCACCTTACCCTATCAATTTATTCAATCTGGCGATACCGCTATTTGGCTGTTTATCAGTTTAGGGTTTGAACTCTCCCCCTTGAAACAGGGGGAGAGTTCAACTAAACTAGTCCTAATTCTCGTTTGAGTAGATTAATCGATTTCAGTCCGATATAACTCTCGCTTTCGACTATTTGGGGAATACGGATCAAATCGTCGTCAGCGGCGGCGATCGCTTGATGAATTAGATGAAGACTGGCTTTGTCGCTGATAATGGTATGAGCGCGGCGAATTGTCGCGTTGAGTTTATATTCATTCTTGGTTTGACAAGCCATGACAATCAAATCATCTCCACGCATACTATGTACCATCATTTCGGCGACAGCGAGGATGCCTGCACTTAGGCTGACAATACCGACATAGCTGTTTTTGGGGAGAGTTTTGATTAGTGCTAGTTCTTTCTCGTAGTCTTGCAAATCGACAGGAATCACGCGGATTGATCGAGGTTTGATTACTTCACTTTTGGCTAATTGTGATTCAACGTTGCCAATAAAATAACGACTGGTAACGACTGTAGCTGCATGAATTTCGGCGAGTCGATCTTCTAATTTGTCGATGGTGACTAATTCGACGGGAATTCCCAGAGATTGCTGCAATTCTTGGAGCATCAATTCACCTGCACCTAATTCGATCTGCGGAACGGTGACAAAGACTCTGGCACTGCACCGCCATCGCCAATCGATCTCGGTGAGAAATAGTTCGCGAGATTGGGTGAGGGAGTAACCTTGGGCGAGTAGGGTATTTAGGCTTTGGGAGACTAACTCAAGGGCGGAGAGACTAGGATCGATTTGGGATTTGGCGACTAGATGGTTGCTTTCATCTCCTAATGATTTGACATATATGCCCGATCCTGGGACTGATTCGACGAGTCCGGTGCCTTCGAGTTGGCTGTAGACTTTGCCGATCGTGTTACGGTGCAATCCGGTCTGCATGGCTAGTTGACGGGTGCTGGGTAGCTGATGTCCGGGGGAAAATTGTCTAGATGCGATCGCGAATAACATCTGGTCGTACAGTTGTCTGGATGCTGGGATTTCGCTGTCTGGTTGAATGTGAAATTGCATTTTTAGTAGCTAACGAGATTTCACTATGGTGCTTCTGTTAGGTTACTGGTGGGTAGAACCCGGATCTGGGGGGTCTCCCCCCAGACCCCCCGCTGGGGGACGCACGCTTCCCCCAGACCCCCTCCGAAGGGTCGATCTGTGAGGATCGACTTGGGTGTGGCGGTACTCACCTATTAGAATTTAGTGCTAGTTTACTGGGCGAGTATTCAGTAGCATTTTTGTAGCTGGTGGGCATTGCCCACCAGCTACATTCTAGGCTTTATCTATTTAATCAATAATTGTATCAATCTACTTACAAATTCGTGATTGATAGTTAGTTAGAGTAGTTTGTCAACCTGTTTGGCTGTTTCAAAGAAGTGGGCGACGTTTTCTTCGGGGACTGATGGGAGGACACCATGACCGAGGTTCATGATGTGACCAGTTTTACCGGCTTTGCGGACGGTATCGATAATTCGATCACGGATGAAGTCTTTGGAGCCGTATAAGGCACATGGATCCATATTGCCTTGGACACCTAAATGTGTGCCAATGCGCTGCCGACCTACTGCCATATCCACAGTCCAGTCGAGGCTAACGATATCTACGCCAGATTTGCCCATTAATTCTAGGACACCTGCGCTACCGCTGATGTAGAGAATGAGTGGGGTGTCGGGGTGGGTTTCTTTGACTTGGCGCACGACTCGTTGCTGGTAGGGAAGTGCGAAGGTTTCATAGTCTTGGGGGCTAAGTTGTCCGGCCCAGGAATCGAACATTTGGACTACTTGGGCACCGCAATCGATTTGGTAACGGACGTAGACGGCGATCGCATCGGCGATTTTGGCGAGTAAACTGTGGAGCATCTGGGGTTCGCGGAATGCCATGCCTTTAATGTTGGCATAGTCTTTGGAACTTTTGCCTTCGATCGCATAAGCTGCTAGTGTCCAAGGTGCGCCGACGAATCCGAGGACGGTGGATTTGTTACCGACTTCGCGGCGGAGGGTGCCGAGGATTTCTTTAATGAAGGGTAGGGACTCATCTGGGGTGAGGGGATGGAGTGCGTCGATTTGTGCCTGAGAGCGAATTGCTGGCTCGATAATTGGCCCGCGACTCTCGATAATGTCAAAGGGAATCCCAATCCCTGGGAGTGGGGTAAGGATGTCTGAGAACATGATTACGCCGTCTGGTTCAAAGGCGCGCCAAGGTTGAAGGGAAATTTCGATCGCGAGTTCGGGTTTTTCCGATCGATCGCGGAAAGACGGATATTTATCGCGCAAATCCCGGTAAACTTTCATATATCGTCCCGCTTGGCGCATCATCCAGACGGGAGGGCGATCTAAAGTTGCTCCCTTGGCCGCACGTAATAATAAAGGTTCTTGATTTAATTCGGTCATTTTTACTAATTAATTTATATGAGCAATCTTTAATCTTACCCGATCGATGACTAGTCACCATTCAGCAGTCACGAGGGAGGAGCGAAACATAATTATACTTTGTAGATGCGCTCGATCGAAGCTAATCACTATCTAGGTTTGAGGGTATTTCGATCTTAATAAATATTTGTATCGCTGTCATTTTTTAGTTTAGGATCGATCGTCTATCTGACAGTTGGGACAGTAATGGGTACCCCTTCCCCCTAGCCTAATTTTAGATATCGGGGTTTGGCAGATTCGACAGGGTTGATTGGTGCGATTATAAACCCATGCCATGCCAGCATAATTGCCGTTGGTGCCCTGGACATTGAGATAATTGCTAAATGTGGTGCCGCCTTGGGCGATCGAGGTTGTGAGAACTTCGATCGCATATTTATGTAACGCGGCAATCTGGATTAGTGTCAGATCGCCAGCGATAGTTTTGGGGTGAATTCGACTCAGGAATAAAGCTTCATCGACGTAGATATTCCCCAATCCCGCTACCAAGGTTTGATCGAGGAGTGCGGTTTTGATATTGCGGTGGGACTTATGGAGTTTGGCCGCAAAATAATCCACTGTAAAAGCTGGATCGAAGGGTTCTAAGCCCAATTTACCCATGCCCTTCATTACCTGTTCTGGCTGCTGGCTGGGGGGTATCCACCACATTTGCCCAAATGTGCGCTGATCGACAAATCTTAGTTCCCAATCTTCGCCCATGAGCAGGCGAACGCGGGTGTGCTTATGGAGTGCTGATTGGCTCTGTACCCATAACAATTGTCCAGTCATACGTAGATGTACTCCGAGCCAGCCAGCGGCGTGTAGAGAGCCTTGCGAGACCAATTCAGCGAATAAATATTTACCCCGACGATGCCAAGTATGAATCTGTGTATCCTGCAACCTGGCAATAAACTCATCTGGTGTATCTGGAGCCGCCACCGTCCGCGCCAATAATACTTCAGTCCCAGTAATCGATCGATCGAGTGTATGTTGATTTAAACCTCGACGGACTGTTTCAACTTCAGGTAATTCTGGCATAACATGGTTAGACTGGTGACAAGGGAATGGTTGTGATTTACATTAACCGAGATTAGTATAGATCGATCGCCACTCTCCCAGTCAGCAGTCGAGGATCGATGCTACTTTTTAGCAGCTTTCGCTTTAGGTGCTGCGACTTCCACCAGTTCACTGACGGCAAAGTTATTGGTGTTGACTCCAGAAGCACTGCCGCTGTAGCCATTGTAGTTAACTTTGTCAAACCGCACGATGACGTTATATTTGATGCCGCTTTGGTCGATCGAGACGACAGTACCAGTATCTTGGAACCAGTAGGATTCTTTCCGAAGTACGCGAACCGTTGACCCACGTTGCAGTGCCATAGTTACTTTTCCTATTTTGGATTAAATTAGCTATCAGCCTTATTTTCTGCAAATTCCGCCATATTTTGGACACACAGTAACAAAGCTTAAACAAATTAGCGGGTAGGGGTGTAGAGGTAAAGGGTAAGGGGTAAGGAATAGTTGACAGTTCCCAGTCCCCCAGTCCCCCAGTCCCCCAGTCCCCCAGTCCCCCAGTCCCCTCGTCCCCCAGTCCCCTCCTCACCCAACTCCTGTGTCTAACTCTGTTTTCGATGCCGAACATTTGTTATTTACGCCAGCATCAATTGATCGAGATGCTATTCCGACGATCTTTGCTTTTCCCAATGAATATACAGTCGGGATTACCAGTCTAGGTTATCAGGTGGTGTGGGCGACCTTAGCTATGCGATCGGATTTAGAGGTAAGTCGGTTATTTACAGATGTCCATGAGTCTTTACCTCGATCGGCGGAATTGGTCGGATTTTCACTCTCTTGGGAATTAGATTATGTCAATATTCTCAATTTATTGGAGTTTTTAGAAGTCCCGATTCGGAGTGCTATCCGAGGGGATAAAGATCCACTGATTTTTGGTGGTGGGCCTGTTCTAAGTGCTAATCCTGAACCATTTGCAGACTTTTTTGATGTAATTTTAGTTGGTGATGGTGAGGATTTACTCGGCAATTTTATCGATGCTTATCAAGAAGTTCGGACAGCAACTCGATCGATCAAACTTCACCGATTAGCTCAGGTACCTGGACTATATATTCCCAGTTTATATCAGGTACAATATCAAGGAAATTGCCTTGCCAGCATTGCGCCGATTACCAGTAGTATTCCTGATACAATTGTCAAGCAAACCTATCGCGGGAATACTCTCTCTGTCTCTTCCGTGATCACTGAGAAAGCTGCATGGGAAAGCATTTTTATGGTCGAAGTTGTCCGTAGCTGTCCAGAAATGTGTCGGTTTTGTTTGGCAAGTTATCTAACTTTACCCTTTCGAGTGGCTAGTGTAGAAGAATCATTAATTCCAGCGATCGATAGGGGTTTAGAAATAACCGACAGGTTAGGTTTACTCGGTGCTTCGGTAACTCAACATCCAGAATTTCCAGCTTTATTAGAACATCTGAGTAAACCTAAGTATGATGACATTCGCTTGAGTGTGTCTTCTGTCCGAACTAATACCGTTACGGTGCAGTTAGCGGAAACTTTAGCTAAACGAGATAGTAAGTCACTGACAATTGCCGTGGAGAGTGGTTCGGAGCGAGTTAGAAAAATTGTTAATAAAAAATTGGAGACAACGGAAATTGTTCAAGCCGCAATTAATGCCAAAGCTGGCGGTTTAAAAGGATTAAAACTATATGGAATGGCGGGTATTCCCGGTGAAGAATTGGTAGATCTCGATCGAACTGTGGCAATGTTAAAATCTCTCAAACAGGCTGCTCCAGGTTTACGCCTGACCTTTGGATGCAGTACTTTTGTTCCTAAAGCCCATACTCCATTTCAATGGTTTGGGGTGAATAAAGATGCTGAGAAAAGATTAAAACTACTTCAAAAACAACTTACACCGCACGGCATTGATTTTCGTCCAGAAAGTTATAATTGGTCGGTAATTCAAGCATTAATTTCCAGAGGTGATAGGCGTGTATCTTATTTACTCGAATTAACTCGAAAATATGGAGACTCGATCGGTAGTTATCGACGGGCATTTAAAGAGTTATGCGGACAGCTTCCTCCAATGGATTTTTATGTACATCAAACTTGGGATACTAGTCAAATTTTGCCCTGGCAACATATTCAAGGACCTTTGCCTCAAGCTACTTTAATTAAACACCTAGAGTCGGCAATGATAGAATTCGATCAAGCCTAAGATAGAACGATATAAATTTCCCAAGCCAGCGTAAATTAAAAAATATCCACTTGATGATTATCCCTACACATATCAAATATCAGCAAAATAGTATCACTGCATCGACTGCTGTCTGGTGTTAGCCAATGGAAATGTCTGTCGGGGCGACTTATGCTAATTTGCTGAAAATTAAAATTTAAGAGAATGGGGCTACAGAATTTTTTCAAGTCCATAGACTAGCGATTTTAGCCCTAAAATCTTGCGAATGGCGAGGATGACTCCGGGCATATAGCAGGATCGGTTGGTAGTGTCGTGACGGAGGAGATAGATTTCCCCAGGGGCACCAAAGATGATTTCCTGATGAGCGATATAGCCGGGTAGCCGAATACTATGAATCCGAATATTTTCGTCAGCGATACAACCTCTAGCACCCGCAATTTTTTCCGATTCGCTGACACTGGGAGGATTGAAGGTTTTGCCAAGTTCGCCTAATAGTTGGGCGGTTTGGATGGCGGTACCACTGGGAGCATCAGCTTTTTGGTTGTGGTGCAGTTCGATGATTTCGACATGCTCAAAGTATTTGGCAGCTTGAATTGCCGCTTGCTGCATCAATATTACCCCGATCGAGAAGTTGGGAATAATCAGACAACCGATGCTGGCTTTATCGGCAAATTCGGCTAATTCTTGAATTTGAGTAGTACTCAATCCGGTTGTACCCACCACTGGGCGCACACCATAAGCGATCGCAGTGCGGACATTCTCATAGATACTATCAGGATGGGTAAAATCGACCATTACCGCTGTTTGTTTTTCCTGAGATGCCATTGCCAGGATGCCCTGAAGATCGTTCATCACAGGGATTTCCAAGGCACCACAGCCAGCTAGTTCGCCAATATCTTCACCCTGGATTTTGGGATTGCGATCGATCGCGCCAAATAGCACCATATCAGGGGAACTAGCGATCGCTTTAATGACTTCTAATCCCATTTTTCCAGCGGCCCCATTGACGACGACTGGTATTGGTGGTTGAGTACTCATACAATGTTGTTATTATCCGCTGTTTGCAATTTTTGTAAAATAGCTGCTTGAATTTTTGTGTCAAAATCGGGATCGTTTACGTTAGTAATAACGTGACGCGGACGATTGTTGAGCCTATCTAGATAAGCTTGGAAGGCAATTTTGTCATCACGATGGGAGAGAAAATACTGTCTTAGATCCCGATCGGACATAGTTGCATAATTAACTGTACTCATTAGAATACCTCTCCATCTAATGCAATTTGGAATTCAAGATTTTCGGTATCTCCAGCCAAAATGTACAAATTATTAGTTCGATTATCTAAGCAAACAATGTGTATGGGCTGAACCATAATAAATGTCAGCCAGTAAGTTAGACGATATAAACCTTTTAATTGGGCATCATTTGGCATTTAGCTGCCTCGACATATTTTTATTATATTGCACTTCAATTGAGATTGGCCAGAGAGCCAATAACACTCACCAATCTCAACTTTAATTACTTAGCTTAACTCTTCTTCAACCAGCTAAACATAGCGCGGAGATCCTTGCCAACTGATTCGATTTGGTGTTCGGCTTCGAGACGACGGACTGCATTGAAACCAGGGTTGCCAGATTGTTTTTCGAGAATGAATTCACGAGCAAATTGTCCGGTTTGAATTTCCGAGAGAATTTTCTTCATTTCGGCTTTAGTCGCGTCATTGACGATACGGGGACCGCGAGTGTAGTCACCATATTCCGCAGTATTGGAGATACTACTACGCATTTCTGCCAAACCACCGACGACGACGAGATCGACAATCAGTTTAACTTCATGAAGACACTCAAAATAAGCGAGTTCCGGTTGATACCCTGCTTCGACGAGGGTTTCAAATCCCGCTTTGATTAATGCACTCAAACCGCCACATAAAACAGCCTGTTCGCCAAATAGGTCGGTTTCGGTTTCTTCGCGAAAAGTTGTTTCTAAAATCCCGGCGCGAGTACCACCAACACCTTTAGCATAAGCCATTGCCCGATCGCGTGCCTGACCGGAAGCATCCTGATAAACGGCAAATAATGCTGGTACACCTTGACCTTTTTGGTACTCATAGCGCACGGTATGTCCAGGGCCTTTTGGCGCGATCATCACGACATCCACATCAGCAGGCGGGATGACTTGCCCAAAGTGAATATTGAAGCCGTGGGCGAAAGCCAGGGTTTTACCAGCCTTGAGATGTGGTTTAATTTCGTGCTCGTAGATGCTGCGTTGAAGTTCATCTGGTAGTAAAATCATAATGAAGTCGGCTGCTGCTGAAGCATCGGCGACTGATTTGACTGTCAAGCCTTCGGCTTCAGCCTTAGCTGTCGATTTACTGCCGGGATACAGCCCGATAATTACGTTTACACCGCTTTCTTTGAGATTGAGCGCGTGTGCGTGACCCTGCGAACCATAACCGATTATCGCTACAGTTTTGCCGTTTAATAGGTCTAAATTAGCATCGGCATCATAATACATCTGCGCCACGATCGATCTCTCCTTACCTTGAACTGTGTTGTCGATACGGTGTTGTGCTGGTTTTTTGTGGACTGTTGACGCTACCGTAGGCAGACCATTTTACCATGTTGGGTGTTGGTGATGGCGGTGGCGATCGATCTTCAATGCGCCATAATAGTCACAGAAGTATTGATCGAACATTATCTTATGTGGCAGTGGCAAACTTGGTCGGGATTACCCTATTTAACCTGCGATTTACTGGGCGATTGGCAGCATGGCTTTTTCACTCGTCAGTTTGCGCCGCGTGACCCCCAGGAAATTACGCCGATTCTGTCTACTACTGCCAGTACTCACCGACTCAAGCAGGTACATGGGAATGTTGTCCTGACTCCTTCGGAAATCTCCACAACTACCGAAGTCGAAGTTGAGACGGGCTATGCTTTAGCCGACGGAGTTGTCACAGAGGATTCGAGTCAAGCTGTCTGGGTGGCTAGTGCTGATTGTAACCCTGTCTTGATTGCCAATCGGCAGACGGGTAACGTGGCGGCAGTACATGCTGGCTGGCGCGGCACCTCACTGGAAATCGTACCGCGTGCTGTAGAGCGGTTATTAGCTGAAGGGGGTAGTTTAAATGATATTGTAGTGGCGATTGGTCCGGCGATCGATGGTCAGGTCTACCAAGTGACTACTCAAGTCGGATTAGAAGTATGCCGGTCAATCGCCCCAAAAACTCTCTCTGGGGAGCAAGAAACCGATCTGACCACTTTAAAAGAAATAACTAATTCACCCCTGCTATCAGACGAGCAAGCTGGCAGAGTTCGGCTAGATGTGCGCCGGGTCAATCAACTTCAACTCGAACAACTAGGTCTAAATCCCGACCAAATCTCGATCTCGCCACACTGTACCTATCAAGAACCCGAATATTTCTTCTCCTACCGCCGCGAGAAACTCAAGAAAATTCAGTGGTCAGGAATTGTTTCTAACTAGAGGGTAGAGCAGCGATGCTGCTCCCAACCCCTTAACCCGGAACTTGCCACACACGGACTTCCCCATAACTCCCCGTTGCAATCGTCTGTCCATCAGCACTGATCGAGATCGATAATATTGGTCGATCGTGACCGGAGAGAGAGTGAATTAGCTGACCATCACTAAGATTCCAGATATTGACAGTTCGATCATCACCGCCGCTAAAAATCGTTTGTCCATCAGGAGAAATTGCCACAGCAGAGATCGGTTTAGTATGCCCCACGAGGGTATTAAGGACAGTACCTGTAGCCACTTCCCAAATCTTGACAGTGCGGTCGTGACTAACACTAATCACCTTCGTGCCATCTGGAGTAATGGCGACACCACTGACCCGACCACTATGTCCTAATAATGTTCGCAATAGCCGACCTTCTTGCAGATGCCACAACCTTAGCGTATAGTCACTACTACCACTAGCAATTAGATTGGCTTGTTTATTTGTTGCCAGACAAGCCACATTTTGGAGATGACCTTGACACTGATGAATCAACAGACTATTTTGCGGTTGCCAGATTCGTAGAATTGCATCATTTCCCCCTGTCACCAGTCGCTGACCATCAGTGGTTAAGGAGATTGCATTGACAGCAGATTTATTATCAATGAGTTGGGGTAATTTTGTCCCCGTTGTCAGTTGCCACCATTGAAGTGTGCCATCTAAGCTAGCACTGATGATCGTTTCAGCATCAGCCGTCAGTGCGACACTATGAACCCAATGGCTGTGCCCCAGTAAATTGTGAATTAACTGACCATCTGAGAGTCGCCAGACCTTAACGGCATCATCAAGATGAGTAGTATCACCATGTCCACTCACCAACCACCTACCATCGGCACTGATGGCAAGACTATATATTTCGCTAAAGTATCCAGTCAGTTGATGAATTAGTGCGAGTCGATTGTAGGAAATTTGCTTCAGTGCAGCTAGTTCTGGTGCTACAACTGGATTGTCCCAATCAACCATGCCGGTTGCTTCCGTGTCACTCCAATTTTTGACAATTTCCTCCGAGTCAATCGGGGCGACAACCAGGTGAGCAAGACGATTCCAGCTTGAAACAGAATCAGGAATCTGCTGACAAACTACTGGCAGCCAACTGGCAGCGGGAACAACTTTTTCGATCGCTTGGAGTTTTTCCCGTGCCTCTCTGGCGGCTAGCTGGAGAGATTTCCCCCCAGAAAAGGCTTTGAGTAGTAGTTTGACAAATTCTTGAGCGACTTGATCTTGAACAGCTTCGCGCATGACAATCAGATGGGGAATCTGAAGATCGACAAGTTCGCTGGCAAGCTCCAAACCGTCGCCACAATTGAGAATCAACAACTTTAGTCCTCGCTCAACTGCGGCTCGAATCCGATATTTAAATTCAGTTAGGCTAATAGTATCGTGATGATTGATATAAATTCGATTATTTGGTAAGTAGCCAGAAATATAGCTACTCATAAATATGACACTCCAGGATTCTTGAGTGAGTCGATTGGCGAAATCAGCAGGGCTAGGGGCGACGACGAATTCTGATTCTGTATGGGGCAGCGCGTCTAAATATTCTTTACTCCGATCGAGTTTAATGCCTTGGGCACTAGCGAGGAGCGATAATACTGACACTTTTAATTCCGGTTCAGAATTTTTGGTGGAGACAGAGGGGATTAGAGAGATACTAACTTCTGCCTGAGGATATCGATCGAGCAATGGTTGTAAAATAGTGTTCCAAGGCAATCTAATTGCGGCTTTCGATCGACTACGGACAATCAAATCAATTTCTCGATCTGGATCGATCGTGGTTGCCAATCGATCTCGAAGTGACTGGAATCCCGGCAAACTGTAGAATTGATGCAAATGAGCTTGCAGCATTGCCCCAGCATCTAAACAGTCATTAATCCGCTCGGGCACTAGACTCACAGCCTTATTACTCATTAGTCGGTGGTTTTGTGGATCGAGCCGACGGTAGCGAGCTTGCCATTCTTGGTACTGAGCAAATACTTGGGCTAACCCAGGTAAATTGACGACCATCTGCGTCAGTAGTTGACGATTGGCTGCCAAAATGCTCATTTCGACTTGCAACACAGTCCCAGACTGAGTTTCTTCTACTGCCAAGATTACTTCTCTGCCGCGTAGCATTTGCGGCTGTCGATCTCCAGAAATTGTTTCTGCGGCTGTTTCTGAAGGTTGCTCATAAAGTGCTTCCATTTCCTGGCAGAGGAAATTGGCAACTGTGTAATAGTTACTGCTGTGATTAAGTCGGATCACAATCCGGTAGAGGAGATATTTCAGTTCAACAATTGAAGGGTGACGATCTCGCAATTGCTGGATATAACTGGCAAATTTGACCGTGCTTAATTGTTGGGCTTCATTACTCCAATTATTAGTACAAGCACAAAATACCAGCTTTTTGATTCTGGCAATGTGACTACTCTGCTCTAAATTATGTACGATTTCATCCAGCATCCCCGACTCCAGATAAGACTCCATTCCCTACTACTAGCCTGACGATCGAATTGCTTGGGCTGTTTAGCGCATATTCGAGGATGATGATATTGTTACTAACATTGTTCAATTCTGAGAGAATAATTTACGATTTCAACCGATCCCAACTACTTACGTCCTGAAATAAATCGCGATAACTTATCACAAGCAAACCGAAGTAGAGAGTTGACCGTTCGATCTTCATTATGCCCAAATAGTTACACACTTTATCAGTAAGATTTTGTCAATAGTAGTAGCTAATAACTAATCTGTTGCGGGACTAGGCTTGAGGGTTTAGGGTGTGGAGTAACAGTGCTAAATCTTTGCGGGGAGTTTGGTTTCCGAGGATACATAGTAGTCACCTCGATCGTCAATACCTACTTGCCCCAGGGATTCATCCCCAGTAATCAACCGAGCACCACGTTTGCGCGTGAAATAGCTCCAAGTCCATTGAATAAACACCACTAATTTATTATCAAATTCAATCAGATAATAGATGTGGACGAAGACCCAAATCAGCCAAGCGAAGAATCCAGACAACTTGACTGAACCGATATCTGCTACTGCCGAATGTCTACCGATTACAGACAAACTTCCACCATTAAAATACTTGAAGGGGGGTAAACTCTTACTCGCTAATCGCTTCAGAATTAGTTCAGCGACATATTTGCCCTCTTGGGTGGCGACAGGCGCAACACCGGGTAATGGTTTTCCTTCAGTCGTGGTAAAGTTTGCCAAATCCCCAATCACAAAAATATCGGGATGCCCCTTGATACTCAAGTCAGATTCAACCATCACTCTGCCAACTCGATCGAGTTCTGCCCCCGTATGTTCGGCTAAAATCTTACCCATCGCCGAAGCTTTTACTCCTGCTGCCCACAGGATCGTTCGGGCGGGAATTATCTCAATTTGTTCCCCTTGGCGAGTCGTGACAACATGATCTTCAATATTGGTAACTAAAGTTTTGGTTTGGACTTTTACACCCAGTTTCACTAGGGATTCCTCCGCCTTGGCTGATAATTCCGGTGCGTAGGGTGGTAACACTCGATCCATCCCTTCAACGAGGATCACTTGGGTTTCGGCAGTATCGATATTCCGAAAATCTTTTCTGAGCGTACTATAGGCGAGTTCGGCAATTGCGCCAGCCAATTCTACTCCAGTTGGACCGCCACCAATCACCACAAACGTCAACCAAGCACGCCGTTTGACGGGATCTAATTCCTTTTCCGCCGCTTCAAAGGCAACGAAAATCCGCCGCCGCATTTCCAGGGCATCTTCCACCGTTTTCAATCCTGGTGCCGCAGGTGCCCATTGCTCGTTGCCAAAGTAGTGATGACTCACTCCAGTAGCTACAATTAAGGTGTCATAATTTAACTGTCCTTTGTTCAAGAACACCTGTTTTTGGACGGGATCGATATTGGCCACCTCACCCATCAAGACTGTTGTATTCTGATTCTTGTTGAGGATCGATCGTAATGGTGAGGAAATCTCCGCAGGGGATAAACCGCCTGTTGCCACTTGGTACAGCAATGGTTGAAAGAGATGAAAGTTGCGTTTATCAATCAGTGTTACTTTCACTGGTGCATTACCCAACGATTGTGCAGCATGAAGTCCGCCAAATCCGCCACCGACAATCACTACGTGATGAGGGGCTTGGTTTTCAACTACATTTGTCATAATTTTTATTTCCTTAATTCAGTCCGATGAAGATAGGGTCTTGCCATGAACTGACTCAAGCGGCAAAGGCAAGGTTGTTCGCGGGTTGTTAAACTCAGCTTAATATATATTCACAAAAATACAAGTATCTGATGCTACTGCCAATGATGTTTAATGGTTTTAGCTGAAATAAGTTGCGTTATTATTAATCCCCAAAATTTAGATCTGGATTACAAATTAAAATGCTGACCGATCGAATTAAAGACATGATTGCTAGAGCAAGAATTGTCAGTTTTGCTAGTTGGGAATCCACCCATCCAACCGCTGCCATCGAGATTTTCCAAGCCGCTGAGACAGCACGGGTTTATCTGACTGATGCAGAGTACCAACAGATTGCCGCGCTTTCGCCCCAGACTTCTAGCTTAATTCCTGTATCGCAGTTATTACGCGATCGCGTTGTGGAAATTGTCGATGAAGCTAGAGCCGAAGTCCTCAATCAATTTCCCCAGATTACTGAACCAGGTGGTGGACTCTATCCCGCCGAACGTGCAGAGGCTTGTTGGCGAGACTTTTGGCACTATCTCCGTCCGATCACTTACGGTTTAGCTGGCGGGCAAGCGCAGTATACCAGCGCGGATGGACTGAAGAATATGCAAGACCTCTACCAAGAGTTGCGAGTTCCCCTCGATGCCATGTGTGTCGGACTGGAAGGGATTAAAGCAGCTAGTCTGAAGCGGATCGATCTCAGTCAGCATGAGACTGTCATTCCCTATTTCGACCACCTGATCGCTCAACTAAAATCCTTCACATCACCCCATGAATGACCCGCAATCCCTGCGAATGTTGCTTTCCCACAACTTTGACCTTGCCGATGAAAAGGTACCCTCGCTGAGTCGAGCAGACTTTACCCAGCTATTCATTGATGGCTTTTGTGTTGTGCCGGAAGTCCAATGTCGTCAGGTAGATAACCCCCACTGGATTGTGGAAATTATTTGTCCGGCTAATTTTCACACCCCCGAACAAATCGGCACTCAATGCGCTCAAATTCTCTCATCCAGCCGCCTCAACTCCCTGGGCACAGTCAACTTCGACATCCTGATTTTAGGTGGCATCAAGACGACTCCAGCTACGAGTGATTCACCTGATGCCCTCCAACCCAATCAATGGGGTGTAGATGTGGTCGAAACCAAGTCTGGTGAACAGTTTCTGCGATCGATTAATTGGGCAGAGACGATCGCCAGTAAACCTACGGATAGTATCTTTAAAGTGGAGTTAATTGGTAGCTGTGGTTAGGGACTTTGGGACGGGGGGAGTGGGGGACTGGGGGACGAGGGGACGGGGGGACTGGGGGACTGTCAACTGTCAACTGTCAACTGTCAACTATTCCTTTTCCCTTTTCCCTAACCCCACTACAAAACCATCACTAGCAAATGATTGTAATCAATACACGGATTAGTTCTGTCACCGTTTATGCCGATCGAGCATTAGTTACCCGACGGGGGATAATTAACCTCACCGGGACAGAAACCGCCTTAATTTTAACAGGATTACCAACGACACTCGATGCTGAATCAGTTCGGGCGAGTGGGAAAGGACAAGTCGCAGTCAAATTACAGGGAGTGCGAATCGATCGACAGTATACTAGTGAACCTGTCGGCGAACGGATTGCCCACATCACGACTGAAATCGATCGAATTGAAGCCCAAAAACGCCAATTACAAGGACAAATTGAGACGGCAGCGTTGCAATCACAATTTATCGAAGGCTTCCGGCTCAAAACCGAAACATCATTTTCCCGCAGCCTAGCACAGCAGCAAGTCAGTCTCGATGACACCCTCAATTTGCTGAATTTTATCGGCAGTAAGTATGCTGAGTACACCGCAGCCACTGAAAATCTGCGGAGCCAGCAACAGCAATTAGATCGGCAACTACAAGCCTTCCGCGCTCAACTCCAACAGATAAAAACACCCCAAACTAGACAGAGCTTTGATTTGATTGTATCGATCGAACCTAGCGGTGCAGGGGAGTTCCAGCTTGATGTAAATTATGTAGTCGATCGAGCCAGTTGGACTCCTCTCTATGATTTGCGAGTACAGAGCCACCGTCAAACTCTTCAACTGAGTTATCTTGCCGAAGTTACCCAAACAACCGGAGAGGACTGGGAAAATGTTCAACTCACGCTCTCTACGGCGAAACCAGGTTTAGGCACACTCCCACCAACATTAGATCCCTGGTATATCGACATCCTCACCCCCGCACCCCTAGCACCGATGAAAAGAGCGCGAGCCATGTCTGCGAGTGAGGATACCATGCTCCTAGCGGCTGCTCCAGCCCCAGCAGCCATGATTTATCAGGAAATAGCCGAATCCGCAGCACCAGAATATCTCGCAGAAACGGTGGTAGCCGCAATCTCCCACCAAGGGAGTGTGGTGACATTTCAAATCGGCGGTGGTGGAAATATTCCCAGTGATGGTAATCCCCACAAAGCAACGATTTTTGATGACAATTTTCCCTGTGAGTTAGAATACATCGCCATGCCACGATTGGTGAGTTTTGCCTATCTGCAAGCAACGGCAAAAAATAGTGCTAGCGGGGCAACATTATTACCCGGTAAAGCAAATATTTTCCGCGATGAGATGTTTGTAGGTACGACTGATTTAGCAAATATCGCTCCTGGACAAGAATTTAAACTCAATCTAGGTATTGACGAAGGCATCAAGATCGATCGAGAATTAACCGAACGCCAAGTTGATAAAAAGTTCCTCGGTGGTAATCGTCAAATTACTTATAGTTATCGGCTGATGATTACCAACCTATTGTCTACAGCCGCTCATCTCGAACTGATCGAACAAATTCCCCACAGTCGCAACGAGCAAATTAAGGTCAAATTAACTAAGACTAATCCGCCAATTTCACTGGGCGAGATGGGGAGATTAGTTTGGAGTTTAGATTTACCTGCTGATGGTAAATTGAACATTGATTATCAGTTTACGATCGAGCATGGCGAACGCACACAAATCACTGGATTAGATATTTAAAATCTAGAATCGGAATTAGAGGGTAGAAGTTAGATCGGCTTCGCTGCTTTCCTACTCCCATAGGGTGTTACAGCAACTTCCTACCCCTACTATTCATAATTTCGATAGCCAACTTGTGCCAATTTTGCTTGTTTTTCCAGTACCATTTCTTTAAGACTCTGCCGATAGGATTGAACTTGAGCCAAGAGCGTCAAATCGTGGCTAGCCAGGATTTGAACGGCAAGTAATCCCGCATTAGTCGCATTGCCAATTGCCACTGTTGCTACCGGAATCCCTGCGGGCATTTGAACGATCGAGTATAACGAGTCAACGCCTTGTAATGTCTTCGTTTGGACAGGTACGCCAATTACGGGTAAAGGAGTCAGAGATGCCACCATTCCAGGTAAATGGGCTGCGCCACCTGCCCCCGCGATAATCACCTTTAAACCCCGTTGGTGGGCTGTTTGGGCGTATTCTACCATCCGTTCGGGGGTGCGGTGTGCAGAGACGATCGCGACTTCATGGGGAATGGCAAACTGTTCGCAGATGTCAATCGCCGCTTTCATTGTCGGTAAGTCCGAGTCGCTACCCATGATGATGCCAACTACAGGATTTGTCATTGGATTTGATAGATTGAAGAGAAATTGTCCATTAACATCATACTTTGGTGATGATCGCCGACAGGCTCCGCCAACGACATAACCAATCCCCCCATAACCATGAACAGTTGCAGAATTATTAATGCTCAGATCCCTGGATATCAAGGCAGACAACAGATCATCATTCGCGAGGACAAGATTAGTCAAGTGGGTGAATGTCTAGCTGCCGAAGATCTGCCGATCCTTGATGTTGCCGGGGATTGGATTTCGCTAGGTGGGGTGGATCTCCAGATTAATGGAGCCTTGGGATTAGCATTTCCCGATGTGCGGATGGAAGATTTTGGGCGACTGCGGGAGATTTGTGATTTTCTATGGGCAGAGGGTATCGATGGATTTTTGCCGACAATTGTAACTACTTCGATCGATAATATTCATCGATCGCTGAGTGTATTTGCTAAGTTTATGGCACAGCAACGCCCTGGTACCGCCCAAGTTCTCGGCGTTCACTTGGAGGGGCCATTTTTAAACCCCCGGAAGCGGGGTGCCCATCCTGCCGTCTACTTGCAACCGCTAAGATTGAATTCAGTTTCAGCCATACTGCTTGAATATGCTCATGTCGTCAAAGTGATGACTCTTGCCCCTGAATTAGACCCCACAGACGCGGTAATTCACTATTTAAGGTCTTTAGATATTATCGTCAGTTTAGGACACTCTGAGGCAGATTTTGCCGAGGCAGAGAGCGCGTTTAATAGTGGCGCATCAATGGTAACTCATGCTTTTAATGCTATGCCGGGACTGCATCACCGAGAGCCAGGACTGCTAGGAGCGGCTTTAACTCATCCTGGTGTAAAATGCGGGCTGATCGCTGATGGAGAGCACATTCACCCGACGATGTTGCAAATATTATTGAGATCGGGTCAATATGCCCAAGGGTTATTTCTGGTCAGTGATGCTTTATCACCGTTAGGTTTGCCGGATGGAAAGTATCCTTGGGATAGTCGAGAAATTGAAGTAATTAATGGCACAGCGAGATTGCCCGATGGCACACTTTCAGGGACAACTCGATCGCTATTAGTTGGGGTACAAAATCTGGTTAAATGGGGGATCTGCGATGTCGGTCATGCGATCGCGCTGGCAACGATCTCGCCCCGTCATGCCTTGGCAAAGCCATCCCCATGGGCAATTGATTTGGCGAATGATTATGTGGGAAATTCAGCAAATTTATTACGCTGGCATAGCGATTTTAACAGCCAATTAAGTTGGTCTCGATTAGATCTTTTAGATCTTTCTCATTGAAAAAGATCACCGACTTTTTGGAAAAAGTCGGTGATCTGGGCATTTGTGCTAATTTAGTGAACTCCAGCCGCACGTTTGTAAGCTTCGTCTAATACCTCAGACAGAGTAGGATGAGCGTGAACGTATGTTGCCAGATTTTGGATCGAATTACGCTGCGCGATCGCATTTGAAGCCTCATGAATCAGATCCGCCGCGTGCAAACCGATAATATGGGTACCTAATACCTCCCCAGTATCCTTGCGGTAAATTACCTTTGCCATCCCATCTGCTTCACCTTCCGCGATCGCTTTCGAGTTACCTTTGAAATAGCTCCGCACCGCTGCAATCTCAAACCCACCAGCAGCAGCAGCTTCCTTGGCCTGAGTTTCGGTCATCCCCACAAAACTAATCTCAGGATGGGTAAACGCCGCTGCGGGGATGCTCTGATAATCCATTTCACGCGATCGACCGCAGATATTTTCGACGGCGGTAATCCCCTGTGCTGAAGCAGCATGAGCCAACATCATTTTACCCGTTGCATCACCGATCGCCCATAAATGGGGAACAGGATTGCCATCAATCAGTACCTCTAGTTTATCATTCACCGGAATGAATCCTCGACGGTCGAGAGCGACCCCCACAGCTTCCAAATTAAGATTTTTGGTATCAGGAATCCGTCCCGTCGCCACGAGGCAAGCATCGACCTCTAGGACTTCGACAACTTCCTTCGTCTTGGCATCGGCTAGTTCAATTACCACGGGCGAACCAGGGATTACCCGCTTGGCGAGAAGACTCGATCGAGCGTCAATGTCACGGGGATCGATTAAAATCCGTTTGGCAAGTTTCGCGATATCCAGATCGAATCCCGGCATTAATTGGTCGAGAAATTCGATAATCGTCACTTCCGAACCCAACGCCGTATAGACATCAGAAAATTCCAACCCGATGTAACCACTGCCGATAATCGCCACCCACTGGGGAATTGTCTCTAATTTAATCGCATCATCGCTAGTAAATACCGTCTTGCCATCCACCTCAATTCCCGGTGGGACAAAGGGAATCGAACCTGAAGAAATCATCACATCCTTTGCCGTGATCATTTTTTCCCCTTCCGGTGTCGTTACACTCACCTTCTGAGTCCCCGCCACCTTGCCCCAACCGCGAATAATATCGACATTTAAGCGGGTCAAACTATTCGTCAAATCACCACGCAACTTGGCAACTAAATTACTCGCATGAGCAGCAATGCCCTCGCGATCGAAATTCACATCAGCCACCTGAATCCCCATTGCCTTGAGATGGTGAGCATTTTTCAATTCCCGCACCCTGCCCGAAGCAGCCAGCAGTGCCTTAGAGGGGATACAACCACGATTTACGCAAGTCCCACCCATATCCCCCGCTTCGATAATGGCTGTTTTGAGTCCACAACTCACCGCATGAAGTGCAGCCCCATGTCCACCCACACCCGCGCCAATAATTACCAAATCATAGTCAAATTGTTGACTCACGTTAATATATCCTCATTCATAATGCCCAGCCTCTATTCTCACTCTGACCGATCGCCCTTGTAAAGGCTGGATAGTTAGATTATTTTTTGGGGCATAACAAAGCCAGTCATCTGAAACCAATGCTCGGATTAGATGCGATCGAAAAACTAATCGTGGTGATTTTCAAAATTTATGCTGTCAACTCACTCCCTAATTGAATTGTGGGAGGGTTAATTCAACGGAAACAGCAGGAGTCCCCACCCTCAGCGGAATGAAGCGACAAGCGGGAGCAAGGCGCGTAATGTAGCGGGGTGGGGAGGAATGCGAGTGCGTGAGCGATTCCATCGGACTGCAATCCGACAAGCGACGCGCTCGGCAAGCAGCCCGATGGATGAGTGAGCAAACAAATTCCTTGCCCTATCCCTGGATTTCCTATATCTTCACGAGATACAATAATTTTAGAGTTCGTGAAGATAATGCCTCAAGTAATCACCGCCAAACTAAAATTAAACCTGACCACCGAGCAAAAAGCTCTGGTGTCTCAGACGGCTTTAGCCTACCGTGACGCTTTGAACTATACTTCGCAAGTCGCTTTTGATGCGGGTAAAACCAGCAATGGGGCTAAGTTGCAAAAGGCTGTCTACAACGAATTGCGAGTTCGATTTGGGCTTGGAGCGCAGATGGCTTGCAATGTACCTAGACAAGTATCTGGAACCTATAAGACCCTTTGGACTAAGGTAAAACAATCTAACGATGCTATTGCTAAAGGTTACACCAAGAGACGGTACAAAGGGCTAGAAAAAGCCCCTAAATACATTTCTCGAACTTGTACCCTGAACTATCAGAGAGACTACTCTTTTAAGACCGAGCAACGAGTGAGTATTATCACCCTACAAGGTCGAATAGTAGTCCCTTATGATGGATATAATAATCATCTAGATCTAATTGCTAATGGTGCCAGTATTGGAGCAGCTAAAATTGTCTATCAGCGTTCTTCTAAGATCTACTACCTAATGGTAAGCGTCGAAGTCGAAACACCTGAACTTGACCCACTGAAGATAACTAGAGTCTCTGGTGTTGATGTGGGCATGAGATACCTAGCAGTAGAAACAGACCTACAACATAAGTCTAAATTCTACTCAGGGAAAGATGCTAGACATAAAGCCAATCGCTATCATCAAGCACGGATGACTCTTCAGCGTAAAGGCACTCGTTCAGCAAAGAGAAGACTAATTGCTTTGTCTGGAAGAGAAAGACGGTTTATCGTTGATGTGAACCACCAAATCAGCAAGGATATTGCAAAACCCAATAGCTTAATTGGACTAGAGAACCTAACCGGAATACGGGACAGAACTAGAACCAAGTCGGGCAAAAAGGTAAGCAAGAAGAGACGTAGGGCTAATCGAAGCAAGGCTAAATGGTCATTCGCCGAATTGCATGGCTATATTGACTACAAGGCTAATCTAAATGGTTCGTTAGCGACTAAAGTTCCGGCTCATTACACATCGAAAAGTTGTCCTAAGTGTGGACATACCTCAGATGCTAATAGACCTAATAAAGGGCTATTATTCCGCTGCGAATGTTGCGGTCATGAGCTTCATGCGGATCTAATTGGAGCACGAAATATTGCAATGAGAGCGTTGCTAGTTCGGCAAGACTGGACTAGTACGGGTGCCTTGTCAGTGCGCCCTGATGTATCGAGCGGTGAAACCAAAACTGAAATCCTGCAAAGGTTTTCAGGACTGCGGTGGAGTTCAGATACAAGCCCTACCCTCGCGAATGAGTGCGTCAGCACGAAGTAGCAGGGTAGGGTAATTGACATAGTTATCTCACCCTCATCAACTCAATCAAGTGCTCACCTAGTCTAATTAATACTCAAAATCCAGGTACCAACATAACGGGCGATCGGAAAATCAATACTACTTTTAACTTGACAATTGAAGTAATACATCCCACCACTTTCAGGATTGCGGACATTTTTGAGAACTACTTCAATTTCTCGATTAGTTTTCAACTGTTCGGCGAGATCTATCAACAAAGTTCGACGCTCTCGATCCCATTTCACCCCTGAGAGGGGAATTGATTTATCACCAACGAGAACTTCAACATTTTGCTCATCAAATGTACCTTTGTAGTAGTCAGGATAAGTGATTTGAATTTGGGCAGCACCTAGTCGGTTGATTTTTGAACCAGGAATCTGGAGACTATAGCTATCTGTGACACTGCGATTACCAGAATCGAGTCGATAAGCAAGTTGATCGGCTCGATCGATTCCACTAAATAAAGTAAATCCGGGTAAGCTATCGGCTCTAACGGCAACTGGGATAACAGCTACTAGGCAACTAGTTAGAGCTAGGCAGGGCAATAATTTTCGAGCGATCTGACTATTCAACATTTGTTTTCTCTCTAAGCCACACGTTACGAATCTGTTATTTTAATTTACTATTAATTTTGGATTAGTTCACGAATATTTATCAACTTCAGCGTAAAAGTGAATTAACTTAGAAGTCTGAGTGTTATTATCGCTACCATTAAAGATCTAAATTAGGATCGACTGGATGGGATGATGGAACTTTTGTAGCCATAGATCGAATTTTCGCCACCTCAACTCACGGGTTGGGAATTTGCTCGTCGAGAATATGTGGTACAGAGACTCCGCCAAATGGCGGATGAACCAATGATAGGAGTTTGGCGTGAAAATTGCAGTAATTAAAGAAATTAATCTAGGTGAACACCGTGTCGCCTTGATTCCCGATCTTGTTTCTCGGTTGGTCAAACAAGGTTTAGAAATTGGGATTGAGGCTGGAGCAGGTGAACAATCATTTTGGAGTAATGAAGCTTATGCTCTGGCTGGCGCAACAATTGTTGCCGATCCAGATAGCCTCTGGCGTGAAGCTGATATCGTCTTGAAGGTTGGTGTACCGACTCAAGCAGAAATTAGTAAATTGCGATCGGGGGCGACGCTGATTAGTTGTCTAGCTCCTCTTGCTAACGAACAAATAATCGCACAACTTGCTCGGCAAGGTGTAACTAGCTTCGCAATGGAATTAATTCCCCGCAGTACTCGCGCTCAAAGTATGGACGCCCTATCTTCCCAGGCTTCGATCGCGGGCTATAAGGCGGTATTACTAGCGGCAGCAGCATTGCCAAAGTACTTTCCGATGTTGACTACGGCTGCGGGAACAATCGCGCCGGCTAAGGTGTTTGTAATTGGGGCTGGGGTAGCCGGTTTACAAGCGATCGCTACTTCCAGAAGATTGGGGGCGATTGTCGAGGCGTTTGATATTCGCCCAGCCGTTAAGGAAGAAGTCCAAAGTTTGGGTGCGAAATTTATTGAGGTGCCATTGGGCGAAGATACTGTGGGCGAGAATGGCTATGCGAAGGAAGTATCTCAGTCAGCCAAAGAATTGACACAGCAAACCATCGCTCAACATGTCCGCACGGCTGATGTGGTGATTACCACCGCTCAGGTACCTGGCAAGACAGCACCGCTGTTGGTAACGGCAGAAATGGTCTCTCAGATGCGTCCTGGCTCAGTAATCGTCGATTTAGCCGCCGAACAGGGTGGGAATTGTGCCTATACGGAAGCAGGTAAGTCGATCGATCGACATCAGGTGACGATTATTGGAACGATCAATTTACCTGCTTCGGTGCCGATTCATGCTAGCCAGTTGTATGCAAAAAACATCACCACTTTATTGCAGTACTTAATTAAGGATGGGGCATTGAGTTTAGATTTTAGCGATGATATCGTCCAAAGTACTTGTGTGACACATCAAGGAGCTATTTGTAACGAACGGGTGCGAAATTTTGTGAATAGTACAAATCAAACAGCCATAGGTAGTTTAACTTGATTTTCGGTGATCGAAAAAACACCTGCTCAATTTGATTGAGCAGGTGTTTCGATTTTTAACGTCAATTACTAGTTGCCAGAAGGGAACTCCATCACCAACTAAATATCTAACCCTAGAACCATTTTTCAGGAACAGCTTCTTCCTTAGTATTGGTATTCCGTGAAGGAGTAGCTCTGTCAAACGTCATGTGAACGGATCGTTGTTGTTCGCCGTCTTTCGCAACAGCGACGATGGGGTAATCAATATTTCCATCCTGGAAGGACATCTGGAAGCGGAAGGTTCCATCTGGATTGAGCTTGATTTGTCGTCCACCGATCGAAACCGTAGCATCAGGTTCGGTAGCACCATAGACGATTAATTCAGCGTCCGCAATCAGCCAGAACTGACGTTGCCGTTCGCCTACTTCCATACCGATCCCCGACATGCCGACACCAGACATATTTACCCCAGAAGCAGTCGGTAGTGCCCACATGCCAACACCAGAAGGGAAGACAAAGGAACTGAGAGACTCTAACGGAGCTTGTTGCATCGAACCATAGAGGGAACCAGCAATCCGTAAGGATTCAGTTGATTCTGCCAAGCCAAAGATGCGTTCGTAGATCGCATTGCGCTCGGTATTATCTGTGCTAGATTCATCATCTGCGGCAGCTTTTTGGCTGGGAGGTACCAGTTGGGCGAAGGTTTTACCGATTAGTTCCTCTTCCCAAGGTACGGTGATGAAGACATCTTCGATCCAGTCAGAAGGATAGACAGGGGGAATGCTGACAGCAGCGGAACGAGCTAGGACTAACCAGCGTCCATCTCCGCACCGATAACCGATGTCAATTACATAGGACCTGTCGCTAACAGGAATCGGTAGATACCATTCACGAGCCATCTCATCGATCGGATACTCTTGAATACTATGAGGACTCTGATGTTCTAAGTTGATGTCAGTAACATCATAAATCCGCAGTGCGAGTTGCTGTCCACCATGAGCACGTAACTCATTTTTATGTTCAACCGGAATATCCCAGTAGGCATAAGCCCATTGAGGATCGCGAGGCAGCAAGACAATCCGACTTTCACCATAACCACCAGGCAAATCGCCTAATCCTTCATCGACATCTGCTAATTCTTCAGGGGTGAGATCTACTGCTAGTCCGAGTTCAAATTTTCCTGCTTCCACTACTAATTGTGCCTCCAAGTTTGTCGGTGAAGTTTGCGTAGACTGAGTATTTTGAATTTTTTGGATTTCTTCCAAGAGTTGAGATTTGCGCATCCGGCTGTAGCGGGATACTCCACAGGCACTTGCCACACGGCGTAGCTGTCTGAGGGTCATTTCTTCTAGTGTGTTCTGTGTAGTCACGATCTGACCTCCGAATAAGGTGAAAATGAGAAATGCCTTTTGGGGGCTACATCTCCACTTTTGTTGTCACAAGAATAAAATTTGCTTGAGCCGATCGATTTGCCAGTCGAGTTGGCTTGATTTAAGCTATTTATTAAATTTTTAGATCTGCTATTCGAGGAGATAACCTGAATACTGCATGTGACTAAAATAGATATTTTATAAACACGGCAATTGCGTAATATCTAATTAGTTTTTTACCATTAGAGATCGACATTTGTTGTGTATGTCTACTATCTAACAAAACTTTACCCCGATCAGTCAAGGGGGGATCGCAGTTGATTTCTGGACTTTGACGGATTTACGCCATTCCAGACTCAGCTATTGTCATGATTTCTTGACAATTGTGTGATTTCTATCAGAGAACGAGCTAAATCCCCTTTCAACAGCTATCCACTCACAGCTTGTGATGCGAAGTCCGCCTATCTTGTCTCGCATAATCTGGAAGTGGCGGATCGACTAACTAATTTTCAGATTAACCGAGAAGTATTGCGATTGCTGGGCTTTATTTTTTTGCCATAAAATATTTAATCTAGTCGATCTTAATTTTTACTGACCGTCATTTAAAGATCGGCCAACTCAATTTAGTTAAACCTATTAACGGCTTAATGTCAGTGACCTTATTGTTATTGAGATCGAGCCAGTTCAAGTTAGTTAAACTAGCCAACGGCTTGATGTCAATGACTTGATTGTTATTAAGATTGAGCCAATTCAAGTTATTTAAGCCTGATAATGGGTGGAGGTTACTAATTTTATTCCCATCTAGGGAAAGACCTGCTAACATAGTCAATTTTGCCAGCGGTGAGGCATCACTTATCTGATTATTACTAAGATAGAGCGTCTGCAAGTTGATCGAATTACCTAATGCTGATATATCAGTAACTTTATTATTCGTGACAATCAACGCATTCAAGTTAACCAAATTTGCTAATGGTCTGATATTATCAATCTGATTGCTACTTAGATTGAGCCAATTTAAACTATTCAAACCTGATAATGGTTGAAGATCGATAATTTTGTTAGTACCAAGGGAAAGCCCATGTAATTTAGTCAAACTGGCTAACGGTTTTAGATCGCTAATCAGATTATTATTGAGATAAAGAGAACTCAAATTACGTAAACTGGCTAATGGACTGAGATCGCCAACCAGATTGTCATTTATAATCAACCAATTCAAATTAGTCAAATTTGCTAATGGACTTAGATCGCTAATCAGATTATTGCGGAGAGATAGCGATCGCAAATTAGTTAAACTTGACAATGGTTTGAGGTCGCTAATTTGATTTATAGCGAGGTTTAAACGAGTCAAATTTTTCAGTTTAGAATCAGCTATTTCACAATCATGGGTACCAGATTTCACCAGTAATATAGAGATTGTTCTTTGAGTAGCGATCGGCAAAGTAGCTTTTTGCTGACACCATTGACTAAAACTTTTACTTTCAGTCTGTTTTTGGGACGCTGTTGCTGGAAATATCGGCAATCCGAATACAGCTATGCTAAATATGACAAACCAGAAATTCATATTTCTAGCGCAATATGCTAGTAAGTTCATTTTATTTGCGTTGGGAATTAAAGGTATGTGGGTCTCAATCTTAATCGGTAGAGAGGAGTCCACTGGATGGCAATGTTAGCCATCGGCATCGAGATTAGCCATGATGTACTCAGGAATATCAGACTCCTTTCTGCCGACCAATGCATAATAGAATAGCGAACGACCATCAATGGAGATCCGATGTCGGTATCGTTCCAAATGATGAACCTCCAAAGCATCACTCAGCAGTAAAGATTTAATTAACTTAGAGAAGCCGGAAGTATCGCTCTCAAGCAGAAATGACTCTTTGATATTGAAGGCAATCCATCCAGACGGCGCAACCAAATTAAACGCATTCGCAAAGGCTTTAGCCGGAATATCTCCAAAACCAAGTGCCGCAACACATGAAAGACAATCAATCTGCCATTCAGCTAGTTCTTGCTGCAAGATTTCATCTAAGTTACAAAAATCGCAAACATAATAAGCATCATATATACCTGGTCTATCCCGTTCGCAAGCCATACGCGCTTCCTCGCTGATGTCAACACCAATAACGCGGGCAACACCCACACTGTGAAGTTGTTCGCCAAACATACCGTTGCCAGCACCAAGATCTAGTACGCGCAATTCTGTCATTTCACTGCGGTTATTCTGTAAAACTTTGCTCAAAATTTCGCCAACTTTTTTTGGAGAACTACATTTAAGTCGTTGATAAAAAAGTTTTTCGTATAAACCTGGAAATTTATAAATCTCGCTATAATCATGAAGACGGAGCCTAGTTTTTTCCTCGTTTTCAATCAAGTAAAAAAAAGCCTCATCTTGTCCGATCTGATGAGGCTCCGTAACTGGAAATTTGATATTGTATTGCTGATGAGTCATGGCGATCTGTGTTTGGTGGATGTCTGATAAGAAAGTATTAATAGTCCGATCATTTAGTTATGGCGAACATGTTTATGATCGAGAGACTGAAACAATCGATCGAGTAACTCTTGTTGTTGAGAACAATCTCCTTTAAACTGTGGTAAATTCTGAATTTGAGCAGCTAGCCTCGGCGAGAGGGTTTTGTTGTCGATCGCTTCTTGAAGTGACTCTGTTAAAGTTAGAGATCTATAAAGGTGCTCAATTTTAGCTGTTACGGCTGTGGAACTAAAATTATCTTGAACCCATTTGCGTCCAGTCACACCATAGGTTTTCCACTGTACGGGTGCATGAAATACGTCTTCGATCGCTGCTGCCAAGACATCGGGATCTCGGGGCGAGATTAGCAATCCTGTGCCATGATTGACGATCGTATGCTTTAAACCACCAACATTACTGGCGATCACTGGAGTGCCTGCTGCCATCGCTTCCAGCGCAACCAAACCAAACGGTTCATAGTAACTGGGGATAACGCACACATTAGCGGCTGCATAATAAGGTGGTAAATCAGCTTGATCAACTTGTCCGACAAATACCGTGGCATCTTGTAAGCCCAATTCTATTACTAATTCTTGAATCTTTTGTTGTTCCTGACAATCTTCCCCACCTGCACGACTACCACCAACCAAATAAAGTCGGAAAGGTTTGATTAATGCAGCACAAGCTTTAATTAGAGTTGCAATTCCTTTTCTTTCGTCAAAGCGACCTACATACAAGATCATTCTTTCGTCAGCAGCAATTTTTAACTGTGTCCGAGCCGCTGCGCTACTGATTGAGCCAAAATGTTGGCTATTAATGGCGCAGGGAATAATTTTAATCCGTCCTAGTTCTGAAATAAACTGCCGCAGATCGGCAACCTCTTGGGGACTAGTGGCAATCACACAGTCTGTTGATGTTAGACAGGCTTTTTCTACCAAATAGCGGGTTGTCGCAACCGCTGGCGGATTTTCTACATTTTGATATTTCACCGCGCCAATGGAATGAAAAGTATGTACTTGGGGTATTCCCATTAAAGATTTTAGTTGTAATCCTACCCAACCAGATAGCCAATAATTACTGTGAATAAGCGTATATTTACGTCCCGATCGATCTTTAAAGGCTAACCAAGCTTCGATAAAAGCTGGTAGGTGTTCAAATAATTCAGTTCTGGGAATGAACTCTGCCGAGCCAGCGGTGAGGCGAATCACGCGGCAGCCTGGGACGATTTCGACTATTTCAGCCTGATCTGGATATTCGCGACGAGTGAATATATCTACTTGACAACCTCGTTGCGCTAGTCCGATGCCTAGTTCGCGGACGTAAACATTTTGTCCACCTGCCCCTTCTTTGCCAAGATCTGCCGTCGGATCGCCATGTACAGAAATCAGGGCATAGGTGGATAAGTTGCTGGGATTGCTTGTTTTTGGAGTGGTTTCGTCGGGGTGGTGCAAAGGATTTGCTGTCATAATTTGGGTTCTAGTGATTTTTTGATGAGGGGATTCCAATTTATTACCACCACGATACCGATCGCAAGTTGAAATTATGGGCAGAAATAGTGCAGAAACAGTGCAGAAGATCCCAATCCGAATTTAGCTTTTAAACTTGTTTGAGACGATATCCCAATCCATGCACCGTCTCGATGAAATCATCGGGGGCACCAGCCTCCCGCAACTTTTGGCGCAAACCCCGAATGTGGGATTTGATCGTATCTTCACTAGGGGCTGCTTCCAAAGACCAAATTCGATCGATGATTCCCGATCGACTCATAATTCGTCTACCATTAGTCACTAGCAGTTCCAGCAAGGCGTACTCTTTCGGCGTGAGCGATACCGGAGTGTCGTCATAACTGACCTCATAGGTACTGGAATCTAAAGTGAGACTGCCCCAGGATAAACCAGGGGACTCAGGCATACTACCGCGCCGGAGCAGAGCGCGAACTCTCGCCATTAACTCTGGCATTTCAAAGGGTTTGACGAGGTAGTCATCCGCACCAGCATCCAAACCAGCGATCTTATCCAAGAGCGTATCGCGGGCAGTTAGCATGAGCACTGGTAAACTATAATGATGCGATCGCAAGCGTTGAGCAAAGCCGATGCCGTCTAATTTTGGCAAAGTCACGTCTAAGACAATCAAGTCAAAATCTACGACTCGCACCCAATCCCACGCTAATTCCCCATCCTGGGCTACATCTACCACATATTGCTCGCCGATCAGTGCTTCTTTCAACATTGCGGCTAACCGCAGATCGTCTTCTACCACTGAAATACGCACGATTTAAAGTCTCCTAAGTTTATTTCTTAAAATTAATAATCGAGATAATTAAGTACTTTTGCGACAGTAAATGATTAAAAAGATCGAATGGTCTATCGAGAATAAATTAATTGCTAGCGGATTTAGTATCGCCCTATGTCTGACTGGTTTTGCCAGTCTGATTTCCTATCAGAATAGCATTGAGTTGATTGACAGTGCTGCCAAGATCGAACGCGCACATCTGATTTTAAGCAATCTCACAGATATTATGTCAATTTTGGTAGATGCAGAGTCTGGACGGCGAGGATATCTTCTATTTGAAGACAAAACAGAATTGCAGCGTTACCAAGAAGAATCTCAAAAAATTCGTCCAAAAATTGCTAGTCTACAGCAGTGGCTTAATAGACCAAATCAGCAAAAGAATCTAATCTATCTCAATTCTTTGATTACAAAAAAACTGGCTACATCTGAGCGATCGATTAACTTATACCAACAAGATCCCACCAACACGTTAGTACAGGCAAATTTGCTAATTGAACACAAAAAGAATCGCAGTGAAATTCGGCGCGTAGTTACTGAAATTCAGTCAAATGAAAAACAATTGCTCCAACGCTCAATTATTCAATCTCAATCCAATAATAATCTCAGAATTGTGATAGAGGTTCTGAGTACACTCCTCAGCTTTGTCATTCTTTTTGTGATGTTTGCCTTGATATATCGACAGATGTTCAAGCGACAGCAAGCAGAATCTCATCAGCAAATATTAGCGCAAGCAAAGGAACTTAGCGAACTGAAACTGAAATTTTTCTCAATGGTGTCTCATGAATTTCGCACGCCGCTGAGTATTATTTTGGGTTCAGTACAATTGCTATCTAACCAGGAGAGACAATGGACTCACGCGAAAAAATTTGCTAATCTAGAACGAATTCAATCTTCGGCTCGATCGATGAGCCATTTATTAACTGACATCCTCACTTTAACTAGAGCAGAAGCAGGTAAACTTGAGTTTAATCCTATTCTAATTGACATAGAAACCTTGTGTATTAATTTAGTTGAAGATATGAGACTATGTTGTAAACCCAATCAAGAGCTAAAATTCATCAGCAAAGAATATTGTCCTCATGCCAAATTAGATGAGAAATTATTATATTCAATTTTGAGTAATTTGATCTCCAACGCTCTCAAATATTCGCCAGAGTACGGCTTGGTAGAATTTAGGTTAAAATGCAAATCTGATGTGAGTATTTTTGAAATTAAAGACCAAGGTATTGGTATTCCCATAGAAGCCCAATCCAATTTGTACGAACCATTTTGTAGGGCTAACAATGTAGATACGATCGCCGGAACGGGTTTGGGTTTAGCAGTAGTCAAAAAATGTGTGGATTTGCACCAGGGGGAAATTTTCGTCGAGAGTAAAGTTGGTGAAGGCACGACCTTTACTGTCAAAATTCCTCAATCATTCAGCACCGGAGGGTGGGTGGAAAACCGCTCGATTCATCGGTGGGGAGTGTCAATTCAGCCGCAACATCAGCGTAAATAGCCGATCCTGTTGTTCGATCGATCGATTCAGCGCATCACGTCCAAAGTCGGTTGTATTTACACTCCAACCCAGACTCAGGGATGAACTATTCGGATTATTGCCCAAGCGGAAATTAGCACTAACGCCATAGGGAGATCGAATGGGATTTTCATTGATCGGTGTCCAATAGCCGGAAATACTGAAATTATCTGTTAGCCGAACTGCTAAACTAGTGGCAAAAGTATTTTGGATCGAATTTGGTAAACCACTAGGAAAAGATTGGGCGACTGCGACGGAAACACGGTCAAAGTTAGCACTCGCACCGAGACTAAGGCTACTATTCGCTGATTGAAACAGGGTGCGATCGATTGTTAATTGCCCGTCAGCGACATAATTAATATTTCCAGAAATACTCAGGCTACTGTTCGGACTGAGGGCAAACTTTTGACTAATACTGCCGATCGCATAACTGTGATATTCCGGATCGGGATTAGTATAAATCATCCCACCCAAGCCATAAGTTAAACCGCGATCGGTAGTTTGACTGTAATCTAATCCGGCATAAGCATTAATTCGATCGAGGTTTACTTGGGAGTCAGCCTGAACGATCGCACCAGCATAATAACGCAGTACGGCATCACTATTGGTGATATTTCCGGTGTAACTAAAATGGGGATAATAGTGAGTTGTCTCAGTTAATTTACTATTCGTAAATAATGTGACATCCTGGTTGTAGATAGTTACATAAGCTTGCTGATAGACATTTTGCAACTGCCGAGCATCGAATGAAATCCCATTTACCTGGGATTGAATATTGACATTATCCCCAATTCCACCCTCTTGCTCCACCTCATTGACAATGCGCTGAGGACCAGTTAACTCCAATGTCGATCGATTTACTTGTGTCCTGGCAATAACTGGCGATAGTCCAATCCACCAACTTTGATAGGTTGCTGGCGGAATTTCGGTAAGTTTAGCAACTGTTGGGGCAGCATGGGGCGCACGAGCAATGCCATATTGATACAGACTCAAGCTCCGCTCTGGAATCCGGGCTAAATCGGCAGCTTTAAATAAATTGCGATTGATGGTGGGAGTGCGTTTAGATATCGCCGGAGCCAGGATCGGAATGGCTTCAGGCAAAGCTTCAGTGATAAATTGAAGTCCCGTAGAGATTGTCAAATTTCGATCGCCGTGGACGTAGGCGTTGCCACGTATTGTTCTGCCGATGGCAGCTTCTCGATCGTTAACAACGATCGTTTGCCGAATCCGACCCAGGGCAAGAGCGGGAGTTTGCTGGATCTCTTCTTGTCTATTGACGATCGTCGTCATCGATTGTCCGTTACCCGCCTGAATCCCCGAATTGGGAAAGTACAAATCGACTCCCAAGATTTGACCATCTGCACCAGATTGAAATCCAGGCTCTCTCATGGCTGCAAGCGATGCGGGGGTGACAACATCACCAAATTGTGATGGTTGGTCGATCCGCGTCGGCTGCTGGTTGGCATCGAGACTAGTGCGATCGGTCACTAATCCAGGCAAATAGGTACACTGACTAGTTGCCGGAGTATTCGGGAGAGTACAGTCAGCCGTCAAGGTCAACCGTTCGCGAAATCCCACCATCGTACTAGGTTGAGTCACATCAGTCACAACTTGCCGCGACTGTCTGAGAGTTTGAATTTGTCCGAAGACACCGCGATAATCGAGGGTGTAAATGCCATTTAAATCGGTCTGTTCAGTGGTTTTGCCGCCTAAATTAATCAGTCCATTGAGAGATGGGAGAGAGTTGCGATTCGAGCCAGATTCAAATCCAAATATCCCTTCTTGACTGGTGAAATGATTGACAGGAGTGCCATTAAAGATCCAGTTGGTGCTGCTGGGCTGGACGCGGTTGCTGGGCAAAATTTGTGGGGCTGTGCTGAGACTAATTACAGGCTGCGCCAACGCGGACATTGAGTAAATCATCGGTAGTAAATTACTACTGATCGTCAACAGAAATCCTAACTGCCAATATTTCAATTGGTGGCGTGGGGCAGAGATCGGCATAAGTTTCGGGGTGTCTGAATAAATTCAATCCCGATCGGCTATAGGGATCGAATATTCATTATTCTCGATCTAATGAGCTAAATCGGGAAACTTTCCAGCAGCGGCAATTTCACTCTTCAGCTTTGTTGGACACAGATATTTCCTGGGCAAGATCGGCAACTGTGGGCGATCGAAACAGACTAACCAAAGGCAAATTTACATTAAAAGTCGATCGAATTTTGCCAATTAGGGTGACAGCAACCAAAGAATTACCACCCAAATCGAAGAAATTATCCTGAAGCCCTACTGCTGATATTTGTAATACTTCCTGCCAAATCTCCATTAAAGTTTGCTCGGTTTGAACTAGAGATATTGATTGGGGTGCCGACTGTGCTTCCGGTTGAACGGCTAATACTGGTGCAGGCAAGGCTTTGCGATCGACTTTTTTGTTGGGTGTGAGGGGAAATGACTCCAACCAGACAAAGTTGGAAGGCACCATATATTCTGGCAATGAGGAGAGCAAGTATGCTCGTAGATCTTGATTAGTCGGCTGTTGTCCAGGTTGAGGGATGAGGTAGGCAACAATCCGCTTATCACCAGGGATATCCTCCCGCACAATTGTGACAGCTTCCCGTACTGATGGATGTCTGCTCAAAATTGTCTCGATTTCGCCCAATTCAATTCGATAACCGCGTACTTTCACCTGGAAGTCGATTCTGCCCAAAAATTCGAGATTCCCATCCATGCGGTAGCGCACGAGGTCGCCAGTGCGGTATAAACGGGTTGTCGGATCGGTGCTGAAGGGATGGGGGACGAATCGTTCCTGAGTCAATTCGGGGCGGTTGAGATAGCCGCGAGTCACTCCTTGACCACCAATCAGCAATTCACCAGCGATCCCTACAGGAACAGGTTGCTGATGCCGATCGAGAATGTATAATTCGGTATTGGCGATCGGCCGACCGAGAGGTACTACACCGTCAATGTCAGATAAGGTATGGGTTGCCGACCAGATGGTCGTTTCGGTTGGCCCATACATATTGTGAATTTTGCCAGAAATAGTCTGTTGGAGTTGGCTGGCAAGAGCTTCGGTAAAGGCTTCCCCGCCCACCATCATATTGCGAATTTGGCGCATTGCTGTGCGGGTAGACGGATCGGCGATTAGCAAGCTCGCCATTGACGGGGTACATTGCAGGTGCGTGACTTGATGAAGTTGAATCAGAGATGCGATCGAATTATCTTCGCTCTGAGCTTCATCTGCCGATTGGTGATTAGCTCGGATCTTGACTTCGTTGAGCAGTGGCAATTGATTTAGAACTGTCTGCGTATCTACACCATAGTCAATCAGACAAGCAAGTTCATTGACATCAATACCTTTAATTCGATCGACCATTGCCAAACAGGTTTCGACTGTGCCAAATAGACCACTGGTTTCAAAATATCGTTCAAAGGAGAAGTCCAATACCTCATCTAGCTCCTGTTCCGAGAGATGAGTAACCGAAAATTGTCCCTCATCGCTGGTAGTTTTCTGCTTAAATGTAGGGAAAGACCAAGCCGCCTGCTTAATTAGATCGAGGGAACTGCCCAAATAGTGGCGCATTGGCTGACGGACAATTTCTTTGACAGCCGCATTACTTTCGCCGACAAAAGAGTGGATCATTAGCGTGACGGTGCCTTGACCGTGATGACCATTTTCTGTCCATGCCTGACGGTAGAGGGCGATTTTTGCCGCCAACTCTTCCAAACTCTGGCCTAACAGGTGGGTTAAGATATTAAAACCTTTTGCCCCAGCCATCTGAAATGTTTCGGGATTCCCAGCGGCGGTGATCCAAACAGGTAGTTCTGGCTGAATGGGACGGGGTAATGTCTTAACGGCTACATTTTCCCCTTTCCCATTGAGATAATTCACCGATTCTCCCCGCCAGAGCGAGCGAACTTCCTCAACTTGTTGGAACAAAATCTTCTTTCGGTGCTCGAAGGTTTCTGGGCGCAAGACAAAATCATTCGGTTGCCAACCAGCGGCAAAGGCGATACCTACCCGTCCAACCGAAAAGTTATCGACGACCGACCAATCTTCGGCAATTCGCACGGAACTATGGAGCGGCGCGACACAACTACCTGCCCGAATTTGAATCTGCTTAGTCGTAGCAGCGATCGCCGCACTAGTGACCGCAGAATTGGGGAATAAGCCCCCAAAAGCGTGAAAATGACGTTCGGGAGTCCAAACTGCTTTAAACCCCTGTTCATCGCCAAATTTGGCTCCTTCAAATAACAGCCGATATTTCGCGGCTGCATCTTCACCTTCTTCACTACTGGAGAAGTAGAACAGACTAAAATCGATCGTCTTCGAGCTATTTTTAATTTCCAGTTTAGGTGCAGCCGATTGAGCGCGTTCTGCTTTGGCGTTATAAATGACGACTTTAAAGCCTCGCGCCAGCGTCCAGAATAATTCGAGGACGGAGATGTCGAAGGACAAACTAGTGACGGCTAGCCACACTCCGGGCGGATCTCGATCGATAACATCATCCATTCCCGTAAAGAAGTTGACCACGTTACGATGTTCGACCATTACGCCCTTGGGTTTGCCCGTCGAGCCGGATGTGTAGAGAACGTAGCTGAGATTGGCTGGCTGCAAACCACTATCGGGATTTGTCCGGGGTTGGGCGGCAATCTCCGCCCACTGGGTATCGATCGAGATAATCCGCACATGATGCTCAACTGCTAGATTAGACACTAGACTTTGCTGGGTGACAATGACGGGAGCTTGAGAATCTTCTAACATCAAGGCGATCCGATCGGTTGGAAAATCTGGATCGAGGGGGACGTATGCCCCACCAGCTTTATGAATGCCCAGTAAACCCACCATCATCGCTAGCGATCGCTCAATGTGTAAGCCGACTAATACATCGGGCGCAACGCCTTGCAATCGCAGATAGTGGGCGAGTTGATTAGCTCGGTGGTTTAATTCGCGGTAGGTGAGTTCTTCCCCGCCAAAAGCTACGGCGATCGCTTCGGGGGTGCGTTCTACTTGCTGCTCGAATAATTGATGAATGCACAGGTGGCTAGGCCAGTCTCGCTCTGTCCGGTTCCAGTCCAGCAAAATCTGTTGCTCTGCGGCACTAGAGAGTAATGGTAGTTGATCGAGTGGTCGATCTGGCTGCTCTAAACAAGCTGAAATTAGACTTTGGAGTTGTTGAACGATCGCGTGGCTCTCAGGATCGTTAATTACACATCCATGTACCAATTCCGGCAGACTGCCATCTGCATAAGCCACGAACGCTAGGGTTGTACTTAGATGCTGCCAGTCCAATTGATCGGGACTAGGAGCTAGGACGATCGCCACTGGCAGTGAGATAGACTGGGCGTACTCCCGTAACTCTGGATAGCGTCTGAGCAGGCTATATCTGAAGCTTCCCAGCCGTGATGTTTGGTGGAGAGATATCTCTAATCGTTCTTTGAATTGACGGAAAGATTCCGTTGGTTGAGTTTGCACCCGCAGAGGCACCCGCTGGGCAAATATTTCTGGGGCAATGCTGCGCTGGGCATCGGTTTGTAAACCCAGATCGAATTCAGCATCCGCTGTTAATCTGGCACAATAGGCGGCGAAGATCGGCAGTAGAGACTGAGGATCGCCGATTGGAGTTGAACTGGTGATTGGATAGCGGTAAATCGAGTTATTCCGCCTTTGAGAAACTACTTCGATCGGTAAATAGGGGTGCTTGAACGGCGCAAGTTGGATCAACCGTTTAGCCCAAGCTTCCTCGTGACGACAGATCGCGGCATTTCGCTCGGTAATGGCATCTCGTGTTGCTCGATCGACAATCGCCAAGACTTCACCTACCCGCACACCATAGTCTGTCATCAACCGCTCTACAGCTATTTCCTGCCCCTCTAAGGTAGTCAAGCCACTTAACTCGATCGCCCCATCGGTAGTGGCGATCGATAGCCCCGCCTCAGTTAATTTCAACACCTGTCCGGGGACACCCTGCTCGGTGGAGAGCATCCGCGCCGATGATACTGCCACTAATCCACCTGGGAGCCAGATTTTGGGTACGCCCAATTGGTTGCGGGTGGGACCAAATTCCAGGGCGCGGACTAGGTTATAAATAGTTTGACTGCTGTCATCAAATGACAACAGTGAGGAGGCAGCAGGTCGATCGCTAGGGCCAAAATAACTCCGCTGAGAGAGATCTTGCGCCTGGAATTTGACTCGATCGATCCCCAGATCGACAATCATTTCCTCGAACGACTTAACAGCCGCCTCAAAACAGCGAGTATTCAGCAGAAATACGGTATCATCTGCGAAAATCGGGACGGTTTTTTGTTTGAAGATCTGTCCCGCATCGATTTCTGGGGTAACTTCATGCCAGGTGACGGCATGTTCGCTTTCTCCATTAAGTAATGCCCAAGAGGTCGCATATAAACCAGCATACTTGGGTAAAGGTGAATCGTGATAGTTGATCGTAGACTTCCGCGCCCGTGCAAGGATTTCCGGCGGAATAATCCATTGCACGTTGTTAATACTAAATAAGTAATCATACTCACTATTGAGAAGTTGCTCGCGAAAACCTGCGCGCAGATCGGTGTGGGGCAGATCGTTTGCCTCTGCCCACCCTTGTAATGAATTATCGGTTGAATGAACTCCCAGTACTCGCCACCCTTGCTTAACCAGAATTTCTAGACAACTTAGGGGAATTACACCATTCCCCACCACAAAACAGGATGGACGGTTCATCGATAGTTCGCCAATTTGCGCTTGAGGATAGGAGGCAAAATTTTGGAGTAGGGTTTCTAGATCGCCGAGCATTTGCATTACTGCTACCTGGGTAAATCGATCGAGATCGAACTCAATCGTCAAATTGAGTTGGTTACCACCCGCAGCTTTCAAAATCAGTGGATAAGGAATTTGTTCGATCAGCTCAAATTCTCGCCCTTGCCACTGGCTACCTTCACTTTTGACTGCTACATCCAATTCTACATGGTCAAAAATTACCAGACTATCAAATAATCGAGACCCCTGGGGAACATCGCTCCACGATAGAACCTTTACCAATGGGGTGTTTTCATAATCTCTGAATGCCACCCATTGGGCACGGAGTGTCTTCAACCAAGGCAACAGTCCTATTTCAGCATTGACTTGTACCCGCACGGGTAGAGTGTTAATAAATAGCCCCACCATCGATTTTATCGCTGGGAGAGATGAATGGCGGCAAGCTCTAGTCGCACCGAAGACGACTTCAGATCGATCGCTATACCGACTCAACATAATTGCCCAGGCTGCTTGCACCAAAGTATTCAGTGTGAGTTGATGGGCTGTGGCAAAATTTTGGAGCGTGCTAGTTAGCTGTGGGGACAATTGAAGTTTCTGTTTCCCAGACATCCCTAATTGGCTTACCCCATCATCGATCTCACTTGGGAGTGGTAGCGGTGTCGGTTCGATAAATCCCCGTAAATACTCTCGCCAAAAAGTCTCTGCTGATGCCCAAGATTGCTGCTGGAGCCAATCGATATAATCCCGATAGGGACGTGTTGGGGCTAAAGCATATTGCCCATGATATCGGGCAAAGACCTCCTGGAGGACGATCGAGATCGATCGACCGTCTAATATGGCGTGATGAAATGTCCACACCAGTGTATAGTCTGCCTCATCTCGCTGAAACAGTGATAGGCGCATTAATGGTGCTCGATCTAGCTCAAAATTAGTTTGACGATCTGCTTGTAGATAATCCGCTAACTTTTCGGCTTGTGCTGCTGGCGATAAACCTTGCCAATTTTGTTGGCTGAAGGGTAGTTCTACCGGCTCATTTACAGCCTGCCGCAACTCGCCTGCCAGATCGACCTGAAAACTAGTTCTCAAAACGGAATGCCGATCTACCACCTGTTGCCAACTCGATAACAATAGTGGCACTCGAACCACTTCATATAGATTAGCCACAACCTGTTCGATATAATCACCAGGCTGTTGTGCATATTCGGTGTGAAACAGCATCCCCTGCTGCATCGGCGATAAGGGGTATTCAGTTTTACTTATGCTGATGTTCATCGGAAAAATACAATTTTGATGATGACAATTGAATCCTATTAAGCTTTGATATACGGTCTAATTTGAATAGTTTAATTACATTTTAGTAGGTAGGTGGAATTAAATATCAAACCCCTGTAGTTGGGTTGAGCCTCAAAACCCAACACCAGCAAGGTTATGTGCATAGTTGGTATTTTATATTTAATTAAGCCCAGCTACTTTCTTTGTCTGTAGCTTATCTAAATACGCATCAGATTACTTGGTACTTCAAACTTGGGAGTTTGTCCGGGAGAGTATACCGCCAGATCTTCCGTATCACTGAGAATAATCGCTCCTGCCCCAATAATATTCTCCTTACCAATTTTGATGTAATTACGAACTGTGGCATTCAATCCGATAAAAGTGTACTCGCCGATTGTCGCGCCTCCTCCAATTACAACATCAGAGGTCAAAAAGCAGTGATCGTGGATGACACAGTGGTGTCCAATATTATTTGCGCCCAAAAGAAGACAATTATTGCCAATAGAAGATAGAGGCTGAATTAAATTATGGTTAAGGATGAAAGTATTTTCACCGATCGAAGTACCAGCAAAAGAAGCCTTTGAGCCAATATAAGAAATAAAACTGTAGCCCCTGGACTTGGCATTAAAATATTTTTCTGCCCGCGATTTGTTGAGATTTTTATAACTTATGGCAATGAATAGTTTGTATATCTCCGGTGGATAGTAATCTTCTAATTTCTCATAGGCTACAAGTGGTAAATCTATGAAACTATCTTCCTGTTTGTAAGCCTCATCAACAGTAAATGCCACGACTTCATGCTCGGAATCATTAGTCAGATAGAAGTGGACTATTTCAGCGATTTCACTGGTTCCGAAAATAACAACTTGTGACATAAAATTTTTCCTACTGTTGATGAACAATCAATCGATCGCATTTTGAACTCAAAACATTAGCTTGCAAAATCAGCCAATTAGGATCGGGAACCTCTCCATTAGCCCAAGCAATTAATGTTGCAGGTAAATTAACCCCCGCCAGGTGTGTAAATGGGTACCCGCCGCCAAAGCGGGGATTCATTTCCAAGACGTAATTGCCTTGAGGATTAACAATTACATCACAGTCAAGATTTCCAAGATGACCGAGTTTATTCGCTATTTCTGCCCCAAGAGTTTCTAGTTGTTTATCTCTAACTGTGATTGCCCGATCTGTTTCTCCTGCACGCATGTATAACTTACGCTTTACAAATGTATTAACGTAGTTACAGCTAAAGTCATTGAAAACATCTAGTCCATATTCTTGTCCCGATATTTTTTCCTGAATTAATATGCAATTATCTGGATCTACAGCACTAATATCAGCTAAGATTGTTTGCTGCACTTTTTTATAGACATATCGATATGCTAACTCTAATTCTTCTGCATTTTCTACATATTCGATTGCAATCGAAGCACTGCCCCATCGAGGTTTAATCACCAGCGGAAAATCTATTTCTCGACTAGAAATAGCTTGACGAGCTTCGTCGAGTGACAAATAGGTTTTGGGGGCTAGAATACCACACTTATTTAAGAACTGAAAAGTTGCCCATTTGTCGAAACAAGTATCGACAACTTCTGGTTTAGAAATAACTGGAATTGTACTAAGCTTGAGAAAGCGATCTCGTTCTTTAGCTAAAACTGGCAATTCCAAATCATTTAGTGAAATTAATAACCGAATCTGATGTTCTTGACAAATTTCTAGCAAACGATCTAGGTATTCAGGGGAATTAACAGGGGGCATCTTAAACGCTTTATCCGCCTCTTGCATTGTTGCTGCTGAAGAGTTCGTGTCACTAACAAATACAAGTCCTTTGGTGTCTAAAGCCTCTTGAAAAAATCTAACTAGATAATTGCGCCTTCCGGCACAAGTTAACATTATATTCATAAATTCTATGTCAATTATATTGTAAAATTTAGTCCCCAAAACAGAAAAATATTCAAACTATATAAGTAGAAAATAAGTCTTTAGTCGTTTCCCTCCGACGAACAAGAGTACACTGATCAAGATCAGAATCATAACTAATAATCGGGGGATTCGGACGAATAAATGGTGGTTTAAATACGATAGTATAAGCACCCATATTTGTAAAAACAGCATAGTCTCCGCTGCTTATTTCTCCTTGGTAATCTCTGTACAAGTAATCATTTTCCATACAAGTATATCCTACAATATTTATTGAACCAACTATTTTTCTGTTGCTGTTTTCGATTCCTCGATAAATCTTCAAAGATAAGTTTTTATCATTCATTGTTGGCTTGACATTGTGGCAACTTCCAACAACTAAAGCAATATTTTTTGATTTGACCGTTTTTAATCCTACTATTTTAGCGACGAAATTCAATACGTCAGAAACGATCGCGACTCCAGGTTCTATAATCAGTTCTGGTCTGGAACTGGAATCAGGGAATCTCGTTGCTAATTGGGTCGCAATCGCTTGCGCATACTCCTGATAGTTTGGAATATAACAATCAAATTGATTTTGCAAATCGTCCGTCATTTTTCCAAAAAAACCACCACCAATATCAAGGAACTTTGGTGGACAATCGGGAAAATAAAGATCGCTAGTTTCTATGATTTTTTGAGTGCGAATTTGATAAGATTCAATACTTCTGTTTGCAGTAGAAATATGACAATGTAACCCAGAAACAGCGCAATTGGCTAGTTGATCAAATTTTACGAATACGCGATCGAGTTCGCCAGCTTCGACATCAAACCCAAATCTAGAAATCCGACCATCCCCAATATCAAAATTGCAGCGTAAGCCTACTGCAATTTTTTGTTGTGGCAATTCTTGTGCTAAGGCTTCAACTATTTCAACCTCCTCAATTGAGTCTAGATTCACCATTGAACCAGCTAAAATAGCACTCTTAAGATCATCTGGATGTTTGAGTGGACCATTAAAGATAATTTTGGTTGGAGGCACACCAAGAGCAATTGCTAGATCGTACTCCATCTGGGAGACTACTTCTGCATATCCGCCCAAATTATGGACAGTTTTACACAATTGAGGAATATAATTAGTCTTATAGGAATATCCCAGATTTGTATCAGAATAAATTTCTCTAAAAGATTGTAGAAATTCAACATAATTAGATCTGAATTGACAAATATCTAAAAGAAAAAAAGATTCACCATATTCTTTTTCTAATTGCTGGAGTCGATCAAAAGATAACTGCATTTCTAATATTTTAATATAACAATCAGCAAATTTTTAACTATCAAGATTAGCATGATTATTGGTTGAAGATCCCATGAATTCTTCAGCTGTGGCATGATTGGCTTGAGTAATCCCTTCTTTTTTCAGTACTTTTGCAATAGTTAAATAAAGTATCTTCAAATCTAGGGCTAAATTCCAGTTATCTACATACCAAACATCTAATTTAAATTTTTCCGACCAGGAAATAGCATTTCTGCCATTTACTTGTGCCCATCCAGTGATTCCTGGTTTCACCTCATGACGACGAGCTTCTTCAGGGATGTAGCGTTCTAAGTAGTGCATTAATAGGGGACGGGGACCAACGAGACTCATCTCGCCTCTTAAAACATTAACTAATTCTGGCAACTCATCTAAACTGTAATTACGCAGAAACTTACCAAATGGAGTCAAACGATCGGCATCCGATCGTAAATTGCCATTTTCATCAAGATCGTCTGTCATTGTCCGAAACTTATACATCTTAAATCGATGACCTCTCCACCCTGGGCGTTCTTGCTCAAAGAGAATCGGTGAACCCAGTTCGATCCTCACCATCAAAGCAAGGATGATTAATAAGGGAAAAAGTAGGATTAGCAATACTATCGCCATCACAACATCAAAAATACGCTTGATTGAAACTGTCACCATCTTAATACCTCGGTCGGATATTCGTTATTCGACTATACTCTTGAGTACCCGTGCAGGGCTGCCAACTGCCGTACTGCCAGCGGGAATATTTTTAGTAGCTACGGCACCCGCGCCCAGGTGCGCCCAAGCGCCAACGATCAAACCAGGCAGAACAGTGCTGCCCAAAGCCAGAAATACTCCCTCCTCGGCAGATGCACCTCCAGCCAAATGAGCAACCGCAATATGGACATAATCCCCGACATAGCAGTCATGATCGACACTGGCTTTGGTATTGAGAATTACATGGGCACCAATTCTGGCACCTGGTTGGACGACTGCACCCGCACAAATAACTGTACCGACACCAATGGGCACTTCGGGATGAACCCAAGCAAAGGGGTGAATTACTGTAATCCAATCCAGATCCATTTTTGTTGCCAATTCCTGTCTCCGTTTGTTATCACCGATGCCTATAATTGCCTGGGAACATTTGTTGCGAGTTAGATCGCTAATTGCACCGATGATGGGGATGTTAAAAATGGACTGACCCCATCTGTGTGGATCGTCATCATAAAAGCCAACGACCTCATGCCCTACTGCTAAAAGGGTGCTAGCTACGACTTTAGCATGACCGCCTGCTCCTAAAATTGCTATTCCTTGTTTGCGCATAATTTCTAGATTGATTTACTCTGATCTTTTGGCGATCGCTTCAGCATAGAGCTTCTCATGTAAGGAAATAATTTGACGGAGATCGTTATTGGCGACCATTCGCTCTCTACCTTTTTTTCCCATTGCGGCTGCCGCTTGAGGTCGATCTAGAACCCAAGTGACGGCTTCAGAAATAGCTTGGATATCACCTACCTCTACCATGATCCCACAACCATCATCGATCGATTCCTCAATGCCCCGAATTCTAGTCCCAATCACCGGAACTTCTAACGAGAGAGATTCCATCACACTTCTAGATAAACCCTCTCGCTCAGAAACCAAAATAGTTGCTGTTGCCGCTCTCATCAATACTTTAATATCATCTCGGTGTCCGAGAAAGCGGACTCGATCCGTAAGACCTAATTCCGAGACAAGTTGCTGTAGATTGGTAAATTCTCCTCCCTCACCAGCGAATGCGATACAAAAGTCAGATCGATCTAGATTAGCTAAGGCTTTGAGAATATCTCGGTGACGTTTACCGGGGTCGAAATAGGCGACGCACAATAATAATGGGGTCCCATCGAATAGCCCCAATTCATCACGTGCTGTTTCAACTTGGTCAAGATCTACGCGAGCAGGACTACAATCGTCTGTATCAATGCCAATCCCGGGCATATACCAAATAGATGGCAGAGCAAGTAATTGATGGGTTATGGCAGCTTGCTGATCTGTCCGATTGATCGTCACTAAATAATCCGTCCAATGGGCAGCAATTTTTTCTAGGGTTAGAAATACCCGATTTTTCAGGCTATCTCCGCCTGGATGGAAATGGAAACCGTGGGCGGTATAAATTACCTTGCACTTACCTTGCTGTCTCAAATCTTTCAGTGCATAGCGAGTCACAAAAGCCGCTACGGGAGTATGAACATGAACAAGATCGTATCCTTCTCGCTCGACTATTTCTCGAATAGCACGAGGTGCAACTAACAGATTTTTTAGGTCTAGGGGATTACGCGACCATTGGATGTCCCAGATGTGATCGAAAGTTGTTTGACAATCACTACAGTTATCCACTCCTTGCGCCATTCCGTCTACCTGCCAACCTCGATCGCGAAAATGGCGGGCAAAAGGAAGTAAAAAACTCCTCAGAGTACCAGAAATAGTGGCAACCATTAATATCTTGTTCATTCCGCTCTATAATTAGTCAGATTGTGTATGATTGTAGTTTGTTTTGAACTTCGATCGAGTTGCTAACTGTAATGAGACTAAACTCTATCAGTCGGTAATTTTATCAATTAGATCAAACTTCTCCAGCGACAGATTTCAGCAGTTCGACCAGCTTTGGTGCTGTTACCTCTAAGGAGTATCGATTATCCACAGTAGTGCGACCATTTTTGCCCATTTGTTCTTGTAATTCTCGATGATCTCTTAATTTGACTAAAGCATCAATCCATTCCTGGTGGGTTGATGCTAGAAAACCATTCACTCCATTTTCCACGATGTTGGTGTTCACCCCTACTGGAGAAGCAATTACTGCCTTAGAACAAGCCATATACTGAATTAACTTAAATCCACATTTTCCTCTACTCCATGGGGTATTATCTAGAGGCATAATCCCGACATCTATTTGACTTAAATCATTAACTTCTGTTGCTTCTGACCATTTTTTTATTTCTAAATCTATACCGCCGATCTGAAAGTATTTTGCGCCAATCGCTACTAATCTTGCTTGATGATTAGCACAGATATTTTGAAATACTGGGGCAAGAGACTCTAAATAACGAGTAGTACTTGGAGACCCAATCCAACCGATCGTAAAATGATGATTTTGGACTTTCTGTTCGATCGGGTATTTAGCTAAATCGACGACTGTAGGTAATATTTCTACTCTTGATGCACCTGCTTGAATAGCTCTTTCAGCTAAATAGAGATTACCACAGATAACTAGAGCAGACTGTTTCATGAGTAGATCTATTTTTCGACTCAAGAGGCTTTGAATCCAAGGATTAGATTGCAAATCATAGCTGTGAAATGTAGCATCATCATAGTCTAGAACATAGGGAATATTAGATCTCAATAAAAGTGATTCTAATTGGTAAGGTATCCAAGGTAATAGCTCTTTTTCAATAAAAATAAGATAATAGTTTTTTTGATTGAATCTTATTAATTTCCAAATGCGTCGCAGATAGCTAGATATAATAGAAATATACTGTTTATTTCCATACTTAGCTAAATTTTCAACGTATCTGTCATCGAACAAGGATTCAATGCTGATATCGATATCTTGCTCCTTAAAAAATCTGGCATACTGATAAAACCGATATCGACTACTAGATCCTTGGTAGCCATGCCTTGTTAGCATCAAAATTTTCATTGATTAAACCGCCGTGACGAATTATTAATATAAGCATCGATCGCCAGAAAAACAAATAGATAGTATAAATTAGAAGATAGATTATATTGATAGGCGTAAAATGAGATAAACAATAAATAAGCCCAGATAGAGTAAAATATACTGAAGACATTTTCTTCTCTCATTTTACGAAAAAGAATATGTGATATAACACCCGATATTATCACAAAAATTAGTAACCCCGTGCTGCCAAAATCCAAATAAGGATCTCTCATAAACGTAAAAACATTAAATTCAGTAAAATCATTAGGCAGATGTTGTTCTGGAATCGGAGCAGTTATGGCGAATCCAAATGCATTAAAGATTCTGACAATCGGATCGAACATAAAAATACCATAAGTCTTTACAGGTACATCTAAACACCATTTATCAAAGCTGATAATTGGATACATCAAATAAGAAGTAAAAACAGATCCATATTCATCTGATTCGAGTCTGTTTGTTGCTAATGACAGAAAATACATAAATCCAGTAGTGAGCGATCCCAATAAAAAAACTAAGGATTTAGAATTATTTTTCCTTTTGATAATTCGATCATCGTAAGTACTATAAAAACAGACAATTATAGTTAAAATATAAAAAATTACAGTTGTTCTTGCGCCACTAAACAAAGAACTTATCAGCAGGAATATAATCTTGATGAGAGTATCTTGCGAAATTCTTTTTTCGTTTTTTATTCGTAATAACACTCCAATATGACCGAAAGTAAACAGAGCCGAACAAATGCTAACTAATATATTCTTAGTTTCTGAGTAAACACCTATACTTCTAATCTCAACAAAATTATCTAAAGAAGTAAAAGAAATACCTTGTTGTATCAAGAAAAATATGTTAAGAGGAATTGCTATGTATAATAATTTAACTAGGAAATCAGAGATTTTTTTAATTGTGGCGGTATCTAATATCTTTTGCTTATAGGTGATAATGGCAAGTGTATTTCTCGCTCCGAGAGAATATATTGCATTGCTTGTCATGAAGCCAATAATAAATAATATTATTGAAGATAATATTGCAAAATTCGTTTCTGAGTGCAAGACATGAGAATCTCCGATCAAGAAAAAATAAAGTATATATTGAATACTTAAGGGGAAAACAAACAAAAAAAGTGGATTTAGAAAGAATTTTATTTTAACACTGTAGAGAACAACTTGAACTGCCAAGCCGATGATAATAACTAACGTCGTAAATGTATTTAGCATTTTTATTCTTAATAGTCTTGTCTCTTAATAAATATGCTGTTATTTTGAGAAAGAAACTTTATTGCTTATTACTTTGACAAATCCATGACTAATGCCTAGAAATATATTTATTGTTTTTAACATTTTACGATCTTCAAACAGGATAATTTTTACAAAATCATAAATAGAACTCTTGATATCATTCAATATCCATGGAAGATCGAAGTTGAAATAGTCAAAATACATAAGAATTTTGTTTCTATGCTTATAAAATCTTCTAATTGGGCTATGATTAGTTACTTTGATAGTAGATCCCATCAATTTATATTCATGAGGAGAAATGCCTAGTGTGTGGGTGAGCAAGGCATTTCTTACTTCCATTATTTTAAATCCCGCTTTACGGCATCTTAATGAAAATTCGAAGTCTACATAATCAATAAAAAAATAGTCATTAAATAAACCAACTGTATTAAAAATATTGGTTCTGATCATACTACCGGAGGTAATAGCTGTCTTAACAAATGTATATTCTTCTTCATATTCTTTAGATGATGAAGAAATCACTTGATCGAACATCAAATATCTTGGTGAAATAATAGCAACGGATTTATTATCTTTACACTTATCATAAGTATCCAACATAACTTGAATGTAATCTGGAGCAGCTAAACTATCTTGATCGAAGGTTGCTAACCATTTATAGTTTCGTTCAGACGCATACCTAATTCCTTGATTTAGGGCAGTTGCAATCCCTAAATTATTCTGATTATAGATAATATTTACATATTCTTCTCTACTCAAATCCTCCAATACTGTTAATGATTTTACGATTGATGATGCGTTATCAATGATCACTATTTCACTAACTTGATGCCTGAGTAGTCTGACGTTACTAGCAATTTCACTGCCAGGATTATAACTTACGATAACTGCACAACAATTTTTGGTGAATTTGTTATTCATAATCGGTCAAAGTATATTTGCAAGCTTACTGACTTATGATTTACAGAAATGTTTGAATATTAGGACACCAATAAAACTATCGTACCCAAATAAAATGAGATAATTACTCTTGATTCATCTATTGATTCAATTAACCACATTTGAAGATATATAAACACAAAAATTGAGGCTGCCATGGATAGCCCCAAGATCAATAGTCCAAACACTTCTGGACTCCTAAGTTCTGGTTGTTAAATGGGCAGAATCTCCATTTAACAACCAGAGTAGATAAAAATAATCCCGATCCTTTTCTATAATTGCTGCGTAGTACTAATGGCTTAACTGTGGGCATAAATTATTGCGATAGCAGTTTTCCACTACTTTGATTACTCTGTACAGGTCTGATTCAGTTAAATTAGAACCAGAGGGTAGACATAGACCCCGATCGAATAGCCGTTCGGCAACTCCCCCGCCAATAGATTCACAATCGGCAAATACTGGTTGCAGATGCAATGGTTTCCAGACTGCACGAGACTCGATATTTTGGGCTGCTAGAGCCAATCTAACTGCTTCTCGATCGACTCCAAATTTGTGCGGATCGATAGTTAAACAAGTCAACCAGCGGGTGCTAGTGCCATAGTCAGCTTCTGGCATAAACTCAATCCCTGGTAAGTCACCTAGAGCTTGTTGATAAATCTGAAAATTTAGCTGTCTTTGAGCTACTCTCTCTGCTAATACCTGTAATTGTCCGCGACCAATTCCAGCTAAGACATTACTGAGTTGATAGTTATAACCAATAGTTGAGTGCTGGTAATGGGGCGCATCATCTTTAGCTTGTGATGCTAAAAATTTGGCTTTGGTGATTAAGTTGCGATCGTTAGATACCAACATTCCGCCACCAGAAGTAGTGATAATTTTATTCCCGTTAAAAGAATAGATCCCCATTCTGCCAAAAGTACCTGGAGTCCTACCTTTATAAGTAGCACCTAATGCCTCGGCAGCATCTTCGATCAGGGGCACTTCGTAGCGATCGCAAGCCGCCAAAATTGGATCGATATCAGCACTTTGTCCGTACAGATGAGCTACTACTACAGCCTTGGGCAGTTTGCCAATTTTGGCTCGTTTTGCTAAAGCTTTAGTTAACAACTGTGGATCTAGATTCCAAGACGTTACATCACTATCAATAAATACTGGTTTTGCGCCTAAATAAGTAATAGGGTTGGCGGAAGCTGTAAATGTTAACGTGGAACAAAATACCTCATCACCTGCCCCAACATCAGCCAGACGTAGTGCTAAGTGCAATGCTGCCGTACCCGAATTAACTGCGGCTGCACCACCAACTTTGACCGTTTGACAAAACTCTGATTCAAAGGCATTAACGTTGGGACCCACAGGGGCAATCCAATTGGTCAGAAAGGCATCTTTGACAAATTCTAATTCACTCAATCCCATATGAGGACTGGAGAGAAAAACAGGCGGATAGCTAATTGCTGGAGTCTTAACTAAATTCTCTAGTTGATTGGGGCGATCGAGAACTGGCCGAGTAGTTTGGGTTCTGCGATATCTTGGCTGTAATTCAGTTGACTCTATCGCTGTTTTCATCTTTTAAAAATATTTGTTTAATATTTTAAATACCAAGGTATTAAACTGACTAACGAGAATAACTAGAAAGTGTCATTTTTTACTCTAATTCAGACATTTAACACTTAATTTAGCAGGTTGTTCAACCACGAGTTTTTCGGACAATTGCTAGGGTGTATTGAATTTGTAGATAGTATTTAACAATTATGCTATCAGTCGCAAAGATATTTGTAATCAGCACAATGTCTAGTTCGCAAATTCTTGCAATTTGAGCATAATCAGCATAATGTCTTGTTTTTTATTGGCATTAATATGCTTCGTAGCGCAAAAAACAATTTTTTCGCCTTTTACGCTGCAAAAAGCCCTGAAATGGCGTAGATGAGTCAAGCCATTTCAGGGCTTCTTGTGGATGTATCTAATTACTTGACTTATTGACTAATAGTTAGGGCTGAATTGCCTTCGATCGAATTGCCACCTAAAATGGTTACGCCTTGACTATGATTGCGCGGAGACTCAGCACCCATAAGTTGGACACTCGCACCATTGGTACTCAATCCTTCCATCAAAATGCTGCCAGCACTGGCTCCAGCATGGCCACTAGTCGAAAATTCGCTAGCAGTGGTAATGGCAAAAGCGTTCTGTCTGCCGATCGCGATCGCCGAGGAGGCGGTATCAATGGTGTTACATTTACCGAAGTTGATCGAGATACTGGCGGCAATGCTGTCGCCACTGGCTTGAGCGGGAATATTGAAACCACAGATTGCGGAGCTAATCGCGATCGTCATCGCTGAGATAGTAGTTATTTTTTTCACAATTTACCTGTTTTTGATTTTTTGGGAGTTCAGTTGAGCAGAGTTCGGAAACTGTTCTCTATACACCTGAAATAGTTTGGCTCGACCGCTTTTATGCACGAGCACAGCACCACACGGCGATGTTCAGCCAAAGATCTGAGCAGGTGTGCTATGAACCCCCATTTTTGGCATAATTTCAAATTAAAATAAAGTTTCGATCCGCTAAACAGCCTAGCCTGGTAGTATTTAGTAGATGTTGGTCAGTAGTCAAATATTTAACAACTGCGTCAATACTGTGAGTAGATAGACAGCAACAATCTCATTCTCTTGATTGATACCCGATCGAGACCCTGAATGTCACAATTTGGATCGGCTTTGAACATGATGGAAACCAACACCCAGACACTGCGATCGCGCCAACATATCCTAATTCAACGTCTTGCTAATGCGATCGAGACGCTTTGGGTACAATACCTAGATCTCTCACCTTATCCTCTTCCAGATGAACTGGGATATGTTGAGGGAAAATTGGAAGGGGAAAAACTAGTCATCGAAAATAAGTGCTATCAAACGCCACAATTTCGGAAACTACATCTCGAACTTGCTCAGGTAGGCAAGAATTTGGATATTCTCCATTGTGTGATGTTTCCCTATCCAGAATATGCACTACCGATGTTTGGTACGGATATCGTCGCTGGGAGGGGACAAATTAGTGCGGCGATCGCTGATTTGTCACCGCTTAATGCCCGACGGATATTACAGGACAATTATCGCTTGCCGCTTCAACAATTGCCTAGCTACCCCTTCAGTCAACCCCGCGAATTACCTGCTTGGGCAGATATCTTCTCAGAATTCTGCTTCTTTGTTCGTCCAACGACACCAGCGGAAGAGCAATGGTTTCTCGATCGAGTAGTGGGGATGTTAACAATTCACTGTCAGCAAGCGGTTCAAGCTGTTCCTGTCAGTAGCAACGAACGGGCTGAAATTCTGACGGCACAAAACTACTATTCCACTAAACAGCAACAAAACGACAAAACGCGCCGCGTACTCGAAAAAGCCTTTGGCACGGAGTGGGCAGAAATTTATATGACAACGGTGTTGTTTGATAGTTAGAGGGTAGAGGGTAGTGTCGGTTGGTACCGATAACTTAATGCTCATCGTGATAACCGGCTAAATCCTAGTCGGCAGTTGGTATATAATTACTAAACTATCTAACTGCAAAATTCCTGATGAAAATCTTACACTTATCTGATATTCATATGGGTGGTGGTTTTGCTCATGGTCGGATTGACCCAGATACAGGACACAATACTCGATTGCAAGATTTTGTTAATTCTCTAGCACGAGCGATCGATCGAGCATTATCAGAACCAGTTGATTTGGTCTTATTTGGTGGTGATGCCTTTCCTGATGCTACCCCAGCACCTTATATTCAACAGGCTTTTGCCGAGCAATTTCATCGCCTCGTCGTCGCCCAAATCCCGACAGTTTTACTAGTTGGCAATCATGATCGACATGCCCAGGGTCAAGGTGGAGCCAGCTTATCGATTTATCGTTCGTTAGGCGTACCAGGGGTAATTGTCGGCGATACAATTACAACTCACCAGATTAGTACTCGTAGCGGTGAGATTCAAATTCTCACATTGCCGTGGATCGACAGATCGACTTTGCTGACACGGGAAGGCACCGAAAATATGTCGGTCCCAGAAGTCAATCAACTATTACTCTCGAAACTCCAACCGGCGATCGAAGGGGAAGTGCGCCAATTAAATCCAGCTTTGCCAACGATCGTCTTAGCTCATCTCATGGCTGATAATGCGACTCTAGGAGCCGAAAAACTTTTAGCGGTAGGGAGAGGTTTTACCATTCCCCTATCCTTCCTGACCCGTCCTTGCTTTGACTACGTAGCATTAGGACATGTTCACCGCCATCAGAATCTCAATAAAACGAATGACCCGGCAGTAGTTTATCCTGGGAGTATCGAACGGGTAGACTTCAGCGAAGAGAAGGAAGAAAAGGGATATGTACTAGTCACAATTATCCCCAGCGAAGGCTCCAGCAGTCGAAATTTTGAGACTAGCTGGGAGTTTTGCCCGTTGCCTGTGCGGACATTCCGCACGATTAAGATTGATGTATCTAACCGCGAACAGCCTCAACCAGCCATTATTGAAGCAATCGATCGAGTTGACATAGCTGACGCAGTAGTCCGACTCATTTATCAAATAAATTCTAATCAGGTTGAATTAATTCAACTGGCGACAATCCACGAAGCATTGAGTGCCGCCCATCACTACACCATTCAAGCAGAATTAGTCAGTCAACTGAGTCAACCACGATTACCGGAACTCGGTTGTAGTGTAGGCGATCCGATGGTGGCATTATCTACTTATCTGGATAATCGTTCAGATCTCAAAGATATTGCCACGGCAATGCTTGATGCCGCCAGTGAGTTATTGGCCAGCGATCGAAATATCATCGATCTAGAAGTGACCATTGACATCCTCCCACCGCTAATCGGAGTACCGATATAGCAGGGGATTCCCAAACATCGCTATTTGGGTTTCTGCTTCTTTCCCTTTCGGGTTTCACGCAACTGCCCTTTAGAGGATTCTCTATCGGGTCTTACGTTCGCTCCACAGACTGACACGGCTAGCCCAGCCGCCAAAATATTCTTACTGGCGTTGATATCGCGGTCATGGTTCACCCGACATTTAGGACATTCCCACTCTCTGATATTCAATGGCAGTTTTTCAACAATATGCCCACAGTTCCCACACCTTTTAGAGCTAGGAAACCATCGGTCGATCTTAATCAGTTCTCGCCCATACCACTCGCATTTATAGGCGAGTTGTCGAATCAGTTCACCCCAACTAGCATCGCTAATGGCAAGGGCAAGCTGATGGTTCTTGACCATGTTTTTGATCGCCAAATCCTCAACTACGATCGTTTGATTTTCGCGAACCAGTTGAGTTGTCAGCTTATGCAAAAAATCTGTGCGGGCATCGGTGATTTGCGCGTGGACTTTAGCCACTTGCAGCCGTGCCTTATTTCGATTGTTACTTCCCTTTTGCTTTCGAGACAGTGCTTTTTGCACCCGTCTCAACTTGTTCCGAAGCTGCTTAAAGTGTTTGGGATTGGTAATCTTATCGCCGTTACTAGTGGCAATCAAACTAGTTATGCCAACGTCCAAACCAATCGATTTATCAACTTTTGGAAGTTGAGCAATATTAGTATCTACCAACAAGGATGCAAACCAGCGACCGCTAGCTTCCAACTTAATGGTGATAGTGGATGGCTCACAGCCTTCGGGCAAATCCCTACTCCAGCAAATAGCCAATGGTTCGATACATTTAGCCAGAAATACTTGCCCATCTTTCCATCGGAAAGCAGCTTTAGTGAATTCCGCACTACCGCCATTATGCTTTTTCTTAAAGTTAGGATATTTCGCCCGTCCAGCCCAAAAGTTAGTAAATGCCTTTTGCAGGTTTCTCAACCCTTGCTGGAGTGGTACAGAGCTAACGTCATTGAGAAAGTCAAGATCTTCTTGCTTTTTCCAAT
>JBGSPI010000062.1:0-15340 GCA_041738715.1 Chamaesiphon sp.
CTGCTATTTGTGCTGTTCTTTTTAACGATGCCCTCTAACTCTGTCAATCGGGCTTCTAATCTGATATTTTGTTCGACCAATCCTATCACCAACTCAATCACCGCGGACTCTCCCCGTGCATATACTGCGCGGGCTTCTTCCGGGCTGATTAATTGAATTCGCTCTTTTTCGCTCAAGGTTTGAACCTGTCTTTTCTCCAGTTTTCCTTACACTACTTGCTCTTGACCCATCTTGCTCCAATCTTCCACTTTTTTTAAGCCTGAGTAGTTACCTTTAGACAATATTAAACTCTCAATCCAAGTGGAACCAGAGTTAGAGTTTGCCGCTCCTGAATCTGGTCAATTAGATGGTTATATTAATAACGAATCAGAACCAGATTATGAAGAATACGAATCAGAACTGAGTATGTCATAATGTTGAAAAATTTAGTCACTCAATATCCATTAATTAAGATCGATATTACCGTAATCGATCGTCAACATACCTTAGATAAGATTCAATTAGTCGGCGATGAGTTAAATAAATCCGTCTACTTATGGTCGTTATTGCAACCCGATTTCCAGCCCTTATCCACAATGGGTGCATCATTTCAACAAGAACCCATTGCCGCTGCAATCGACTTAATTAGTTCTCTTCAAGCGAATAAAAGCGGTTTATATGTCTTCGAGAATCTGTTCGCAGTCATCGATGCAGTATCACCACTAGAACGTGAAGGTTGTTATCAAGCAATCTCTCAACTATTCGCTAGGCTCAATCAACAGCATCGAGAATGTCTGGTAATTTTCATGGAATCAGGACGGGGTAATATCCCCTCCTTCCTCAGCCAGATTGTTTGGGAATACAAGTTCCCTTTACCTACGAACTTTGAGCTAACCACTCTCCTATTAGAGCATGGAATTAATCTCGCCCAATTGCCACGACTTTTCAATGTTTTAGCCGGACTAACAGTAGAAGAAATTACCGTAGGAATTAGAGCCAACCGCGATGTCATCGCCGATAGCGAAACTCTAGGAGATCGACTATTAAACTATAAATATACCCTCTTCAAATCCTTCGGACTAGAATTCATCGGCGATACTGCTACCAAAGATATTGGGGGGATGGATTTAGTCAAAGAGGCTTTAGAAGAAGTCAAAATGGACTTTACCCCAGCAGCGCGAGAATGCAATTTACCAATCCCGAGAGGCTGGATTTTAGTTGGTGTACCTGGAGCGGGTAAAACCTACTTCGCTAAAATATGCGCCCAAAAGTTAGGATTTCCCCTGGTGAATATCGGGATTGATGTCGTCAAATCTGGCGGCGTTGCTAAATTCAAGCAACTGCTCTCGCGCATCGATGCTTGTGCGCCAAATCTGCCTTATTTAGACGAGTTCGATAAGTTCTTCGCCGACGAACATGGGAAGGAATTGCTCGGTATCTTGCTCACTTGGCTCAATGAAAAGACTTCCTCGACATTCGTACTAGCAACCCTCAACCGTCTGGAGAACCTTCCGCCTGAACTCACCCGTGCGGGTAGATTCGACAGGGTATTCTATGTAGATTTCCCTGGCTCTGACGAGCGCAAACAGATACTCCAACTGCATTGCGCCAGATTCGATAAACGATATGCAGAATCAGAACATGGAGCATTGAGCATTGAGGAATGGTTAACGATTATTGAAGCCACCAATAAATATACAGGTGCAGAACTCGCTCAGATGGCGATTGTTGCCGCCAAAAGCCAGTTCTACAAGGGTCAAGGTCAAAACATTCAAATCGATCTCGATTCGTTGCTCACAGCCCGAAATCGGGTTAAGAGTCTCTACAGTCGGAACCCGGAAGGTGTCCTCGCCATTGAAAATCGGGCTAAGGCATTTACAGAAGCAGCTAGCTCGAATAAGCCAACAACCCTGGATTTACCAGAATTAGATATTTGGGGAGTAAGGGGGTAGGGGAGTGGGGGAGTGGGGGAGAAAGAAACGCCCTTTTACCCCTTCCCCTTTTAGCCCTTTACCCTTTACCCTTTACCCTTTACCCTTTACCCTTTACCCTTTACCCTTTACCCTTTACCCCTTTCCCTAAATAAATATGTTCAATTTCAACAAAAAAGATACATTCCTAACCAAGGCTCAACTCCCGTTTCTAGTGATGGCGTTCGCGCCGATTTTCCTACATGGAGTTGATGTCAGTGGCTTATTTACAGTGACTAAAACTACTCCCACAATCTTACCAATTACTGGTCAGGCAACAATTGGGGATAAGGCTATTAAGTTAGAAGTGTCCAAGAATTCCCTTACCCATTCAGTTGGATTAACTCACCGCAAAGACATCGAATCAGATCGCGGAATGCTGTACAGAACCACTACTTCACAACCCTTAAATTTCAGTGGCAAGGGGATGGAATTTGCTACAGACCTAGTTTTTATCAATAAAGACAGAGTGGTGGGGCTATATACAAATATTGCGCCATGTACGGATAAATGTATCAACTACTCACTCCGTCAAAAATACGATGCGGTAATTGAAGTCAAAGCGGGGACTGTTGAGAAGTTGGGAATTAGAAATGACACTGAAATTAATCTTAATTACCAAGAACAAGGGTCTAGAGCAATTACATTTAGGTAGGCAGTGATTGATTTATTACTTATTACTTAATCAAGCAAGACAAAACTGATGGCTCAAATTCATTGGGTGGGGGGTAATTTACCCCAGGTAGGAAAGGCTTGGGCAGTTAGAGCATTGACAGAAAGTCTATTTATTGTCAATCCCCAAGTTGCGCCAATCGTCGTCGATACCAGTCCTGGTTCTTTACTAAGTGAAGTTTACAATCCCGCTCTATTAGAATCTCATACTCCCAGTAAATATTTTAGTAGCAGTCGATTAGCTGCGGATGAAATATTTGATTTGGTACATACATATAAAGTCCTAATAATTAAGTTAGCCAGCCATACTCAATCCGCATTTTTAGACTGGGTGAAAGATGCAGATATTCTTGATGATGATATCAGACATAATTTTTGGTTTGTGAGTAATGGACATCGGCATAGTGTGAGTCACTTTGAACAATTATGTACTTATGATTGGAATCTTCACTGGGTGAGGAATCAACACGCAGGGGTTTGGGGAGATCTGGAGGAGACGGAGACCTTTAAGGTGTGCGATCTCCCAGGCATAATTACTAATCCCGCAGAAATCGAGTTTGTTGAGGAAAGTAGAGAAACATTAAATTATCTCGCGCATCCTGAAAATAGCAAAATCCCATTATTAACTAGAGTGAGAATTCAACGGTTTTTAACTCAAAGCCATCAGAATTTCATCGGTACCGGAACTCAATATATTAAACCATCTCCACCGCCAAAAATTATCTCTAGACAGGTAGAAGATGAGGATGAAGACATCCCAAATTAACTTTTCCCTTTACCCTTTTCCCCTCTCTTCACAATTCAATTTAGCTAAACACTAGCTTAATTAAGATGTCTATTAAATTAATTAATTACGATCTCATCAATAGAAGACCTCAAATCTCTGTAAGTTCTGGCGCGATTAGATCGGAGACAAGGGAAGATACCGCGCTAGAACAATTAATGCGACGGCAAGGATTACTAAAAGAGGGCGAACAACCGACTTTTTATGTTGCTCCCTACTCAAAATATATCAACGTTGATGACCTCACTAACCATGCTCCTGAAGGGACGGTGTTACTAGCGACAAGTTCGGCTCAACTATATTTTGGTTCACCCGAAGTCAAGGCAGCAATTAAGACGTTGATGCCCCTAGAAACCCAGATTCCAGGCTATGCGCGAGGACTATTTGCTAAAGGACAAGCTCAGTCTTTAGATCGTCCGTTGAAAGTGTTGGTAGTAGACCATGAAACGGGTGAGAATAATTATGGTATCCCAGAAATCGCGATTCGGAATATTGCTGGTGATGGTGCGAGTATAATCGATCGAGCTATCGGCGAACAGATAAAATTAATTGATGATGTAGGGTTATCCCAAGTGCGTGGATACAGCCTCGATCCCAAGATTGGTTCCTACTATATCAAAGGAACAGTCACCCCCCTCAACCTCCAGAAATACTTTGCCACTCATGAGGTGGATGTAGATGTGGATCTGGTTCTCACTACCTCGATGCTCAAAGGTTTAGGCGGCGGTAAACTACCTCCTGAAATTGGCATCCATCAAGTCGATCCTGCGGATCTATTTATCACCAGAACCGAGCGATTTCGCCAAACTACCGCCAAACTCGGTTCGGTACAGGATTTATACGCCCTGGGATTGGCAAAAGATGTGAGCATCCCCGTCCAGACGGCTATTCAGGATCTCCAACAGAAGCAGATGGATCTGATTAGTCTGGCAGAAGATTACGTCCGTACCTTTAAAATCTCCCAACAGGGAGAAGTAAGAAAGGGCAAACCTGAAGTCGAACTACCAGGAAATATCGCCTTCATCGACACGATCTTAGAATCTAAGAATTGGGGGCTACTGGAATTACCCAGTGTCCGCGCTAACCTCCAGGAGTATGTATACGGGCAAATTAAGAATATTAATGAGGGAGCGATCTCATCAATGCGGGGTGAGTTTCGCCCAATTGTCGTTTGTGGCGAACTCAAGCACAATCAGATTGCTGGAGCGGGATTAAATACAGGCGATAAACACGTCGCGCTGCGGTTTCCCGTGCTCAATCGCGGACAAGTGCAGGCGGTAACAGTCAATAACAATATTTCCTTCTTCCTCAATCCCGAACTAGAGGGAATTATTCCCGATGCGATTTATGTCGGTCGTCAAACGTTGGCTGAGATCGAGCAGGATGACCCTGAAAACTATCAACAGATTATCGAAGAGTTTGGATCGGTCGAAGCGGCACAAGCATCATGGCGGACGAATTTGGAGGCAATGAAGGCGGATTTCGATGGAGATGAGATCGCGTTATTTGCCCAGAAAACTTATCCGAACTTTTATGCAGAAGTCGTCGATAATTTGACCCCAGAAAAGTTGATGCACTTTGTCTCGAAGGACAAGAAGCAACTAATTCAGAGTGAAGATTTACCAGGGATGGTAGTCGAACGGTTGAAAGATTATGTGGGGATTATCAACAGCAATCTGGGCAAAATCAACAAGCTTTATTCCACATTAGACTTCATCATTGCCAGTACAGACGGGGATTTAGCAGGGAAGGATAAATTAGCTGCCGAACAACTTAAAGCCGAAACATTACAGTTAGCGTTTGAAGCTTTCCAAAAGTACCGCGACAGTACAGAATCGCTAGTCGAGCCAGATGTAACAGTAGACATCAAACTTCCAGCGGAACTCCAAGCAACCTTCGAGCAGTTTGCACCATTTTATAGTATCGATTTCCTCAAAACCCAATTAGATAATCCTCGCGCTCAAGCCAATTATCTGCACCAAATTAAAGAGGGGATCGCCATCCTAGCAGGTGCTTACAACCTCAAAAGTCTAACAGCTACCCCCATCAATGCCAAAAAAGGGATAGTCCTGTCTCCAGATCTGATTAAGGATATGGAGCAGTTGAAATACATGAAGCTGGCACAAATTCGAGAGGGGAAGGCAGATCTGGCGTTGCTTGTTGAGTATCTGGATAATTACGCCAGCATTCATGCCAGACTGAGTAAGATTATCAACCTATCACAACCGATCGCATCTAATCGCCAGAATTTTAATCCCGATACCAACGAGATGGATCGGATGACCACCACTAACATCAACATTATCCCCAACCATCCTTACGATCCCACCCAGATCGACGAGTATTTACGCCAGTATCAGACTGTAGTGCTACGCAAGTGTATCGAGGTTGTAGATAAGGAAAATCAACGATCGGTAGATTTCGTCAAATCAGGGATTAAACCCGACGAGGGTACAGTTTATGCCGTCACTGATAAGTTACCAGATCTCGATTGCAGTATCCCCCTCCTCAAACAAATTATTATCGAGGAAAATCACCAGGATCGTTTACCAGTTCCCACCAAGCTGACAATTAACGCGCTGTTCGATCGACTAAAATATGTCCCTGTGGCTCCAGAAATTAAAAGTATGGTCGCCATTTTTCGGAGCGATTACCAAGAAATCAAGAGCATTATCGCGCTGGAAACTCAGACTTTAAAGGCATTCGATCATGGTAAGCCAATCGTCCTGAACATCTACACTCCAAATGGCGATAAAGTCGTCGTGGGTAGTTGTAATGTCAGTGAGATTAACACTTTCCGCCAGTTAGCAGGCAGAGGTAGTATTGATGTCAGTGATGGACTGGTAGTGTTTAGTCCAGACGGTTCAGATCGTCCAGGCATCAATTATGAATACGTGTTGGGGTCTACGGCGGTAACATCGGCGCAGATTGAGGGCAAGCAACCTGTCACTGAATTTGAGTTTGAAATCGTCCACAACCGGATTGAAGAACTCAAAGCAGAATCGCGGGAAGTCCTGGCAGAATTTCGCGCTGTCATCGAGCAGCGGGGCTGGAATCGGCGCGAGGTGTTCGCAGCGGCGGCTCAACTGGTGGGCGAAAAGTCCATCTCGCAAGATTTTGTGCTGAGTTGTCTGCCAGAAGTGCTAAATGAGTATGTGGTTGAGACTGGAGTATCGAATATCGTCGTTAAGACAGAGTACGCCAGTTATCTGACTGAACCCACTAAATATATGGTTACACCTGGAGAAGCTGGTGTAAAAAAACTTGAGGCGCAAGCGATAGTTGAGGGTAAACAACAGTGGATTGAGGTTGGTGACTTGGTGAGTTATGGCAATCAATTATTAGATAAGAGTACTTTTAGCGGCTTGATCGAGCCAAGTTACAATACAGTAACATTTATCTCACCTAACGACCAAGGAAACCAGCGATTCCCCAAAGGGGACGCTCCGCGAACGGTTGCTGTCGGCAAACTCACTAGTGGGGGTAGAACAGTCATCGAGCAATCAGAACCGCTCAAAAATTTGCAGGTGGTTAGACGGCAAACACCGAGTTACCGACTTAAATTCGAGGACATCGACATCAAAATTCTCGATCTCGCTCCAGCAGTCGCGGCTGTATTGAGTGGTAATAAATCGACGGATTTAGTCCTCGAACGTCTTCACATCTTCGACAACAAGTTTTCGGCCACAGCGGTTATCGATGACCAAACCTACTACCTCTCTGGGGTTAATGCCAGTAGTAGCTTTGAAAAGAAAAATCGCGATACTGTCGTAGAACCTGTTCGGCAGGAGCAGTTTGAGGGGGCTAAAGTCTTGATCGTCCGAGATACCCAGCCAGACGAAGTATTCGAGGTCTACAGCGGCGATCTCAAAATTGGCGAGATTACTCAAAAAGCCGAATTAGCCTACTGGGGCAACCGTTTTCAGGAGCTTGAGGAAGGAAATCAGATCGAGATGAAGGTGCAGACTGTTACACCCAAGTATCTCGGTTACAGCGTCAGGATTGACGAGAATACGCTATTTAATAATAATGTCTGGGCGGAGGTTGCACCCGCTCAAAGCTATCAGGGTGAGGATAAGCAACTCAAGACTAGTAAAAAAGAGGAAAAGTGGGGACAGAGAAAGGTTGCGGTCATCAAAGCTGCCGTCAAAAACCTGAGACGTGTTGCGGATGCTAACTGCTACCCGCAGTCTTTTTCTGTGCGGGTGATGGTGCCTATTATCGATCAGTCGGGCTTAAAAGAGGTCGAGCAGTTGCAGTTGGTGGTTCCTAATCATAAGATCGATGTACTAGAGAAATATTTCAAAAAGGATGACGTTAATGTCAAGTACACAAAGCTGGAACGAGGCATTCCATCCACTTACGAAGAGTCGCGTCGTGCCTATACAGTTCTAAGAGTTAACCTTGAAAAATTAGCACCTAATGTCAAAGGCACAATCTCCCGACAACTCGGTAAACCTGTCTCCCAAGCTGACTACGAGGCAAAACTTGCCACCATTCCTATTACTAACGAGTGGACACCAATTAAGCTAAACAGTCTCAAAAAGTGGATCGAACAATATCCACAATCAAAAGACATCCCAGTACTAGATCTGGACAAATCAAAACCCGTCCCTTTTACGCTCAAACCCATTACTGGCGAGGTGCAAACTCGATTTAAGGGCAACGCGATGGCGATTGGTGGTTCGATCGTGTTTGAGTTTGTAAACCTCAGGCAGCGAGACACAGCTATGCACCATTTGGGTCTGCCAATCAGTGCCGAGTTGCCCAGCGTTGATGGTAAGACCCGTTATTTTGCCGTAGTAGAAGCTGCAACACTCCAAACTTATCTTAATGACTGCGCTGTTAGTCACGTCCTAATACAGGATGGTGTCAAACGGACTAACCCAATCCTCAACTCTTACAGCACTAGCAAGGACTGGACGAAACTACAGTCTCGCGCTCAGACTGATATTATCATGGGCTTCGCGGCTAACAAATATATTGGAATTCCACTTGAAGCCAAAAGTCGTACAACCATGTACCGCGACAACTGGGGTACCAATGCCAATGCAATCGCCTACAAATCAACAGATGTGGTGATGGTGACTGGCAACAGAACGGGGAAAGAAACCAGCAACGAGCTACTGGCACGACATTTTAGAACTGAGTACCTGCCGTTACTCAATGCTGCGGTGCAAGCACAAGCCACGATTCTTGTTGGTGCGGATACTGGAATCGATCGAATGGTCAAAGACTACCTCGTTGAAGCTGGATACAACTTACACCTCAACTCTGCGGGAATATACGAAGCAAGTAACCAAGCTCCAGCAGTAGAAATAGAGGTATTTGTAGCAGCACCAAAACAGGAAATGGAGCAGGAAGAGGAACAGGAATATGCGGAGATGACGATGTAATCGATGCACTGGTAGTAGAGGATAATTATGCTCCAGCGATGTGTCTCAAAAAAACAGAGCAGTGTACACAATATCAGCTCTGTTTTTTAGCATCGAATTTAGCTCAGTTAAAAGAGTAGATCGATTTTCAATTATTCATCCTATTGTGCAATGCCTCTTTAAGATCTGCGACTTCAGACAGATATTTTTCAGTTGCATTCTTTTTCTCTTTCACCCATCTAGTCTTTTGCTCTGCCTCCGTCTCTGGAATCCATTCGGCTTCTGCCTTCAGGATTTTGGCAATTTCTTCGGCTGCATCTTTTTCATACATTTCAAGTGCTTCAGAAGGCTTTATATCACTACACTGAATATATTCTTCAAAAAATCTTTTCTTATCTTCCGGTGTAATAGTGCCGTCAGCATAAAAACCCCATTGGTAGTTTGGAACCAATATGCAACTAAAGTCAAGTTCAAAAACTCTCTGCCCGTTAACGTTACTCACAACTACCACACTTATTTATTAACTCCGATCTTAGCAATAAATTTCGCAAAACATCAGTGCGATATGGCGTAATTTGGATGCTGATTTCAACCGTTTTCCTAATCAACACCGTTCCTGAGAATTCGAGCTAGTAGACACATTTCTCGGAAGCCTTTTACAGGAATAATTTCTAATTCCCAACCAATTGCTTGTAATTGTCGAGATTTTTCCATAATCGACAGCGCATTATCGATCAACACTTCCCAAGTTGGCGCAATTATCGCAGGATCGGATAATAATCTTTCAATTATGCTCTTGGAAATCCGCCTTACCTGACGGGGATATAATATTTCATAACCTTTTTCAGTAATATTATCCGCAACAGTTCCAGCCACTGCTGGAATACGTTGTGGCAAGGAAGATTTCAATTCTTGTTCATAATTATCAATAGCAGCTTGCCACTCTTCTGACGTTCTCGTCGGAATTGGCGGTAATATTTTTTTGATCTGTTCCTGCGCTAGAGGTTGTTTATTATCTATTGAAGATTCTACTTTCTCACTCTTTTTTTTCCGATCTTTAATAGACGATTGCTTAGACTTTTTAACAGCAGTTTTTACCTCTGGCACTATCGAAATTTCTTCTTTCTTAATAATCTTCAATATGCTTGCTTTCTTAGCTCGATCTGCCATGTAGACTCTCCAATCATATTTCAATCATCTTGAATTTATACAATCCTTTTCTAAGTATACCAAATAGTGAAAATTTAATAGCAGCAAATAGCGATTTTCAAATTTAAGTTAATATATTAACTTTCAAAGTGCAAATCATCGATCGCATAGCAAATGGTTCGGTTAATTTCCTCATGATAGACAACAAACGGTTTTGTAACGGATTGAAATACGTGCTGAATGACCCCGATCAGCCCTGTTAAGGTACGAACGACGGCTCCTTTGGTTAACATCGGTTCTTTTCGATCGATCGCCTGAGCGGGGCTTGCTGAATCAGGAGTAGCCATCACAGCCGCAATCGCCGCCCGCTCTTCAACCCCCAATACTCGCCACAGATCGATTTTCTGGTGACGAGAAAGCTCCGCTACCATCGCCCGAACTAGATCGGGAGTCCGAGCAGCAACTAGTTTATCAGCTAATTCGATCGTCAATTCGATCGCTTCACTCTGGGGGTGGTGCAGAAATTCCCCCAGCAGCTCGTCATCAATCGCCAAAATATTCGCCCTCACATCACGGGCAATCTCGACTACAGAACGGTGATTTTTTGTAGTCGAAACGGTTTCGAGCGGCTCAATACGTAATCCTCCAGTAGTACTCAAGAATTCAAGCTCTAAATCTGACTGAAGTTCTAACTCTGGTTTAGTTAAATGTAATTCTGATTGTGACTGTGGAAGATCTGAGAGAGAAGAAGTAGATAAATTATTGTGGTATGAATGTGTAGATATTTGTATGTCGGGAAGAACAAGAAGTTCAGAAACTGGAAAGGGGGGTAAATCTGGGGGAGTCGGGATGTCAGCTAGAAAAGCTTCATATAGGGGGGGGGTGTGGGATAATTCAATCACAGACTGGGTTTGATGATTTTCAATTTCTCGCTCTAATTCATTCAAAACTGGGCAAGACTCATTTGGCACAACTGTTTGAGTCATAGCAGTGGGGGGTATGGTATTTTCTAGGATTTCACCCTGTTTACTTCCCGCCCAAATCTCTTTGTAATCATTTTTATACAATGTGTTGCGGCTGATGCTTTCGCCAAATAGCTCTCGGCATTTTGATTGAATTACGCTCAGTCGTTCGCCGATCTTCTGCGGCAGTTCTCCTAATGCGGCTAGAATGTCGTTTAACCGTTGCTTTGTCCGCTCGACGAGGTTTTGGTTATGCAGGTTAATTCCGGCTGTGTTGGGGTTAAGACGGGCGACGAGTTGATGGGGGGTGATGCCACTTCTGGGGGGGAATCCACAGTATTTAATGTAGTACTGATTGTCGATGGTGCTGTTAATCCAGTCCCGAATTTTGCGCTGGATCTCGTGTTGGTGCCGACAGTATTCTTGGTATCCTCTGGTGGCGATTACTTTTTGATGTACCCAGTTAAATAATTCTTGTTTGTCTTCTATTCCTTCAAATACGATGCCGTAGCAGACGAATAATGGTAGGGTCTGGTTGGTTTGATGGTAGTCTGTCCAACCGATGTCGAGGGCTAGTTCGAGGTTTTCTTTCCATTCTTGGGCGATTTCTGAGTAGTTGCCGGAGTGGTGTTGATATTTGGCGATATCTTTTTTAAATAGGTTGTATGCCCAGTCTATTTGGTTTTCGAGCAGGTTGATGTCGTTGGCTGCTGCTGATTTTTTGGCTTGGTTGAGGAATGTTTCTAGTTGTTCTGTGTGGCTGATGTTGGCTCTACAGATTAGTTCTTCTCCCCATTGGTCTAATAGGCAGGCTCCGCTGTTTGGTTGGAGGGGGAGCCGATGGGCTTTATAATAGGTGGGGTTGTGTTTGTCTTGGCTGTACGGTTTGGTGTTGGGGAAGATTTCGAGGTGTCCGTTTTTGATGGGAAATTCGGCGTTGATGAGGGTGACGCGGATGAGGGCGGCGATGCGGAATGTTTGGATGGGGGTGGGGAAGAAGTAATAGATGTGGATGCCGCCACTGTTGGAGCTACGAATGGGGACTGGGTATATTAGTCCGATCTCCTCTAGGGTTAGTAGTAGTCTGGTGTATGCTTGGGGGTTGTTGTTGGGATGGTTGGGACTGTTGATGTCGATGTCGAGCATGGCGTAGCTGGTGGTGTTGCCAAAGCTGACTCCCAGGAGGCTCAGTTCGTCGGTGTAGAGTTTGACAAATTCGCCTCGATTGAGTGGATATTTGCGATTTGTCCGCCAGTTGGGTTCGGGAATGTTCTCGGCGGTGATGAAGTTAAAGCCGATGTGGAACAGTTTAGTCAGTTGGAGCAGGTGGGGGGGTAGGATCATTGTTGCTAGTTAGGGTGAGTAACTAGGGCTAACAAGATACTATTTTGCCGAGGCGGAAAGGCTCTACTTTATCATCTATGTGGTAAGATGGGAATGGCTGTACAGTAGCGATCTGAAGCAAAAAAATCAAGTTAGAAGAGAATTTTAACTCTAGCCATTTTTGATGATTTCAACTTCGTTTACTCCTAGCACTAACATCCACATATCCCAGAACTTTCGCGTCGTCTGGGGACGAGCGCAACCCCACAGAGCGGTTCGTGTCTAAGAATACTCCTCTAAACCCCTATCAATTCAGTCTAAGTCTCGATCGGTGAAATTAATCACACTACAGTTTAGTAGCAGTAGATTACACGGATTTCGACTCGTTCCCATATTGTCTGGATCTGGTTACTAACAGGTTGGCACAGTCAGCAACTAGTATTCCAGTACGATCGAAAGACAATCTGACATGGTGGTTTCCTCAAGCCTCAAAAAAATTAATAATTGGCACAAGTGAGATCCAGTAAACATTTGACAATCGGTCGGTTAATAATTTTCGAGAAACCCTTCCTAAGTGTCGAACCGCATGATAAAGTAGAAATGAAACCAGTCGCCAAACATAGTTTCATTTCAAGGCATATAGTATAATTGTACCGACAAAAGCTTGGGATTTCGTTCCGAGCTTTTTTGGTTGCCCTAATGGATAAGTAATTATGGGGTCACAGTATTAGAACTGGATTTTTATCAAAAGCCTCCGACACTATGATTTTTTAAGACAGTGTATCTATAGTACCCCGAACGCTCCCAGATCTTGCGGTTTTCTCAAGATTTGGAATAAAATCCAGGTTGCTTAAGACTTTAGCATATTCCGAGCACAAGTTTGACAAAAATTTCGCTCTAAACTATTAATTTGCCGCTATTCATAGGTTTGGTGAGTTAGGTTTGCGCTACAATTCTTAATCTTTCATTGACGCTCGACCTGCAATCACTCAGGATTTAAGTTAATACCCAACTTGAGAGCCGGATTATTGACCCACCTGTCGCCAATATGCGTATAAATCGCCGTAGTCTTGGGATCGGCATGACCCAATAAATCCTGGACTTGGCGCAAGGATGCCCCATTCTGAATCGCTAGCGTCCCCGCCGTATGCCGTAAAGAGTGTGCCGATAAAGTCCGTCCCTCCCCATGTTTGAGGTCGAGAGCTTCCAGGTAACTATCAACAATGAATCGAATCCCCCGCCGCGACAGGCGACGGTCCTCCCGGTCTGGGTCGATGTGATGACGCGGATGATGGACGTTGATAAATAGCGGCGTAGCAGCAGCCGTACTAAATTTAGCACTTCTGCGGGCAAGTAAATAACGATCGAGTACATCCACCAAATCGGGAATCAACGGCACCACCCGTTGTTGTCGCTTACTCATGACCGTAATCCCCACCCCCGTCGGATCGCGGCGAATATCCCCCACATTCGCCCGATGTGCTTCCATCGATCTGACCCCTTCCAGGGTCATTAAACCCAATAGAAAGCGGTCGCGGAGGATTTTCAGGGGCGTAGATTTAGTCAGTGGAGCCTGGAGTAAGGTTTCCGCCTCACTAGCCGTAAGATAGGTAATCGAGTCAGCCGGATCGCCCCGTTGTTTGGGGGCTTTTACGCCCCAGACGGGGTTGTGGGAGAGGAGTCCATATTCGATCGCCGCATCGTACATTCGACTCACAGCGACGAGTTTGAGGGCAATGGTGGCGGGTTTGTATTGCTGTTGGACTAAGTGATGGCGGTAGATTTTAATGGTATCCCGCGTTACCTCCAGGGGTTGGAGTTGATTGGCTGCACACCAGAGCAGGTATTGTTTAGCTTCGCACCAATAGGTACGAATGGTTTCGCCACTAGCCCCACCGGATGCTACATCAAACTGGAGGAAGCTGGTAAATGCGGCAATTAAGGCATCGGCATCCAGGACAAAAGTGGCGGCGGTGTTAGTACTAGTAGGTTGCTCCATTACTGATATTTACGCTAGTCAGCTATTTTTCATTTAATCTACACCCGACACCCGACACCCGATACCCCTTTCTCAAAATAGAATCCGATCTTTGTGATATTTACGCCAGTAGTTGGGGAATAATTAACGCAGTAATTTGTAATGTTTGACGAGGGAGATAATTGTCCTCAAAATTTTCACAGATTTTCGGTCTTCTTTTAATATACCGCTAACGTGTATTAGCGGTATATGCTTTTGCCAGAGTTTATACCAGATCGGGGTTAGAGGTGATTTCTGAATTGTGGGCTTTTCGATCAAAAAGCCAATAGATCCACCCCGATTTCCAGGGGTGGAAAAGTCAGATAATATTCAGGAGCGGGGTAAATCTAAACTAGATCTGCCAAAGTATTAGTAGCTTGAGCCTGATATTTATGACGATTATCATCATAGCGATTGAGAGTGTTGAGATTGGCATGACGGCTCAGTCCTTGAGCGGCACGAATATTTCCATCGCTGGCATCCAGGTAGGCTGTGATGGCACTGTGTCTGATTCGATGGGGAGAAACTACCTTATCGATTCCGGCTGCTGTGCTGAACTCTCGCACCAAGCGATAAATCGTGCTACCGTCCAGTCTGTGTCCCTTACTACGGCGATCTAGACTGCTAAAGAGAGGATCTGACGATCGATATTCGTTTCTAGCTGCCAACCATTGTGAGATCGCGATTGTCGTTGCTGGAGATAAATCGATCTGGCTTTTTTGAATCTTGCCCTTACCCAAAATCGATAATCGCCCCGATTTGTCGAAATCGCCCACATCCAGGCTACAAATCTCATTCCGACGTAAGGCATTGTCCCAAAGCAATCGCAGGATGGCGTAATCCCTGATCCCTTTGATGGTGCTACGATCTGGAATTTGAAGCATTTCCCTAAACCCAGCTACCGCAATCCCCGTAGTGTCGCCATAACTCTCTACTTTCAGACAGGCGACATCGGCCAGATTGAAGCTACACTGCTCTACGGTACGAGCATAATCAACAAAGGATTTTAGAGCTGAGAGCCTTACGTTAATCGTGCTGGGGGCTAGCTTGGCTTCAATCAGCAGTTGTCGGTATTGTAGGGCTTGATAAACGGCTTCGGGCTGATGTAG
>JBGSPI010000071.1:0-58759 GCA_041738715.1 Chamaesiphon sp.
TTTGCACCTACATCAATCGGACAGTTCTAGCCTTCTAGTGCTACATGTCTGGTAGCCAGCTTGGAAGTACTATGTACGGACTGGATACCGTGATTCATACTTCAACGAATCGCACTACTTAAACTTGTGAAGCATATCCTGTCACTTTACGCCATTTTATGGGTAAAGTGACAAAATGTCACCGTGCTGCCAAATCCCGATCGACAGAAAATGGAAGATGCAATCCATTCCCTATTTCACGATCGCCAGAAAGACGATCTCCTGTTATTGTATTTTTCGGGACATGGGATTAAGGACGATAAAAATCAGCTTTATTTAGGGACGAAGATTACTAAAAAAGATCGTAATGGTGCCCTAATTCCCACTTCCGCCGTAGCCGCGACATCCTTACACGAGCGGATCGAGTCTAGCAAATCTCAACATCAGGTGATCATTCTTGATGCTTGCTTTAGTGGCGCGATCGCTAAAGGGATGATGGTAAAAGATGATGGTACTGTCAGATTGGAAGATTATCTCGGCGGGAAAGGGAGAGCGATCCTCACCTCTTCTACTGCTACGGAATACTCATTTGGCTCCGAACCCACCGAGCATGGCGATTCGGGACTATCGATTTATACTCGTTATCTAGTCGAGGGCATCGCCACAGGTGCAGCCGATCTTGATGGGGATGACTGGATCTCGGTTGATGAGTTACATGAATATGCCGCTAAAAAGGTCAAGCCAGCCGCGCCAGCTATGACTCCTGAATTCTACCCTGTGAAGGAGGGCTACAAGATCCGACTGGCAAAATCGCGACGGGACGATCCGCAATTAAAGTATGAGGGAGAATTCCAGCAACGTGCAGAAGCCGGAAATGGTGAATTTTCGATCTTTGTGCGGCAGATTTTGTCCAGAAAACAACAGGAGTGGGGAATTTCGCCAGAGCAGGCGAGGGAAATAGAAGATCGGGTATTGCAGCCCTATCGAGAATATCAAAGCAAGTTGGGAGAATACGAACAGACACTTACCCAAGCTGTGCAGCATCATTATCCTTTTAGCGATCGCGAACAAGCCGATCTGAAGGAATATCAACAACATTTGAAGTTACGGGATGAAGATATTACGGAGATCGGTGGCCGAGTTAGACAATTGGTAGCTTATCAGAAAGCTAAACTTCAAACTTCAGGAAATGAGATAGATGGACGAATTCTTCCTCAGTCTACCTCGGCAACACTTAGTCACTCAGGCGCAACGCCTCAGCTCACAGTAATTGAATTTACCTCGGTGAAAGTGGATGCTACAGGTCAGATAATCGATCGACCTCCAGGCAAAGCTGATATTTTCCTGGAAGATCTGGGGAATGGCGTATCACTGACGATGGTAAAAATTCCCAGTGGTGAATTTATGATGGGTTCGCCTGACAATGAAGCAGGGAGATCCAACAATGAAAGTCCTCAACATTTAGTGAGAGTGGCAGAGTTTTTCATGGCGCAAACATTAGTAACTCAAGTGCAATGGCAACAACTGATGGAGAATAATCCGTCAGGCTTCACAGGTGATGGCAAATTGCCTGTAGAACAGGTTTCTTGGCTTGATACTCAGGAATTTTGCCAAAAACTTTTTCAACACTCTCAGCGGGCATATCGGCTGCCCAGAGAGGCTGAATGGGAATATGCTTGTCGAGCCGGAACCACAACTCCTTTTGCTTTTGGGGAGACGATTACAGGCGAGTTAGCGAACTATGATTCTGATCAAATTTATCGTTCAGAAACCAAAGTCAACCAACGAAAAAAAACAACCCCCGTTGGTGAATTCCCGCCAAATCTTTTTGGTTTGTACGATCTGCATGGAAATCTGTGGGAATGGTGTTTAGACCATTGGCATAAAAATTATGAGGGCGCACCATTAGATGGAAGTGCTTGGTTATCTAATGATGATCAAGCTAATCGTCTATTGCGGGGCGGTTCCTGGGACTCTTATCCGCGTCTTTGCCGCTCTGCCACTCGCGTCTACATTACCCCCGTCTACCGCAACGACTATTTCGGTTTTCGAGTTGTTTGTGAGATTCCCAGGACTCTGTAACTCTTTACCCTTTTACTCTTTTACCCTTTTTTCTTTACTCTCTATTTTCTCGCCCCTGGCGAGTCGATTTATTTCGCACCAAACTACTCACTAAACCAAGACAAATCTTCGCTATAGCTACGACAAGAACCCCGACTTTTTTAAAAAAGTCGGGGTTCTGATCCACCAAATGGTTCAATCAATTCAACAGATTTCCCTAACCCCTAACCTCTAATTGACGACTGACTTGGGAGAGGGTGAAACAGACGATCCAGTAAATTAAGCCGATGAATAGATATACTTCCGCATAGCGACCGATAAAATCTGGTTGGGCTAAAACCGATCGCGCAATTCCGGTTAACTCCGCGAGGGCAAACAGTGCCAGCAGGGAGGTATCTTTAAATAGAGCAATAAACTGACCGACGATCGCTGGAATTACTGTGCGGATGGCTTGGGGTAAGACAATCAGCCACAATCGTAATGGCGCACTCAAACCCAATACCTTCGCGGCTTCAATTTGTCCCCGTGGCAAGGATTGTAAACCCCCGCGCACTGTTTCGGCTAAATATGCCGCATTGAATAAAATTAAGCCCGCAATCGCCCGCGCCAATCGATCCAACCGCCAATCTCCAGGCAAGAGTAAGGGCAATAAAAACTGTGCCATGAACAAAATGCCAATCAGCGGCAGCCCCCGCACCAGTTCGATATAAATCGTACAAGCGATTCGCAAGATCGGTAAGGAACTCTGTCGCCCCAGAGCCAACAATACACCCAGCGGAAAAGCCAGCACGGTACTAATACTCGCCGCCAATAGCGTGAGTAATAATCCATTCCACAGACTATTTTCAACGGGGACTAATCCAAAACCCCCAGCCAATAACCAACTGATACCAATCGTGGCACAGCAGGCGTAAATCCAGCCCATCCGGGGCGATCGCCGCTGTCGCCCGACCCAGATACTTACAGGCAAGCCGATCGCCAGCAGCAGCACTAGCCACAGCCGCCAGGACTGTTCGGCTGGATAGCGACCGACTAGCAATAGGGGTAAATTTTCACTAATTACCGCCCATTTAGCTTTCGTGGCGATCCAAGTCCATCCGACTGCCACTACTTGGAGGATGAAACCGCCCAGGATGAGGGTTAAAATGCCGTTGTACCAGGTGTTAAACAGATTTTGGCGCAACCATCGCAGGGGCGATTGATCGACGGATGGTGGGCGGGGAGAGGGTGGATTTGTCATATCGGGGAGGTAGAGGGGCAATTCATCGTGGGGAGTACATCAACTTACTTGACCCGACTGACTTTCAATGTGGCGGCATAATCACTTTGCCGAATCGGTTTTTTGCTATGTCTTGCCGGAGTAAGTTTGAGTAGTTGAACGTGGTAGCCACGATATTGGACATGGCGATTGTCGATGCCTGTATTAATGATCGCGGCGGTTTGCTCTTGCTGGATCTGTAATACTAATTTAACCTCGGCATTGCCAGCCCAGTAGCAATCTAGATCGATCGGGCAACGACTGTCGTTCTGGACCGAATCAAACAGAATTTTGATTTTAGTATCCTGGATTGACGCAGTTTCGCCCGGTTTGAGGATAAACTCTTGTTCGAGGGGTACCGCTTGTGGCAGATCGATTTGTGCATTGAGACTGGCCAGAATAGACATGGCTTGCTGGCGCACATCCGGTTCTTGATGCTTTAGTAGTTGGTTCAACTGCGGGATTAGTTCCTTGGGTTTCATCATTCCTAGCTCAAAGGCTTTATCTTGACGGGTTTTAGCATCGGGCGACTGGATTGCGGTTAATAATGCCTGGAGACGGGCAGTACGAGTCGCCCGATCGACATGACCTAAAGCCCAATTCGCCGCAAAAGCCACATCTGGATCGCGCAGCATTTGTTGGAGATCGGGCACGGTATCCTGGGCTAAATAGCCCATTTCGGCCAGGGCAAAGGGGACAACACTGCGGACTTCTCGATCGGGATCTTGGAGCAATAGCCTGAGATCGGGAATTGTATCCTTTGCCGCTACACCGATCCGCTGGATGATTTGCACCGCAGTCACTCGCACTACTGAGTCGGGATGTTTGAAATAGGGCACCACTGTGGGCACAAGCTTGGCGGCTGTCTGGGGGGCTTGACCAACTCGATCGGTAATTTTGCCTAATTGTGCTAATGCGGCGGTTCTTTGGGCACGCTGGGCGGGGGTTAAAGGTGTTTTTTTTGCTTCAACAGCTTGAATAACGCTCGGCTTGTGGGTTGGAGGCATGGCAGTTACTGGGGATATCACCATAGGATTGGTCATGATCGCTGCATTTCCCAATAACAGAATCATCATCCGCCTTGTATCGAATTGATTTACCATGTTTTACATTGAATTTAGAAGTTGCCGAGTGATGATCGATCGAAACAAAGCCTACATTAAATAATTACCGTTCGACCAATTGAATCGATCGATTGTAAATATTGATCAGGAATGAGATTGATAAACTCAAGATTAAGTAAGCAACCATGACGATCGCCATCACTTCAACAGCGCGTCCAGTTTGGTTGAAAGTTGTCGAGGAGATAGCATAGAGATCGGGATAACCGATCGCTACTGCGAGACTAGAGTTTTTAGCGAGGTTTAAATATTGATTGGCTAAAGGTGGTAGAATCGCCCGCAAAGCTTGGGGGAAGATGACTAACCATAATGTGGACAAGGGTTTAAGTCCCAGCGATTGAGCCGCTTCTGTTTGCCCACGGGGTACCGATTGAATCCCACCGCGAATGATTTCGGCAATGAAAGTCCCCGTATAGAGACTCAAACCCGCGAGTAGAGAGGCAAACTCTGAGGACATCTGGAGTCCCCAACCGATCACACCACGACTACTTAGCGTCCAGCCGAGTATTTGTAGTGGATTCGCCGCATTCGGTAGAGCTAAAAATATTGCAAAGTACCAGAAAAACAGTTGCAACAACAGGGGTGTATTGCGGAGAGTTTCCACATAGATCTGGGCGATCGTCCGCACCAGCCAATTAGTTGACAACCGTGCCATTCCAGCCATTATGCCGATCGCTGTCGCTAATATCAAAGCCAACGCAATCACCCGCAGCGAATTTACCACCCCCACCAGCAGAGCTAGAAGGTAGGAATCTGATGGTGTATAGGGAATAATCGTATCACTAATCGTAAAACCCGCCTGCGAGCCAAGAAAATCAAAACCCAGGCGAATTCCAATTTGCTCCAGATTGAACAGCAAATTATCCCCTAGTACCCCCAACACGATCGCAATCCCCACCGCTGCCCCAAATTGCCCCGCACTCTGCCAAAATCGCCGACTCCGCCACACTGGAATCGAACTATCTAATAATCTTTTAGCCCGCATTCGATCACTCATAGCCCCTTCTCCTTGGCGTTAAATAATTTCCCCGACTTCAACCAGACAACTTTTTTATATGGTTGCCGTGCAACGGGATTGTGATCCAGCATTAAGCTATAGATATCCGACCTCATAACACTGCCATATCTTTAAAGCAACGACGTGTTAACTCGATCCGAAGGGGTGGATCTTTCTCGTTCCGAATATCAATGTTAGTGGCAAAGAAATAAGTCTTATTTCCTTTCTCCAAATAACCGATATACCATCCGATACTTGGTGTCACTTTACTTCCGAAACCGTACCATCCGGTCTTACCTCTGATCGTATAATCTGGAGTTTCCTCATTAATCATTATATCCTTAACGATAGAAAGTGATCGCTCAGAAAATGGTAAATCATTATGATAGAGGCGACGGAGAAAATGAATTTGCTGTTGAGGTGTAACTTTCAGTATTCCATTTAACCAAAAGTTATCAATATTGTCTTTCCTACCAATATTTTGGTTCCCATATTTTACCTGAGTTATCCATTGCTGCATTCGCTCATATCCGACTCGACGGGCTAGAACTTGGTAAAACCAGACTGCGGAAATTTTGAACGCTTCTCTCATATTTAAGTCTCGATTCCATCCGGGAAGCTCTCTTTGAATTCCATCCCACGTAAGAACAGCAATTTCATCGTTAATCACCTTTGTTTCCAATGAAATTAGAGAGTTGAGAATTTTGAATGTTGATGCAGTGGGGAAAGCGGTTTTATTCCGTTGTGGATTGTGTTGAAAAACAAGATTATTGCTCAAGTCATAAATCAGAATTGAACCTTCAACTCCTAGATCTCGAAAGTGTCTTGAAAAGTCAAGATTACGCGCAATGCTTACGGGGGCGGGAGGTTCAAAGGCTACGTTTGGGGTTGTCGCATTGGATTGCGTGGGTTGAAATAGAATCGAAGCAATGCAGCAGAATGTAACAAAAACAATTATTGCAAAACGGACAATACGATTCATAAGCTTTCACAGGTTAGGGAGATGTTGAAAAGAGTTTGATTTAGCAATCGCTGCACAGGCAATCTCGAATTCTCACCAGATGGAACGCCGCCGCATAACTACCTAAACGGCGGTGAATATAACAAACCCCCCTGATTCCACAATTGATTTTGACCCCTCGGTAACTTCAGGGGTGTTTTCGTCCCCATATTTCGATCGTAGATTTCGCCATAATTACCGACATGTTTAATCACCCGCAACGCAAAATCATTCGGTAATCCCAGCCCCTTGCCCAAGTCCCCTTCTAACCCCAATAGTCGCCGCACCGTTGGATCGGGATTGCTACTCTGCTGCGTCACCGTTTGAGTCGTGAGCTTCATCTCCTCCGCCTCAATCAGCGCGTAAATCGTCCAGCGCACGACATCACCCCAGCCAGGATCGCCGCTAGCGATCGCCGGAGCTAGGGGTTCTTTAGATAAAACTTCTGATAAAATAATGTGGTCGTCAGGTTTTGCTAAGGTACTGCGACGGGATACTAGTTGGGATCGATCAGCTGTTACCCCTTCACATCGCCCCTCTGAGTAGGTAGCAAAAGTGGTATTCACATCTTCAAAGACAACAGGTGTATAGGTTAGCCCCCGCTGACGCATTCGATCGGTCAAATTTTGCTCTGTCGTCGTGCCCGTTTGAATACAAATTGCCTTACCCTGAAGATCGGCTAAGGATTTAATGCCACTAGCTTTTTTGACCATAATTCCCTGACCATCATAAAATACCGTCGGCGCGAACTCCAATCCCACAGATGTATCGCGGCTCATGGTGTAAGTCGTATTCCGACTGAGAATATCCACTTCACCCGATTGCAGCGCGGTAAAGCGTTCCTTGGCATTAAGATTCCGAAATTCTACCGCTTGGGGGTTATCAAATATCGCACTAGCGATTGCTCGACAAATATCGACATCGAGTCCTTGATACTGCCCATCTTTGCCCAAAAAGCTAAATCCTGGTAGTTCACCACTAACCCCACAGACTAGTTTCCCCCGACTCAACACCGTCGCCAGTCGTCCTTTGGCTAGGGTTTCTACTTGTCCAGGGGCTGTCGGTGGTTTAGAAGAGAGCCTAGCACAAGCAGGAGCGAGGAAAGTGAGAAGGGCGATCGCGCCCCAGCTAAACAATCGTGGGTGCATATAATAATCAAAAGTATCGTCGATCGATCTAGACCTCAGATTCTATTCTAATCTTCCGCGTACTTTGATATGGACTTAATTTTGTGCCACACTACAGCAGATTTTGACGCACTAGGTGCCGCCGTAGGTTTAACCCGCCTGTCACCAGGCAGTAAAATCGTGTTGACAGGTGGCGCACATCCCCATGTCCAAGATTTTTTGGCACTACATCGAGATGAATATCCCTCGATCGAACGGCGGGCAGTCAATCCCGCCCAAATTCGCTCTCTGACGGTCGTAGATACTCAACAACGCGATCGATTGGGCAAAGCAGCAGAATGGTTCGATCTAGCCGATTTACAGGCGGTTGTAGTCTACGATCACCACCTGGAACAAGGCAGTGATATTCCCGCGACTGAGGTATATATCGAGCCTGTCGGTGCAAGTACCACAATCATTGCCGAGAAATTACAACGGGCAAATATTACTCTAACTACGGCTGAAGCGACGGTGATGGCGTTGGGCATCCATGTTGATACTGGCTCTTTGACGTTTGAGATGAGTACGGCGCGGGATGCACTAGCATTAGGTTGGCTGATGGAGCAAGGTGCCAGTTTGGCGGTAATTAGGGAATATATCGAGCCAGGATTATCACCCCAATTGCAGCAGTTATTACAAGTGGCGATGGCGCAGATCCAGTATTTATCTGTACAGGGCAAGACAATTGCCTGGGTGAAGTTGAGCACTGAGAAATTTGTGCCGGGATTATCGAGCTTAACATCCCAAATTCGATCGATTTCGGCAATTGATGTTTTATTACTTGCTCATGAATTTCCGGTGGATGAAAATGAGTTTCGGTTGGTGATAATTGGTCGATCGCAAATTCCTGGTGTTAATCTAAATGAATTATTTCAACCATTAGGTGGCGGGGGACATGCTCAAGCGGCATCAGTGAATCTACGGGGTGTAGACTCAGAAGTGATCTTGCAACAACTCTTGGCAAAAATCGTCGCGGCTGTGCCTCAACCCATTACCGCCCGCCAGTTGATGTCTGCGCCGATTCGGACTATTCGCCCAGAAACTACCATTGAAGAAGCGCAACGGATTATTTTGCGTTATGGACATTCCGGTTTGCCGATAGTCGATGATACTGGCAGATTAACCGGGATTATTTCTCGGCGCGATTTGGATATCGCTTTGCATCATGGTTTTAGTCATGCACCTGTCAAGGGTTATATGACAAATAGTGTTAAAACAATTTGCCCCGATACTTCTCTGGGGCAAATTGAGGCATTGATGGTGACGTATGATATTGGCAGATTACCAGTCTTAGAAAAAGGTCAGTTAGTAGGAATTGTCACTCGGACTGATGTCTTGCGCGAATTGCATCAAGGGGTACGGGGACTGGGGGACGAGGGGACTGGGGGACTGGGAGATAGGGTTAATTTACAGGAGTTGGAAGATAAGCTTGCGCCGCAATTGTGGAACTTATTGGCGCAAGCGGCACTAGCCGCCGAGGAGCGTGGTTGGCATCTCTATCTGGTGGGCGGTGCCGTGCGTGATTTACTGTTGGCAACAGGTACAAATAATTTATTAATTAAAGATATTGACTTGGTAGTTGATGGGTTTCACCAAGCCGCCGATGTGGGGGCGGGGGTGGAAATTGCCAAGGTACTTCAACAAGTGTATCCAGCCGCACGGTTAGATATTCATGGGGCATTTCAAACGGCGGCTTTATTATGGCATCAAGATCCCACATTTGATTCCTTGTGGGTAGATATTGCCACAGCCAGAACCGAGTTTTATCCCTATCCGGCGGCAAATCCGATTGTTGAAGCGAGTTCGATTCGACAGGATTTATATCGACGAGATTTTACCATTAATGCGTTGGCACTGCGGCTCACGCCAGATCGATCGACTGGCACAGAATCGGCAATTTTATTAGATTTCTTCGGTGGTTTAGTCGATTTACAAGCCAAGCAAATTCGGGTGTTGCATCCCAATAGTTTTATTGAAGATCCCACCCGAATTTATCGGGGTGTCCGGTTAGCTGTGCGGTTGGGATTTGCGATCGAACCGCAAACAGAAGCCTATATTCGGTATGCTATTAGTAGTGGTGTTTACGATCGAACTAGTCAAGAAAATCAAAAAACACCTGCGCTGCAAACCAGGCTAAAAACTGAGTTGAAATATCTTCTTCAAGCTGCTTATTGGCAACCAGCTTTGGAGTTATTATCAGATTTGGGTGCATTGCAATGTATCCATGTTAGCTTAACACTCGATCGAAAATTATTACGCCAATTACGCTTATTAGAACGGTGCTTACGGCGGTTTGATACCCGAAAATCAATCGGCGATTGGCAACTGAGGTTAGAAGTAATTATCGCCCATCTAGCCCCAGAATATCGATCGCCTGTGGCGAAAAATCTTCAACTATCAGTGGATAGTATTGACAGGTTAGAAAAGTTGGAGCAGGCAGAATCCTCGATTCAAGCTTTATTACCAACTTTTGAGCGAGTGAGTGAAAGTGTCCGATTTCTGCGCCAATACGATTGGTCAATGTTAATTTTAATTGCTGTACGGTGTAGAGATAGTTTAGGCAGTTATTCTATGCTAATTCGTCGTCAGATTTGGCAATATTTAACTATTTGGTCGAGTGTTCAACCAATGTTAACTGGTGATGATTTACGGAGGTTGGGCTATAAACCAGGGCCGCAATACCGAGAGATATTAGATGAGCTATTAACTGCAACTTTGGATGGGGTGATAACTGATAAAGCTACAGCCGAAAATTTCTTACTCTCTTCACGTTAAGGAAAGTGCAGATTAAGCTGTGATTTATCTGTGTTCGGTAAAACCCACTACTGTAATTCGAGAGAACCGAACCAGCACTCAGGAGAACACCAGCTAAATTAAAAGCAAGTCGTTAAGCGATGAGTTAAATTAAGTTGAGTTAAAAGGTGACTGTTATGGCTCTTATTCGTTGGCAACCATTTGAAGAAACTGAATACTTACAACGGAGCATAAACCGTTTATTTGATAGCTTAAGCACTAGCGATGGTGATAATAAAAATCTTCGATCTGCTTTTGTCCCTGCAGCAGAACTTCAAGAAACATCTGAAGCGATTCATTTGAGTCTAGAAGCCCCAGGAATGAAAGCCGAAGATATCGATATTCAAGTGACAGCAGATAGTGTTTCTGTTAGTGGTGAACGCAAAGAAGAAAGTGTAAGCGAAGACAAAGGTATGACTCGGACAGAGTTTCGCTATGGTCGGTTTCAGCGGGTGATTTCTCTACCTGCCCGTATCCAAAATACCAATGTCCAAGCAGAGTACAAAGACGGTATTTTAAAACTAGTGCTGCCTAAAGCTGATGAGGAAAAGAATAAAGTTGTTAAGGTAAATATTGGCTAGTCTCGTCTTGATGGTTAACGATTAATGGACAAGAAAAATATCGTTAACCATCACTTATTTTATTTGCTAGAGTATATCTCGATTCTTAGTTCTAACTCGCTGATAAAAGTCCTCCATTGTTTCGATAAACGATCGATCAAGTGTCCAGAATGGTGGATAGTCGCCCTGCTTTTTGATAGTAATTGCTGGCACACTAATCGGGCTAGATTCTGGTAATGGTGGCAATCGTTTACCTTGCCAAAATTCCTGAAGACTCATGGATTTGTTGGGGCTAATTTCTATTGGTTTGGGATAATATGCTGTGGCGACTTTGGGTGTGGGAGTTTGAGCAGCTAATTCAGCAGCTAAGGCACTACCCAGGGGCGATTTGAGCAGTTCTGTTTGTAAGTCTACTCTGGATAATCCGCGTAATTCAAATAATAACAAGGGATCGCGATCGAGTTCTGCTGCTAATAGATAATATACTCCGGCAATATGTTTACAGGGATTGCTCCCATCTGGGCAAGAACAACTATTGACAAAATCTGCTTTTCTGGTGGGTAATAGATTGAGATTAACGAGATTAAACGCATCCTCAATGCGATCGGGCATTTCATTTAAGATTAATTTAGAAATAAATCCGGCTTTTGAGGAAATGTAGGCAATGGCTTTATTCCAGTCTTTTGGGCTGATGGGTTTGATCTGGATTTCGGTTTTATATAGTGGTTCTTTATACACTCCAAAGTAAGGATTGACTGAGCCTCTGACTTTGGCGATTGCTCGTCCATTGGTAATCTGAAAACTCGTTACTTTATTACCTCGTGCATAACTCCGTCCCCGACTCAATCTTCCTTCATCAGTGAATTTTTCGAGTGCGCTGATAAATTTGTTGCCCCACCAAGTTCGGGTAAATTGTGCCATATTGATGTAAAGGGTAGAGGGTAGAGGATACGACAAAGATAAAAAGCACAAGCAGAAGGAGTAGTGCCAAGACAGGACTTGAGTATCGGCTTACAAGCACTATTAGCCGTGCAAAGTATCACGATCTCTGGGTTAAAATTGATAGCGCAGTTGAGCGTTAAAATAGTTATCGCCAGAATTATTACCAGACAATCGTTCGTAGCCAACTCCAGCAGAGAAATTGTTCGAGAACTGAGCTTGCACCCCAGCACTCAATCGGAGAAAATCTCGATCGCTAGCACCAGTAATAGTTCGCATCGGAATCCCTGGTTGAGTTACCAGTTCGGTGACAATTCGCCGATTATTATTGGCAAATTCGCGCTCGTAACTAGCACCCAAATAAGGTGAGAGCGTACCAAAGGTGGCTTGGATTGGATAAGATGCCCGTACGCCTAGATCGAATAATAGTGAGTCAGCCTCTTGAGGATTGACTTTCAGATTGAGAATGTCACCGTTTTGCTCGGTGTAGCCATTAATATTGACTTTAGTATACCGAAGACCAGTAATAGGGCCGATCGATAAATTATTAAAGTCGAAGTCGTACCCACCACTGATGCGGGCAGAGAACTGATTACCACTCGGTTTCGCATTGGCTTGGCTAAAACCTGTAACATTAATTCTGCGAGTTAAATCGAAATTATCCCAGCCGTAGTTAATCAGCGCGGCGGTATATAATTTACCCTGATTGTAAGTGCCATAAATCGAGACGGCGGAACTATTGACTCCGACTTTCCCTTGATTGTTACTCAGTTGATTATTACTATTGGTCGTACTAACCGCTAATCCGAGTGTCATGTTATCGGTGATGGGATAATCAGCGCCGACGGTAATCCCTTGAGCATCAAGATTAAAACCAGTAGAATTATTCGTAGTTTGCCGATCGCCAGTATTCAAGTCACCATTGACAAACACAGCTAGTTTCCGCTCTGCTGGTTGTGTTGCCGTCCTGAGTGCAAACAACCGACCATCGAGCGCGCGAGTCTGCCGACGGGTATTACTCAACACAGATTCTACTTGCGGCGCAATCGTTTGGGGTGCGCGAATCGTATCGAGCGCATAAGCACCGATGAGGCGATGTCCAGCCGCCGTTGGGTGGAATGTATCCCAAAACAAGAAAGTGTCAGGTGTCGCACAAACAGTCCCAGTAGTCGTATCCAAACAAGGTTGAGTAACATTTGTCAACCCAAATCTAGCTGGATTGGCAATAGCGGCATTAAATAATGCCGCGATATCTGTCGGAACAATTGAGATATTTGGATTATTTTGGCTGAGAGTTTGAAGAGATGCTCTTAGCAGACTATTATGACCTGCCGATAGCTGTGAAAGTCCAGCACTTTGAACTGGATCTGCCAAGCCAACCGGAATCCGACCCAAATCGGGCAGGTTTGGTACGACTAATTGGGTTGCGCCTGCATTTGTCAGCCTTTGAATGGCTGTTGATAAATTACCAACTGTGACGGCAGGGTTCGTCTGTCCAGCCAGGAGATAATCATTGGCACCTGCCCAGACTACAAACAGTTGGTTGGGATTGACTCTAGGTGTAGCTTGCAAAAAGACATCGAGTTCGGTCGCAAGCCCTGGCAAAGTTACAGTTGCTGTACTGGCAATATTCGTACTCCCACTGGTTGCGCCGCCAAAGGCAAAGTTATTGCTCGTCGCGGAGAGATTCAAGCCGGAGACAACACCTTCGACCCAGACTGGTCCATTCGATAAGCGTCCGTTAAAGTAGGGCGGACTGGCGGGGAATATCCCGCCTGTTGCTCTAAAAGCGTTGCCATTATCCGACAGGCTATCACCAAAAGTCGTTACACCGTCAATCCGCTGCGCCAAGACAGGGCAAGGGAATAAAGAATACAAGAGGGTAGCTGTGATAGCGGAGATTTTTCTAAACATGTTTATTTTCTCTAACCCTAAATATTAAATCAAGATTGCTATATTAAATCCAATTATCGGTTATTCCATAATTGTACTTCGATTTAGGGCGATTAACTGTTTAAATGCATTGTTGTCTAATTCTGTTAACCAGGATTCATCGGCACCAACGATCGATCCAGCTAATTTTTTCTTGTCTTCAATCATCTCATCAATTTTCTCCTCCAATGTCCCCAATGTGACGAATTTATGGACGAATACATTTTTCTTTTGCCCAATCCGAAAGGCTCGATCCGTTGCTTGATCTTCTACCGCTGGATTCCACCACCTGTCGAAATGAAAGACATGATTGGCTTTAGTTAAAGTAATCCCCACCCCACCAGCTTTTAATGACAAGACAAAGATTGTCGGCTCAGTTTCTGGATCTTGGAAACTAGTAATCATCTGTTCTCGTTTTTCCCGACTCGTACCGCCGTGAATATAATAGGTATTCGCTCGAAGTGTATGTTTGCAATATTTAACTAGAGCTTCGCCAATATCGGTAAACTGGGTAAATACGAGTAAACTTTCACCCTCTGCAACTACTTCCTTAACCATTTCGGTTAATCGATCGAGTTTATGAGATCGATCGGGTGTAAAATCACTATTGTCCTGGAGAAATTGTCGGGGATGATTACAGATTTGTTTGAGTTTCAGCATAGTGGAGAGGATTAACCCTTTGCGCTGAATGCCTTCAACATCATTTAATTTTTCTTCGACATCTTTAACGGTTGCTTCATATAAAGCTGCTTGCTCCTTCGTCAGATTGCAGTACAGTTTCTGCTCGACTTTATCGGGTAGATCCTGAATAATCGCCGGATCTGTTTTTACTCGGCGTAGGATAAATGGTTCGACTAACTTCTTGAGTGTCACCGATTGCACTCGATCGTTTTCTTTCTGAATTGGGGCTTCAAATAACTTCCGAAACTGGTTCTCTTTGCCTAGATAGCCAGGATTGAGAAAGTTAAAAATCGACCACAAATCTAGCAATCTATTCTCTACAGGTGTTCCAGTTAAAGCTAATCGATGGTGCGCCGAAATTTTATTAATTGCCTTAGTTTGAGCAGCTTTTGGATTCTTGAGATTTTGCGCTTCATCGACTACTACTCGCTGCCATTCAATCCCACTGAGTAATTTCTCATCCTTCCGCGCCAAGCTAAAGGAGGTAATCAACACATCACAGTCCCCCAAACTATTTTTAAAAACCTTGAGATCCTGGATTCGTTGTGTGCCATGATGAATCATCGATCGCAAATTTGGTGCAAATTTCTCGATTTCTTTTTGCCAGTTACTCACTACCGAAGTTGGGGCAATGAGTAAAGTTGGCATTAATTCGGCTAACTCTTCAGTTGTAGCCATTTCTCTTTCCTGTACCAATCGGGCAATTACCTGTACTGTTTTCCCCATCCCCATATCGTCAGCAAGACAACCATTTAAACCCAAGCTTTCCAGATAATTAAGCCAAGCAACGCCGCGCTCTTGATACTCGCGTAATTTCCCATTAAATAGTTTCGGTGCTGGTAAAACTTCGATCCGACTTTTATCGCCGAGTGTCCCCATAATATCGGCTAAAAGTTCATCTCGATCGAAATCAACTTCAATATCACTATTTTCCCTAGCGGCTAGTTTCATCAGATCTAGCAAATCAAGTTCGGGTGCGTCTGCTTGACTCTTTTGCCAAAATGCTAACAGTTCTTGCATCTTGGATTGGTCTAATTCTAACCACTGTCCTCTAAACTGGACTAATTGACTTTTATTTTCGACTAATTCTTGCCATTCCGATGTACTAACTGACTCATTCCCAATAGCTAATTCATAATGGTACTCTACCAGGGTATCAAATGAAAAATAACTCTTTTTTTTACCACTACCGCTAGCTTTTTTACCAGTCGCTTTCAGTCGTAATTTTGCTCTCCGTCGTCCTTGGGGAGTCCACCAAGCGGGAATAATTACCTTATATCCCGCATCTTCTAAAATCCAGGCTGATTCTTTGAGAAATTCCAAAGTTTCATCGATACTTAATTTTACCTGTGTCGGTCGATCGGTTTCCAATCCCGCCCACAATTTGGGATAAATCCGCGCTGCATAGCCCAAATTCATCAATAGCTGCTGCTCGAAATCTGCTCCAAATTTTTGCGGAAACTCTGCTAATGTTTTACCTGCCAACTGCCAATAATCATCAGTTGTTATCCGTAGCGATGGGTCATTTTTGGCAGCTACCTGAAATGATAAAATCCATGGTTTCTCTGGTTGTAGCGGCTCTTGCAGGTGGAAGCAGAGATAAAAATTAGTAGCTCCTTGACTGCGATCGATCCGATCTCGCCAAATCTGCCACTGTTCGTATAAACTTGTGATATCAGGAATTTTAACCCCAGATTTCTGCCAGCAAAACTGTAGTAATGAGCCATCAATCTGTTTATCAACGCCTGATGTTGATGGCGTATTGTAAATTATTTCCGTCAGTAAATGGGTGGAAAAATGTTCGAGTAGCGTCGATCGATCGTAAAATATAGGTATTTCCGGTGGCGTACTAAATCCAGCCACACAAGCTAAGGGCATCACCTGACTATACCGTTGAATATCCGCCGTATATTGCTCGGAGATAATTTCCCAGCCTGGGTAAATTTGGGCTACTGCTGTCGGGGTACTTTTCTTAGTCTTCTGGCGCGATTTAGTCGGATTTTGGTCTATTTCTCGATAAATCAGTGCGGGAATATATTGGTCTTTGAAGATAATTTGCTTGAGAGATTGAGTATAGTGATACCAAAATAATAAATCTGCCCCCATCTGAAGCTCGCTCAGATCGTTAATTACCAAAAAATGAATATCTTTGAGTAATTTGATAACATTAGATACTAACTGGCGATTATTGTAAGCAACGGTTTGATAACAATCAACTTGCCAATATTGCAATTCAAATGAATCTGGTAATTCTATCTCTAAGTACCGAGCTAGTTCTAGTGATGGTAATGGTCGATAGTTCGGCTGCTTGACCGAATCATCTGCATAACTCGGTAACAGAAAATATTGCGGTGAGAAGACCGTTGCTAAATCCTGTGCGTTAATTGAAGAAATAGCGAATGAAGTGGTTAATAATTCCTTCAGTTCTGGTGTAGCTAAATGTTGGGGGTGTCGATTACCCATGCTGGTATTTGACTGCTGAGTTGTATCTGTCTCTATCCACAGATAAAACGCGCCAGATTGAAAAAAATCAGTCCCCGATTGTGGAATCCAAGTTCCATGTAGAATCTTCATCACCACAACTCCATGCGATCGATATAACTATAATTTACTACAGTGCAGATACCCTTGCACTCACCCCACCAGATGGGCCTAATGTCACCCCACGACGAGCAGGTTTGACAGGTAAATTACCTGTCAATTCAAGTTGACAATTATTGAGAACTTCAAACAAGACTAATTTCAGTTCTAATTGAGCTAATGCCATCCCAATACAGCGACGACTACCCCCGCCGAAAGGCAAATACTCATAGGGAGAAAATTGACGATTCAAAAAGCGTTCTGGTTTGAACAGATGTGCTTCGGGATAGAGATCTTCACGATGATGGGTGAGATAGATACAACCGACAACGGTTGTTTGCGCCGGAATTTCATATCCTTGCATCGATACTGGCTCTTCTGTAATGCGCGGGAATGTGAGCATTCCAACTGGATAAATACGTAATGTCTCCGAGCAAACTGCACTTAAATATGGTAACTTGCTAATTACAACTGCATCGGCATCTGACCCTACTGTGGCAATTTCTGCCAGTATTTTTTCCTTAACTTCAGGCAAATAATTAATCCAATAAATTGCCCAGGCTAAAGCAGTCGCAGTAGTTTCATGTCCGGCAAATAGTAGAGTCATTAATTCATCACGTAACTCCACATCACTCATGCCCTGACCATCAGCATCTTGAGCATCAATTAACATACTCAAAATATCTGTTTTATCTGCTCTTGAATCGCGCCGACGGTCAGCAATTTCTTGATAGATTAATCGATCAAGTTCCTGGCGATTGCGGAGAAACTTACCCCACGGACTCCAAGCACCTAGATCTTTTTGCAAGATCGGAAAAAATAAAAAACTAGCATTGAGTGGGGATTCAATTAGTGTGAGTACTTCGATTAACTTCGATCGAATTAAATCATAACGTTCGCCTCGATATAACCCAAACACAGTTTGCAAAATAATCGAGAGCGAAATTGACTGCATCTGCTCCCGAACATTAATCGTTCCCCCAACCTGCCATTGCTGAATCACCTCGCGTGATATGCTCCGCATGGTATCAGTATAGGTACGAACTTTATCACCATGAAATTGCGGCATCAACAACTGTCTCCGTTGACGATGTTCGCCCCCACTTAATAAAATTACGCCTCGATCGCCCAAAAAAGGTTGTAAAATTCCATTGACTTTACCCGGTGCCGAAAACTGTTTAGTATCACTGGTGAGTAATTGTTGAATTGCCTGGGGATTGCTCATAAATACTGCCCCCTTAAATCCGCCTGTCATATTGACAGTAAATATATCTCCACACTGTTGAGTATATTTATGCAAAAAGTCCAGCGGAGTGAGAATCCACTGCCAGATTTGAAGAAAGTTAGGCGTAGTCGTACTTGGGGGTAAAGTCATTAGCCTTGTGCCGTTTGCAACTATGTATAAATATGATAGACCATGCAATGAGCATTCTCGATTACATGTCTGGAGGGGACGGGGGGACGGGGGGACGAGGGGACTGGGGGACGAGGGGACTATCCTTTGCCTATTCCCTATTCCCTAACATCTACCCTCTACGCCCTAACCCCTATATGTGTAAAATATCTCGTAACCAGTTAAATATAAACTATGACTGAGATCCAGGCTGTACTGTGTGGTTATTATGGCAAAGGCAACGGTGGCGATGAAGCATTGCTGGTGGCGATGTTGGAGATGTTGCCGCCAACGGTGAAACCGCTAGTACTGTCGGCAAATCCGCGTGCTACCTCCAAAAACTATGGAGTCAAAAGTTACGATCGCATGAATAGCGGTTCGGTAGTGCGCGCACTCAAAGAGTCCCAATTTCTCATCCTTGGTGGCGGAAGTTTGATTCAAGATGCGACAAGTATTCGCAATTCGATCTATTATGGGGGGTTGATGGGGTTAGCTCGACAGTTTGGCTTAAAGACAATCGCCATTGCGCAGGGAATTGGACCGATCGATCGATCTTTAACTCGCTGGATTGCTAAACGTGCTTTCAGTAGTTGTACTGCCATCAGCGTCAGAGATCCAGCCTCAGCAGATCTCCTCAAAGAATGGGGGATAAACTGTGTGATGGCACCAGATCCCGTCTGGAGTCTAGCCGCCACTCCAGTCCCAGCAATTGCCAACATTCCTCACCCCAAAATCGCCGTCACCCTGCGATCGCATCCCCAATTGACCAATCAACGTCTCGATACCCTTACACAAGCCTTGGTGAACCTCCAAGCTGCCACAGATAGCCATATTCTCCTCGTTCCCTTTCAACCGACTACAGATGTCGATATTGCCGAACAGATTCGATCGCAATTGACGGATAATAGTCAAGTTGTCACGTTGACAGACCCCAAACAACTCAAAGGTTTATTTCAAGGAGTGGATTTGGCGATTGGTATGCGCTACCACAGTCTGATTATGGCAGCAGCAGAAGGGTGTAAATGTTGGGCGATTAGCTACGATCCCAAAGTGACCAAACTGATGGCAGAAATCAATATCCCCGGCTGGCAACTCTCGGATATTCCCACAGAGGCAACAAGCATTACTCGAGCATGGCAACAACATCTCACTACAGGTACACATCTAAGTACCGAATCAATCCAAAATCTCCACCAAAAATCCCTGACTCATCGAGATTTACTGGCGACAGCACTAAGCTAGGGAATTGAGAATTCTTTGTCCTGCTGTCTCCCAACTCATCAACCCTAACCCCTAACCAGTAGTATGTCAGAACGTCATATCAACCCCGCCGAATCCAATCCCTTGCCAGCAGTCGAGACGATATACACAACAGTCGAATCACAACCAGATCAAACCGACTGGTTGACAGTAGTGAGTAATCTGCGGCAAATCAATCGTCAATTAGTCGAACAAATTGCTAGGTTGGAACAAGCTTTAGCATCCACAAAACAATCACTCCATACATGTAGAGAGGAGAAACAAACCCACGAAATCACCATTTTGCAACAACAAGATGAATTGAGAATCGCCCAAGATCGAGTTGGGGCATTATTTCAACAACTAGAAACATCTCATCAAATCGGTCAACGTCAACAAAACCTAATTGAAACCCTGTCCCAACAACTAGAAATCACTCAAGAGATCGTGCCACAATTGGAAGCAGAAAATAACGATCTCCGCCAAAAATACCAACAACAAGCCCAAAAATTAGCCAAAACCGAACAAGTCGCATTAGAACTACATCGGCGGATGAAGCAACAAGCCGCAACTCCTACCGTCAGCCCAGAGCCAAGCGCAACCGAAGATCCAACGCCGTCGAGGATGGAAACTTCCACCACTCAACCAGCCGCAGCACAAACAGAAATTGAGATAGCCGACACACCAGTCATCAGTTCTGATTCAGCAACAGAAACTACCCCCCCACAGACAGATCCAGTCACTCCGGTGAACCCGGGCGAAATAGTTGCCGAACACCCAGAAATCCCACCAACCAATCAAACAACACCCCAAGAAGAAATACCAGCATGGAGTCCCACTCCGCCAAATACCACTCGGACAATTCCCCCCTCAACACAAGTAAACTGGCGAGAAGCGATCGCGAGTGATATTACTCAGCACAATCATCATTTTACCGCAGATCGACTCCCTGACCCCACACCAACACCACCACCGCCAGCAGATATCGTGAATAAGGAAAGTACAGCAACAACTATTTCTAAACCTGCCACAAACTGGCCCGCGCCAACAATAGAACGGCGGGCAAAGAAAGATAATAATCTCGATTTACCCGCCAAAAAAACCGCGATCGATCTACCCAAGTTCCCTAAAAAGCAATAGAAATTAATTAATTAATTGGCAAAATAAGGTAAATACTCACAATCAATTAATTTTTTTAATCGAAAGATCGGTAGTTTTTGAATCTAAGCTTTGTCGAGTAAACTGACCGAATAGTCGCTCGAATGCTTGTTGATGAGCGATCGCATCGTCACCATATTTAGCAGTTAAGTACAGTCCAGGCAGGATAAATAAACCAGCGAGGATCGAAATGCCACTGACTGATTGACTGAGAAGTTTAAACCAGAAATTATGTTCAGCGGTAATTGTAAAACTCCGCAACTGTGGTGTGTCTAAAAATCGATTAGTTCGAGCGGCAAATTCTTACCAGGGATTGCTTTCACCCATTCCATAATTATAGAAATGAATCTGATTTTGACTAGTCGCGATCGTCATTTCCCATGACACTAAACCGAGGAAATAAGTATTAGCTACCGCACGACTAGTAACTTGCTGAAATTCACTGTTATCTGTTTTAACAATACTCTCAGTTAACAAATGTTTGATGCTTAATTTGCATTCGGGAATACTCTCTTCAGTCCGTTCGCATTGAAGTGAAACTCGATCGCTTAGAGCATTCAAAGCTAACCCCGTGATCCCAAACCAAACACCAGCAATAACACCAGTACGAAAAAACACCCCAGCCACGTGTTTTAGTTCTGCGTTTGTCCGCTTTCTTTTTAACATCGATCCGATCTCCTCACAGAACCCATTCAGCATCTAGAGTTCCCGATCGAGTAGCAAGATTTTCTAAGTATTCAACCAGAATTTACATGTATGATTTACTGCAAACCAGCGATCTTCCAGGCATGATTAGACGAAAGATGATTAAGTTTGGTCGATAGAACGGCTAAATTGTGCCGGTAGTGAAAATTGCCACATTCCCAGTTTAGGGCAGAGGTCAAGAAAGAAACCCAATCTCCTTGACCCTGTGCCAATGAGCTAGTTAATCGTCGATAGGGATGCTCTACCGGAGTCTGGAGCGCGAAGCTCTGCGGGACTGAGTTCTGGTGTTTTAGTGTAGACAGATGCCAAAAGCACATCGAGTAATCCTTCTCGGCGGGAGATAGAGATCGCCTGATGGGTAATCAGTTCACCCGCATTGAGAATTACATTATCCCGGCGGTCTAGGATTACTCGTGTAGTTGGACGACCCAGCGCGCCTTTGATTTGTTGTTCTTCTAAGGTATCGCTGGCTTGAGTACGTAACCGATCTGCCTTAAACTTCACCCAGTCTACTAGTTTCTCCGCGCTACTTTGCACGCGATCGGCGGTGCCGCTAATTTTTTCCGTTGCGGTACCCAAGGCATCATCAACGCTGGCTCTTGCAGCATTAGTCATCGACAGCCCAACAGACTTGAGCAGTGCTTCTTCCCGTTGATAAGTATGGGCACGTTCAATGGTTTTCTCGGTGACGATTTGACCTGGTGCGGCGATGACTAGACCATTCCGTGTGCGAACGATACTATTGACCCTCCGACCTAATGCGCGATCTACAGTGTATGCAGCAGCGGCGGTTTGAGCTTTATTGGTGATATTTTTGGTAGCTAGGCTGGCACGTTCGGAGACATCTTGACCGATGGCAGTAGCTGTTTGGACGGCATCCTCAGTCGCTGATTGAGCTTTACTGGCGATATTTTGAGCCATTAGGCTAGCGCGTTCGGAGACATCCTGACCGATGGCAGTAGCTGTTTGGACGGCATCGTCAGCTAAATCGCCCCCAGTGGCACGATACAAGCGATCGAGAATCCCTTGAGATCGAGCGGCAGCAGCATCGCTGGCTCTGACGATTTGAGCCGCTCCCATAAACACAGTGCCATCTGGGAGGAGTACTTCTTTAGTGGTGCTGCGGCCGATCACAAACTGTTGTTGGGTATCAGGATCGACGATCGCATTGGCAATTTGATGGGTGGCTTGGCGAGTTACTTCAGAAATCTGTTCGCCAGCTTTCTCGGCTACGCCTCTCATGCCACCTACTTGCTCTTCCATCATCTCAGCGACGATTGCTGGAACAAAGGCGTAGTCTTCACCAATGCGCAGAGTTTGTAATGCTGGAACGAAGGATCTACCAGAATAAGCATCGGCAAACATGCCACCAGAAACTTCATACCCTTCGATTTCGCCAGTACTTTCATCGAAGTAAAGATCGACCATTTTCCCCAAATCTTGACCAGACACTGTCACAATGTTTGTGCCTTTCATGATATTGTTGTGGTTCAAGATTTCAGTTAATCGCTCATCGGATTTAGCGGAGACAATATTCTCAAGCCGTCCGGTAATTACTACATCTAGACCAATTGATTGAATCGAAACCATTGGTAAAACCTGAGCATCGCTTAAGAAGCCTTTTTCTTGAACTAGCAAAGCTAATAAATAATTGCGATCTTGGTCGAATACTAGGTCGATAACTCGACCAATTTTTTTACCGTTCTGGTAATCGATGATAGGCTTGCCAATAATATCACTGCCTTTAAGCATAGCTATTTTCTCAACTTATAGTAAATGTTCGGATGTTGTTTAGTCGGACTAATCGGCGGGTAAATACTCAATATCGCTCAGAATAAGAGCGTGTTTCTAATTTCCTATGACCAAAACCATTAACAACGTCGATCGCACCAGTGTACTCCAGCGTGGTGAGAATACCGATCGTCGCTAACAGTAATAGAGAAAATTGGGCAGATGTGTTTGATTGTTTACCAATGAGGCGAGGCATAATTGACTCCGGGTATGAAATTTTGATAAAGCATCTAGGTGGTCTATTCCACCTAGATGTAAGTACAGAGAAGTGAGTAAGTGAAATCGATGCGGAGTTAGTTAAGAATTAGCGCAGATCTTCTTTACTCTACCGAATCGATCGGCTAAATTTATCTACCAAAAGGAAGAAATTTTTAGTAAACCGAGTCAATCAAAAGAGAGATCTTCAGCAGGGTTAAAGCTGATAATTTTTAATCCCAATCACGCGGCAGTGTGACTACTTAGTCACACTATCAATGGCTTGCTCGATTTTTTGCCTAGGGCAGAACTAGGCTCATAACTGTTGGCTTTGTACAGATTGCAGAAAATTGCCGACTAAAGACTTATTTATTTATTAAGTCTTTAACTGTATCTACTGCATCGTTAGCAGTACTATGGACTAAACAAAGGTTGGGCAGGTATAGTAACCGCTAAGGCGACAATTTAGAATCGATCTAAGTTGCTATTTCTGGGGCACCCAAACCGAGACAGAACCAGCATTGCAATGAAAATCTGCCCAGCCATGCTCATTAGTCGTAATCGGTTCACTGATATGCTCAGTGACATCAATATATGTTGTGTTGGGTTGACCAACTTCCATCCATTTACTACCTGCGCTGCCATTGGTCAAAATTACAGCCATCCCGCCGGGGTTTTCTGCCGTACCCAAGCGCGTCCAACCGATCGTGTTAGGATGGTCGAAGTAGTCGTATTGGTCGCCATAAGCATAGGTCTGGCGAGCTACTAAGAATTTATCGAGGAGGAACTGGTGAGAGTCTAGCCATACTTCATGGTCATTCCCATCAGGCCCTTTGTCGGTATAGTGCGCTCCATAGTAATCAGCATAAAAAATACAAGGATAGCCTTCCCGCCGCAACAAAATCAGTGAGTAAGCAAGGGGTTTAAACCAAGGTTCAACTACTGATTCTAGGGACTGGAGTGGTTGCGAGTCATGGTTTTCCACTAGTGTCACTGCCAAGGCTGGTTGGTGTTGAACTAGAGTATTATCAAAGATAGTCCGTAAATCGTAGTCTGCACCCATTTTGCTAGCGACGTGAAAATTGTGGTGCAATGGCGCATCAAACAGGGTGACATGTCCGTCGGTCGTTTCGAGGAAGGAGTGGAGAGCTTGGACATCATAAGACCAATATTCACCTACTGCGAATAGCTCTTTTTCGGTATGGTGGCTGACATGCTTCAACCAATCGCGGAAAAATTCAGCCTTAACATGTTTGACAGCATCAAAGCGGAAGCCATCTACCCCAGTTGTGTTAACAAACCATTCACCCCAGTAATTGAGTTCGCCGACTACTTCAGGATGATCCATGTCTAGGTCACAACCCATTAAGTAATCAAAGTTGCCATTCTCCAAATCGACATTATTGTCGAAGTCTTTATCTCTAAGTAGATAAACAGCATTCTCGCCCTGATTGTAAGCATTGTAATCGATCGCGTCAAAATGCCACCAATGCCATTCCATCGTGGAGTATTTACCCTGTCTGCCGGGAAAGGTAAAGTGTGTCCAAGCTTTAATTGTTTGATACTCAGCAATTTGGTTGTTGCGGTTGTTTGGATCTAGCGGCGTTGCTTCGACTTCTTCTTCTAAGTCCGCTCCTAACTTGTGGTTAAAGACTGCATCTGCGTAAATTCTAATTCCGGCTGCTTGAGCGGCTTTAACTGCGGCAATATATTCCTCCTTAGTGCCGTACTTTGTCCTAATCGAACCTTTCTGGTCAAATTCGCCTAAATCAAAAATATCATAGACACCATATCCGACATCATAACCACCACCAGTCCCTTTATAAGCAGGGGGAAGCCAGAGAGATGTGACACCCATTGCTGCAAGTTTTTCAGCTTCGGTAGCAACTTGTTTCCATAGATCACCATCAGGTTCGTTATACCAGTGGAAATACTGCATCATTACGCCATTAAACTCAGTCATAATTTAGATCTCGATGATTGTCCGTTTATTTCAACGATGCATTTTTAATATTTGATATTCTCTATTGAGAAGAGTTAAATAAAATCTCTCTATAGAGAGATTACCATTTCCCGCAGATCTGCAGATCTACCGAAATGAATGTAAAGCTACGCCCATAGTTGCCAGTTTTGTAGCCTCTCATCGCTCTAATTTGTTGAATTTGACGGAGATTTGGGCATACTCACAGAGATAGAATGCTTGCAAGGCGATAAGAATATGGCTAAAGTAGCTGATGAATATGCAGTATATTTACTGTTGACAGGCGGTCATCGGGAAGAAGTTCGCTTCTCCACAGTCCAAGAGTTTCAAAAATGGTATAGTAGTGAGCTAATGCCGAAGTCCAGTTCGAGCGATTTCATCACTGTACCGATTAAAAATATTCAAGGTGAATATATGGTCGTTCGCCCTGCATCAGTCTTGGCAATCCGTGTTGAACCCATTTTCTCATCTAGTATCGATCGAGACTACTAAACATCCAGCGAAGAGTTGTCCGCAGCAATAATGAGAATCTGAAACATGATTGACCATTTGCTCGTCACCGATAACTGTCAATCAAGCGTTATCTATATAATTACCTCATGATCAAAACATTGGCTTTGCTCTCGTTAAATTTAGGTATTGCGCTAGGATTTAATCAGCCAACACCACTCCGGTTAAATGCTGACCCGACCGCCAATGCCAAAGCCAATCAGAGTACTCCCACTCCAAAGATCGTTGAGGAAACTCCGCTTGGCTTTGATGACCAATTATGGGGCAAAAGTGGGGATAAGGCGGCGATGCTCAAATCCATCGATCACAGTCTTCGCTATCTCGATACACCCGCAGCAGTTAGAGCATATCAGAACTATTCCGTCCAGAGCATTAGCCGCGATCGAGTGCGGCGTTCGCTCACCAGATTTCGTCAGTTAGTAGTTAACAGCAAATCTGCCGCAGAACTTCAAGCAGCAGTGAATCGGGAATTTGTGTTTTACCAATCTGTCGGCAACGATAATCGTGGTACGGTTAAATTTACTGGTTACTACGAACCAATTTATCAAGCCAGTCGCAAACAGACGGCTGAATTTAAATATCCTATTTATAAAGCACCTGCCGACTTCAATACTTGGAAAGACCCTCAACCAGAACGAGTCCAATTAGAAGGCGCAGATGGGCTACAAGGCCCCATGGGACCGCTGGCGGGAAATGAGATCTTCTGGATGCGCGATCGATTTGAAGTCATTCTCGTGCAGATTCAGGGTTCTGCCGAACTCAACCTCACTGATGGCACCAAAACAACAGTAGGTTTTGCTGGTGGTACTAATTTTCCCTATACAAGTATCGGCAGAGAACTAGCCAAAGATGGCAAAGTCGCACCTAGTCAGCTTACTCTCCCTGGAATTATCCGCTTTTTTCGCGAAAATCCCCAGGAATTAGATGTGTATATTCCTCGCTACAAACGCTTTGTATTCATGAAGGAAACCTTTAATGGTCAAGCTATGGGGAGTATTAATGTTCCGGTTACACCAGATCGATCGATCGCCACAGATAAGTCGATGATGCCACCTGGAGCATTAGCTCTAGTCCACACTAAACTTCCATACTCCAGAGGCGGACGATCGATCGAACAAAGATTAGTTAGTCGCTATGTCCTCGATCAAGATACGGGTAGTGCAATTACCGGCCCCGGACGTGTAGACTATTTTATGGGTACTGGTAAAATAGCTGGCGATCGCGCTGGTGTGACTGGTGGCCCTGGATATCTCTATTATCTGTTGTTAAAAAACTAGGTTAATAATTAATAATTGATAATTAAGACAAGAGGATAGTCAGCAATTTTGACTATCCTATTTTTGCCAACTAAAATTCAATCCCAGGCTGTGCTTTGATACCTTGTTCGCGGAAAGGATGTTTAATTAAAGTCATTTCGGTGACTAAATCGGCGACATCGATCAGACTTTGAGGCGCACCTCTGCCAGTTAAAATTACGTGGGATAGTTCGGGTTTTTGGGTCAATCCAGCAATGACAACTTCTGGATCGAGATAACCCAGTTTGAGGGCGATATTTACCTCATCTAATAGAACTAATTGATAATTTGGATCGACAATATAACTCAACGCCTTTTCCCAGGCAAGTTGGGCGGTAGCAATATCTCGATCGCGATCTTGAGTATCCCAAGTGAAACCTTCACCCATAGCATGAAACACTAATTGGTCGTCAAAGCGGGCTAAAATCGCTTTCTCGGCAGGTTCCCAAGCTCCCTTGATGAATTGAACGATCGCTACTCGATAGCCGTGTCCGAGCGATCTAAGCACCATTCCCAGTGCAGCAGTGGTTTTCCCTTTCCCTGTTCCGGTATTGACGATAATTAGTCCTTTTTCTTTAATCGATTTCTCAATCCGTTCTGCTTGCACAGCCTGACGGCGTTGCATTTTCTGTTTATATCGATCTGCTGTGAGGTTGTCTGGGTTCATCTTGGGTGGGGGACGAGGGGACGAGGGGACGAGGGGACTGGGGACGGGGAGACTGTCAACTGTTCCTTTCCCCTTTCCCCTAAAGCCTAATCCCTAATCCCTAATTGTACGACTGCACCTAGTAAAATATAATAATCCTTGCCCAGTGCGGATTGACACATTAGGACGATCGGCGTGGGGTGGATGATAGCCCCAATCTCTAGAGCTAGGAACTTTTTTAATGTCTTTTTCTAAAATTTTAATTGCCAATCGCGGTGAAATCGCGCTGAGAATTATCCGTACTTGTGGCGAAATGGGGATTGGGACGGTGGCGGTGCATTCGACGATCGATCGGAATGCGTTGCACGTTCAACTGGCTGATGAGGCGGTGTGTATTGGGGAACCGATCGGCAGTAAAAGTTATTTGAATATCCCCAATATTATCTCAGCGGCGTTGACCAGAAATGCCACGGCGATTCATCCAGGTTACGGATTTTTGGCGGAGAATGCTCGGTTTGCGGAGATTTGTGCGGATCATCATTTGACGTTTATCGGGCCTTCACCAGCGGCGATGCGGGCGATGGGGGATAAATCGACGGCGAAGGAAACAATGAAGCGCGTAGGGGTACCGACGGTACCGGGGAGTGATGGGTTGCTGGCGGATGCGGATGAAGCGTTGGATCTAGCGGGGAAGATTGGCTATCCAGTGATGCTCAAGGCTACCGCTGGTGGTGGTGGACGGGGGATGCGGTATGTCCAGGATGAGAGTGATTTAGTCCGGTTATATTTGGCGGCGCAGGGTGAGGCGGAAGCGGCGTTTGGTAATGGTGGGGTATACGTGGAGAAGTTTATCGAACGTCCGCGTCATATTGAGTTTCAAGTTTTGGCGGATAATTATGGCAATGTGATTCATTTGGGCGAACGGGATTGTTCGATTCAGCGGCGACATCAGAAGTTGTTGGAGGAGGCTCCTAGTCCGGTATTGACTCCAGAGTTAAGAAGCAAGATGGGGGCTGCGGCGATCGCAGCGGCGAAGTCGATCGATTATGCTGGAGTCGGGACGGTGGAGTTTCTGCTGGATAAGCATGGCGATTTCTATTTTATGGAGATGAACACCCGGATTCAGGTGGAACATCCCGTGACGGAGATGATTACAGGTTTGGATTTGATTGCGGAGCAGATTAAGGTGGCTCAGGGTGAGAAGCTATCGATTACTCAGGAGCAGGTAAAATTAAACGGTCACGCGATCGAGTGTCGGGTGAATGCTGAAGATCCCGATCGCAATTTCCGTCCCTCTCCAGGCAGAATTACGGGCTATCTGGCTCCTGGTGGGCCAGGGGTGCGGATTGATTCTCATGTGTATACTGATTATGAGATTCCGCCGTTTTATGATTCGTTGATTGGTAAGCTGATTGTCTGGGGTGTCGATCGAGATACGGCAATTCGGCGGATGCGTCGGGCGTTACGGGAGTATGCAATTACCGGAGTACCAACGACGATTAATTTTCACCAACGAATTCTGGAACATCCGGCTTTCGTGGCAGGTGAGGTTTATACGGATTTTGTCGAGCAGATGATGGGTTAGGGTTTTTTAGGCTTTAGGGTTTAGGCTTTAGGGTTTAGGCTTTAGGGTTTAGGCTTTAGGCTTTAGGCTTTAGGGGAAAGGGGAAAGGGGAAAGGGGAAAGGGGAAAGGAACAGTTGACAGTCCCCCAGTCCCCCGGTCCCCCTCGTCCCCTTGTCCCCTCGTCCCCCAGTCCCCCAGTCCCCCTCGTCCCAATATAGTATTAGGATTCACGCTCAGGAGCTTAGGCTGAATGCAGAAACTCCATAATATCGCCCTCTTGGACTAGATATTCCTTCCCTTCACTCCGTAGCAACCCTTTATCCTTAGCTGCTTGCAGCGATCCAGTCGCCACCATATCGGCATAGGAAATCGTCTTAGCGCGGATGAAATTTTTCTCAAAATCCGAGTGAATCACTCCCGCCGCTTGTGGTGCCAACATGCCAGCGGAAATCGTCCAGGCACGGGTTTCCTTTGGTCCAGTGGTGAAATAGGTGCGGAGTCCGAGAAGGTAGTAAGTAGCGCGAATTAGCGATTTTAGACCACCCTCACTCACGCCGAGGGAGTCGAGAAATTCGGCTTTTTCCTCCTCTGGTAATTCGACGAGTTCGGCTTCAACTTGGGCAGATACTACCACAACTTGAGCATTTTCCTGGATAGCGATCGCCCGGACTTGTTCGACTAGCTCATTTCCTGTCGCTAAATCCTCTTCTGAGACATTGGCTGCGTAAATAATCGGTTTGCGCGTGAGTAAACCCAATCCCTTGATACTTTCGCTCTCTTCTTCACTAAGTTCGACTTGACGGGCGGGTTTACCAGCATTAAGATCGACCAGCAGTTTTTCTAGTGCCGCTACTTCGATTTGCGCCTCCTTGCTCGTTCTAGCAGTCTTTCTGGCGCGATCGATCCGCTTTTCGATTTGGTCGATATCGGCGAGAATTAGCTCTAGGTTGATGATTTCGATATCCCGCTTGGGTTCAACTGAGCCGGAGACATGAATCACATCGTCATCCTCAAAACAGCGGACAACTTGCACCAGGGTATCGACTTCTCTCACGTGCGAGAGAAACTTACTCCCCAAACCTTCGCCTTGACTAGCTCCCTTGACTAAGCCAGCGATATCGACGAATTCTACCCGTGTGGGGACGACATCTTGGGATTGGGCAATTTTGGATAGGACTTGTAAACGTTCGTCAGGTACGGCGACAATGCCCACATTCGGCTCGATCGTACAAAAAGGATAATTAGCAGCTTCGGCTTTCGCATTGGCAACTAGGGCATTAAATAAGGTCGATTTGCCCACATTTGGCAGTCCAACGATTCCGGCTCTCAGCATATTCAGTTCAAGGTGATCACTACTTTGCTCGATCGATTATACCAACTCTTCGCTGATGGTGATTAATCTCACGCTCTGCCAACTCCCCCATCGCAACCAGTACATCACTCAAATGTGGAAACAAAATGACCCCCCTCGCAAAACAGCCAGTTTTGCGAAGGGAGTCAACTGGTTTGAGCTAAGACTTAGTAGTCAAAGTCACCGCCACCCATACCGCCGCCACCGCCAGCAGGTGCGCCGTCTTTTGGTTCTGGTTTATCAACCACGATACACTCAGTAGTTAAGACCATCGCTGCGATCGAAGCAGCATTTTGCAGAGCCGAACGAGTTACTTTCGCAGGGTCAACAATACCAGCTTCAAACATGTCTACAAACTCATTAGTTGCGGCATTGTAGCCAACATTAAAGTCTTTTTCTTTAACGCGCTCGGCGATAATTGCACCGTTTTGACCAGCGTTTTCGGCAATCCGTTTGAGGGGAGCAGACAGAGCGCGGGTAACGATTAGAGCACCAGTTAATTCTTCATCTTTGAGATTAGCTTGTGCCCAGACTTCCAACTCAGGGGAGAGGTGCGCTAGAGTTGTACCACCACCGGGCACGATCCCTTCTTCAACTGCGGCTTTAGTTGCGTTAATCGCATCTTCTAGACGTAGTTTGCGGTCTTTCATTTCTGTTTCGGTAGCCGCACCAACTTTGATGACTGCCACACCACCAGCTAATTTAGCTAGACGCTCTTGGAGTTTCTCTTTGTCGTAGGAGGAATCGCTCTCATCCATTTGACGACGGATTTGTTCACAGCGAGATTTAACACCAGCTTCGTTACCTTCAGCAACGATGGTAGTGCTATCTTTGGTGATCGTGATCCGCCGAGCTTGACCGAGTGATTCTAGTTTAGTTGCATCTAGTTTCAAACCAGCATCTTCGGTAATCAGTTGACCACCAGTTAAGACGGCGATATCTTCAAGCATCGCTTTACGGCGATCGCCAAAACCAGGAGCTTTAACTGCGGCGACGTTTAATACACCACGCAGGCGGTTAACAACGAGAGTAGCCAGAGCTTCTTTCTCGATGTCTTCAGCTAAAATCAGCAATGGACGACCGGAACGGGCAACTTGCTCCAAGATGGGAACTAAGTCTTGAACTAAGTTAATTTTTTTGTCAGTAATCAGGATGTAAGGTTGATCCAGAACTGCTTCCATCCGCTCCATGTCTGTCGCGAAGTAAGGGGAGATATAGCCTTTATCAAAGCGCATCCCTTCGGTGATTTCTAGTTCGGTAGTCATAGACTTACCTTCTTCTAGGGAAATCACACCTTCTTTGCCAACTTTATCCATGGCGTTGGCAATCATTTCGCCGACTTCGTTGTCGTTACCAGCGGAAATTGCCGCCACTTGAGCGATGGCTTTGGAGTCTTCGACTTGTTTAGCGTGAGCAGCGATTTTCTCAACGAGGAAACCAGTTGCTTTGTCAATCCCGCGTTTGAGGGAGATGGCGTTTGCACCAGCCGCGACGTTGCGTAAACCTTCTTTGACGATCGCATGAGCGAGAACTGTTGCAGTGGTAGTACCGTCGCCAGCCGCGTCATTAGTTTTGGATGCAGCTTGACGGATCAAGGCAACACCAGTATTCTCAACGTTGTCTTCGAGTTCGATTTCTTTAGCAATGGTCACACCGTCATTAACGATTTGGGGTGCGCCAAATTTTTTCTCTAGGACTACGTTACGACCTTTAGGGCCGAGGGTAACTGCTACTGCTTCAGCTAGAATGTCCATCCCGCGTTCGAGAGCGCGACGAGCATTTTCGTTGTATATAATTCGCTTTGCCATATTCTTTAAGTTTAATTTGGGAGGTTCTGAATTGAGTGATTAGTGGTTAGTGACTAGCAACAAGTGCTAGCTAATTGACAACTAATTAGCCAACTACAGCTAGGATGTCTTTTTCAGATAACAGAACGTACTCGTCGCCACCGAGTTTGATGTCGGTTCCAGCGTATTTAGAGTAGAGAACTTTGTCGCCGATTTTGATTTCGGGTTCTTGACGAGTGCCGTCATCGTTACGTTTGCCGGGGCCAACTTGAACAATTTCACCGATTTGGGGTTTTTCCTTGGCAGTGTCGGGAAGAAGGATACCACCTGCGGTTTTTTCTTCGGATGCGCTGACTTTAACGAAAACGCGATCGCCTAAAGGCTTGACTGTAGATACGCTTAAAGATACTGATGCCATATATTTTCTGAGCTTTTAGCACTCTCGACTTCTGAGTGCCAATTTAGCCGACCCTGGTAGGGCATGGCAAGCAAGGTTTGAGTACGGGTTCCCGCACTATGTCAGTGAATACGGATCAGGCCAGATCTCAACTCCCTAAACAATTTCCGCTAAATAGGATACTAAAGTGCTATTGTGATAGTCGAATATCGGTCGCAATGCGAAATTTTCAGGTCATAAATATAAGTATTTTGTCTTTGATTGAGCAGAGCAAGATTGGAAATCTAATTTTTATGACTAGGTTGACTTTGAGGTCATTATTATGTGTCTAGATCGACTAGCCAAGACTCCAAAATCTCGATCGAGATTACTGATAAAACGATCGAGCTAGAATGTCTTCAATCTGGCTCATTCCCCAATGCTCAAGCGAGATCCAGCCATCCAATTGATCGAATCTAGCTGATCACCCAAATAGATAAAACTACATCAATTTTGTCCTTTATTCATAGTCATAGCACTTGCAAATCAGTGAAAATGCAGCGCATAATCTAAGCCAAGTAGGGGTTCAACCGAATGTAGAAATCCCCACTGATAAATATCTCTGATTTATTTAACAAGAAAAACCATGTCTATCAAAGTTTCCGACTTAGTACAAGCAGATCTTTTACAAGACCTAAGCATTGCTGACAGCAGTGCTGTTGTTGGTGGTACTGGTAGTGGCTATAGTCGTCGTCGCCGGCCTAGCGCGCCTGTTGTAACACCTGTTGCAACTATTTCTACACCCGCACCTGTCGCTGCTCCGGGTAATGCCTCTGGTGGTTCGATTGCCAACTTTACCAGTGGTGGTGGTGCTTTTAGTGGCACTGGGATCGGTTTCGGTTCGGCTAGTGGCTCTGGCTTCACTGCTGCATCTAGCAATGCGTCGGTAAGTGGTGCAAATGGCGGTTCAGCTACTGCAACTGGTGGTGCCTTCACTGGTGGTATTTCCGGTATCATCAACGGAACTTTTGACCGCGTTTAATTTTGATTGGCTAGAGATGGATTGAATCTGACGATGGATCTCTATCTCTAGTTGCCAACTAACGGTCGCTCTCATTGATTTGCCTGAGTGTTTTTAAAAACGCTCATCGCGTTAATGGGGGCTTTTAATTTATCTAAAGTTAAGAAGGAAGTTAAGCATGTCTTTCATCCAAATTATGGATCTGCATCACCGAAATAGTAATTTACTGAATACTCTCAACACGACTGAAAGCAAGATGGTAGTTGGTGGCAGCGGATCGCCGGCTCCTACTATCGCCAAGATTGCTGCCTATAATACTGCTTACAGTCTAAGCATTGCCAATCTGAATAAAGTTAATATTTTGACTGTTGGTTCTGGCGCGAATTTTGACGCTAGCTTTACGGTGGACGGTCAGAATTCTAAGCGAGTTGTCAGTGGCTCGATTGGCTATAATGCACAGTTAAGTAGTCGTTATGCCAAAATCACTTACTCTAAGTAGAGGGTAGGGGTTTCTAACCGCTTTTATCTAGCTATCCAAAGGGGGAAACCCCTCTGGACACCCCCATTTGCGGAATAATTGAACGATTTAAAAAATTATTGAGTTTATAGCCTGTTCAAATACAATACCGCGATAGACTTGCTCGATTGGAAAACTCAGATTAATACTTTTGAGTTCAATAATGTCCCCTGAACGATATTGAGTAATTACCCATTCTCCAGCATCATTCTTACGATAAAGATCGATCGCAATTGACTTAGTGCTGACTAAAACATATTCCTGCAAAATCGGATTACGACGGTAGCGATAAAACTTTTCACTACGGTCATAGGCTTCTGTATTGTCTGATAAAACTTCAACTATCAAACACGGATAAGTTATATATTGAGTATTTGTTTTATCTCTCTCATCACAAGTTACACTAACATCTGGATAACTGTAGTCAGTAGTTTCTAGAATACTAATTCTAGCATCAGAGTTGAGGACTTTACAATCACTATCATCTAAATGATTTCCTAACAATCGATTAAATTTTGAAGCAATTTCACTATGATTAATAGTCCCACCACTCATCGCATAAACTTGACCATTGATTAGCTCATGTCGATCTAATTGTTGCGCCTCCCAAACAAAATATTCTTCGGGAGTGAATTGTAGAGAATTATTTCTTGCTGCAATCATAGAACCTCAATAAATTATCAAGAATAACACTCCCACACCCCCATTGTGGTACAGCAACTTCCTAATACTCCTGCACCAAAATTGTCGTTTTAGCAGCCGAATCATAGCGCAAGACGCGATTGAGGGATGATGGAGACCTCATACCAGCTAATAGCTCAATCACATCCGCGATCATCAGACTAATCACAGTAGTGTTCAAGTAGGAAATAGAGCCAGAAATTACACCCGTACCAACCTCACTTGATGCTAGTGCCGAAATCATTTCTAGTTGCTGTTGCTTATGGATCAAATACTGTTCCATGTGGCTAATTTCGACTAATATCGGGCCAAAATGACCATGATGAATGCCTACCCCACCAAAAGTACAGATTGTGTGGTGTTTGATGCAATGTTCTAAGATAAAAGTCTGAATTGCCACAGGTGGCGTATCGGCGCAGCAGAGAATGATATCGGGTTGGAGATTGTTGCTAGTGAGTAGTAATGACAGATCTGCGCTACTCTCGATCCGTTGACAAAAAGTATCGACAATTGCGGCAGGGTTTCTGGCGAGAATATAGTCTTTCAGTGCTGCCACCTTGGGCTGTCCGAGATCCTCATTATCAAAACAAAATTGACGATTAAAATTGCCTTTTTCAACGCGATCGCCATCAATTAAAATGAAATTTTGGACTCCGGCTGCGACCAAGTGTTGAACAGAAATATTACCGCCACCACCACAACCAATTACACAGACAGAAGCGGCTAAAAGTCTTTGTTGAGCAGCATTAGCATCATCGACAAAATCGGTAAAATATTCTACTTGTTTCTCCCAAGCCGTATCGATAAATTGATTATGATAAACAGGACGAATTAAACCATGACGATCGAAGTAGGCAATCATTTCAGCAATTTCGGCTCCAGGCAGAATCATTGCTAGTTCGACGAGTGTGACCCCAGTAACCACTCGCTTGGCGGCTTCAACTTGGGCTGGAGATAAACCAGGGGCGGAAAAACTGCGTGAGCCGAAAAAGAGGGCTTCATTTTCGGTAAATCTGACAGTCCAGCTTTTTTTAAAAATCACCCCAGGTTGATATCTAGCTAAAAATTCTGGCGGGAAGTTCCACTTGAGAAAATCCAGATGTTCAATAATTGGTGTACTCATTGAAGACGATCGATTTGTAGATATTCTCAATATAATACGATCGGTTGAATTCTCTGTTCCGATCGAGTAAATAAATAGACATAACACTAACACTTTAAATGACGATCTTTACTAAAGCAAGTTACTAATACTAGCCGGGACAACTGCCAACACTCCAGATCGTCTCATCTGCTATCTCTACCCAGAATAGTAGTTAGATTTACGCCACCGAGGACTAGAGAGATCGTCATTTGCTGACGGTATTTGGGTATGTTGGGGATAGTCGAGTCTCAAAGTCACCCCTAACTTCTTGTAACAGATCGATTCATGGCATCTTCCCTATTTTCTTCGGCGCACAGTCAACAATCCCGCCCCAAGGTAGCGATGGTGCTATCACCATCTCGGTTAAAAGCGAAATGGAATAATTTATTATTTATTAATAAGTTGACAATTCTACTCTTGGGCAGTGTAGCCGTACCGATCATCGCCATCACTCAAAGTATTGTCACCGTATCCCAAGCGGAATCGATTGCTAGTCTCCAAAAAGTTCTCAAGTCAGAACTAGGCTTATTATCAGGCAGACTGAACGAAGAAAAATTCAAGTTAGTCAATGATTCCAAAAATTTGGCGACATCTTTGGAATTGTCCCAAATCGATGTCAATCAACCGCTCACCGCAGCCGCACAGAATCAATTGTTACAATCGATCGATCTGATTCGCCAACAGAGTCCAGAACGAAGTTTTTATCTGATTACAGATGCCCAAGGCAACACAGTGGCGCAAAGGATTCAGCAGATTGATGGGGATTTTAGTCAGTATCCAAAATTGCCACTCACCCCACCAGTCGCGATTTATCATCCAGTGAATCTGCCGACAGGGATTGGTTTGAGTGATATCCCCATTGTCACAGATACCTTGCAAACCAGACGGGCAATGGCTGGGATTGAGTTATTACCTCGTCAAGTGTGGCAGCGGTTGGGTTTAGCCTCACAGGCGCGGATCGGCATTCGCGAACAGCAAGATGCCCAATTGCCGATCGCCAAACAGCCTTATCCTGAAGGTACTTACGATCTCGATCGCGGGAATGCGGGCTTGGGAATTGTTGCTGTCCAACCGATTACAGTGCGCGGGCAAATAGTTGGGATGGCAATTGTGGGCACTTTACTCAATCGTAATTTCGATCTAATCGATCGATTTACCCAGGATACCGGCGCAACAACGGCGACGATTTTTGCCCAGGATTGGCAAGTTTCCACCAATGTACCCGATACCGATCGCGAAACCCGCGCTATTGGCACGAGAGTTTCGCGCGAAGTTGCCGATCGAGTCTTAAATCGGGGTGATATATTTGTGGGGAAAGCTAATATCATCGGCACAGAATACTTTACTAGCTATAGTCCGATTTTCGATCGGCGGCAAAATCTCAATCCCCAAGTCAAACCAATTGGGATGGTGTATGTGGGGAAGCCAGTCCAATCGGCGGGGAGTATGGCGACGATGGGTTATGGGATTGGGGGGATAATTTTATTATTGGCCGGGATCGCGATTGTGCCGATTTCTCGGTCTTTTTCCCTACCGCTCAAACGGTTAGCTATCTTTGTTGAAGAAGTTGGCAAGGGCGAAACCGCCCTAATCATGGGGCGGCGATTGGAAGAGGATCGTCAAGATGAGATCGGGATTCTCTCCACGCAAATCAACCGGATGTTAGCCAGACTGGAGGCAAACAGAATGGAGGAAATCGATACAGCCTATCGCCAAACTGACATTGCCAGACAAATGGCGCAGGCTTCCGAGACAGCCCGCCAACTCACGGTAGCGCAGATCGACAGGTTAACTAGTGATTCTGCCAGACAATCTCACCAAATCGGTGAAACCTTGATGTCAGTGGAAGAGATGATTCGATCGATCCAGCAAGTTGCGGAGAATGCCCGATTAGTAGTGGATATGGCGCAAACAAGTGCCAAAACTGCCGCCCAAGGCGAGACAACAATCGCGATGACTACGGGGGATTTGGCGAAATTGAAACATTCGAGTTCCTCCAGCACTAGTGTGATTCAAGAACTCCAGGATTATGCCCATCAAATCGCTCAATCGATTCGGGATATCGACCAGATTACGACTCAAACTCGCAAAATCGCCCTATTTCTGGAAACCGAGACTGTCAGTACGGGGATTACAGGTCGAGAATTGTCATACACGATCGAGGAAATTGGGTCTTTGACTAGTCGCTCGGCGGCTGCCACACGGGCGATGAAGTCTTTAGTTACCCAAATCCAATCCCACACCGATCGGGCGGCTCAAGCGTTGGAATCAGAGTATTTCCGAGCCGATCGGATTACCCAGCCGATTGACGAGACCAAGCAAAATCTCGCCTCGATTGTTCAGGTATCTCGCCAGATCGATCTCCTCGTCCAATCGATCGCTACTGCGGCGATCTCTCAATCACATACAGCTAAAAATGTCAAGCAAGTAATGAAAAATATCTCGAAACAGTCTGCGAAATGGGCGGGAAAGGCATTAAATAATTAATGCTCTGCGGCACTTTGCCCAAGCAAAATGCGGTTAGAATTGGAGGGGCACAATCTTGAAGTGCCTATGATCGGGTTGAGATCGGACAAATTAAGCAGGAGGTAATATGGCACGGGTAATGATCGTCGGCGCAGGTGGAGTCGGTAATGTTGTTGCACACAAGTGCGCCGCACAAGCCGAATTTTCAGAGATTTTGTTAGCGAGTCGGACGGTGGAAAAATGCGATCGGATTGCCGAGCGGATTGGTTCGGCAAAGGTAAAAACAGCGGCTTTAGATGCTGATATTGTTGCAAATACGGTCAAACTGATTCGCGAGTTTCAGCCTGATATCCTGATTAATGTGGCACTTCCTTATCAAGATTTGACATTGATGGATGCTTGTCTAGAAACTGGAGTTGATTATCTCGATACAGCTAACTATGAGCCGCTGGATGTAGCAAAATTTGAATATAGTTGGCAGTGGGCATATCAAGATCGATTCAAAGCTGCGGGGATTACAGCAATCCTTGGCTGTGGTTTCGATCCTGGCGTAACGGGTGTGTTTACGGCTTACGCGCTCAAGCACTATTTTGATGAGATTCACTACCTCGATATTATCGATTGCAATGATGGCAATCATGGCAAGTCATTTGCCACTAATTTTAACCCCGAGATTAACATTCGGGAAATTACCCAACCAGGTCGTTATTATGAAAATGGAGAATGGGTAGAGATTCCAGCTTTATCGATTCATCATCCCGTACCCTATCCCGAAATCGGCGATCGGGAGTCGTATTTGCTCTATCATGAAGAATTGGAATCCCTAGTCAAACATATTCCTACTTTGAAACGGGCGCGGTTTTGGATGACTTTTTCCCAGAACTATATTAATCATCTCCAAGTATTGCAAAATATCGGCATGACGCGGATCGATCCGATCGATTATGAAGGTACGCCAATTGTTCCACTAAAATTCCTCAAAGCTCTCCTGCCTGAACCCTCTTCACTGGCGACTAATTATACTGGACAAACTTCAATCGGTTGTCATATTAGTGGGATCAAAGATGGGGTCGAGCGAAAATATTATGTGTACAATAATTGCGATCATGCGGCATCATTTGCCGAGGTTGGATCGCAAGCTATCTCTTATACAACTGGCGTTCCAGCCGTAGTTGGTGCGCTGATGATTGCCAGAGGGATTTGGAAGCAACCTGGGGTATTTAATGTCGAGCAGTGCGATCCCGATCCATTTATGGAGTTACTTGGCCCGATGGGTTTACCCTGGCATGAAGTAATGGATCAACCCTCTCCTTTAGAAGATAAATAGATTTGTCTAATATGTTGGTGGGCAATGCTCACCAACATATCATCAATTTAATCGTAGATTTAAAGGTTGGGCTTATGTTAATTTGATCGGCTAATCATTACCTCGCAATTTATCTAACACACTGCGATCTTCTAGTGTCGAAGTATCGCCAGAAACCTCCTTACCTGCGGCTAAATCGCGTAATAAACGTCGCATAATTTTACCCGATCGAGTTTTGGGCAATGCTTCAGTAAACCGAATTTCACCAGGACGCGCGATCGCGCCAATCTCTGTGCCGACATGTTTTTTTAACTCCTTAGCTAGATTTTCATCGCCCACATAATTAGCATTTAAAGTCACAAAAGCGACGATTTCTTCACCCTTAATCTGATCCGGTTTGCCCACAACCGCAGCTTCGGCAACGGCGGGATGGGAGACCAGAGCCGATTCGACTTCCATCGTGCCTAGACGGTGCCCAGAAACGTTCAGCACATCATCGATGCGTCCCATCACCCAGAAATAACCATCCGCGTCCTGTCGCGCTCCATCACCCGCAAAATAGGTGTATTTACCATCTTTGGGTGGAATATGTTCCCAGTAAGTTTTACGGAATCGCTGATCGTCACCATACACTGTCCGCATCATTCCGGGCCAGGGGTATTTCACAGCCAAATAGCCACCACTATTGGCAGGAACACTATTCCCCTCAAGATCGACGATTTCAGCGATAATACCAGGAAATGGGCGGGTTGCCGAGCCTGGTTTGGTAGGAGTTGCTCCAGGGAGGGCTGTAATCATAATCCCCCCAGTCTCAGTTTGCCACCAGGTATCGACGATCGGGCATTTTTCCTGGCCGATAACGCGGTGGTACCACATCCAAGCTTCGGGGTTAATTGGTTCACCGACGGTACCCAGCAGACGGAGGGAGGAGAGATTTCGGGCATTGGGTAGCTCCTCACCCATTTTCATAAATACGCGAATGGCGGTAGGGGCTGTATAGAAGATAGTTACGCCATACTTTTCGATGATATCCCACATGCAGCCAGGATCAGATGGCCGAGTTACCCCTTCATACATCACAGTGGTTGCACCGTTGGATAATGGACCATAGACGATGTAACTATGTCCGGTAATCCAACCAACATCAGCGGTACACCAGTAGATATCAGTATCATTGAGATCGAAAATCCACTTGGTGGTGATATGGCTGTAGAGATTATAACCACCGGTAGTGTGGACGACACCTTTGGGTTTACCCGTACTGCCAGAGGTATAGAGGACAAATAACACATCCTCTGCATCCAGTTCGGCAGCGGGACAGTCAGCGGAGATTGTCGGCTGGATTTCATGCCACCAGATATCTCTCCCCTCAACCATCGGGATCTCTTGCTTGGTGCGTTGTACGACTAAAACACGCTCTACAGTCGGACAAGCATTATCTGCTAAGGCTTTGTCAACCTGGATTTTCAGCGGTACGATGGCATCTTTGCGCCAGCCACCATCAGCGGTAATCACGGCTTTCGCTTGACCATTTGCCAATCGATCCCGCAACGCATCAGCACTAAAACCACCAAAGACGACCGTATGCACAGCCCCAATTCTCGCACATGCTAACATGGCGATCGCGGCTTCAGGAATCATCGGCAGATAAATCCCCACGACATCGCCCTTTACCACTCCCATCTGTTTGAGTACGTTCGCCATCTGACAGACTTCCCGATGCAATTGAGCATAGGTCAATGTGCGAGAGTCCCCTGGTTCGCCTTCCCAAATCAGTGCGGCTTTATTCTTGCGCCAGGTAGTTAAATGTCGATCGAGACAGTTATATGAGATATTAATCTTGCCATCCGTAAACCACTTGGCAAATGGGGGTTGCCAATCCAAAACCTTGTCCCATTTTTTAAACCAATGCAATTCACTCTCAGCCAATTCTGCCCAAAACTGTTCGGGATGTGCTTTCGCGCGGTTATAGATGGCTTCATATTCCGCTAGGCTTTTAATTTGCGCGCCTTGAGAAAACTCTGCTGACGGACTAAATAGCCGTGCTTCCTGGAGGGTAGATTCAATTGTTGTATCTGACATGACAGTTACTAGCGATAGGCGATCTTTAGCGATCGTATCACTGCCAAGCGAAATTATTTCCCCAATATTAACACTCTCAGGGCTAAAGCCGCTGAGATTCTTCCCTCCTAGAGATTTTCGCGGGATCCAGCCAGAAGCGGATACATTTATAACGCAAGGCGATCGAAACCGATTATCATGTTTAGCGTGTCCGCACCTCACACTCAAGTCAGGGAGGTATTTCAGGTAAATCATGGGACTAGTCATCGCCACTGTCAATATGAAAGGAGGTGTTGGTAAAACCACCCTCACCGTTAATCTCGCCGCCTGTCTTGCTAAACTGCATGGCAAGCGCGTCCTGGTCGTGGATCTTGATACTCAGATCAGTGCTACTCTGAGTATGCTAACACCCCAAGACTTTGCCAAAATTCGCCGCGAGAAAAAAACGATTGCTTATTCGATCGCTAAAATTCTCAAGCCGAGTAGTCGCTACAAGTTTGATACTAGAGATTTAATTACTCCAGATGTGTGTTGGGTCAAAGGTTTAGACTTACTGGCTGGAGATATTGATATTTATGATGAGTTTCTCGTTTCTGAAAAGCTCCACCAAGAAACGATCGATCGGCCAAATATCGATTTCATTGATGTCTGGAATGGATTTGAAGGTTCACTCATCAAAGAGATATTAGCCCCGGTTGTTGATGAATATGATTTTATTATTCTTGATTGCGCCCCTGGTTATAATTTACTCACCAGAAGTGGCATTATGGCAAGTCATTTTTATATTATGCCTGCCCGTCCAGAACCGCTTTCCTTGGTGGGAATGCAACTACTAGAACGGCGAATTTCTAAGCTGAGAGAAGCCCATGAAGACGATAAGAATTGCCTGGAAAGTAGCTTGTTAGGAATTGCTTTTATTTTATCGGGAAATACATTGTTCGCTCGTTATTACGATCGAGTGATGGAGCGAGTTGTCCAAGACTTTGAAGCGGGTAAAATCTTCCAAACTCGGATTCCGATGGATGTCAATGTAGCTAAAGCGATCGATAGTTTTCAGCCAGTAGTGATCGATAATCCCACTTCTAGTGGGTCGAAAGCGTTTGTCAAACTAACTCAGGAATTACTGACGAAAGTACAGCAACAAACTGGAAATTAATTTGCCTGTGGCCAAAAACAGCGTCAATGGTGTTTTTAAACCCTAGCCCTCCCCCTAAAGCTTCACCCCTAGCCTCTCACCTTAATTTATGTCCGTGCAGAGTATATTCAAATAGGAACTTTCACGCTAATTTTTCCAAAACATTCCACCGATCGATCGCTAGCAAGCTACAATTATTAATAGATATTTACAAAACCTTGTAAATCCACACATAGACCGTACCAGAGTTCTATTCTCCACAATTTATGAGCCTTCCCATTCGTAACGTAGCCATCATCGCGCACGTAGACCACGGTAAAACTACCCTTGTTGATGCCCTTTTGAAACAATCCGGTATTTTCCGCGAAGGGGAAGATGTGCCTATTTGTGTGATGGACTCCAACGACATCGAACGCGAACGCGGTATTACGATTTTGTCCAAAAATACCGCTGTCAAGTATAAAGAAACATTAATTAATATTATCGATACCCCCGGACACGCGGACTTCGGTGGTGAAGTCGAGCGCGTCCTCGGCATGGTTGATGGTTGCATCCTGATTGTCGATGCCAATGAAGGTCCGATGCCCCAGACTCGGTTCGTCCTCAAAAAAGCCTTGGAAAAGGGCTTACGGCCGATTGTCGTCGTCAACAAAATTGACAGACCGCGAGCCGAACCCCACAAAGCTGTCGATAAGGTCTTAGACCTATTTATGGAACTGGGTGCAGACGACGACCAGTGCGACTTCCCCTACTTGTTTGCCTCCGGTTTAGCTGGCTACTCCAAGAACACCTTGGAAGAAGAAGGTACAGACATGGAAGCCATGTTTCAAGCCATCCTCCGCCATGTGCCACCCCCAGTCGGCGACCCCGAAAAACCTTTGCAACTGCAAGTTACCACCCTCGACTATTCTGAATATCTCGGTCGGATTATCATTGGCAAGATTCATAACGGCACCATCAATATGGGTCAGCAAGCTGCGCTCATGAAAGAAGATGGTTCGATCTCCAAAGGACGCATCACCAAATTATTAGGCTTTGATGGCTTAAAACGGGTGGAAATTCCCAGCGCAACAGCCGGAAATATCGTCGCTGTAGCTGGTTTCGCCGATGCAAATATCGGGGAAACCATCACCTGTCCAGAAAATCCGATGGCTCTACCACTAATCAAAGTAGATGAGCCAACTCTCCAGATGACCTTCTGCGTGAATGACTCACCCTTTGCCGGGACTGAAGGTAAAATGGTTACTTCGCGCCAAGTTCGCGACAGGTTATTCCGTGAATTGGAAACTAACGTCGCCCTCCGAGTCGAAGAAACTGATGAAGCAGACAAATTTGCCGTTGCTGGACGGGGTGAGCTTCACCTGGGTATTCTGATCGAGAATATGCGCCGAGAAGGTTTTGAATTCCAAGTTTCCCAGCCCCAAGTAATCTATCGAGAAGTTGGCGGTAAACCTTGTGAACCATTTGAATTACTCGCACTGGACGTTCCCGAAGAAGCTGTGGGTAGCTGTATCGAGCGTCTCGGTCAGCGCAAGGGCGAAATGCAAGATATGGTTGTGGGCGCGAATGGTCGTTCTAACCTAGAGTTTGTCGTTCCGGCACGCGGCTTGATTGGTTTCCGGGGTGAGTTTATGCGGATGACTCGTGGTGCAGGGATTATGAATCACAGTTTCCTCGAATATCGTCCTCTCTGTGGCGAAATTGCGGCACGCCGGAATGGGGTACTAATCTCCTTTGAAGAAGGGGTAGCCACTGACTACGCACTGCTCGGTGCAGAGGATCGGGGTACATTCTTTATTAAGCCAGGTACCAAGGTTTATAAAGGGATGATCGTTGGTGAAAACAACCGCCCACAGGATTTGGAATTAAATGTCTGCAAGAGCAAACAATTAACCAACCACCGTGCTTCTGGCGGGGAAGAATTAGTTCAGTTGAAAGCACCGATCGATATGACCCTAGAACGCGCTCTAGAATATATTAGCGGTGATGAAATGGTTGAAGTCACACCTCAATCGATTCGCTTACGGAAACTATCCAAAAAATTAGTCAGACGCTAAATTAGTTAGTTTTTAAAAATTTAAGTCCGCATTTGCGGACTTTTTTTGTTCCGAAAATCTGGTAATTTGATCGTCGGTTCAGGAAGTTAGCAGAAACCCCGCCTTGAAAAAGCGGGGTCTGTCGCAATACGGTTTGGTTAAACCAATATTGTTGCTAGTTTTAGTCCGCGCAGGCGGACTTTGCAACATGAGCGGCGACTTTAGTCGCTGGCTAACCGAACCGTATTGGGGTCTGTCGGACAACACCTAGATCCACCTAAAATTGGCGGAGAAACCGTAAATCACTGGCATAAAGCCTGCGGATATCATCGATTTGGTGAAGCACCATTGCCAACCGTTCTACCCCAAACCCAGCAGCAAATCCACTATAGACTTCAGGATCGTGACCGACTTTGGCGAGGACATTGGGATCGACCATGCCACAACCCATAATTTCCAACCAGCGACCTTGCCATTGGACATCCACTTCCGCTGAGGGTTCAGTGAACGGGAAATAACTAGCCCGGAATCGAATTGGTAATTCCATCCCGAAAGCTTGGATCAAGAATTCTTTGATTGTACCTTTAAGGTCCGTGAAAGTTAGATCGCGTTCGATCGCCAAGATTTCAATCTGATGAAATACGGCTGAGTGAGTTGCATCGACTGTATCGCGACGATAGCAACGTCCCGGCGAAATAATCCGCATCGGCGGTTCGTTTTCTTCCATATAGTGGATTTGCACCGAAGAAGTATGGGTGCGGAGCAGATTACCATCAGGCAGATAAAATGTGTCCTGCATATCTCGTGCCGGATGGTCGAGCGGAGTATTGAGAGCCTCGAAATTGTAGTAATCCGTCTCCATTTCTGGCCCAGTCGCGACGGTGTAACCCATCCCGACAAAAATATCGATGACGCGATCGATTGTGGCATTAATTGGATGCACTCTACCTAAGGGACGATATCCACCTGGCATCGTCACATCGAGTGTCTCTGCGGCTAATTGTGCTTGGATTTGAGCCGTTTGCAAGTCGGTCTTAGTGCGATCGAGTTGTGATTGAATAGCATCTTTAACGACATTCGCGGCAGCACCAATAGCGGGACGATCCTCGGCGGCTAATTTTCCCATTCCCCCCAAAATTTTGGAGATTTCACCTTTTTTGCCAAGATAGTTGACCCGGAGTTGTTCTAATGCCTCTAAAGTCTGGGCTTGCGCGATCGAGTTTAGTGCTGCTGTTTGGAGAATTGATAGTTGTTGTTTGAGATCGTCGAGGGGTGTCGCCATACCAGCTTTTTACAGTTAACAGTTAACAGTTAACAGTTACTAGTTTGGACGGTAACTGTTCGCCACTCTAGATTTTAACCGATCGAGCAGAATAAACTGCCAAAAAAGCGGAGCAGTCCCGTCAGTTGACAGGACTGCTCCACCAGCAGATCGGTAAAAAGTTTGGCTAGATAGAGACCTTGCGCTGTTACTTCGTTGTCCCAGATGGTAAATTTGGTAAATTTGGTCTAGGTAGGCTAGGTACATTGCCTGCGGGGTTGGGGACACTCCCAGGTGTAGGGAGCGGAATACTCGGCACGTCAGGACTAGCCTCAGGCAATTTAGTAGTAGTGCCAGGTTTGGTCGGATTACCCAGTCTTGGATCGATTGGTTTGATTTTAGAAGTACTCGGTGGAGTTGATGGTTTAATTTGGGGGCTATTACTATTCGGTAGTACGCCATTTGACGGTGCTGCTGTATTACTATCTACAGGTTTTTTCTTGGGGGTAACAGTTGTTCTCTTCTGTACAGGCGCAGTTTTTTTCTTCTTGACGGGAGTAGTCCGAGGTGATTTTATTTTTTTCTTTTTGGCAGTTACATTAGTCTGGGCTGAGATATTACTCACATGACTAGGAGTATGATGTGCTACCGCAGATGTCAGCAATGCAATTAGGTTTAGCGGTGCGGAGACTACCATAGCCAATGCGATTGTTTGAATTAGCTTGTTCATAAAAATTTAGTTAATTTGTAGATTTTGGGCTAAATATTTGCGACAACTAGGCTATGTTTGACAGTTATATCGCCTAATTTAGCTAGATGAATTGGTTCTCGGTCTGGGTGTTCCCACGCAAAAATTTGTGCTGCATTTACATTATCGACGATCGAGGCTGAAATGGGCTGAATGCTACACTTAGAATGGGCATTCAATATCTGGGGGCAAATTGGGAACAGCAATCGAGGAATTTTTGTGGTAAGTCTGGTCTGACACCAAAATGTAAGTGAGTATAGGCAGCCTGAACTTGGTATCGATGCCAACCTTCGGCGGGAAAGATGAGATTGGATTCATAACCCTCTAACGTAAATAGGGGTTGTGGAGGTGCATCGGTAAGGGTCGAACGATGGAACTCGTGTCCCCACACCCGATCGCCAGCATTCAAAAGTAAACTATCCTGGGTAGCGGTAAGTTGCCGATAACCGAGGGTGAGCCGTTTACCCATGACTGCGGTGGTCGGAAAAATTCCGACCATTGAAGCCGATCGATCGTTAAAATCGACAATCCGATCGCATAAGTACATCAAACCACCACACTCGGCATAAGTGGGCATTCCAGCTTCGATCGCATTTTTGACTGCGGCTCTGGCAGGTTGATTTGCGGCCAATCTGTCGGCGAATACTTCGGGAAATCCACCCCCAAAATATAACCCCTGAATATCTGCCGGTAATTGTTCGTCAGCGAGTGGACTCCACTCGACCAATTCTGCCCCTAATTTTTTCAGTAAATCTAAATTATCTGCATAGTAAAAATTAAATGCGGCATCTTTCGCTACGGCTAATCGAATCTTTCTAGGTTTGGCGGGTGCAGTAGTTGGGTCGGCGATTCTACCAACAAGTGAAGATTTCGTAGCTAGTAAGGGTAATAGTTTTGCCCAATCAAAACAGGTTTCTCCCACATCGGCAAGCCTGTCGAGGGTGATGTTCAAGCTCGTCAATTCTCCTGCTGGAATCAACCCTAGATGCCGATCGGGGATACTCAGATCGTTTTGCCGTCGCAATACGCCCAAGATGGGTAAATGGAGCGGTGAGAGGGCAGCAGTGAGTAATTCTAGGTGTCGATCGCTCCCCACCTGATTGAGAATGACTCCAGCAATGTGGACTTGAGGATCGAACGTCCGATAACCGTGGGCAATTGCCGCGATCGATCTGGATGTACTACTACAATTGAGAATCAACACCACTGGCAGATTGAGTAATTTCGATATTTGTGCTGTACTCCCGGCATCTGTCAGCCCGGAAGCCCCATCAAATAGCCCCATTACGCCTTCAACTAGAGCATAGGTCGAACTCTGACTATATCGATCGAAACAAGCCCGCACATAGTCATCAGAAGTCAAAATCGGGTCGAGATTGCGACAGGCTCGACCAGTGACAAAAGAGTGGAACATCGGATCGATATAGTCTGGCCCAACCTTGAACGACTGTACTGTCTGCTGTCTACGCCCCAGAGCCGCAAGTATGGCTAAAGTAACCGTGGTTTTACCCACGCCACTACGTTCTCCCGCAATCACGATCCCCATGATAAATTTATTTTAAGTATTGTTACCGCTCGGTGATACAATCGATGATGGTCTGTCAGGCTCAAATAACACCAAACTACTGTGAACTCTACTGATGAAACACCTCAACCGATCGCATCGGTTGGTGCAGAAACTACACCAGATGAATCTAGTGTAACTCAATCGTCAGAGGACTCGATGGGTGAGTATCGACAACTCAAACGAGAGTTGTACCTGATTACTCTAGCAATAACTGCTGTGGCATTTGTCACTGTAGCACTAGTCTATGAATTGAGGGTCGCCCTTAATTACCTATTGGGTGCAGTCGCAGGAGTAGTTTACTTGAGACTGCTAGCAAAAGATGTAGATCGCATTGGTAACGAATCCAGCAAGTTGAGTTTAAATCGTCTCGCCCTCTTTGTCGGCTTGATGCTTGTCGCAGCTAAATGGCACCAATTGCAAATTCTGCCAGTCTTTTTGGGTTTTTTAACCTACAAAGCGGCACTTTTGATCTACCTTTTACGGACAATCTGGCTCGCTAAATAACAGCAAGCCGAACTATTGACCACCAATTGCCGCAATGCACTTTGGTAAACGATCGCTAGACAATCCTAGATCCACATGTTAGATGGTTTAAACATCATAAATCCAATGCCCCTAGCGGCATTGGATGTCGGTCATCACTTATATTGGCGACTAGGTAACTTCCAACTCCACGGTCAGGTGTTCCTCACCTCTTGGTTTGTCATCGGGTTGCTGTTAATCGCAGCAATTGCCGCGACGCGGAATGTGCAACGCATTCCCAGCGGGATTCAAAACCTGATGGAATATGCCCTGGAATTTATCCGGGACTTAACCAAAAACCAAATTGGCGAAAAGGAATATCGTCCCTGGGTTCCATTTATCGGTACCCTATTTTTATTCATCTTTGTATCCAATTGGTCTGGAGCACTACTCCCGTGGAAGCTGATTCACCTGCCATCAGGGGAACTAGCTGCGCCAACGAATGACATCAACACCACGGTAGCATTGGCATTGCTCACGTCTTTGGCTTATTTTTATGCAGGTTTCCGCAAACGCGGTTTGGGATATCTCGCTAAATATATCCAACCGACACCAATCCTTTTACCGATTAATATCCTCGAAGACTTCACTAAACCACTGTCCCTAAGCTTCCGTTTATTCGGTAACATCCTCGCGGATGAATTAGTGGTCGGTGTACTAGTACTGCTAGTTCCGTTTATTATCCCAATGCCAGTTATGCTATTAGGGCTATTTACTAGTGCAATTCAAGCCTTAGTATTTGCTACACTAGCTGCTGTGTATATCGGTGAAGCGATCGAAGGTCACGGCGAACACGAAGAAGAACACTAATTCAGTTGACAGCAATGCCCTGAGCTTGTCGAAGGGTTGACAGTTGACAGTTGACAGTAAATATTACTGCTAACTATTAACTTGTAGCTGGGAACTGATATTCTCGACTAATATTCTCTCAATCATTTTTTTAAGGTAATTACATCATGAATCCTACTGTTGCTGCTGCTTCCGTAATCGCTGCTGCTCTCGCTGTTGGTTTAGCGGCAATTGGCCCTGGTATCGGACAAGGTTCCGCTGCTGGCTCTGCTGTTGAAGGTATCGCCCGTCAACCCGAAGCTGAAGGCAAAATTCGCGGTACTCTCCTGCTTTCTTTGGCATTCATGGAATCTCTGACTATTTATGGTCTGGTCGTTGCACTGATTCTGTTGTTTGCTAACCCCTTCGCATAATCTCACAGTCAACTCGATGGAGCGGAACGGACAGTATCAGTTGACAGTTAACAGTTGACAGTGGACAACGAAGCATCAGCCGGAACTACACTTTGGCATCAGTCTGCAAAATCGTTATCGCTGACAAGACTGCGGCGCGCGCTCTCTTGATGAAGTTGGATGGTCGGGTTCCCCGACCACAATTCATCGCTGTGGAGATTTCCTCCAGATTTAGCGACCTAAAGCATTCGGAGGTTTCCGACCATGTGTTGAGGTCAAGACAGCGCGACAAGACAATAACTTCCAACTTACTGCCGATTTCCTCCTGACACCAAACTTTCAGGAAGTAGAAACATGATCCCACAATGGACGCTATTGTTGGCAACAGCCGCAGTAGAAGAAGCAGAAAAGGGTAAACTGTTTGACTTTGATGCGACTTTACCACTAATGGCAATTCAATTCGTCATTTTGGTCGCCGTGTTAAACAAACTGTTTTACACCCCCCTTGGTAAAGTATTAGACGATCGAGATGAGTATATTCGCGGTGGTTTGGGTAATGCCAAAAGCAGACTTGCCGAAGCTGAAGAACTCACCAAAAAGTACGAACAAGAACTAGCCGAAACTAGACGGGAAGCCCAAGCAGTCATCGCCGCAGCCAAAGCTGAAGCGCAGAAAATTGCTGCCGGACAAATAGCTGAAACTCAACAAGCAGCCCAAGTCCAACGGGAACAAGCCCAACAGGAAATCGATCGACAAAAAGCTGCTGCTTTTACGGCTTTGGAGCCACAAGTAGAAGCACTTAGTCGTCAAATCCTGACTAAATTGTTAGGGCCTGATTTAGTCAAATAATAAACCTGCACACCAGATTAAAAAAGTTAGCAGCGAACAATTAACAGCTAGCAGTGTAACTGAATAACTGATAATTAATCACCCGGCGGCTCCGCTCAGGGTAAGGCTGACAACTAATAACTGATAACTGATAACTGACATATATCATGGGAAATTTCCTATTCCTCGCCACAGCAGGTAAAGGTGGTGTCGGCTTAAATTTAGATTTAATCGAAACCAACTTATTTAACCTCACCCTGGTTTTAGGCTTTGTAATTGTCTTCGGACGCAAAGTTTTAACCAATATTCTGTCCGAGCGTCGCGCTGTGATTGAAACTGCCATTCAGGATACTGAAGCTCGGCAAAAACAAGCTGCATCTGCACTGGAAGTAGCTAAACAAAATCTGGCTCAAGCAAAAGCCGAAGCCGAAAAAATTCGCCAATCCGCCATCACCAGCGCAGAAAGCGTCAAAGCCGAAATTGCGGCTAAAGCCGCAGCCGATATCGAGCGGATGCAACAACTTGCTGCTGCCGATACCAGCACCGAGCAAGATAAAGCGATTGCCGAACTCCGGGCAAGAATTAGTAATCTCGCCATGGAACGGGCCGAAGCTCAACTCAAAAATCTGCTGACCGAATCGGCTCAATCTGAGTTGGTCGATCGCAGCATCGCTATGGTAGGAGGTAAATAATGAAAGATAGTGCCATTGGTAGCGTCGTCCTGACACCCTATGCTGATGCTTTGATGTCTCTTGCTCAGTCCCAAAATCTGATCGATGAATTTGGGAGCAATTGTGCAGATTTATTGGGAATGCTGGATGAATCTCCAGAATTGGGACAAATTTTAGCTAATCCGATCGTCAAAATTGCCGATAAAAAAGCGATTTTAGGCAAAATTGTCGGCGATACAATTCACCCGTTTATGTCTAATTTTCTGATGATCTTAGTTGATCGACGGAGAATCGGCTACTTAGAAGGAATTTGTCGTCGGTATCAAGCCATCCTCCGCGATTTGAAAGGGATTGTATTGGCTGAAGTCACTAGTGCAGTCGCCCTAACTGACTCTCAGACTCAATCCGTTCGCGATCGAATTCAAGGGATGACCAGCGCAAATAGCGTCGAAATCGTCACCAAAATCGACCCAGAGATCATCGGCGGGGTGATTATCAAAGTTGGTTCTCAAGTAATCGACTCCAGCTTACGCAGCGAAATTCGCCGCTTGGGTCTGAGCATTGCTTAATGCTAGGGAGTAGGGGGTAGGGAGTAGAGAGTAGGCGGTTTAACAAATAAATACCTAAGATCTAATACCTAACACCTAACACCTAACACCTATAGAAAACTTACATCAGTAATAGATAATTATGATTAGTATCAGACCTGACGAAATTAGCAGTATTATTCGCCAGCAAATCGAACAGTACAGCCAAGATGTCAAATCATCCAACGTTGGTACCGTCCTCCAAGTAGGTGACGGGATTGCCCGTGTTTATGGCTTGGATAAAGTGATGTCCGGCGAACTCGTTGAATTTGAAGACGCGAGTGTGGGACTAGCTCTCAACCTAGAAGCCGATAACGTCGGTGTGGTACTGATGAGCAACGGTCGCGATATCCAAGAAGGTAGCGCAGTTAAAGCAACTGGTAAAATCGCTCAGATTCCCGTTGGTGAAGCGATTGTCGGTCGCGTAGTTGACGCATTAGCTCGCCCGATCGATGGTAAAGGTGATATTAACACCACAACCACTCGCTTAATCGAATTCATGGCACCAGGGATTATCGAACGTCGTTCCGTATACGAACCGATGCAGACTGGGATTACCGCAATTGACGCGATGATTCCCGTCGGTCGTGGACAACGGGAACTGATTATCGGTGACAGGCAGACTGGTAAAACTTCGATCGCAGTTGATACGATCATCAACCAGAAAGAAGAAGATGTAATTTGTGTCTACGTGGCCATCGGTCAGAAAGCTTCTACCGTTGCCAACGTCGTTAACGTCCTCGAAGAAGCTGGCGCAATGGCTTACACCGTCGTTGTCGCGGCCAATGCCAACGACCCAGCCACCCTGCAATACTTCGCACCCTACACTGGTGCCGCAATTGCCGAGTACTTTATGTACCAAGGCAAAGCAACCCTAATCATCTATGATGACTTGTCCAAACAAGCGCAAGCATACCGTCAGATGTCCCTCCTGCTCCGTCGTCCACCAGGACGGGAAGCATACCCCGGTGACGTATTCTACATTCACTCCCGCTTATTAGAGCGTGCTGCTAAACTCAGCGATGAACTCGGCGGTGGTAGTATGACAGCATTACCGATCATCGAAACCCAAGCGAGTGACGTATCTGCCTATATTCCGACTAACGTAATTTCGATTACTGATGGTCAGATCTTCCTCTCCTCCAGCCTGTTCAACTCTGGTCTTCGTCCAGCGATTAACGCCGGGATTTCTGTATCCCGTGTAGGTTCCGCTGCCCAAACCAAGGCCATGAAAAAGGTGGCTGGTAAACTCAAACTCGAATTAGCCCAGTTTGACGACCTCCAAGCCTTCGCTCAGTTCGCCTCCGACCTCGACCAAGCGACCCAAAATCAACTGGCACGTGGTGCGCGGCTCCGGGAAATTCTCAAACAGCCCCAGTACTCGCCGCTATCAGTAGCCGAACAAGTAGCCCTTGTATATGCAGGCTTAAACGGTTATCTCGATGATATCGCTGTCGATAAAGTAACTGGTTACACCGCAGCCCTCAAAGAGTACCTGAAAAATAGCAAACCTGAGTACGCAAAGACCATCAAGGACAACAAAATGCAGTTGACTGATGAAGCTGAAGCTCTGCTCAAAGATGCACTAGTTGAATGTAAGAAATCTTTCTTAGCCACAGCGTAGTTAAGTAATAAGTAATAGGTAATAAGTAATAAGTATAGATACACTCTGTTAGTTGTTACTTATTACCTATGTTTGCGAATAATCCCCTAAAACTTAAACTTAAATATAATTATGGCTAACTTAAAAACGATTCGCGATCGAATTCAATCAGTTAAAAATACTAAAAAAATTACCGAAGCAATGCGCCTAGTTGCCGCAGCAAAGGTGCGTCGGGCACAACAACAAGTAATTGCTACTCGCCCCTTTGCCGATAGATTAGCGCAAGTTTTATATGGCTTACAAAGTCGATTGACTTTTGCTGATGCTACCTCTCCGTTGCTGACACAACGGGAAGTTAAGTGCGTTGGACTATTAGTTGTGACCGGAGATCGCGGTCTCTGTGGTGGTTATAATAGTGCGATTATTAAAAAAGCCGAACTCCGTGCTAAAGAACTCAAAGAGCAAGGTTTAGACTATCGATTTGTTACAGTTGGACGGAAAGCAACTCAATACTTCCAACGACGCAATCAACCAATTGATGCTACCTATACTGGATTAGAACAAATTCCCACATCTGCGGAAGCTGGTAAAATCGCTGATGAATTACTCGCACTTTTCCTATCGGAAACAGTCGATCGAGTCGAATTAGTTTATACTAAATTCGTCTCGTTGATCGCTTCTCGACCAGTTATTCAAACCTTACTGCCTTTGAGTCCTCAAGGGTTAGAAGTCCCCGATGATGAAGTTTTTCGCCTGACTACTCGCGGTGGTAGTTTTGCCGTTGAGCGGGAAAAAATGGCTTCTACGACTCAACCACTTCCCAGCGATACGATCTTTGAACAAGATCCCAATCAAATCCTGGATGCGCTGTTACCTTTATACCTAAATAATCAACTCCTGAGATCGTTACAAGAATCCGCAGCTAGCGAACTAGCCGCGCGGATGACAGCGATGAATAATGCGAGCGACAACGCCAAGCAACTCATCGGTTCCTTGACTCTTAGTTATAACAAAGCTCGTCAAGCTGCGATTACGCAAGAGATTCTCGAAGTCGTCGGTGGTGCTGAAGCTCTCCAAGGTTAATTCAAACTGAATTAATTTAATCCTAAAAAACGTGTGCTCGATCGAAATATCGGGCACATTTTTATGAAAGTGATTTCCAGCCAAGAATACACCGTCTAAACTATGATTTATTAGATTATCTAGAGGGACTAAGACGATTCAAGCGCAGAGCACCATAGTTCATCAGTCAATCATTTGAATCATAGTTTAGATGGATGAAGGCTATCGAATAACAGCAAGATCTACTTACCAAATCCTTTGCCAGTAGTTATTTTAGCAGTAGTTAAACACTTTTCTAACTGCGATCGAATTTTAGTATGGTCGAGATCTTGACCGATGATTACAAATTTAGTTTGGGGTTGACCTTTCCACTGTTCGTCATCGATCGAGAAGCGTTTTCCACACAGATGAAAAACATGACATTTATCACTTTCATCAAACCATAAAAATCCCTTAGCTCGGAAGATATTAACAGTGAGTTGATTGTCTAAGAAATGCTGGAATTTACGCAGAGAGAATGGTCTGTCACTTACAAAGGATAATGATGTGAATCCATCATTTTCTAAGTGATGGGAATGGTCATGATGGTGATGATCGTGTCCTTCATGCTCGCATTTACCCTGGTCATGGTCGCAATTTGTATGATCCTCATGCTGGTGGTCGTGTGCATGGTCATGATGATGATGTTCCTCATGACTTACAGGAGATTCGAGATATTTATCAGATTCAAATAAGCCGACACTGAGAATCATCGGTAATGATACTGCTGATTTTTTTGTGCGAATAATTCTCGCACCTTCTTTCATTTCTCGAATGCGCACTTCGAGTAGATCTACATCTGCTTCATCAACGAGATCGACCTTATTTAAGAGAATAATATCACCGTAGGTAATTTGACTTTGCGCCGCTTCACTATTAAACAGATCGATACTGAAATTCTCCGCATCTACCAGCGTAATAATTGAATCGAGTCTAGTTATATCTCTTAACTCCGTCCCCAAAAATGTCAAGGCGACTGGCAAAGGATCGGCTAAACCAGTAGTTTCGACAACTAGGTAATCGATCTGTTCCGATCGAGATAATACCTTATGAACAGCATTAACTAAGTCCTCATTAATCGTGCAGCAAATACAGCCATTATTTAATTCCACCATATCCTCACCAGTAGCGATGATCAGATCATTATCGATACCGATTTCGCCAAATTCATTCACAAGCACAGCCGTCTTGATTCCCTGCTGATTTTGGAGGATATGATTGAGCAAGGTTGTTTTGCCGCTACCGAGAAATCCCGTGATAATCGTCACCGGGACTAGCTTCTCCTCCACTTCGATCATTTCAAGGGTGGGTGAAATAGTATTTGAGGTCATAATGAGGATAATTAGGATTTAACAGAAATTAGGAGTCGATCGATGGCAAACTTAGAATAGAGTTATGCTCTTGCCAGTTGCCCCGGTCAGCCAGCGTCGTCTTTGGCGTAGTCTCTCCGGTCGGAGAAACCGAGCCACTCTAATTATTACCGATCGAATCGAATTATGAGTTTAACTATATACAACACCCTCTCCAGAACCAAGGAGCCATTCCAAACCTTATCACCCAACCAGGTGAAGATGTACTGCTGTGGGGTGACTGTATATGACTATTGCCACTTAGGTCACGCTCGATCGTATATTGTCTGGGACACTGTTCGCCGCTATTTAAAATGGCGCGGTTATGATGTCCAGTACGTCCAGAATTTCACTGATATCGATGATAAGATTCTCAATCGCGCCAATCTCGAACATAGTTCGATGACAGAAGTATCAGAGAAATATACCCAAGCCTATTTTGAAGACTTACATCGGTTAAATGTCCGTGATGCCGATCATTATCCCCTCGCCACCAAACATATTCAAGAGATTCAAGATTTAATTACCGATCTCGAACGCAAGGGTTTTGCCTACGCTGTCGATGGCGATGTCTACTTCCGCGTGCGTAAATTTGATGAGTATGGCAAACTCTCCAAACGCAACCTCGACGATCTGCGATCTGGTGCTGGAGAACGGATCGAAGCGGCAGATCCCGACCAAATCAAGAAAGAAGACCCCTTTGATTTTGCCCTCTGGAAGGCGGCGAAACCGGGCGAACCCTTCTGGGAGTCTCCCTGGGGAAATGGACGACCAGGCTGGCATATAGAATGTTCTGCGATGATCCGCAAACAGTTGGGAGAAACTATCGATATCCATTGTGGCGGCGGCGATTTAGTTTTCCCCCATCACGAGAATGAAATCGCTCAATCCGAATGCGCTCACGATCGACCATTATCCACTTACTGGATGCACAATGGGATGGTCAAAATTAGCGGTGAAAAAATGTCCAAATCCTTGGGCAACTTTATCACGATCCGTCAATTACTCAATGATTACCGCGATGGTAATGGTTATCAAATCGATCCGATGACGGTGCGATTATTTGTCCTCACGGCGCAATACCGCAAGCCGATGGATTTTAGCGATGCAGCCATGACCGCCGCTGGACAAAGTTGGCAGACAATTAAAGATGGACTGTTATTTGGTTATGAGTTTGGTGCGAAATTAGGCTGGGATAATGTAAATCCAATTCGCACTGGGTCGGCTTCTACTACCACCGAAGAAATAGATCGATTTCGGACTGCGGTAGATGATGATTTCAACTTTGCTGAAGGTTTAGCGGTCTTATTTGAACTCGCCAAAGAGTTGCGGAAAGTCGGTAATATTATTACTCACGATAGCGAGCAAACAGTAGATCCAGTTCTGCTCAAAGATAAATGGCAAACCTTAATTGAATTAGCCGGAGTGTTAGGTTTGGAAGTCGATCCGAGTCAATTAAAAGTCCAACCAAGTGGTTTGAGCGATGAAGAGATCGAATCATTACTAACCGAACGGCAAATCGCCAGACAGAATAAAGATTTTGCCACCAGCGATCGCATCCGCGCTCAATTAACAGAACAGAAAATTGTGGTCATCGATAAGGCTGGAGTTCCTAGTACTTGGTATCGGGGTTAATCGATCGTTAAATTAAAATTGCACTGATGACATTCGATCTCGACTGTCGGGGGAAACAGGATGGAGCCACCATGCGGCTTCTTCCTGTTGCCATGTCTCGACTAAACAAGGTGGAATCCGCTTTAACAAACGCGCCGTTACCTGACTTTTCACGTTAAGTGCCTCTAGCAAGCTGCCAGCCTTGGCAAAGATCATGTAATTTTAGCCAACCACGCCAGAGAACTTGGATGCCAATCGGAGTCTTACGTCGATGTTCGAGATAACCACCCAGATAAGCAAC
>JBGSPI010000097.1:0-5286 GCA_041738715.1 Chamaesiphon sp.
CGGACGGAGTAGCAGTATTGAAGAAGAGATTGAAGTCACAGGTGATTTAAAACTGGGTAACTTCCGGTTATCCTTCACCGACTTAACCATTCCGGTGACGGGGATACCGATTAGTCTGACGCGGACGTATGATTCGCTCACCTCTGGTACGACTGATGACTTTGGTTATGGGTGGCGGATGGAGTTTCGGGATACTGACTTGCGGACTAGTCTGAAGAAAGATCCAACCTATGAAGAATTGGGTTATCGGACAGAAGGCTTCAAATTTGGGACAAGGATATATATTACCCTTCCAGGTGGGAAGCGGGAAGGGTTTACGTTCCAACCCCAACAGGTACAGGGCGCAATCGGTGGTTTGACTGGGGGACGGTTATATTATCCGAGTTTTGTGTCGGATCAGGGCGTGACGAGTACGCTGACAGTGCCTGGAGCGGAAATTAAGGCGAATGTGAATACTTATTCCACCAATGCGGGTACTTCGTCGGGGAATCCGAATGGGGTGTTGATAGAGAAGGATGGCAAGTTGTTTAATTTGGCGGGTCGTCCCTATGTACCGCAGGATGATGGGTTTGGGAATCGGTATTTGTTGACGACTAAGGATGGCACGGTGTATGAGATTAATGCGACGACTGGGGATTTGGAGACGGTGACTGATACTAATGGGAATGTGTTGACTTATAGTGACACAGAGATTGTTAGTTCGACAGGGGTGAAGGTGACATTCGAGCGGGATAATCAGGGACGGATTGTGTCTGTGACTGACCCGTTGGGGGCGAAGGTGGTGTATGGGTATGATGAATCAGGGGATCTTGTCTCTGTGACTGACAGGGATGGGAATCAGACTAAGTTTGAGTATGATGGGACAAGGGCGCATTATCTCGATAAGATCGTCGATCCGCTTGGAAGAGAGGCTGTCAAGACTGAGTATGATGAGAATGGACGGTTGAAGAAGACGGCGAATAGCTCTGGGAATGGGGTGGAGTTTGTTTACGATCCGAATAACTCCATTGAAGTAGTTAAAGATGCCCTTGGCAACCCCACCACCTATGAGTATGACAAACGGGGGAATATTGTCACAGAGGTGGATGCTGTCGGTAAGATTACTAAATCCACTTATGATGATGACAATAATATGTTGTCACAGACGGTGATTAGCGATCGCTCTGGGGCGGCTGGGTTTACTACAACTTATACTTACGATCGTCAGCGGAATAAGTTGAGTGAGACTGATGCACTGGGGAATACCACTTACTATACTTATGGTGAGAAAGGACGGCTGTTATCTACTACGGATGCGTTAGGACGAACTAATACTAATGCTTATGACGGGAATGGTAATTTAATTTCTACTAAGGATGCGAGCGGGAATACTACTACCTTTACCTATGATAGTAAAGGACAAGTCACTCAAACTACCGATGCTCAGGGAAATATTACCCGTTTTGAATATGACAACAGTGGTAACTTCACCAAGATAGTTGATGCGCTCGGTTATAATACCAGCTACATCTACAACAGTCGCGGTGATAAACTTTCTGAAACCAAACTAATCACCACCGCTACTGGTTTGACTCCGAGTATAACCACTTGGGCTTATTACACCAATGGGCGAATGCAGAGCATGACAGATGCTCTCGGTCATACCACCACTTACCACTACAACAAGCTCGGACAACAAACTGCTATCACCGACGCATTAGGTCGCATCGCACGGATGGTATATGACAGTGATGGCAGACTAATTGAAACCATCTTACCAGACGCTACCCCAACCGATGATATTGACAATCCGCGTACTAAAACTCAGTATGATGCGATGGGTCGCGAAATCGCCACTATCGATGAAGCTGGGCGAGTTACTCGGACTATTTATGATGCTGTTGGCAATCTAATTGAAATCATCGAACCAGATGCTACGCCTAATGATGATGATAATCCACGAACCAAAACCGAATACTATCGCGACGGTACGATTAAAGCCAGTATTGACGAGCGAGGGAATCGTACCGAATATCGTTACGACATATTAGGCAGACAGACAGAAATCATCTACGCTGACACTACGCCTAATGATTTAACCGATAATCCCAGAACTCTTTATCAGTATAACCAAGTCGGACAACAGTTGAGCGTTACCGATGCGCGAAATAACACTACCCGTTATCAATACGATAACTTGGGCAGAGCGGTTAAAATTATCTATGCGGATGATACCTTTATCACCACCAGTTACGATCCATTAGGACGGAGAACCGCAGTTACCGACCAGAATGGAACTATTACCGAGTATCGTTATGATGTCTTAGGTAAATTAACTGGCGTGAAGAATGCGCTGGGTGATTGGACTAATTACACCTATGCTATCGATGGAAATCTCATTAGTGTCACCGATGCGAATAATCATAGTACCAGTTACGAGTATGATATTTTAGGACGCAGAGTTGCAACGATTCTACAACTTAATCAACGATCGATTACTAGCTATGATGGAGTGGGTAATGTTAGTTCCACCACTGACTTTAATGGACGAATTACTACCTATCAATATGACGAACAAAATCGATTAGTCGAACAAGACTTTACTAACGACCCAACAGTGAGGATGACCTATACTGTCGATGGACAAATAGCCACCATTACCGATGGAAGAGGAGTTACCAGCTTCAACTACGACGCACAAAATCGTCTACTATCGCGTACCGATGTTGACGGTTCTAAAATTAGTTATACCTATGACTTAACCGGAAATCGCGCTAGCGTCACCACTCAAGTCTTGAATGGGAATACCAACACTACCACCTATACCTATGACGAGCGCAATCGATTAGATAAAGTCTTGTCTGGAAATACAATTCTTACCGACTATGATTATGATGTTGTCAATAATCTCGTCCAAACCACCTTCAGTAATGGTGTAATTGAAACCAGACAATACGATAAAATTAATCATTTAACGAACCTCCAAACCAACAAAGATAATAACCCCCTCACCAACTTTACTTATACCTTAGATAAAGTCGGACATCGCCAACAGATAGTAGAGAAAGTGGGGACAAATAACCGCACGGTTAACTATACCTATGACAATCTATATCGCTTAACTAAAGAACAGGTAACTGATGCTGTTAATAGCAACAGAACCACCGAATTCATCTACGATAAAGTTGGCAACCGCTTACAGCAGCAGCTAACAGTTAATAATCTGATTACCACTACCACCTATCAATATGATGATAATGACAGACTATTGAAGGAACTGGAAAATGGCAGTGATAAGGTTATTTATACCTACGATAACAATGGCAATACCTTAACCAAGACTGAAGATGGTAAAACGACTGAATCGATTTGGAATGACCAAAATCGGTTGAGTGGTGCTGTTGTTTGGGATAGTAATGGTGCTGTTATTCAACAAGTGGGATATGAGTATGATGCGAGTGGAATTCGAGTTAGTCAGAACGTGGATGGAGAGATAATTAAGTATCTCATTGATGCTAATTTACCCTATGCTCAAGTGTTGGTAGAATATCGTCCGAGTGGGTTGGTGGTTGTTTCTTATACTCATGGTAATGATTTGATTAGTCAGACTCGTGATGGGGATAGTAGTTTCTACCATGTGGATGGTTTGGGGAGTACTAGAGGTTTGAGTGATGGGAATGGGAATCTGATTGATACCTATAACTATCATGCTTTTGGAGAGTTGTTGAATAGTAGTGGGGGGAGTGAGAATCAGTATCTGTTTGCGGGTGAGCAGTTCGATCCTGTTTTAGGCGATTATTACAATCGGGCACGGTATTACGATCCTGAGACGGGAAGATTTACTAAACGCGATGATTATGAGGGTCAAACTCAAGATCCTATTAGTTTACACAAATATCTTTATGCTAATGGAAATCCGATTTTAAATATCGATCCTAGTGGCTACTATACTCTCTCAGAATTGACAACTATTGGGGCAATCATAGGAACATTATCTGGAGCATCCGTAGGTGGCTATATTGGTTATGTGAAAAATGATAATAAAATTGGTTGGCCAGTATTTGCTTATGCAGCGGCTGGAGGTTTAACAGGACTAGTCTTAGGTGCTCAAGTAGGCTCTCTTATTGGTGCTTTCTCTGGTATGTCTTCAGGATTAGCGCATGGTGGAGCATTGGGAACTATTTCAAAAATGACTCCTAAGTTAGTACAACAAATGCAGCGAATAATTACAACTCGTTCTTTAATTTACGGTGCAGATGGCGCACTTAAATCTCGTACGGCAATAGCATTTACCAGTGGGGTAATTTCAGGAGGAATAACAGGAACCTTCACTCCTAATCAATACCAAGAGCCTGTTTCAGTTGCAGCCCTATCTACCTACAGTGGTGGTAACGGTCTAATAATTGGTTACAGATGGGTGCAGCAGAACTTATTAACGGTGCGACCTTCAGTACCTGGGGGAATTGAAGTAGCTTCAATGTACGTTGCTGGCTTTAATTTGGGATATTTTGCTGCACTTGGAATACGAAAACAAGTAGAAAGGTAAATAATTCATATGCTGATGGAATTTATCAAAGATGGATTTAAGAAAATCACGAATTATTTAGGGAGTATTAATAAATATGAGATTGATAAAAATCGCCAACTATTTTGTGAAAAAGTTTCAATTCAATCTGAAAAAGATTTTCTGAATGATTGTTTCAAACAAGAGTCAATTGACAGCAAAAAAGTCGCTTTAGCAGTTCGCAAAGCAATTTCACAATTGGGACTTGTAGATGTTGATTATATCAGGAGTGATTTATCATTTGGTAATTTAGCTTTACTACCAATTTGGGAAATCGACATTTTTCAAACACCACTGTTGGTTAATGCTATTGAATCAGAGCTAGAGATTCATTTTACAGATAAACAACTTGAATTGGCAGAGGTAAGAAACCCCGATCTACATCCAGACATGAAGATTCATGAATTTATCAACGAATTTTATAACTGGTACAGTTCACAAGCTACTCACTCCATCTAAACTGCGGGGTACTCCCACCACACCGCTCTTAGCGGTTGGTGGTGAGGGGGATAGCAGGTGAGTAACGAGTCCCACCCCGTCCGAAACCGACAAATCGCAGATCTCGGAAGGAAAGGGGTGGGCGAGGAGCGAACAATAGTTTTGTAGTGGCGTGACCGGACTAAAACTGTGGGTAAAAATTGTAGAATATATCTATGAGTAACCCAAATTTAAAATATCGAATAAAACTAAGCGAAGAGCAACGCCAAGAACTGTTAGAAATCAGTAAAAATGGCACAAAAGCA
>JBGSPI010000154.1:0-10993 GCA_041738715.1 Chamaesiphon sp.
GGCTTCTTCTGGGCTGATTAATTGAATTCGCTCTTTTTCGCTCAAGGTTTGAACCTGTCTTTTCTCCAGTTTTCCTTACACTACTTGCTCTTGACCCATCTTGCTCCAATCTTCCACTTTTTTTAAGCCTGAGTAGTTACATATAATTAACAATATAATTCAATCAAATTGAGATTATGATATCCGATTATCTCAACCGCACCTTTACCGACTCATGACAAGTTAAGGCGCGATCACACCGGAACTCGTTATCTCATGCCAGAAGAAAGTCTGCAACAGGAAAAACAACGTGCAGATCGATTGGCAGCCCAACTTCGCTCTCTAGGTATCGATCCTAGCGAATAGACAACAGCGAATCGGTGATGCTGACTAGCAGATATCGAGCGCATCTCAAAAGCAACAGCATTGCGGCGACAGATCTGTTTAGTCGATTGCCACATAAGCCTAGTGAAAAGATCGACTGAATAACTGCTAAAATTAGGCATAAACAGCAGTAACTTGAGTACAAATGCGTATCCTGGCTCTTGTCCCTGGTGGAATTGGCGATCAGATCCTATTCTTCCCCACATTAGATGACCTCAAAAGGCGTTACCCAGAGGCGGAAATTGATGTAGTCGTCGAACCTCGATCTACTGCGGCTTATCGAGTTTCCAAGTCTGTCGATAAAGTCATCCCCTTCGATTTTAAAGATGCTAATGGCCCTGCGGACTGGGGTAATTTGATCGGCATTATTCGCGATCGAGAATATGAGGTTGCCATGTCTTTGGGGCGGCGATGGGGTGTCGGCTTCCTGCTCTGGTTAACGGGTATCCCGATGCGAATCGGTTACGCTGTGGGTGTAGGACAAGTTTTTCTCTCCAATCCCGTCGCATTGAATCAAAATCAATATGCAGCAGCAATGTACCACGATCTGGCGAAAGGTTTGGGTATAACCACACCTTGTCCACCCTTGGCTATCAATGTACCCACAATTGATATTGACTGGGCAGAAGCCGAACAACAACGGTTGGGGATTAAGGAAAGTGGCTATGTCTTGATTCACAGCGGTGCGAGCAAACTAGCTCAAACAGTCGGATCTGATAAAATTTATCCCGCTAAACAGTGGCAACAAATTATCAAGGACTTACAAACCCGCCAGCCCAACTTACCAGTAGTCATGATTAAGGACTCTGAAGATGATGCCTTTGTGGATTCAATCCTCTCTGTCTGTCCGAATGTCAAAGTCATTAGTCCCAGCGATATCGGCAAACTTGCGGCGACAATTGCGGGTGCAAATTTGATGCTCTGTACTGATACTGCACCCATGCAGCTTGCAGTAGCTGTAGATACTTACACTATTGCCCTTTTTGGTCCAACTGACCCTAAGAAACTTCTACCAAATAATGGTCGATCGATCGCGATTAAATCCCGCACCGATAAAATCGCCGACATCCCACCCTCGGATATTTTAGAGAAAATTTGGAAAGGTTAGGGGGAAAGGGGAAAGGGGAAAGGGAATAGTCTCCTCGTCCCCCAGTCCCCCCAGTCCCCTCGTCACCTCGTCCCCCGTCTCCGACTTAACTAATACTCTGATTCAGCACCCACTTAGCAATTCCATCAGCTAAAACTTTAGCTAGTCGTTGTTGATTATCTGGATTTGATAGCTCACTTAATTCCTCCTCGTCAGTCATAAAACCGACTTCTAGCAACACGGCGGGGGCACCACTAGGGCGTGCAACAGCGAAGCTTCTTTGAATCACACCATTATTATTCAGAACCGGACGATTACCATTACGACTGAAATAATCGAGCAATGAAGCCGCCAAATTTTGCGACTGGGGATGATACCAGTAAATCGAAGCACCTTTTGTACCACGTCCCTTGGCTGTCGCATCATGGTGAATGGAAATCGAGACGGCTGGAGCTAATCTGTCGATCGCTACTTGCCGTTCATCCAGCGAAGGATTAACATCGGTTACCCGCGTCATTGTCACCGCAGCCCCTCGTTGTTGCAGTTCTTGGCGTAGGTATTCGGAGAAATCGATATTCAGCGTTTTTTCTTGAAAGACATTACCGAAGGCTCTGCCAACAGCCCCAGAATCATTTCCCCCATGTCCGGGGTCAACCATGATTCTAATGCCTTTCAGTGGTCTTGATGTATCTTGACTCAACAGTGGCGGCTGGCGCAAAGACAAGACAAAATTATTGCCTGCATAGCGCATCTGATAACCCCATTGCTGACGTGGCTTGAGTTGAAAGTTAAACTGAACCGTTTCATTATCAATCCGTTGCCAATTGCCTTGGGCGATCACTGGATTGGTAAAAGTCAAACTTTGATTTGGTTGCCAGATTATTGGCTGGCTTGCCTGACTGAGATATTGAATATTGCTACTAATAGTATTGTGAAATGTGATACTAAAACGGCGATCGTCTTGCTGGACTTCGATCGGCACTGGGCTGGATAATGGGAATGTAACTTCAGTAGTTTCCGGCGAAATCTGCGTGCTAACTAAGCCTAATTGAGACTGAAGCGGCACAAAAGCGGGAATCGATACCAGTTCTGAAGATTCAATCCACGCGCCATAATCAAGCTGCGACCACGGAACGATCTTTTTAAATCGGTCTGGCCCTGTCGCCTCGGCAATGACTCTAGCTCTAGTCCCCTTGGGTAAGGGTGTCACTCGTTTACAGTCATCATGGGGGCCAGTTCTGGCAACACCTAAATCTCTAGTCACTTCGTAAACTGGATAGATCTCCAGATTAGCTGTCATTGGTTGGAACAAACTATCGCTACAAACACTTGGCTGACTGCTTTGTGCGACAGTTGCTGGAGTCCAAGATCGCATAATACACAGCAATATAACTGCAAGGCTCAAAATCCATTGCCAAAACTTAATTTTTACCATCACCACTTACCTGATTTCAGACTAAAAATCCATCTAAAGTTTAGATCAGATCTGGGTGTAGATGGGTGAGCTTACGCACTCATCTGCACTAGTCTAGAATGACGGTATTTAGCTTCAATTTGATTCAACAATTACCCCATCCACCATCCGAATTGTCCGCGTTGTTCTGGTAGCGACATTGGCATCATGGGTGACGATCTCAATTTTCGTACCTTGTTGGTTTAACTCTGTCAGCAGATTCATCATCTCCTCAGAAGTTTTGGAATCTATCCCACCAGTTAGTTCATCGGCAAGGACTAGCACCAATTCTGAAAAAGATGACTACAGATATCCTAACATCAAGGCACTAATTCCCTGACGTATCGATCTCTGGACAAGTGCGTCAGCTTAAACCGATATCAGCAGGTTAATTTATCAATAACATAGCTGTAATTGACGACTATTAGAGATTTCTCAATCTCTCAATCGGTAGTTTGATTAATTCCCAAATATTCAATTCTCGGTTTTCATCACTTACACCAAGTTGAATATCGATAATATCAGCACGATCAGTAATGGTATGAAAGAGGCGATCCCAACAACTGAACACACTGCCATAATTAGAATTAGTTTCTGTTACTACCTGGGAGTGATGAACCCGATGATAGTTCGGTGTAATGATAATCCAACCTAATATTCGATCGAGTGCTGATGGGATCGCTAAGTTACTATGGTGTAGGGCGACAATTAGAGTAAATACTAATTCATAGATCGTGAGTAACTCGGTAGAAATTCCCAACCACCAAATCAATATTAACTTGGGTATACTCGAACTAACAATCTCGATCGGGTGAAACCGATAGGCCGTCGAGACATTCATCGTTCGATCTGTATGATGTATACGGTGAAATTGCCATGCTAATGGCACAAGGTGCATCGATCGATGCCATAAGTACATGTAGAGATCGAGAATCAGAAAAGATATGATACCGACAATAGCTGGTGAATCGATTATTGTTAATATCCCCTGATGGGGATATCTTGCAATTATATAGTTAGCTACTAACAGCGTGAATAGGCTCGACGCGATCGAGTTGAATAAACCCAGTCCTAAGTTACTTCCAACTCGCGCCCAAAAAGAATTTTTAAATGTGAAGAAGGGAAATTTATTTTCCAGAATTAGGAGAGTGAAGACTGTACCGATGACGACAAATAACTTGACTGGCATAGTTGATAGCAATCGATCGCTGCTGTATGGGTACTATAAAGCCGGATTGCCATCATAATTTAGGAGTTCATTATGTCTACAATCTTCGGTTTGGCACTAATGATTGCGAGTATTTACTTTTTGGGGCAGAATATCATTTTTACCACTCACTACTATTATAACTGGTGGCAAAAAGTCCCTGCAACGGCTTCTGTTCTGGCAATTATGGCCGGAATTGGTTCCTTGATATTTTGGCGACAGACGATGGGGAACTTTGGTTGGGTTTTGATCGCCATAGGAATTACGCTCGTGTTTTTGAGTGGTGGAGTCGTGTTGCAACCGACTAGCCTTTGGACATTTTGTGTCTCCATGATGACATTTGCCGGCGGATACCAACTTCTCACTCGCGGTAGAATTAAATTTTAAGTTAATTTGAGGTTGAAAACGCTGGGTACTGAAGATGAAACAACAAATTTACCTCAGCATCTGTTTATTATCGATCGGCTTTCTTGCGGGGTGTGGCGAGCCGGAAGAGGAAATAACGGAAACAGTCGCGCCAATACCAACTGTCTCTCCGACGATTACGCCAACACCGATCGCCATTACTTCGCCCATACCCGTCCCATCTAGCTCGTCGTCGCCCATCCCTGTTAAAATTCCCCCAACTAAACCAATCTCGATCGTCCCAATCCCCAAGAGTATCTATCCCACACCCACTCCAGTAGCGATTCGAGTACCGCCTGAACCGGTGAAAACTAAGGCAATTATCAAGCAAGAGCCAGTCTCGAAATTAAACATTCCCACAGATCCCGCCCAGCAAATTACACCGGTAGGAATTGGAGTTGCCAAAATTGGGATGACGTTGAGAGAACTAAAGCAGCAGGTGGGTGCAAAGGTGGAATTTTCGATCAAAGCCAGTTTCATGGAAGGCTTTGATGCGATCGCGGTGACAAAAGCTGGCATAGTACAATACTATATCCCTTACCCAAGTGGTACCACCTTTACTGAAGACGATCGAATTCAACACTTGATGACCGATAATCCTAACTATCGGACGGAAAAAGGGGTTGGTCCAGGAACATCGATTCAGCAAGCCACATCTGTCTATGGTCGTGCTACTCTATCCCTGAGCAAAGAAAATGAGACTTATGAATTTATTAGCTTCACTCAACATCCAACTGGTTTAGGCTTTCGCCCCAAACCGCCCAAAGATCGGGATATTACTGGTGATTATCCTGAAAGTAATGACGAGTATCTCAAAACTCAGAAGTACGATCCTCAAGCAGCAATCGGTCAAATCAGCGTCTCCTGTGCTGATGACCAATGCGATCGAGAACTGGATCCAGAACAGTCTGGAAACATCCAGGGAGTAGCTGTACCACAGTAAGAGAGCAGCCTAGCTGCTAAATCCTAACCCCTAAACCCTAACTCCTAAACCCTAACTCCTAAACTATGTCCCCTATCCGGATTGGAATCGCTGGTCCTGTCGGTTCAGGTAAAACCGCATTACTTGATGGTTTGTGCAAAGAATTGCGCGATCGATATCAGTTGGCGGTAGTTACCAATGACATTTACACCCAAGAAGATGCCCAGTTTCTCGTCAGAAGCCAAGCACTAGATCCACAGCGAATTGTCGGTGTTGAGACTGGTGGCTGTCCCCACACAGCTATTCGCGAAGATGCCTCGATGAATATCGCCGCGATCGAACAATTAGAACAGCAATTTAGCGATCTCGATATCGTTTTTCTCGAAAGTGGGGGCGACAATCTGGCGGCTACATTCAGTCCTGAGTTAGTAGACTTGACCATCTACACGATCGATGTCGCAGGTGGCGATAAAATCCCCCGCAAGGGAGGGCCAGGTATCACCAAGTCAGATTTGCTAGTGATTAATAAAATCGACCTTGCCAGTCTGGTAGGCGCGGATCTGGGCGTGATGGAACGGGATAGCATCAAGATGCGTGGTGATAAACCATTTATTTTTACCAATCTCAAAACGGGAAAAGGTTTGGCAGATGTGGTTAATTTCATCAATGCACACATTGCTTAAAGGGGGGAAAATATCACAATCCAGGAGTTTTCAATATCCTTATTTTGCCTCCATCCAATTTGGACCACTGCCGATTTCTACCACCATCGGGACGCTCAGATCGATCGCATTTTGCATGACCGATCGAATTTTTGGCTGGAGTTCTTCCCATTCATCTAGCGGAATTTCTAGAACTAATTCATCATGAACTTGTAGCAGCATTTTAGCTTGATATTTTGCCAGTAATTTGTCTACTTGAATCATTGCTAACTTAATAATGTCAGCACTAGATCCCTGAATTGGGGCATTTGCCGCAGCCCGTAAATGTCCTGCATCGATTTGGCCGAGATTACCTAGATCGTCGAGATTAATTTCACTGGGATTACTACCTTTGAGGCTGCGTAATCTGCCGCTTTCAAACTTAAAATAACGTCTTCTACCACAAACAGTTTCTACATATCCTTGGGCGATTGCTTCTCGTTTAACTCGCTCCAAATAGTCAAAAATACCTGGATAACGTTGGTAAAACTTATCAATGAAGATTTTCCCCTCACTGGCTTTTACCCCAGCTTCTCGACCAAATTTGGCTGCACCCATGCCATAAATTACGCCGAAGTTAATAATTTTTCCCAGTCGTCTTTGTTCGCTGGTAACTGTGTCGGTTTCAAATAGGAGTTGGGCGGTGACAGTGTGAATGTCTTGATTTTGTTTATATGCAGTAATTAACACCGGTTCTTGACTCAGATGTGCGAGAATTCGGAGTTCAATTTGGGAGTAGTCAGCCGCCGCGAGCAGCCAACCTGCATCTGGAATAAATGCTTTCCGAATTTGACGACTAAATTCGGTGCGAATTGGGATATTTTGGAGGTTAGGATTGGACGAAGAGAGTCTCCCCGTACTAGTAACAGCTTGATTAAAATCAGTGTGGACTCGTCCGGTTTGGGGATGAATGAGGGCAGGCAGCGCATCAACATACGTGGATTTAAGTTTGGAGAAAGTTCGATGTTGTAAAATTAGATCCACGACTTCATGTTTGCCTTGTAATTTTTCGAGGGTGGTAACATCGGTAGAATAACCAGATTTCGTCTGCCGAATGTTTTTGGTGTCTAATCCCAGTTTGTCAAACAGGATATGGGCGAGTTGTTTAGGGGAACCGAGGTTAAATTTTTCCCCGGCGATTATATATGTCTGTTCTTCAATATCAGCCAAGTCTCCGGCTAAAATGTGTGAGAGTTTTTGGAGATATTCAGCGTCAATTTTAATCCCGCGATCTTCCATCGCCGCCAGAATCGGTTCGAGCGGTTGTTCGATGTTTTGCAGGAGTGCAAGTAATTTTGGTGCGGCAGCTAATTCCGCTTTTAGTAAATCGTGGAGTCGATATGTGCCCCAGACATCCATCCCGCAATATTCCGCAACTACTGATATATTGAGATCGGCGATCGATTGACCTTTGGGCACCAGTTCGCTATAACTTTGAGGGACAATCCCCAAATAACGGGCTGATAAATCAGTGAGGTTATGGCTGCTATCGGGATTTAAAACATAGCTGGCTAACATCGTATCGAATACCACCCCCGCAAGGTGAATACCCTGGTTTTTAAATACCAATCGATCGAATTTGGCATTTTGCAATACCTTTGGATAATCAGTAGATTCGAGGATTGGACGCAAGTTATCCCAGACTAAATCTAAGTCTAAATTATTACCTTGTCCGTGCCCGATCGGAATATATGCCATGCGATCGATTTCCGCGCCCCAACAGCAACCAATCCCGACTAATTTGGCATTTCGTGGTTCTAAATCGGTAGTTTCCGTATCCCAAGCCACGGGATGATTTGGATCTTGATATTGTTTGAGCGTGACGACTAAAGCTTGTAATTTTGCCAAGCTATCGATCATCTGTGGTTGAATCGGACATTGCCGAATGAGTTGAAATTTTTCGGTATCTTCAGCACTAAAGAACCATAAATCTTCACTTTCGTCACCAGTAATATCGACTACTGAGCCAATTGGCTCATGACTGTCATGTTCGACGATTGGCTCAATTTTTCCGCCGAAAGTTGCTTGCAGTTGTTCGATATCTTTTTTAAATCGATGTAGTTCTAAAGCTTGTAATAAAGGCTCAACTCGATCGAAATTAAATCCAGTTAATTTAGTCTCAGACAACTCAACCGCCAACGGTACATCAGTAATAATTCGGGCTAAATACTGCGAATGTTCCGCATCCGCTTTCCCTTGTTTGAGCTTATTTCCCGTTGCTCCAGGGATCTCATCCACGGCCAGATAAATGTTGGCTAAATTCTGGTATTGATTTAATAACTTTACCGCCGTTTTGTCTCCAATGCCGCGTACCCCAGGAATACAATCGGACTTATCTCCACATAAAGCCTTGTAATCAACAATTTGAGCCGCAGTTACGCCCATTTTTTCAATGACACCCTGCTCATTCATTTCGATGACTCCAGCTTGTCCAGTCTTGGCATACACTGAAGATAGATATAAAACACTCACTCGATCGGGATCGTTCACTAGTTGAAACATATCCTTGTCGCCAGATAAAATCTTCACCTGATAACCCGCTTGACTCCCTCGATCCGCTAGTGTCCCCAATACATCATCAGCTTCAAACCCCTCAGCCGTAACAATTGGCAAATTTAACGCTGCCAACAACTCATAGAGATTCTGAATATCGATCATAAAATCTTCCGGTGTTTCGACTCGATCGGCCTTATAATTATCATCAGCATCGTGGCGAAAAGTTGGTGCGCGTAAATCGAAGGCGATCGCTAGTGAATCCGGCTTTTGACTATTAATAATCTCAACTAATGCCTTAACAAACCCAAAGCAAATACTCGTTGGAATTCCCCCGGAAGTCTTCAATCCACCATCTTTTCCCTTCGCATAGGCATAATAGGAGCGATAAGCTAAGGAATGTCCATCAACTAAAATTAGCAGGGGAAATTGAGACATATAGATTCAAATTAGGCACTATAACGAGTACGATTATATTCTTCGACTAATCTACCTTCAGACACTGACTTTTGTTCCTGAACTAAGATATTACCAAATTCAATTAGGCGAGAAATAGTGAAATATGGTTTAGAGAAGGTTGGCGGAACACCGCTAGCAGGATTAACTACTTCAATGCCAATTCGATCCAAGCCGACTTGATAAATAAAGTCTCGAATTTGTTCATCATAAATCCTTGCCCTCATTGCCGCAAAAAAATCGACAGCTTGTTCGGGAAATCGAGCAACTAGCTCACTAATTTCTCGTTCAGAAATATTATCCGGGGCAAAAATACCACTAACGATGCCAATTTTATCCGCGCGGGTTGGTACCCAATAAAACTTTTCCATCCGTCCATCACGGATCAATGGAGCATAGAGCGTCGATAGATCGTTTCCCGTCAAAATAATCGGAATCCGAGGTAAAGGAGTCGAATCATAGCTACCAGGCAACTGCACATTCGTGGGATTATCCGCAATATTCATCAGTGTGGCATTAACCAACTGAGTATTAACAGTATATTGCGTCCCTGTGTCAAATCTGCCCGCACCAGCATCGATGTCATTAATGAATAGTACCGCCATTCGCCCACGAACTTTGATAATCTCCGCAGCTTCGCGATAGCGCAACCGAATCAACCGTGCGGAGTCACCTGCATCGGGACTTTCCAATTCCCCCGCCGAAATATGGATTGCTTCCACCTTCATTCGTTCAAAGACCAATTCGCACTGAAATGTTTTTCCCTCACCTTTGCGACCATGTATGCCCAGAATCAGCGGCACTTTTACCCCAGGTAGATCGAGGAAATTTTTGGTGATATGGACAGCTAATTTATCGAGGAAAGCTGGAGCGATATAATAATCCATGGGGGGTTGCAATCTTTACGCCGGTGAAAATAGCTCAGATCCAAGCATTATGACCCTAATCGATTCACGCAGCAATCTTATTTTTAGTAGCACAACTAGGAACAAACCCATCAATGTATAAAATCGAGAATTAACCCAACTTTTTTACTGGTATAATTTCTGTACGTAATACTTGTTATGACGATCGACAATTTATGGTTCACCGCGACGATCAACTTTCTTCTGTAAACCTTCTCGCTGAGGCAATTGATCGCGATCCCCTGATTGTAAAGTCAGATGTGGTTCTGACAGAGGTGCTTCGGCTGATGTCTCACAGACAGAGACAAGCCTCCCCATCGAGAACATCCAATAGTGATGTGAGACTCCGCTCCAGTTGCGTCTTGGTGATGCGCCAAGAAAAAATATTAGGCATATTTACGGAGCGAGATGTCGTTAAACTGACAGTTCAAGAAATTGATTTTGGAACAACGAAGATTGCTAGTGTGATGTCTAGCCCAGTAATTACGATCGACGCACAAGCCTTTCAAAACGATCTTGGCGCGGCGTTATTTCTATTTCGGCGGTACCAAATTCGCCATCTAGTGGCGATCGATCATTATGGTAGATTAGTTGGTACCATATCTCCAGAAAACATCCGCCAATTACTCCGCCCAACTTCTCTGCTCAGACTCCGGCGAGTGTCAGAAATCATGACTACCGAGGTTATTCATGCGCTGTCTAATGTTTCAGTCATGAGTTTAGCCCAATTGATGTCCGCACACCGAGTTAGTTGTATTGTGATTACCCATCCGACTCCAGCGGACAGTAACTCGTCGGCGAGGATCGAACCAGTCGGGATTGTCACCGAGCGAGATTTGGTCAGGATGAAATCTTATGGCGTGAACTACCCGACTCTCACCCTATCGGGTAGAGAGCGGGCTTCCGACTTCGAGGGCGACCGCCTCACAGATGTCTTGCGACCCCTGCTTGGTCTTACGCTGCCTCCATCGGCAGTCTCGCTAGTTCCTAACGAGAGAATT
>JBGSPI010000156.1:0-35730 GCA_041738715.1 Chamaesiphon sp.
TCTGACAAATGGGCATGATACAATTCTGGTAACATTTTATTGTTTTTGGGTAAGAAGCTTTCTTACCCTATCTTTTTTTAGGCAACTTGCCTAGAATCATCTCCCTGTTTGGTTTTTAGGCTACCTGTCGCCCCGTCAGGGTTGATAGAGGATATCTTTTTGCCCAATCTGTTCGGCAGTGGCGATCAATTTATTGACCATTCCATCCTGAGCCAGTTCTAGTAAAATCTGTAAATCGGCTGTGGAAGGTAAAATTAGCTCTGTAATCAATGATGACTCTTGTTCTGGTGACAAGCTGTGATTTGAATGCGTCTTGGCATATTTCCAGGTGAGTTGTAAGTGTTTGGCTAATAATGGTAATAACTCCTTAATTTGTAATGGTTTGGCGAGAAAATCATCCCCACCAGCGGCGATGCTCTGCTGCCGATCGATTTGGGCTACTGATGCCGAAGAAACTAGCACGATCGAATGTTGGAGATTGCCATCATGACGCAACTGTTGGAGTAATTCATAGCCATCCATAACTGGCATAATTAGGTCGGTAATAATCAGATCGGGAGAGAGTTTGACGATCGATTCTAAGCCCACTTTGCCATTTTCCGCCTCAGCAACTTGGAAGCCCAACGGCGTGAGTAAATCAACTAAGACCGATCGATTTTCCCAATGGTCATCAATAATTAAAATCTGGCGACGCGGCCCCTCATAGCCAATAATTGTCGGTGTATCATCGCTCGGCTGTTGTTCGATCTCTGCGGTGCCAATCAGTGGCGTGATGTCAAACCAGAACTCGCTCCCCACTCCCTCTTCGCTCTGAACTTGAATTTTACTGCCCATTAATTCGACAATTTTTTGGCTGATGGTCAGTCCCAAGCCAGTACCTTCCGACTGGCGTAATTTATCGCCAACTTGCTCGAATGCTTGGAAAATGCGATCGAGGCGATCGGTGGAAATCCCAGATCCGGTATCATTAACTTGAAAGCGGAGGGTCGATAGTTCCAGGTCGATAATTGTGACTGTAAATGTTACCGATCCTCGATCGGTGAATTTAATCGCATTCCCCAAGAGGTTGATCAGGACTTGCCGCAGCCGTTTTTCATCAGTGATAATACTGGTGGGTAAATGGGGATCTGGTTGAAAGATAAATTCAATCCCCTGACGATCGGCGCGAATCCGACAAATATCTACCACATTCTGGAGAAAAGAAGGTAGATGAATTTTTTGGGGTACGAGTTCGAGTTTGCGGGCTTCGATTTTGGCAATATCCAAAATATCATCGATCAGGGTGAGAAGATGAGTACCGCACTGGTGAATAACATTAACTCCGTGTTTTTCTCGACCAGAAAGCATGATCGAACGGTTGAGAATTTGGGTATAGCCTAAGATGCCATTCAGGGGAGTCCGCAATTCATGGCTCATATTCGCCAAGAATTCACTCTTGGCTTGATTGGCGGTATCGGCGAGTAGTTTGGCTCGGTTTAGTTCGGTAGTGCGGTGTTCGACGCGGCTTTCTAACTCTTCATTCATCTGCTGAAGCACCTGCTCGGAATGATGCAATTCAGACAGGGTATGTTCTAATTGTTGCATTTGTTGCGAGAGTTGGCGATCGCGGGCGGTTAGTTGCTCCGCCATTTGGTTAAACCCCTGAGCCAGCACACCAACTTCATCTGGGGTATCGATCGGGATCGTGATATTCAAATTACCAGCGGCTAACTGCTGAGTCACCTGGGTCAAGTTTTGAATCCGCCGACTCAGGGATTGGGTAACGCGAAATCCCTGAATACTTACACCACTCACCAGTAATCCGCCCAACAACCCAAAGCCGAGCAGTAACAACCATAGTTGACCTTCGGTTTGCTCTGTTTCTTTGGCTGGGTTAAGGATGGCAATTTTCAGGGTTGTTTGATTCTCCACAGAAGAGGCGGAGCCAAGAAAATTCGGTATTTCAACTGTTTTGACTAGGTAATCTTCACCTGCAATTAGCATCCACTTCAATCTGTTGTTTTGGGGGAATTTCCATTGTCGATCTCGATCGATCGGTAGGGTCGAAGCTGTCACTCGTTGGCGGAATCTCGCCTGTGAAGCATCATCTTCAAAGGCGATTAGATGCATAGATGTCTTGCGCCGAATTTGTTCGAGTAAGGTGTCATCAACCGCATTTCCTACTACCAATCCAGCGAGAATTTTGGCACTAGATTTAATCGGCGTTAATGCCACCAAGGCAGATGAATTCCTACTCGCAGTTGTCATTACTCCCGCTAACTCTAACCCCGCCTGAGCCGAACGATTGATCGCCCGATCGTTTAATGTTGCTGTTCGGAGTTCTCCTTGCTGCAAACACAATAAACTATCACCATCAGGATTGATAATTTTCACCAAATCTAGCTCAAAAGAAGCTTGGATTGGCAGTAATATTTGTTGCAACAGGGCAGAATCTTGATTCGTAGCTGCTCGAATCACCTCACTATGATTAGTAATTGCCCTGGCTTTCAAATTGAGGGTTTCTTGGCGTAATTGGAGATTGAGTTGCAACGAAGCGGCAAAATCTTCTGCCTCCTTGTGGGCGTTTTGTTCGAGGTTATTTCTGGCAACCAGCCCAAAGCCGACAATTCCCACAGTCCATAAGCCGAGGAATGTTGCTAATATTGGTGACAATAACTTGACTGCCACTGGTAGTCGTGAGTAGCGATTGAGAAGATCCATCCCTAATGCCCTTTTGATTCATCAGTCACAGGCAAAAAACCAGCCCGTTCCATTGCGCTGATGGCTGGCGGACTAAAAATGTATCGAACAAAACTTTGGGTTGCTGCTGAAGGATTTTTATGCCAAACAACAGAAATGTGGCGCACCATTTGATACTTATTCGTCTCAAAGTTTTCTGGGGTGGGTGCAACTCCATCCAGGCTGAGACGATTAACTGGTAGTTGATGGGAAATAGCGTAAGCGAGAGAAAAGGCTCCAATACTGTAGGGAGTACTCTCAATTGCCCCAATTAATTCCCCTTCCTTCCGAAACACTATTGCCTGGGGTGAATTCTTCAGATCTTTCCCTAAGTAATATTTCCGCAGAATTTGCTTGGCAGACTCATCTTCGGGTCGATCGAGCAAGACAATTTTAGCATTCGGCCCGCCGATTTGCCGCCAATTAGTAACATTCCCACTATAAATATCTCGCAGATTTTTGGTGGTTAAATTTTTGACTCCGGTAACACTAGGATGAGTGGCAACTAGTAACAAATCGTTGACAATTGCGCGAGAATTTAAAATAGGGTCATTTTTACCCACTTTTAAAGCAGTTTTAGAAATTGTCCCCACATCGACAACTTTCAGTTTAATCCCCTCGATAATACTTTCAGACTGCCCTGGCTTAAGCTGGGTAACTTGGAAGTTTTTGTTACTCGCTGAGTAGTTAGTTTCTAAGAGGGTGAGCAAACCGACAGTGCTGGTGGAGCCACCAACCTTAATCGAAGCTGGGGCTGAATCTGTCGAATTTAGGGGGGCACTATTGCTTTGAGTGCAACTAGCCAAGGGGAGTAGCATCAGCGCACCGATCGACCAAATAACTAATTTTCGCGCCATCATCGATAGTATTGGTGGGGATAGATTCAATCTCGTTCGAGACTAAACCTAGTATTCCCCAAGCTGAAACCGAATCTCTCAATAGAGGTGCGACTCCACTCGTCACCAGCAATTTTGTTAATAATTAATCGCTAATTCCTTGATTGGATTTTGGACATTTTGAGATTTGTGGCATCTAAAAGTTACCTATCGCTAATGACGAGCGAATAGATAGTTGTAGTTGGAAGAATTGCTAGAAACTAGGCAGCAATTTCAGTTTGAGGTGTCCGAAATTTACCCTTTTTAACCACAGAAAAGCGAGGACGAACAGTCTGAGATTGACCCAATTTGCGCCCAGGAGATTTACCTCGGGGTTTGGGTGCAGAGGCTGGTGTACCCAACTGGGAAATAATTAGGTTCCAGTCCTGCTGTACCTTTGAAGGACTAATGCGAGCTTCGGGATCGGGTTTAAGGTGCCGCTCCCAGGGTCGAGGTAGTGCCATTGCCAGGGCATGAGCGGCCCAGAGTTGCACATAGGCAAGCATCACCAGGTAAATCCAATTCTGTTCATGCTCGACATCAGGTGTCTCAAAATCACTCAATAACAAATTCTGCTTCTTAAACCGGAATATTGGCATAATAGATTTGGGAATTATGGCGGATCTTTTGCTTTGAACCGTCATTATCCTTTTTTATCTGGCTTTCATCCCTTTTCAGCCTCGATCTTGTCCAAAGTCCAATTGATTACGATGGTTTACAGCAAATTGCAATCAAACGTGCCACAGATAAAAATCTTCAAAGCAATCCTGGACTCCGTTTTTCAATCATTTTTGTGGTGGGTTTGCTCGAAAACTGCTGTAAGTTAATGGTCCCAATCTAACCTTTTGCCTAACTCCCTCACCCCTATTCCCTATTCCCTTCTAATCGCCGCTTACTTAGATTATCTGCTCGGCGATCCCTGGGGCTGGTTACATCCTGTTCAGGTAATTGGCTGGTGGATCGATCGATTTGTCCAAATTGTCTTGAAATATTGTCTTAGCCCTAATTCTCGCCGTTGGGCAGGAGTGGTTTTGTGCTGGGTGACAATCTTGGGTACGGGAGGAATTACTTGGCTGCTAATTTATCTGTGCCAGTGGGTGCATCCCTGGCTAGGGGTAGGGGTAGAATCGATCGCCTTAGCGAGTTGTTTTGCTGGGCGTAGTTTGCGCCAAGCAGCGGTGGATGTACTGGCTGCTGTGGCGACTGAAGATCTAGATGCGGCTCGATCGAAGTTAAGGATGTATGTTGGTCGAGATACCGATCGTTTAAACATTGCCGATATCTATCGAGCTATTTTTGAGACGATCTCGGAAAATGCGATCGATGGGGTCATGGCTCCGCTATTTTATGCGATCCTTGGCTCTTTTATTCCCATAATCGGGGCTACACCCTTGGCGATGGCTTATAAAGCTGCTAGCACTCTAGATTCGATGGTTGGCTATCGTCGCGAGCCATACGCCGATTTAGGCTGGTGTAGCGCAAAATCTGAAGATCTGTTGACTTGGTTCCCTTGTCGTCTGGCAGTCCTCACCTTGAGCCTGATTTCTGGCAAACCGTTCACTGTCTGGCGGTTGTGCTGGCGAGATGCCCGCCGAGATCCTAGTCCCAACTCTGGCTGGAGCGAGTGTGCTTACGCCGCAGCAGTGGGAGTCCAAGTTGGTGGAATCAATTACTATCGCGGTCAAGTCCAGGAAAAACCGCTACTGGGTGACAATCTTCAGCCAATCACGCCCATGATTATTCAGCAGGGGCTACAGTTAACTCGGGATAGTTTTTTGATCTGGATCGGGCTACTTTTGTTAGTAAATTATGTCTGAAATGCGCTGACAACAAGACACTTACTTCCAGTCGAATTTCAGTCGTTGCAACATAAGTTACGAAAAAATCGTCACTGGAAACACTGGTTGTTAGAATAAATTTATAGCTACCTGGCTTTGACTCACATCACTCATTTGGAAAAGGATTATGTTGACTAGAGTATCGTTCCTCCGTCAGTGGTTGCAGCGACGGTGGTTGTATCCGTTCATCTCTGTATGTATGGTTGGGGCTGTGATCCTGGGTCAACCACAGGTGAGTCAAGCTATTCCTTGGTGGCAAATCCTCATTCAGGGTGCCCAAATTGTCCAGATTTCCAATATGTCTGATGCACAGGAAGCTAGCCTGGGTGCACAGATTAATCAACAATTAATTAATGGGCAGGTCAAAATCTATCGCAATCAAGCCGCGACTGATTATGTCAATCGGATTGGCCAGCGGTTAGCACGGAATAGCGATCGCCCAGATGTTAAGTTTACATTCCAAGTTGTCGAAGATGACTCGATCAATGCCTTTGCGACAATGGGCGGTTTTGCCTATGTGAATACGGGTTTGCTCAAAGCCGCCGATAATGAAGCACAGTTGGCTGGTGTAATTAGCCATGAAATTGGACATTTGACTGGTCGCCACTCACGGGAGCGGATGAGACAAGCGGCGATTAGACAGGGGATCAGTTCGATCGTTGGGGTTGATCGGGACAAATTAGTCCAGATGGGGATCCAGTTGGCTCTGACGTTACCAAATAGCCGTCAAGATGAATATGATGCCGATCGTCGCGGGATGAATGCGATTATCAGATCTGGTTATGCACCAACCGGAATGCCTGAGTTCATGAAAAAATTGATTCGGAGTGATTCCCCACCAGCATTCCTCAGCAGCCACCCTGCTGTGCCTGAACGAGTTACCAATCTCCAACGAATGATTCCGCCAACATATCAGACTCGGACTGATGGGTTGAACGGTTCTTCCTACAAGCAACAGTTACAAAACTTCTTTTAGAGCTTGTTCGCGCAATTCCCACTACATAGCAAAAACCTGATTTCTGTTAGAAGTCAGGTTTTTATATTTTAGTTAAATAATCGGTATCGCGTGTCAGTATAACGCTCTGACAATAGTGAAGATGTTGTAATGTCTTGTTTAAATCATAATTTGACTAGTTATAATATTAACAACAAAATAATAATCGATCGCTCATCATTGATAATTTACGGAGTGAGCTATGCCACAAACTGTTGCCGATCTAATGACTCGCGAGCCGATCGTCGTCACGCCTACAACGCCTTTATCTACCGCTATTCAAATTTTAGTCGATCGCCAAGTTAGCGGTTTACCAGTGGTTGATCCAGATGGAAAATTAATCGGCGTTATTTCTGAGTCAGATCTAATGTGGCGGGAAAAAGGAATTGATATGCCGCCACATATTATGTTTTTAGATAGTGTAATTTATCTCGAAAATCCGGCGAAATACGATCTCGAATTACACAAAGTTTTAGGTCAAACGGTTGGTGAAGTCATGACTGCTCATGCCATCACCATTGCGCCAGATGCTACGCTCCCAGCCGCCGCGAGGATCATGCACGAAAAGAAAGTGCATCGTTTACCTGTCGTTGATGATGACAATCGGCCGATCGGTATTATCACCCAAGGCGATATTGTTCGGGCGATGGCGGCGGTAGAGAGCAGCAGTAATCAGTAACCTCATAGATCGAAATTAGGGGATCGGGGAGTGCAAATGATAGATTAAGGATTGGATTCATGCTGATGCCGATTACGATCAGATGGGTCAGCATCAATCGTGCCGATTGTGTTTAACATTCATCCTATTCTCTTCCTCCCATGACTGAATCCATCACCGATCTAATTAATTCTGAGCAAAAAGGCGATCGCATTAAAGCACTAAACCTCCTGCGCGAACTAGAACCAGCGATTGCTTTTAGCTATATTCGGCAATTGGTCACAGATAATAATACGCGAGTCCGCTATGCGGCCGTCAGTCAGATGGCTACATTGGGCGGAGAAGATCTTGCTGCGAGTCTGACAATTTTACGCGATCGGCTGGTCAACGATCCCGAACCTGATGTCCAAGCGGCTGCTGCTGATGCCATTGGTGCCTTAAAATTAACAGCCGCTTTTGAGGATCTCCAGCACCTGTATCACACCACGAGTGAGTGGTTGGTGCAATTTAGCATTATCGCCGCTCTAGGCGAACTGGGCGATCCGCGTGGTTTAAACTTATTACAAACGGCTCTGACCTCCGAAACAAGTCTGGTTCAAACTGCGGCAATTGGTGCGATTGGCGAACTAGGTAATCCCGATGGGGTCGAGAGTATTGTCTCCTTTGTGACTCACCCCGACTGGCAAATCCGCTACCAACTCGCCCGCGCACTCCGCAATCTCGGTGGCGAACTAGCTGCGGAAAATTTACTAATCTTGATGACTGATGATGTCGATCAAGTCGCTCAAGAAGCAAAAGGACTGGGGTGAGGTTACACACATGTCAACTGCCAACTGATTTAACTATGTCTGCTGAAATTATCTGTGTCGGTACCGAACTATTACTCGGTGATATTCTCAATAGTAACTCTCAATATCTCGCCCAAGAACTTGCGGCTTTAGGCGTGCCACACTTTTATCAAACTGTGGTGGGAGATAATATCGATCGAGTCCAACAAGCGATCGAGATTGCCTGTAATCGATCGAATATATTAATATTTACTGGTGGTTTGGGACCAACACCTGATGACTTGACCACAGAGGCGATCGCCGGCTACTTTCAGACGCCGCTGATCGAACATCCATCTGTCATCGCTGATATCGAGGATAAATATGCCCAGCGGGGACGCGAAATGACGGCTAGCAATCGCAAACAGGCTCTCCAACCAGCCGGAGCGGAGATTTTAGCCAATCCCCTCGGTACTGCGCCAGGGATGATTTGGCAACCCAGACAGGGGATCACAATTTTTACATTTCCTGGTGTGCCGCGCGAGATGTACCGGATGTGGCGAGACACCGCCGTACCATTTTTAAAAACTCAGGGTTACGGACAAAATACAATTTATAGTCGCAGTCTCCGCTTTTTTGGTATTGCCGAATCAGCCTTGGCTGAAAAAGTAAATCATCTATTTGATTCAACCAATCCGACTGTAGCTCCCTATGCGGGCATGGGACAGGTGCGGTTACGAGTTTCGGCGAGAGCAACAAGTGCCGCCGCCGCTGATGATTTAATCGAACCTATTGCCTCAGAAATCCAACAGATTACCGGCGCAAATTATTTCGGCAGCGATGAAGATACTTTAGCTAGTGTAGTCGGGCAATTATTACTTGCCAAAGGTCAAACTTTAGCTGTCGCTGAGTCTTGTACTGGCGGCGGCTTAGGGCAGATACTGACAGAGACACCTGGCAGTTCTAGTTATTTTATCGGTGGGATTATTTCCTACTCTAATCAGGTGAAAATAAATCTTTTGGGTGTTAATCCTGATGATTTAGAGCGAGAAGGCGCGGTGAGCGCAATTGTAGCGCGGCAAATGGCGGCGGGGGTGAAAGAAAAATTGGGGACTGATTGGGGTGTGAGTATTACAGGTATTGCAGGGCCTGGCGGGGGAACTGATCTTAAGCCTGTCGGGCTGGTTTATATTGGAATTGCCTCGCCGGACGGCGGTGTTGAAGGAATTCGGTATCAGTTGGGCAGTCAACAGGAGCGGGGGCTAATTCGGCTGATGTCCGCTTCCCAGTGCTTAGATTTGTTAAGACGGAGATTAGATCCTCGGTTGAGGGATTAAATCTATACTCGTACAAGTGACATATCTTAGTGCTTAGTCAACCCACACCGATGCTACGCATACGGTCTGGGCATCAAAACCCCAGACTTCCCATTTTATCCGCCGTCGCCGCCATGCAAACAAGTTTACATTTTGGTCTTACACAGCGTCCAGAGGTTTTAGCTTTCGCTACTTACTCTTTGGCTTGCCTACTTTCAAGTCTTCAGCATCCACTGGGCAGCCTCCCTGTGTCCCAAGGAGGGTAATTTCTTACATGTCCTGTATCGTTTGGGCTTTACCAGTGACGAATAGGCTTCCCAAGTTACGGAGTGACCTTCGCTCGTTTCCTCACGTCTTGGTTGGTCAGCGACCACCTCTATATTTTAACAATTTCAAGATGCTAGATCTTGCGCCAAAATGCTTGTTCGTCTCCTCATCCACCCATCTGCGCCCAAGAGCGTCGCCTGTCTAGCTAAAACAGCCAATCAGATTACCTCTGATTGGCGATGAGAGTAGCCACAAAAAAAGGTGGGTAATACCCACCTGCACGAATGATTAAACTCGATCGCTGGCAATTCAGTTGATCGAATCTTCCAAATTACACTCGTTCTTCACTGCGATAGCCACCACGACGATCGCCACGGTTGTCGCGCTCGTAACGATCCCCTTCATTGCGTGGGGTACTGTCACGCCGATCATAACGACCACCGCCAGCACGTTCGCCACCACCAGCCCGCAGGACTGGTTTACCACTGGCACCGCCACCACCGCGACGTTCGCCACCACCACGCGGCTTGTAGCTATTGGAGGAACGCTCGTAGTCGCGATCGTTGCCACGAGGTTGAGGTTCTTCCATATCCAACCAAGCGGGACGAGTTTGGTCGTAGACTAGTTGCAATGCTGCTGCGGCAACGGTATGCACATCAAACTCTTCGCTCATTTTGGCAATGATCGGCAGGAAGGAGGCGATCCGTTCGCCGGATAGAGCTTCGAGCACTTGTGCCTGAGTTTTTTGGACGTGAGCAGCTTCCACTTGAGCGCGAGTAGGAATCTGACAGACACTGAGATTCTGTTTGACCCGACGCTCGATCGCTTGGAGTTTCCGGCGATCGAGGGAATGAATCAAGGAGATAGCCACGCCTTCTTTCCCCGCCCGACCTGTCCGACCGATCCGGTGGATGTAGTTCTCGACGCTATCGGGTAAATCGTAGTTAATTACGTGGCTGAGATGATCTACATCTAATCCCCGAGCGGCGATATCTGTCGCGACGATCCAACGGACTTTATCACTGCGGAAGCGGGTCAGTAGGCGTTCCCGTTGAGTTTGGGTTAGATCGCCATGATACTCATCAGCACTGTGTCCGGCAGATTGAAGTTGGTTGGTGAGTTCCGCCGCTGCCTTCCGGGTACGGACGAAAATAATCGCGGATTCTGGCTGTTCGAGTTCCAAAATCGGCTGGAGAGCTTGGGCTTTCGTCCAACCACGGGGGATGAAGTAAACCTGCTGTTTGATCTTAGAAGGTGCCGCTTTAACTTGATCGACGGTAACGGTGATCGGATTGTTGAGGAAGCGATTGACCAATGACCGAATAGGGGGTGCCATCGTCGCCGAGAAGAAGGCTGTTTGGCGTTCTTTGGGTAATTTGCTTAAAATCAGTTCGATGTCGTCGATAAAGCCCATACTGAGCATTTCATCGGCTTCATCGAGAACTAACCAATCAACATTGCCGAGACGGAGATGACCGCGATCGATCAAGTCGATCACCCGTCCAGGTGTGCCCACTACGGCAGCTACACCGCTTTCTAAGCGGCGAATTTGAAGATCGATCGATTGTCCACCATAGACAGTCAGGATCGGTGAGCGACGCTCATTACCGCCAACAAAGGTTTTCATTGCCTGAGACACCTGCATAGCTAACTCACGGGTAGGAGTTAGAATCAGGGCTTGGACTGTGGTTTTTTGCCAGTCTAGCCGCTCGATGATCGGCAGCGAGAAAGCTGCTGTTTTACCTGTTCCAGTTTGTGATTGACCGACGACATCGCGACCGGCGAGTAGCTGTGGAATAGCTTGCTCTTGAATATTTGTGGGTTCAGTAATCCCTAGTCCTTCCAATGTAGTAACTAAACGATCGGAAAGTCCAAGGCTAGAGAAAGAAACGGTCATAATTTATAGGTAAGTGTTTCGGTATGATTTCGAGAACTTTTAGGAGCTAATATTTAGGAATTAATCAGTATATGGACCTGGGGAAACATCGCACCCAATATTTAGACCATTTAGCTGGAATACGGCTGGAAATTAGCAAAAATTTCATGCCGGCGAGAGAGATAGCCAATAGCCACAGAACGTTCGCATCAGTTGCGAGGCGGAGGTTCCGTTATCAATTGTTGTCAGGTTAGTCAGGTTTTGTACTGAAATGATCTAGGGTTTTCACTCCAAATTTAAAATTCAAAGTTAGTTTGAATTTTGAACTTCAAATACGATATCCCCATGGAGATCGTAATGATCGGCTTGGTGAATGCGAACGGGAATAATCGACCCAAGACGGGCACTCCCACTAACATACACTAATCCGTCTACTTCTGGGGCAAATCTGGCCGATCTACCCACTAACAACCCAGATTCTGGATGCTCTTGTTCGATTAGCACATCCACAACTTTACCCACTTCAGCTTGATTGCGCCGGAGCGAGATTGGTTGTTGAATCGCCATAATCCCGTCGCGTCGCTCGTCCATGACTGCTTGGGGCAGTTGATTGGGCAAGGTGGCGGCTGGTGTTCCATCCTCGGCGGAGAAAGTAAACACACCAACATGATCGAATTCATGCCGTTGCAAGAACTCTTGCAGATGTTGGTAATGAGCATCGGTTTCCCCTGGGAAGCCGACAATCAGTGTTGTCCGCATGACCGCATCAGGTAGAGCAGTTTTGAGTTGCTCGATAATTCGATCGTTGACTTGTCCTTGCCACGGGCGATTCATGGCACGGAGGACTTCGGGATGGGAATGCTGGAGTGGCAAGTCTAAGTAAGGTAAGATATTTGCCGTTTCTTGCATTGCTGCAACTACTTTCGGAGTCAGCCCCGTCGGGTAGGCATAGTGCATCCGAATCCACGGAATATCTACTTTGCCTAAGGCACGGAGGAGTTCCGCTAGTTTTGGTTCCCCATAGATGTCGATGCCGTAATTGGTGGTGATTTGGGAGATCAGGATTAATTCCTGTACGCCTTCGTCTGCCAGTCTTTGGGCTTCGGCTACGATCGATTCGATCGTCCGGGATCGCTGATTGCCCCGGAGATGGGGGATGATACAGAAGGCACAGCGATAATCGCATCCCTCAGCTACCCGCAGATAGGCAACACCCTCAGTTGTCGTCCGATAACGGGGAGTAAACTCATCGGCAATGTAAGTCGGTTCGGGGGTAATTTCGACCACCCGTTCGCCGCCTTGACTGCGCTGGATCACATCAACAATTTTGTGATAGTCGCCAGTGCCGACGACGGCTACTGCTTCAGGTATTTCCGCCAATAGCTCAGATTGAAAGTGCTGTGCCATACAGCCTGTAATGACAATTTTCTTATCTGCTTCGGCGAGTTCGATTAGGGTGCGGACAGACTCTTCCCTAGCGGCATCAATAAAGCTACAGGTGTTGACAATAACGTAATCTGCGGCGGTTTCATCAGCATCTACTTCATAGCCTGCTTGCACTAGTAAACCGAGCATGTGCTCACTATCGATTCGATTCTTTTCGCAACCCAGGTGAGAGATTGCAATCGTTGGCTTGTTGCCCATGTAGTCTTGGTAATTGTCTCCAACAGTAATGTTGAACGGCTCGATATTGGTACTCTTTCCTGGACTGCACCAGCAATCGAGATCGCGAGTGTTCTCAGGTTTACAGTTCTTAACCTAGTCTTTTTAGGATAGACCACCTTTCACTGGTGTCAGTAGCGGCGGATAAATTCTGACGAAAACCAATAATTTATATTCACTGGTTGTCGATTTAGTTGAGAGCAGTTATTTTTGAGTCGTTGTCATCATATTCTAGCATGATGTTGCGGAATGTAAAGAGGTGAGACTGGGATACGGCTACAATAGTACTGTTACTGACAATTTTCTATCTCCCATCCAGATGAATAATTCCCAAAATCCTAACATTGAACCCTTATCCCGTACACAGGTTTTAATGGCGATGGCGGTGACTGCGACAATTTTATTTGGCGTGGCGAAACTATGGCTGTATTTGACTGAAGCTCAGTTACGTCCATTATCCTGGACAATTACTGATTTAGGATTTGGAGTCTTATTGGGTTTGGGATTGACGGGTTTAAGTGCAATTGTTTATGAAGCTTGGGTTGATTATCGATCGAGTGCCAATCTTTATCTGTCACTGGTGTTGAAACCTTTAGCGTTACCCGATTTAATTTGGCTAGGGATTCTACCAGGATTAAGTGAAGAATTATTATTTCGTGGGGTGATGTTACCCGCAATTGGGCTAGATCCGATCGGGATCGTGCTATCTTCGCTTTGTTTTGGGGTATTGCACATGACCAACATTCATCAATGGCACTATGCAGTTTGGGCAACAGCGATTGGTATTCTATTAGCTTTTACCATGGTCGAAACAGGTAATCTCCTCATCCCCATTGTCGCTCACATCACCACTAATCTAGTATCGGGATTAGTCTGGAAATTAACTGAAGAGGGTCAGGGTTAGGGAATTGAGAATTGTCTAGTTCCTCATCTTCCTATTCCCTACTTAAGTTTAGTATGCTGATAGTTAACTATATTCAGCACCGAATAAGAAGATTATGGCAGTAAAAAAAGGGGAATTTGTGCGGGCGATCGCTAGTAAACTAGCTAACAGTCTCGAAGCACAAGCTAGTGATGGGCGATTTCCTAAATATTTGTTTGGAACTAAAGGCGAAGTCTTGGATTTACGTGGCGATTATGCCCTAGTTAAGTTTGGACAAGTGCCAACCCCGAACATCTGGCTCAGGCTCGATCAGTTAGAAGCGTTTTAGAAGATAGGGAATAGGGGATAGGGGGATGGGAGAGTATTACTCTTTCGATCGCGCCATTAGTGCTAACCTCTAGTCCCTAAGTATGATTTAGTCTTTCCCGGCCAGCAGTGTTTGAATTTGCTTGAGAGCAACAGGGAGAATATTGAAAACGGCCCAACCACCGGCGGCGGCGAGGGGTGCTAGGACAATCAGGAGACGAAAATCAAAGTCCATATCTAGTACCTTAAAATAAAAATTATTAAAGATGGTTAAAGATCACCCAAAATGACGATGGGATCTCCTCTATTCACTGTAGCAGAATTAGGCACTGCTATTGAGCTTCCCGCCTAAACTGTTGTCAAACTGTTGTCAAACTGTTGTCAATACGGTTCGGTTAAACCAATATCTATTGTAGTACTGCTCTACAAAGACGGACAGTCGCTGGCTAACCGAATCATCTTAAGACTACTTGGGTGTTGTCAAATTACTCGAATCGTGGTGGTCAACAATCGAGTTTTTAATACTTAACAATTCGATCGATCTTTTGCCTCTGAGTAAGCCGATATTGGCACCAGGACAGATATGCCTCAATGGGTAACGAGCCGGAAACATCTGCCAAATTTGCTCTACACTCTGGAGTTGTCGCCGCCAGTGAAAGGTTTTAGAGGTGCGAAGTGGTACGGGTTCGCCTAATTGGTTCGGCAATAGATGTCTACCAGTAAATAGGACACCGCCAGCACTACAATAGTAAAGGCAAGCCGATCCGGGTGAATGTCCGGGAGTCCAAACTAAGTGCATGGTATCGTTAATATTAAATTCATGCCTAAAGGTAGTAGCTTCAAGTTCTGGGAGTAAATAAGCCTCCTGTTCTTGAATTAGTACCTCACAGCCAAAATGACTTGCGATAGTGGTGGCTTTGCCGATGTTCCCACGATGGGTGATCGCCAATTGATTTAGTCCACCCCGATCGACGATAAACTGTTGGTTGAGATCATTCCAGGCGGGACTATCGATCGCGATATTACCTGTAGGGGTGACAATGAGATAAGCGGTACCACCCAAGGTATCGCGGTTGGGCGGAAAGGCAAAAATACCGGGCAAAATTTCGGTTGGTGGTTTACCAGTAGCAGTGGTGTTCAGTGGAGCGTGTGACACGTTTAGTTCTGGGGGCATGGGAGCGTAGATCGATCATTCGCATCTTACCAATTTTTGATCGGATTTACGCCGCCTTATACTAGTTAGATTTCGATCGATTCTTCCTAATTTTATTCATGTGGTTGTCTTTACTATTTATTCTGATTTTGTCGGGTATTTCGACCTATATTATCCTGCGGCAAACTGTTAGTCAGCTTGTCACAGTTCCATTGTGGTTACTATGGTCGGTGCTGATGACTCCACCCTTTTTAACTGGCGTAGCGATCGCTTGGAGTCAGCAAATTCCCTCATTATTTTTTACCATCGCTATTTGCTCGATCTCCTGGCTGGTTTATTGGCGACTGCTCGATGCTCCGGCACGCCTGCGCCAACCAGGCAAAGAGCAACTCACCCCGAACGATGTCATCCCTTCTGGAAATCTAGCCGAGATTTTACCCATTCCAGAACCTGAACAGTCGGAATCAACTAGTTCTGTTCAGCCGATCGATCGGGAAGAAGAAGCAACGCTGCGGACTTGTTTTGCCTGGAATATATTTTTTCTTGAAAAGATCGAATATCGACCCCAAGCAGTATTATGTCGTGGTAAGTTACGTACTGATTCAGATATTGCTTACACCACCATTAAACAAAACATTGAACGGTTATTTGGTGACAGATTTTTTATCTTATTTCAATATAGTTTATCGACAGGCAAACCATTCTTTGCACTAGTCCCCAGTCCCCCAGTGCAAAAAACTGGCGTGGCTCAACGTTGGCTAAGTCTGACCATCGGCTTGGGCTTATTTTGTCTGACATTAATGTCCACCATTTATTTTGGGGCAGCACTAGTCCGCGCTCATACGAGAGAGATCAAAGAAGTAATCGAAGCTGGTTTACCCTATGCACTGGCGATCATTGTCAGTCTAGGCATTCGCGATCTGGGACGCTATCTGGTTGCTCGGTTTTACCAGATCGATCGCACCTTTCCCTATTTTATTCCGCTTCCATTTTTGCCTGGAACCTACGGTTGTTTTGTGCAACTCCAATCGCCAATTCCCAACCGCAAAGCTGTCTTCGATCTGGGATTTGTCTCCTCCTGTCTGGGTTTAACGGTAGCGGTGCCACTATTAATCTGGGGACTAACACAGTCACAACCAGTAGCTATAGATCCCAAATCAACATTATTTAGCTTTCAGGCGATCGATCCGCGCTTTTCAATTTTATTCACACTGCTGAGTAAATTAGCCTTAGGCAGTAAATTTGGATCAGAAATTGCCATCAATTTGCACAGTGTCGCGATCGCTGCTTACCTGAGCTTACTGATTATTACGATTAACCTAATGCCCCTCCGCCGACTAGATGGAGGACATATTGTTCACGCCATGTTCGGTCAAAAACCTAGTGCGATCGTTAGTCAGTTGAGCAAAGTTGTACTCTTAATTCTTGGCTTTATCCGATTCAAAGCTTCTGGATTTGGCAATACCGATCTGCTATTTCTGGCAATTGCCATATCTCTGATTCCGGCGATCGACGAACCCGCGCTCAATGATGTCTCCGAACTCGACAACTGGCGTGATGCCTTGGGAATTGTGATGTTGGCGATCGTTATCCTAATTTTGATGCCGATGCCAACGATCTTACTCCAACTACTCAATCTCTAGCCGTGCTAAATAAGTTAATCCCCGATCCGTTGTCGATAGGCAACGAAGTGGCATAGAATCTAGGCATTGGTTGTAGTGGATAAATTGGTAATGACTTTGGGATTTGGGCTTAATTCCCAGTTTACAGAATCCTGGTTGCTCCAAAGTCTTGACCTGGGATTAGTAATTGCCCTCACTTTTCTGGTATTACTGGCGGTCAGCGATCGGCGGACACTCTGGATGGTGCGAGGGCTAATTGTGTTGATGGTGACTGCTGTCGTCAGCGAACGGTGTCAATTTCGCCTCCTGAGCTTCGTTTTGGACAAATTGGTCGTAGGGGCTGCACTGGCAATGTCAGTGGTCTTCCAGTCCGAATTTCGCCGCTTTCTGGAGCAATTAGGCAAGGGGAATCTGCTGCTGCTGATCCGCCCGAAACGACGAGTTAGTCATGCACCTGATCGAGCGATCGATGAAATTGTTGATGCAGTCAAGGAGCTATCCCAACAACGGATTGGCGCACTAATGATCCTCGAAACCACGGGAATGATCGATGAGCGGGATTTTGCTGTGCCTGGAGTCAAATTAGATGCAGAGTTATCCAAGGAATTACTTCAGACAATTTTTCAAAATAGCACGTTACTCCACGATGGCGCGGTCTTTATTCGTGGTGAGCGGATCGTTGCGGCTGGAGTAATTTTACCCCTATCCGATCGCACGGCTTCCCGCCAGTTGGGCACTCGTCACCGCGCAGCAATGGGCATAACTGAACGGGTGAACAATTGCCTGTGTATTGTCGTCTCCGAAGAAACCGGTTCGATTTCTCTCGCCGAATCCGGTGTCCTCGATCGACCGCTGACGAGTACTAAACTTAAAGAATTATTAGAAGTCCGCTTTGCTCCCACCGTCGAACGAGAATCCGTCGCCCCAAGTTTACGCACATTGGGTCGCAAGTTTAGTTCTCGCGGTATGATGATATTTCGCAAGCTACTGCGATCTTCTGAAGATAAGCAGTAGGGTTAGGGGTTAGGCTTCAGAGATTAGGCTTTAGGGATTAGGTTTTAGGGATTAGGTTTTAGGGATTAATAATTAATAATTGAGAAAGCATAGTCCCCCAGTCCCCCAGTCCCCCAGTCTCCCTATCCCCCATCCCCGATCTCCCCGTCCCCCCGTCCCATCTCCCGATGACTCCCAAAACCACCAGTCTCGTCAAACTTCCGGCTGATTTAGATGATACTCGGCTGCCAAAACATGTTGCCGTAATTATGGATGGTAATGGTCGATGGGCAAAAAAGCGGGGATTGCCGCGCATAATGGGACATCGACGAGGGGTTGATGCACTCAAAGATCTGCTCCGCTGTTGCCGAGATTGGGGAATTCCCGCATTGACTGTGTATGCCTTTTCGACTGAAAATTGGGGCAGACCGATCGAAGAAGTCGATTTTTTGATGACATTATTCGAGAGTGTTCTGCAACGCGAACTCAACGAAATGATTGCCGAGCAAGTGCGGATCGAGTTTGTCGGTGATTTACAGGTGTTAGCTCCATCACTCCGTAATGAGATTGAAAAAGCGAAACTTGCCACCCAAAATAATCAAGGGGTAAGATTTACGATCGCAACTAATTATGGCGGTAGACAAGAAATCGTCCGAGCTTGTCAGGAAGTTGCTAGGGAGGTTTTGCAGGGAAATCTACAACCACATGATATCAACGAAAACACCATCGCCCAATATTTATATACCGCAGACTTGCCCGATCCAGATCTGTTAATTCGGACTAGTGGCGAGATGCGGATTAGTAACTTTCTATTGTGGCAACTAGCCTACGCCGAACTATACATCAGCGATATATTATGGCCGGATTTCGATCGCCATGCCTTTCATCATGCTTTACTCGATTTCCAAAAACGACATCGGCGGTTTGGTAAGGTGTAGGGGTAGAGGGTAGGGATCGATATTTGTCTAAACCTAACCTCTAATCCCTATTTCCCTTTTATTACACGTACCCGTTGAGTCAGGGTTGTCATCCCACTAGGGCGGATGAAAATGGTTGAAATCCAGTAGTCGCCCGATTTACCAGGCGCACGGGCAATCTTAAATAAGCCGCCAGCCGTGAGCAATTCGAGCTTGTAGTCCACCATTTGGGTATAGGCTTGAGGTGTGACGGGTTGTTCGACAGTGGCACCCATTAAGACATCTTCACCAAGCGGTTCTTTGACGATCGCGTCTAAGTTATATTCAGCGTTGGTTTGGAGTTTTTCGGGTAGCGTGAGATCGATCGTTGGTGGTTGAGATCCACTAGAAACTTGACTGCGCTCTTGGAGAATTTGTTGTTGAACGATTTGTCCGCCGACAATTTTTTGACGGGATTGGACGGTAGATTGCAGATTGAAAGTTTTACCACTTATTTGTTGTGTACCAGTAATTTTAGTTACGGTGTCTGCTGTATATCCATTCCCCTCGGATCTCCAGTTTGTCAGGGTGGTAGTGTATTTGAGATTATTATAAGTCTGCCAGAACTGACCCACCGACTGTTGCCATGTTGCTTTGGTTAGACCATCGCTAGTGGTGAAGTTCGCACTGTAGTAACGTGATAATTCTGGTAACTGCCGAGTATTAGCAGCAGCCTCGATTTTGGTCAGAATCGTCTTGAGTGGAATGGGAGCAGTGGCAGGATTGTTGCCCTGGGCGAGAAGCTGGCGAGAGGCAAATGGCAGACCACTAGCGGCGATCGCTACGAGCGGAATTGCCAGTTGGTAATACCATCTAGAAGGCATTGTCGAGGATAGAAAACGGTAGATGAGTTGCAGCGACATATAAAACCTACGATAAAATGACAGCATTATGTTTAGGATAACCTCTAGCAAGCAGCGATCGACTAAAATAGCTGTGTTGCACCAGGAGGGATCAGAATCAGTGTCTAAGGAAGCTACCAAGCTACTAATTGCGGCAAGTGGAACTGGGGGACATTTGTTTCCCGCGATCGCGGTTGCCGAAAAGTTGCCAGAATATCAGATCGAATGGTTAGGTGTACCCGATCGATTAGAATCCAAATTAGTTCCTGCCGAGTACCCACTGCATATCATTCGCGTAGGTGGATTCCAAGGCAAATTTGGGTTAGGGACACTCAGGACCTTGACTGGATTAGTTCGGGGTATCTTCCAAGTGCGGAAATTGCTCAAGCAAGGTCAGTTTGATGCGGTTTTTAGTACAGGAGGCTATATTTCCGCTCCGGCGATTTTAGCTGGTTATTCGCTTGGTTTACCAGTGTTTCTCCACGAATCCAATGCTCTACCAGGGAAAGTTACTCGTTGGCTGAGTCCCTTTTGTACCAAGGTAGCCGTCGGATTTGCCGTGACAAGTAAATATCTCTCCCTCGCTCAGACAATCTATCTGGGAACACCATGTCGTCAGCAGTTTCTGACCCCTCAACCCCTCGATTTGCCCATTCCAGATGGTGTCCCCCTAATTGTGGTCGTCGGTGGTTCTCAAGGCGCGGTAGCCATCAATCAGATGATTCGTGAATGCGTAGGAACTTGGTTAGAGGCTGGAGCAACGATCGTCCATATTACTGGAGCTAATGACTCCCCCAGCGAGCAAATTGAGCATCCACAATATATCGTCTTGCCCTTTTATGACAATATGGCGGGACTTCTCCAAAGAGCCGATTTAGCCATCAGTCGCGCTGGTGCGGCGACACTCAATGAGTTGATGATTACCCGCACCCCATCAATTCTGATTCCCTATCCCTTTGCAGCAGAAGATCATCAATACTATAATGCTAACGTGTTATCAACTGCTAATGGGGCATTTTTGTTTCGCCAAGAGTCCCTCACTGCCTCATTTCTCGCGAGGGAAGTTTTGAATCTACTTCAAAATCCCCAACAATTGAAAACAATGGCTTCTAATACTAGTTCACTAGGTGTGCTTAATAGTGCAGAATTGCTAGCAGATCTGATTAGAGAATCAGTTAGTAATAGATCCAACTCAGTTAGGATGAGTATAGGGTAAACCCTGCGTTCCCGAACCCTAACGCCTAACACCTGACACCTACTCCGTACCTTCTACTCCCTAATAAACAAAATGACTAAAGCAACTTGGAACGGCGTTACATTAGCCGAAAGCGATCAAACTGTGATAGTTGATAATAATCACTACTTTCCAGCCGATAGCCTCAATAAAGAGTATTTTGTCGATAGCAATACTCACACCACCTGCTCTTGGAAGGGAATCTGTAGCTACTATAGTATCGAAGTAGATGGTCAAGTTAATCCTGATGCCGCCTGGTATTATCCCGAGCCGAAAGAAGCAGCGAAGAATATTGCTGGATATGTCGCTTTCTGGAAGGGCGTAAAAGTTGCCTAATTAGTGGTTTATTTATTGCCTAATTCTCATCTTACTGGCTACGGCTGCGTAGTCGTCAGCGCAAAGCGCAGGCTTCATGCCTGTGTCTACGGCAAGCTATATCCAACACAGAAACAAACTCCTAACTCCTAACTCCCATCTCAATGATCGACAGCCAAATCATTACTGAATTGCAAACTCAATTTGCTGATATTCCCGAAGCAATCTTGGCACTTGATACTATTTCCGACTGCGAAGGCGATCTCGAAGATGCGGCGATGACGTTGGCGATTCGAGCCGGACAACAGCCAGATATTAATAATAGTGAGTGGTTGGATAGTTTCGCGAAAAAGTGTCGTGTTGCCATCTGTCGATCGGAGTTTCGGAATGATATGGTAAATGGTAATTTTGTTCCTCTATTTGAACATTTTGTCGAAGCTAAAGTGTGTCCAAAATTATTGATTTTACCCGTGTTACTATACGTTCATGAACAGGGAGTAAATCGATTCTGTCAAGCACTCGATAACTGATATTTGTTGAATTAACAATGTTTAGTTAATATCCTGAAATAAAGACTCTTTATAACTAGGATCGATTTCCCATTCTTCGTTCTCACCACCAATCAGTAATTGGAAAATCTCGACATATTCTTTGCTCAATTGGTTGAGAGAGTTGATTAAGATATCGATCGCGATCGCATCACTGGTCCCCAGATCTAACCAACAACGTCCCCAATTTCCCTCATACTCAAAATCCCCCATGTTGTGCATCACCGACATCATAGAGCTATCGGCAGCATCGTTATCATAGTCTAGGTAACTTAGCTCTAAACCTGTTTCCTGCACTTGGGTATTTTCGGCATTAAATCCACCTAATTTACCGAGAAAAAACCATGAAGAAAATACTTCTTCAACTAATTTCTTTTCTTGTTCTGATGGTGCATTACTAAATTCTAACCAAAACCAAACATCAAATTGATTGAACTCGCGAAACTGAACGTGCATATTTCTAGGATTAGGGAACAGGGAAAAGGGTTAAGACTATCAATTATTAATTATCTACAAATATCTAGTTAGATTGATCCGATAGCGTTCTTTTTTGGTGATAGCAACTTCACCGATTTCTAATCTACCTTTGCCGCGAATAGCAACTAAATCGCCAGCTTTGAGTGCATGAGACGATTGCGAGATATCTTTCCAATTTACCCGAACATCTCCACTAGTAATTAGATCGACCATTTTACTCCGAGACATGCCAAATCCAGCAGACGCGATCGCATCTAGTCGCAGAGATGCTTCTACTGTCGTCATTTCCTTTTTCTTCGGTTCGCGAATCTTTAATTCACTTAACTCAATCCGCCGAGTTTTCACGGGTACAGACCGAACTTGAGTCAGATGAAGTTCTAGATATTCAACTAATTCTGGTGCGACAATTGCTTGGGCACCTTGTTCGCCGAGGACGATGATATCACCGGTTTTATCGCGCACGATGCCACAACCCAACATCGAGCCTAAGAAATCTCGATGAGTCGGCGGATCGAAGAGAAAGTTACCCGCAATCTGGACAGCCGCAATTGGGACTTGACTGGCTTCAAAGGGTAATTCACTCCGACAAATCCCTAACCTCTGTCTCTCAGCTTGTGGATAGCCACCTGTGGCGATGATTTCTACTTCAGTCAGGCGATTAAATATGTCCTGAATTTCGACGATTTCTGGTGGAGAAAGAAAGTCTGTCTCGACTATTTCCCAAGTTTTAATTGCTTGTTCGGCGAGATCGATGACTCGTGCCACTACGTCGCGATTTTCAACACGTTTGAGTAAATCTTCTCTGGGCAGCATTGGATCGATGATAAATAATGAATTAAGAATGTCGCGACGGCAATAATATTTAGATTATATACTCATGAAAATCGATCAAAATTTATTGGTACATATCGATATAGGTTTGGAGATTTTCGGGGTCACATCTGCGGAGGATCGGGGTTGCTTGCTGAAGCAATAATTGAGAACCTTCAACGACAATTAGATACTTGCCAGCATTAAGCCGATTGCGATAGGGGAGCGCATCGCCACTCCCAAAGGCAATCCCGCCGCCACCCCCAATGAAGATACTACCCATCGCCCCACCGATCGATCCGAGTAATCCACCGATGACATGATTACCAATTTCCCCAGCCCAGGCAAAGGTTTGTAAATTGGTGACGATACTAAAGCCAACGCCACTGATAAAACCAAAGGGAATTAACCAGATTGCCATTAGTTTAGATAGCTTTTGGGCTTGTTCCTTGGGATCGATCAAGCCAAACTCATCGGCACTTTTGTAACCGCGACCGAGGATGGTAATGTTATTGAGTGGTAGCCCTTGCTGTTCGAGTTGAGTATAGGCAGACTCGGCTTGGATGCGATCGGCCAGAACAGCGATCAGATAGTTATTATTCATGACAAGTGAGTGAGTGCAGATCTCCAGTGTGCGGCAATTACGTCTAGATCGCAATCTCGCTATGATGATAATCGTTGCCAACTATCTTAAATAACCGACTTCGATCGAACTGACTCCATCAATCTGTCTAGACTCTCGAACAATGCTCTCCAAAATTAATACTTCCCGCCAATTGATGCAACCGATATTGGCAATCGTCAGTATCTGTCAGCTTTTCATCCCAATCGCACAAGCTGATCGATCATCGGCAGTCGATATCCCCGAAGAAGTCCTCAGAGCCGAAATCATCACTGAAGCAAGATCGCCAATCGATGGGAAACCACTGTCGGCGATCGAATTTGCCGAGCTAGTCCTACAGATAGAACGACAAAGCGAACGTGATGATGGTACTGCGGCGATTGCCAATAACCCCCAAATTAAAAATCTATTGTTTTTAATTCGCCTGCGCGGATTTTTGAGGTCAGTGGGTATTCCGATTGAATAATGATCAAAATCTACACCTTGTTACAGTGCGGCTAAAAATTCCAAGTAACTGGCGGTTAAATCTTTCACAGACAAGTCAAAAAATTGTTTACCATGTTCGGGCGTAGCCAGACTAGGATCTGAACCCATTCGCCCATCGGGATAGCGACGGCGAAAATCTGCGGCACCGAGAATTTTCCGCTCGGTGGAAAGATGATGGGGATCTAAAGGGGCAGATTTAATCGCTTGAGGATAAATATATTGAGTCAGGGCAACTTCTGAAGGTGTAGCATGAGAACCCTCTCGATCGCCATATAATTCTTTTGCCAAGCGGTAGACACTATTGCCCATAAACCAGTTAGCGGTATAGCATTCCACTCGATCCGCATTGGGAATCTGCAAATCGGCTAAATGAGCATAAGTCTCCGAAAATGCAGCTTTGAGCGTGGCAATATTACCTCCATGACCATTGATAAAAAAGAATTTAGTAAATCCCGATCTGCTTAAACAAGTCAGATAATCCCGAATCACTAAGATCAGTGTACTAGGTCGCAAACTAATTGTCCCTGGAAAGTTAGTATGATGCAATGCCATCCCGACATTGATTGTCGGCGCAACTAGAGCATTAGCCGCCTCGCCCACCGCGATCGCAATTGCTTCAGCACAAATAGCATCAGTGCCAATCAATCCCGTTGGGCCATGTTGTTCTGTCGAACCGATCGGTATAATTATGCCAGTAGAACTCTGGAGATAACTATCAACTTCTGTCCAAGTAGTCAGGTGTAACTGCATCTGAATTAGGAATTAGGAACTATAAATGATCGATGATGAATTGGGTGAATTGACAATCTTGACTGTTACCCATCCTGTCAATTGTAGTATTGTAACGGTGGCGATCGCCTGCTATTAATAATGTAGCTGGAAAAAATATTTCACTCCCCTTTTCCCTCAATTACGGCTAAATTCCTTTCACCAGTTAACTGTGATGATGCTCGCGCTTAATATGTCGAACCCATCTGCGCCTCAGACACCAGGCAATGTCACGAATCGCATTTTAGTTGTAGAAGATGAAGAATCGATCAGAGAATCGATCGTGTTGGGATTGGAAGAAGAGGGCTTTGACGTAATCGCGGTTGCCGACGGACAAAAAGCCTTAACCCAGTGCCAAACCGGAGCTAACCACAATAAAGAAGTTCCGTTTGACTTGATTATTCTCGATCTGATGCTGCCCCAAGTCAATGGGCTAGATCTGTGTCGATTTTTACGTTATCAGGGCAATCACGTGCCAATTCTGATTGTCAGTGCCAAAACTACTGAAACCGATCGAGTGTTAGGCTTGGAAGTCGGTGCAGATGACTATATTAGCAAACCTTTTAGTATGCGCGAGCTAATCGCTCGTTGTCGTGCTTTGCTTCGTCGCCATCGGCTCAACTTTACTCCCGACACTTCCGTGTTGCAATTCCAGGATATTGCCCTTTATCCTGCCGAGTGTCGGGTGCTGGTGCGGGGTACTTCTGTCAGTCTTTCACCAAAAGAGTTTCGACTACTAGAGCTATTTATGCAGCATCCTCGCCGTGTTTGGGCGCGGGAACAATTACTCGATCGCGTGTGGGGTGTTGACTTCATCGGCGACCATAAAACCGTTGACGTACACATTCGCTGGTTACGCGAAAAACTTGAAATAAACCCTAGCCAGCCCCAGTATGTGATCACTGTCCGTGGTTTTGGCTATCGATTTGGATAAATAATTAATATAATTAATAAGTTGTTGTGTGGAGCCAATCCACTTTCAAACTTAACTTCTCACTACATTCTAGTCAATCTCATTCACCCGCCCTACGAATCTCTAATTTTTCATCTCTCAACTATGGCTTCTACATACTCCTTTGATATTGTCAGCGATTTCGATCGACAGGAATTGGTTAATGCACTCGACCAAACCAATCGAGAAATTATTAGTCGTTACGACCTGAAAGATACCCAAACAACTGTCGAACTAACTGAAGATAAAATTACAATTAACACAGCTAGTGAGATGACACTCAATGCTGTCCATGATATGCTCCAATCCAAAGCAATTAAGCGAAATCTATCCTTAAAGATTTTCGACTATGGCAAGATTGAATCGGCAAGTGGTAATCGAGTTCGTCAAGAAATCACCTTGAAAAAAGGTATTAGCCAAGAAATTGCCAAGCAAATTTCTAAACTAATTCGAGATGAGTTCAAAAAAATTCAAGCCTCGATTCAAGGTGACATAGTAAGGGTTACAGCTAAGGATAAAGATGAATTGCAAGCAGTAATTCAAAGATTAAAACAGGAAGATTTACCCGTAGCTCTACAATTTACTAACTATCGATGATTTGCTAAGTTCTACTGGGCAACTTTGTTGATATTTCGATCAATCTGTCAGGTCTCTTGGCTCCCCACTCATCATTTTCAATTACTCCTATGCGCCTGAAGAGATTTCTCGCTCACATCAGTGTTACTGCGATGATCGCAATCGCTAATAGTAGATCGCTTCAGGCAACTGAACTAGCCCCAGGAGTAGTTTTAAAAGCTATATATACAGGACTGCGGCAAGTAGATACTACACGGGCAAATCCTCGACTCAGATGGAATGTGCGAAATGGAACATCTACTCCTTGTGGTCGAATTAGTGGCAGCATGTATTGTACCCGCAATAATACAATTTACATTACCCGACAACATATTCAGATGGCTTATCAGCATGGGGACGCTGCATTAGCTTATATCCTTGCCCATGAATATGCTCATGCAGTGCAGACAGTTGGTAGATTTAGACCCCAGAATATTACGGCAACAGAGCTTCAGGCTGATTGTTTAGCGGGCTACTATATGGGCGTGATACCCAACGTTACATTCGATCGACAGGATATTCAGGAAATCGCCACTCTAGCCCATCGAATTGGTGATTATGAATATAATCATGCTCAACACCATGGCACCCCACAGCAGCGCACTCAAGCTGTCTTGACTGGTCTGCGGGCATCACAGCAGCAAGATGGGATTGTTGCTTGTCGGATTTAGTCAAGGTTAGCAAATCTTCTATTTTCCATCTCCTAGACGTTCTTTCAGTTCTGTAGCATTGCGGAAACCAACGGCGATCGCTGTACCATCTTTGATAAATAAGGGTCTTTTTAATAACATTACATCATCGTTAAAAGCCGTCACCCATTCAGCATCATCCCAGGTGTCTTTAATTTCATCGAGAGCACGATAAGATTGACCTGAAGTATTTCGCATTGGCTGATAGCCCAAACTTTTTACCCAACTAGCAATTTGCTCTTGAGTAGGGGGATGTTCTTTAGTATTAATAAATTCATAACTGATTTCCTGTGCTTCTAGCCATTGCAGAGCTTTTTTGCAAGTACCACAGGTAGGGATACCATAAACTTGAATTGACATCTTGATAAATTATGAATTATGCAGCATGATTTGCAGTTGATATATACTATGATAATTGATAATTATATATAGTCAATCAGTGAGGCAAAAATCAGGAGCATTAGTTAAAACTCCGGCCCAATTGCTAGCTTGAATAATCAGAGATTGAAGATCGACAGCAGGAAGTGGACGACTGAATAAAAAACCTTGAACAGTATCACATTGAATCGATCTTAAAAACTCAAATTGTTCAATTGTTTCCACGCCTTCTGCGATCGTATTCAGATCCAATTCACGCCCTAAGTTAACTATCGTTTTGACAATGCCAGCATCCACGGTATTCACTTTTAGTTCTCGAATAAACGAGCGATCGATTTTGAGTCGATCTAGAGGTAAATACTTCAACGCAGCGAGAGAAGAGTAACCCGTCCCAAAATCATCTAAGGAGATTTTAACACCAATTGCCCGCAGTGATTCTAAAACGCGGATCGTCAGGTCTAAATCTTTAATTGCGATATTCTCGGTGATTTCTAATTCCAAGTAAATAGGTGCAAGTCCAGTTTCGGCTAAAATTGTTGTGATTGTATCGACTAGATTTGGGTTTTGGAGTTGTCTAACTGAAAGATTTACAGCGATCGGAAAATAGCCCAAGTCCATTTGTTGCCATAATTTATTTTGCTCACAAGCTACTCGTAATACCCATTTACCAATCCGATCGATCGATCCAATTTCCTCAGCGATCGGAATAAATTCAGCGGGGCTAATTAGCCGAGCAGATCGATCTTGACAACGCAACAATGCTTCAACTCCAGTCATCATTCCAGTTTGAATATCGATTTGTGGTTGATAGTGAAGAATTAATCGATCGTGCTCGATTGCTCGATATAAGATATTTTCTAGTCGCAATCGCTCGGTCGATGTATGACCAAGGATCGAACTATAAATCTCATAATTATTTTTACCATTTTGTTTGGCTCGATATAGTGCTGCATCAGCTTGTTTGAGTAATGTCTCGCTATCTTCTCCACAAGCTGATCCGATCGCAATTCCCATACTTGCTTTGATTTGAAGGGAGTTGGTTTTAAGTGTGGGAAAATCTCGATCAAATACAAAAGGAAGCTCAAAACAACTGAGGACTCGATCGGCAATTTCAATTACATTATCGACATTACTTAAGTGAGGAATTAAGAGTGTAAATTCATCTCCGCTCCAACGCGCAACAACGGCGATATTCCCAAAATTATCTTGCAATCTTTGGGCAACTAATTGGAGAAAGCGATCGCCGACAGTATGTCCGAGACTATCATTAATAGTTTTAAACCGATCCAAATCTATAAAAACTACAGCTAAAACCTGTTTGACTGGTAGCTTTTCAGCCAATGCTGCGGTTAATTTTTGCTGAAATAGTAGTCGATTAGGCAATCCGGTGAGGAAATCTTGATGGGAAGATTGTGGACGTGCCAAGAGTAGATCTCGTGAAATTGCTAAAGACAAGCGATCTCCAATTCCTTGGAGTGTTTGATGTTGATGGAGATCAAAATGTTTAGGTTCGGTATGCTGACACAGTAACAAGCCCCATAAGAGATCGTCAACGAAAATGGGGACAACCAAACAGATTGCCATGCCCAAATCCTGGAGCATATCTAAATAGGCTCGATCGAAGATTTGTAACGCAGATTCGGATTGCGGTTGTTGACTACTAGTGGTATGGATTGTGGTAGGCTGGAGCGAGTAAGCAACGATCGTATTGTTAGCTAAATCGATCGCTAATTGCTGACGGGAATTCGTACCAAGGCGCAAAAACTCACGCCACTTTACTGGTAAATAGCCAGATGGATATTTCTGTCCATAATTGAGTGGTAGCTTTTCACTATTAGTATTCCCCTCGCTAACAGTCATACCGCCATCAGTAGTAAACTGAAGAATCTCCACTCGATCTACACCCAGAAAATTTCGACTCAGGGCAATCGTTGTCTCAAACAAGTCTGTTAGAGAGATCCCCCCTTTTAAGGGCGGGGCTTGCTCTGACTTCGTGAGTTCGCCAAGCTCCAAAATTTTGCTCATCAATAGATCGAGCAATTCTTCGGCATCTAGTTGCGATCCCCCCCCATCTAGACTTTGCTGATCAATCATACGTGTAGATAGCTAAATATTTTAAGATCGGAAGCCAAATTCTATGCTCGATAGCATTAGTACAGTACCCCATGATATCTCCCTACCTCTCAGTATACCCACCACAACAGTCGAGCTTGCGGAATTAGTCACGATTGCCCAGCAAGAGCGGACACCACTGCAAGTAGTTGGCAATAGCACCAAAATAGATTGGGGGGGGCTAGTGACTGGAGCAACTAGAGTTGTCACCACCAAAAAACTCGATCGATTAATTGCTCATGCAGTAGGCGATTTGACAGTTACTGTCGAAGCCGGGATGACTCTACAGCAACTCCAAACAATTCTCGCTACCGCTGGACAATTTTTGCCATTAGATCCTGCTTATCCAGATCGAGCAACAATTGGCGGCATCATTGCGACTGCTGATACGGGTTCCCTCCGCCACCGCTATGGTGGTGTCCGAGATTTACTCTTGGGGATCAGCTTTATTCGCGCCGATGGCAAGATTGCCAAGGCTGGTGGGCGAGTGGTGAAAAATGTTGCAGGATACGACATGATGAAGCTATTTACGGGTGCTTATGGCACACTCGGCATCTTAACCGAAGTAACTTGGCGCGTTTATCCATTGCCGAGTGCTTCTGGTACAGTTATCCTCACAGGCGCAGTAGATCGGCTCAAGGAAGTAGCAAAAATTCTCCTCGCAAGTACTCTAACCCCAATCTCAATTGACGTGGTTTCTACGGCATTTAGTCAGCAGCTAGAGATTAGCAACAGTCCCAGTCTCATCGTCAAATTTGCCACCGTAGCTGAGAGTATTGCCCAGCAATCTGCCCACTTACTAACTATCGGTAAAGGACTTGGTTTAAAAGGTGGAATGTGGCAAGGTGAGCAAGAACAGCAACTCTGGCATGGTATCCAGATTGGTGTATGGGGCAAGGAGTCAATCGGCTGTAAAATTGGTGCCAAACCAACCGGCGCAGTTGAGACGATCGATTTTCTGGATCGATTGACTAGTAATCACTCTTTGGGCGTGATTCATCTCGCCAGTGGTATTGGTGCTTGTACACTCAAGGACATCAGCCAAATTTTGCCCCTCCGCAGTCAGTGTGAACAGGCTGGTGGGTTCCTGTCAGTTCTCCAAGCACCAATTGAAATCAAACAGCAAATTGATGTCTGGGGCTATCGGGGCAATGCTCTGCCGCTGATGCAAGCAATTAAATCCCAATTCGATCCGCAGGGTATTCTCAATCCTGGGCGGTGTTTTGAGGAAATTGAGGGTAGTTGATGAATTAATTTGACTAGGGGTATTGACAAATAACACAAATCGAGTATGATTAATTTAGTGTGAGGAGCGAATCAATAAAGAAGACCGAGACGAAACACGGCCAGTCGTCGGTCTTCTTTTTGATTTTATATCCGGTAAGATCGTGGTAAGTCATAGACTGCTAGAACCGCTACAGTTAGCTCGGCAGACTACGAATATAGAATAAACTTTTCAATGGCCACAGCGACACCATCAGCTTCAACATCTGGTGCAACCCAATCGGCGATCGATTGGACGGGAGCGGGGGCATTACCCATTGCCACACCAGTTCCAACATATTGCAGCATTTCCACATCATTATAATTGTCTCCGATCGCTAGGATATTTGCAGCGGTGATGTCCAGCAATTTAGTTGCGACATAATCGATCGCATTACCTTTCGTGACTCCAGCCTGAGTAGCTTCGAGAAAAATCGGTATTGAGGTAGTAAAATGTAATACTTCTTGGGAATAGCGTTGTCGCAAATCTACCAGTAGACTGTCAATTAAGCCCATATCCTCAGACATCGCTAAAACCTTGGTTGGATTAGCCGTTAGAACTTGACGTAAATCACCGACAGGATGAGCAGCAATACCACTGCGCTCGACATATAATTCGGTATCAAGGTTGATGTCCCGCACGTATAGTCGATCGTCCAAATAAACATGCAGGGATAATCGATCGAATAAATGAGTCTGCTCGAAATAGTCAATTAATTCCCGCGCAATCTCCACAGGTACAGGTAGATGACGATAGTTGATATCTGTATCTGGGTCTTGAATCCAGGCTCCTTGATAAGCAATCACCGGAAAATCTGCACCAATTTCAGTATGAAAACGTAAGGCAGATTTATACATTCTCCCAGTCGCAATACCCACCCGGACTCCTCTCGCTTGGGCAGCGCGAATAGCTTGTTTGACTCGATTACTTACCTGATTAGATTCTCCTGCGATCGTGCCATCGATATCTACAATTAAGAGTTTGATTTCAGCGGTGCTGGATGATGACATGGGTACAAGGTGTAAATCTAGAACCAGATAATAGCCTAGCATATTGCCAGATCTGCTGTCGTTATATATTTAGCCAACGTTTGAGCCAATTATTTTGCCACCCACGCTGATCCCCTACAGATTCACGCCAAGCTTGGGCTGTTCGCGCAATCAGTTCAGCATAGCTGAGAGACAAGCTAGGGAAGGTATTAAGGTCAGTGATTTTGAGTCGATGTTGAATAGCTATCGCGATAATTTCAATCAGTTCTGAGGCATTTTGACCAATGATTGCCGCGCCCAAAATCCGACCTTTACGTGTAACGATTATTTGAATTAAACCACTAGTTTTATTGGTTAGAATTGATTGGGTACAATTCTTAAAATTTTCTTCTAGAATAATTAGGTCGCGCCGATTGCTATTTGTAGCGGTATCGACTGTCATACCGACTCTGGCTAATGGTGGATCGGTATATACAGCCCAGGGTAGATAATTATAACTCTGATAATCAATCTTAGTTTTACGCCAAGAAAGGGCATTTTTGACGGCAATCTTAGCTTCATACTCAGTCAAACTATTGCTAGTATAACCACCCAAAACATTACCACAGACACTTCCGCAAGCATAGATTTGGGGATGGGAAGTACGGAGTTTCTTGTCGATCGAGATTCCCTTCTCATTGTAATCTACCTTCACATCGACTAGATTCAAAGTCTCTACCAAAGGTCGCTCGGGTAAAGCGATAAAAATTTCATCTACGGAAATTCGCTCTTCACCACACTGAATAACTTTCGAGTTTAGATCGAGGTTGACAGAGCTAATGCGAGTGCTTAGATATATATTTACACCATCGGCCTCCAATTGTGCCTGGATCTGGCGGGCAAGATCCAGATCTTCATAGGGTAAAATCTGCTCTGTCTCAATGATTAGTGTGACCCGACAACCCAATCTCACTAGTGTTTGGGCAAGTTCTACCCCGATTGTTTCTTCACCAATAATTGCCCAGTGTAACGGAATTGAAGTCTCAATTAATGTTGGTAATTTGTCAACAACCAGATATCCTGTCTCTTGTAAACCGGGAATCAGTGGACAAGGAGGGAGAGATCCCGTCGCCACAAGATAAGCGCGCGCGCGAAGAGAGCGGTTATGAACATTAAATGTCAGATGGGGACGACGACAAAACTCACCCGTGCCCAACACTATATCTACACCCCTAGATGCTAGCAAAGCGGGGCTAGACTGCTGCTCGATTCGATCGATCGCCAAACTAGCATACTTCCAGGGGTAGCTAGCTGGCTGCGACAAACGGACTTGATTGGGGCGATTTACCTCAGCTATTTGTGCTAACGCATGAGGATATAAGTCTCGACAGGGATGTGATTGCCAACTCGCCTCAGGCGGCAATACCAAAGCCACTCGCGCTTGCAAATTTACAGCTTCGATGGCTGCTACTCGTGCTGCTGAAGTCGCACCAATAATCACTAAGTCGTAGTCTGGAGACAATGTTGAAATTAGGGGTTAGGGGTTCGTTCGAGCGAGTTTATCAGATTAACTAGAACATAGCTAGAGGTTGAGTTTGAGTTTGAAACCCTGAATATCCCCATCGCCTAATTCATCGTGCTAGTAATGCTCATAGACATTAGTGTAAAAATGGCCACAGAGCCAATACCGAACATTAACGATCGACCTAGGGGAATATTGATAATATAGAAGATTGAGTAGAGAAATCTGGCACCTGTAAAACCGATCGCGCAATTCACTACAGTCTGCGAATCTTGATGAGTTGAATATGCCATCAATGCCGCAGCACTATATAGCACAAATGCTTCCCAAGAGTTTTGGTGCGCCCAGCTTGCCCGTTTGCCATAGTCTGGTAGCTTATCAAATGTAGCACGAGGAGCCGCAAGGTCGAATCCGACTTGAAAGCGCGTAATTGCTACGATCAGGTATGGAAAATAAACTAAAACTGCCGCAGCCGCGATCGAAGCAAGTAAAATAGTCGAGGTAGAAAAATTGGCAGAAGTCATAGAACGGTGATTATGCGGCTGGAAAATTAGGCTGAACGTTAACTCTAGTTAAAATATGCTGATTAGTCGAAATAAAATAGCGTCACAACCTTACGCTGTTCCTCGGCCTCATGACAGGTTTGCAGTAAAGTATGACTATCATGGAATGCAAAACAGATTAACTGTTGACAGCGAGAAATTATCTCCTGATTGCACAATGCACTAGCTTCACCAAGTGAAAGTGCATCATTACCGGGATTTTCCACCAAATGCATCACATTTTGCAACTGATCTTGAGACTCACGGGGTTGACGAGCTAAACTTTGAGGTAAAATGACCGTCAGCATATCTCGGTCTGCTCTCACGGCACCACGAATAGCAGCAGCATTGGTACCAGAGGAACCAGAAGTGATGATGCGGTTGCCAGATAGCACCAACGCATAGCTCATCATTTCGATCAGATGTTGGTGAGTGATTGGTACATGACGGGAACCCAGCAGCGCAATTTTCTTGGAGCCAACTTGTTGAATCGTAGCTAGCTCCTGGGCTAGGGTATCGATATCTGATACGTTAATCAAAGACGGTGCGTGGCTTAACAACTCCGTTATTTTACCACAACCCTTCAGTCAGTCTCACAAGATCGATCTTCTAGATTAAATTCCGATCATAAATTATTGCTACCACTAGTCATTAGACCAAAAATTCTGGTAAATTTAGTGTAACTATCGCGATCGAGCACTGTGAATCAAACTCAATCCGCTAATATAGCAACCCTCAAAGCAGAAATTGCCCGTTTCCGGGAAGAACTCAGCACCCGCGATCAACTAGTTCAACAGCTATCCCAAGAACTGTTTCGATTGGTCAAAGACAATAGTGCATCTGCGCCTAGACCGGAAGTTGCCGGAGATTATCGAGCGGAAGTTAGGTTGCTTCGAGAACAATTGCAAGGAGTCGAGCAGCAAGTTCGGTTTTATCAGGAGCAATTACAACGGCGCGATCTCGAAATTCAACAACTACGCCAAACTATTCGCGAACTCACCGAACGTGGTCAAATGTTGGAACAAGTGATTCGTGAATTGCCCAAAGTTTATACCCAGAAATTTGGCGAACGGTTAGCACCAATTAAAGTCAAAATCATGGCATTACAGAGCGAAAATCGACAACTTCAAGCTGACTTAGTGGCTGTTACGGAACGTCTTACTGCACGAGGATTAAGTCTCCCCTCAACTCCTAAATTAGAATTAGACCTACCCAAGATCGGTCAGCAATCCCCCGAACGCATAACACTCCTTAGTCATGCGTAGAGAGGAAACACAGAAGGCTCTTGGTGCATTTATGGATTCTAGGAATGTGAAACAGCTAGATGCGTTAGGACAAGATCTTCAGGGATGACAAGAACCCCAGAAAGCCGACCAAATAATTGATCGAGCAGTATGACCTTGTTAAAAACAGAGCAGATATTACACCTGAAATAAAAATAGCAACAGCAAAAGGTAATAAGCTGTTATAAATCTGGATTTTTTGACTAAACCCCTGGCAGCAAGCAATCTGGAGTGAAAAAAGTGTGTGTTAAATGTTTGACACCTTATTGATTTCATTCAATTGACATCCTCCCACCGCTAATCGGAGTACCGATATAGCAGGGGATTCCCAAACATCGCTATTTGGGTTTCTGCTTCTTTCCCTTTCGGGTTTCACGCAACTGCCCTTTAGAGGATTCTCTATCGGGTCTTACGTTCGC
>JBGSPI010000008.1:0-13602 GCA_041738715.1 Chamaesiphon sp.
GCAGACGATCTCTGCGATGACTAGATCGATCGCACTCAATTTATTGAGATCTGAATCCTTCCGAAAAAATAAATGATTAATACCTTCTCAACCAAAACACAATAGGAGACATTATGGCTCAGGCAACAGTAGCTGAATTCGTCCAAGCTGTCGAACAAGATCCGATTTTGATGGCAAAACTCAAAGCAGCAGTAGATATCGAGTCTTATTACGAGATATCTAAAGAGCATGGTTATGATTTTACCCCTGAAGAATTTCATTCAGAGTCAAACGAACGATTCCTTAAAGAGTTGGCGATGAGGCTCAATCCTGGTATAAAACCGCGCAGACACTTGAATTCTCAATAGAAAATTGTGACAACCCCTCTGCGCCTTTACCTGATTCGGCACGGCGAAACCGAGTGGTCGATCGATCGGCGGCACACGGGTCGCACAGACATTCCGCTGACCCAAAATGGCGATGACGAGGCACGGGTACTCGGCAAGCACCTGCGGGACATCCGGTTTGCTCATGTGCTGACCAGCCCGCTCAAACGTGCCCAGCAAACTTGCGAGTTCGTCGGACTGGAGCGAACCCCAGAAATCGAACCTGACCTGACCGAATGGGACTACGGGGATTACGAAGGGCGGAAATCCGTAGATATCCGTCAGGAACGACCGGACTGGACTATTTTTCGAGATGGCTGTCCGCACGGTGAAATGCCCGGTCAGATTTCCGATCGCGCCGATCGGCTCCTGGCTCGTCTACGCACCCTGGAGGGGAATATTGCCCTCTTTTCCCACGGTCAGTTTGGCGGCGTTTTGGCGGCACGCTGGATCGGCTTAACGACGATCGAAGCCCAGCATTTTCCGCTGGGAACAGCGTCGATCGGCATTTTCGCTTTTGACTCTCACCATCCCACAATACCGACCATCGCCTTGTGGAATTCCCCAACCCCAGTGGAGGCAGCATGACCCCGATCGCACTCCTGACCCAGCGTGGGGCATGGCAGGCTCTGGCAGCCCATTATCCTAAAATTCAGGCGTTACATCTGCGGCAGCTCTTTGCAGACGATCCAACGCGCGGGGAACGCATGAGGATAGAGGCGATCGGCATCTATTTCGACTATGCCAAGCACCGTATTACAGATGAGACGCTCACGCTCTTGCTGCAATTGGCGGCGGAGTCTGGTCTGCGATCGAGCATCGATGCCATGTTCCGTGGGGACAAAATCAACGTCACCGAACAGCGAGCAGTGCTACACACAGCACTCCGCGCTCCCAAAGGGCAGGTCATCAGCGTGGACGGTAAGGACGTTGTCCCTGGGGTTCATGCCGTGCTCGATCGGATGGCTGATTTTTCCACTCAGGTACGCAGTGGAGCGTGGAAAGGATGCACTGGTAAGCGCATCCGCAACGTCGTCAATATTGGCATCGGTGGCTCTGATTTAGGCCCAGTGATGGCCTATGAAGCACTGCGACACTATAGCCAGCGCGACTTGACCATCCGTTTCATTTCTAACATTGACGGCACCGCTTTCGTGGAGGCTACCCACGACCTCGATGCAGCGGAGACGCTATTCATCATTGCATCGAAGACGTTTACGACCCTGGAGACGATGACTAACGCGCAAACGGCGCGTGACTGGCTGCTGAAGACGTTGAAACAGCCCGCTGCGGTTGCCAGACATTTCGTTGCAGTCTCGACTAACGCCGATGCGGTGGCTCAGTTTGGCATCAACACCGCTAATATGTTCGAGTCTTGGGACTGGGTGGGTGGACGGTACTCAATGGACTCGGCGATCGGACTCTCGACGATGATTGCCATTGGTGCTGACAATTTTCGCGCCATGCTCGACGGGTTCCACCAGATGGACGACCATTTTCGCACGGCTCCCTTCGATCGCAACTTACCCGTGCTCATGGGTCTTCTGGGGATCTGGAACAACAACTTTTTCGGTGCTCAGACGGTAGCGGTACTGCCCTATGAGCAGTACTTGCAGCGGTTTCCAGCTTACCTCCAGCAGTTGACGATGGAGAGTAACGGTAAGCACGTAACGCGGAATGGGCAGGCGATCGCCTGCCAAACCGGACCGATTTACTGGGGAGAGCCGGGTACCAATGGGCAGCACTCCTTCTACCAACTGATTCATCAGGGCACCAGGCTCATCCCCTGTGACTTAATCGGGTTTTTACAGCCGCTTCACCCGTTGGGAAACCACCATGACTTACTCTTTGCCAATATGTTTGCCCAGTCCGAGGCACTTGCCTTTGGCAAAACGGCAGAGGAAGTTCGGGCTGAGGGCATACCCGCCTGGTTAGTGCCGCATCAAACCTTTGAAGGCAACCGTCCGTCTAGCACCATCTTGCTAGAACGCTTGACTCCGACAGCACTGGGAAAGCTTGTTGCCCTTTACGAACACAGCGTCTTTACTCAAGGTGCCCTTTGGAATATCGACTCCTTTGACCAGTGGGGGGTGGAACTGGGCAAGGTGCTGGCGACACGCATCATGCCTGAACTTGAAACTGAGGACAAGCACCCACTCAAGCACGATAGTTCAACCAACTCCCTGATTCAGCACTACAGGAAAGCCAGATTTCAGCGTCATTGACCTTAAACAGTGGACTTAGACAGTGGAACAACATAGCGATCGCTATCCAAGGAGAACGAATGATGAACCGGGAAATCAAAATAATCACATATTGCTTATTAGCCGCTGTTGTAATGCTGCTACTCGTGACCTGTTCCCCCCGCCCGCAGTCGATAGCACCCAATGGAACTACCCAGGGAGCGGGAAACTCGCCTACGCAGACAGCAGCACCCAATGAAACCGCTCAGGCAGCAAGGAGCTATCGTTCCAACGGTGAACGCATCTATTTCTCCTCCACGAGTGCTCGTGGTACGAATATTACTTACACTGGCGAATCTTCCTTCGGAGGCATGATGGAAAACGGTAATGGTAATACTTCATTAGGCAGAACGGGCGGTGGCTACGGGGGGATGATGGGGAATAGGAATGGTTCATCCGGCGGTATGGGTGGTGGCTACTTGACCTGTGCTTCCTGTCATGGTGCCGATGGTCGTGGTGGTGTACATACCATGATGGGAATGCAGACCATAAATGCCAAAGACATTCGCTGGTCAGCCTTGAAAAATGAATTTGATGCCGAAAAATTTCGCCTAGCAGTGACGAAAGGTCAAGACCCTGATGGCACACAGTTAAAGCAGAGTATGCCGCGCTGGAATATCGGCAAAGCAGACCTGGCTGACTTGTTCGTTTACCTCAAGACGTTATAAAACCTGAGTTTGCGCCTCCTGCACATCAAAATGCACAAGTTTTAAATATCTATTTAGGAGTTCTTAAATGTTAAAAATTCTGACAGATTTACCCGATCTCGTCCTGGCTGTTTCCGCAGTGGGCAAGATCACCGCCGATAATTATGAAAAGGTGCTAATTCCGATGGTGGAAGAAAAACCGTTATCTTAAATGCGCTCTCCATCCAGTAAATGTACTGACCAAAGAAACAGTTGATTGTGCAGATCATCACTCAATCAATTCGCAAAACTACTCAAAAAATAATTATTTAACACTATGAAACTTCAACTAAAAGTTCCTGACATGTCCTGTGGTGGCTGTGTAAGCACCATCACAAAGGCGATTAAAACAGTCGATGCAAACGCTTCCATTCAATGCGATCCCAAAACCAAGATTGTATTAGTGGAAACTGAATCTTCTGAATCAGCTATTAAGACAGCGATCGCTCAAGTTGGCTATCCTTCTAGTTAATCCAGCGTATGAGGTTTTGACTCCAGTTTCATAACCTCTTACTGAATCTCATCAACTAATTTATTGAATTTATTTACGGGAGAATCTATATGTCTAAAATCGGTCTTTTTTACGGTACTCAAACAGGAAACACAGAACAGATCGCCTTTATGATTCAAGAAGAAATAGGGAAGGATATGGTAGACATCCATGATATGTCGGATGTCAAAGTTGGTGATTTTGCTGACTACCAGCATCTGATTATCGGCGTACCAACATGGAACGATGGGGAATTGTCGAGTGACTGGGAAGCTTTTTTCCCAGAATTGGATGACATTGATTTTAATGGTAAGACTGTAGCTTACTTTGGAGTCGGCGACCAAACTGGCTACCCTGATACCTTTATGGATGCGATCGGGATTCTCGAAGCAAAAATTAGCTCGCTAGGAGGTAAGACCGTTTGCCCTTGGTCAACTGATGGCTATGACTTTGAAGTATCAAAGGGCGTAAGGGACGGTAAGTTCATTGGTTTAGCCCTCGATGAAAATAATCAAGAAGATTTAACCGAGTCGCGCATTAAAACTTGGACAGGGCAGGTAAAACAAGCCTTTAGCATCTAAATCTCACCAAACCCTTAGCTCAAAGCTGAACAGCCGATCGCCTATGTTGGCGATCGCAATGAGATTTAAGACAAATAGAATTACAATTTTTTGCTAAAAACATGACTAAAAAGCCCAATCATAAGCAACACGCAGGACATGATAAACACGCAGGACACGATAAACACGCTGGACATAGCCCAGCGATGTTCAAACGGCGTTTCTTTATTTGCCTAGTACTCACGCTACCCGTTCTGTATTTTGCGCCATCGTTTCAGCAGTGGTTTAATTATCAAGCGATCCAGTTTCCCGGTTCAAATTGGGTAACGCCCATTCTCTCCACCGTTATTTATTTCTATGGTGGCTTGGTTTTTCTGAAGGGGGCTTACCACGAACTCCACAGTAAAATCGGCATGATGACTCTGGTTGCCCTTGCCATCACCGTAGCGTTTGTCTACAGCGTGGCAGTGTCCCTGGGATTAAAAGGAAATTCCTTTTACTGGGAACTGGCAACTTTAGTCGATATCATGTTGCTCGGTCACTGGATTGAAATGGCTTCTATTCAAGGAGCCAGCCGCGCTCTAGAGCATCTGGCAAATTTAGTGCCGTCCGTCGCTCACAAACAGGTCAATGGGCAGATCGAAGATGTACCTGTGAGTGCATTAGTTGAAGCAGATCGGATTCTCATTCGTCCGGGCGAACAAATCCCGATTGATGGTGAAGTCGTAGACGGGAACTCTAGCGTCAATGAAGCTTTTCTAACTGGAGAGTCGCGCCCAGTGGTCAAAAAAGCCAGTGATGAAGTTATCGCCGGAGCGGTGAATGGAGAAGGTGCTTTGACCATCAAAGTCACTCGCACCGGAGATAAAACAACTCTGAGCCAGATTATGCGACTGGTTAAGGAAGCACAGGCATCTAAAAGTCAATATCAAAACCAAGCAGATCGACTTGCTGGTTGGCTCACTTATACCGCGATCGCCGTTTCTACGCTGACGTTCATTGTTTGGCTATCGGTGGGAACAGGCGGTTTAACTTTTGCGATTAATCGGGCGGTGACGGTGTTAGTCATTACCTGTCCTCATGCCTTGGGTTTAGCGATTCCCTTAGTGATTATTAATGCCACGTCAATGGCGGCGAAAAATGGGATTTTGGTACGCAACCGCGATGCGTTTGAACGAGCGCGAGCCATTAAAACCATTGCCTTTGATAAGACGGGAACCTTAACCAAAGGACAGTTCGGCGTACAGCGGATCTACGCTGACGGTATTGAGGAGTTACCAGCCTTAGTCATTGCTGCCTCTTTAGAATCCCTATCAGAACACCCGCTCGGACAGGCGATCGTTCAAGAAGCCCATCACCGCAACAGCCAGCTTGCTCAAGCGACTGACTTCAAAGCTGTTCCGGGTCAAGGTGTTGAAGGTGTCGTTAATAATCAACGCTATCGGGTTGGCAGACCGGAATGGGTTGAGGAGTTGAAATTGCGGTTTCCTTCAACCTTGGAAAAAAGACTGCAAGAAAGTGAATCGCGTGGGGAAAGCGCGATCGCCCTGATGGACGATCGGCAAGTCCTGGCTGTCTTTGGGTTAGCCGATCGAGTGCGCGAATCGGCACGAGAAGCCGTGAGAAAGTTACAGGAAATGGGCGTGCAGGTAGTGATGATTACAGGCGATGCAGAAGCGGTGGCAAAGACCGTTGCTGAGGATTTGCACATCGATCGCTATTATGCTCGTGTTTTGCCCCAGGATAAAGCAGCGTTAATTCGTAAACTCAAAGCTGAGCAGCCAACTGCTTTTGTGGGTGATGGCATCAATGATGCCCCGGCGTTAACTGAGGCAGATTTAGGACTCGCGATCGGTGCTGGCACCAATGTCGCGATCGAATCAGCAGATTTAGTCTTGGTTAAAAGCGATCCGCTGGATGCCACCTACGCACTGAAACTGGCAAAAGCAACCTACAACAAAATGATCCAGAACTTATTTTGGGCGACTGGATACAACGTCATTGGCATTCCCTTAGCGGCAGGAATTGCAGCACCGTTCGGCATTATCTTATCGCCTGCTGTGGGTGCAGTCCTGATGAGCATTTCGACAGTTGTTGTTTCAATCAATGCCATGTTGTTACGTCGCGTGCGTTTGCATGACTAAATGCAACGCATTCAAAAGCGATCCAACTGGCAGGTCTACCACTCCCTAACTCTTACCGTAATGAACATTCCACGCTCCGATGATTTGGTCTACACAGACTGGACACTGACCGAACCTGAATTTGACCCAGCAAAATTGCGGGCGAGAGAAACCGTCTTTACAATCGGCAACGGTTATTTAGGGACGCGGGGCAGCTTTGAGGAAGGCTATCCCCAAGCAGTACCAGCAACGTTCATTCATGGGGTCTATGATGATGTACCCGTAATTTATACCGAGTTGGCAAATTGCCCTGATTGGTTGTCTCTGATCATCATCATTGATGGAGAGCGGTTTCGGCTCGATCTCGGCGAAATTCTGCACTACGAACGGCAGCTCGATCTACGGGATGGGGTGCTGAGTCGGGTGGTGCGTTGGCGTAGCCCGACTGGTAAGACGGTAGAGTTCCGGTTTGAACGGTTTGCCAGCTTTGCCGATCCGCATGTATTGGGACTTCGCTGCGAGATCGCACCGATTACCTCCGGTAGGCTAGCCAACGATTTCGATGGCACCATCACGGTGCAATCCAGCCTCAGTGGCTATCCTGAAAATCAGCAAGGCTTGGATCACTGGGAACAACTCGATCGTGCTTCGATCGTCCAGGAGCTAGACCAGGAAATAGAGCAGAGCATTTGTCTCCGAGTGCGTACTCGTGGCTCTCATATCGAACTCGGCATGGCGGCTAAAATCGCTGTGATTGGCACGGATGCCTCCTTGCAGGTCACAAATCCTCCTGGCTATCACACCCTGACAAGCACCTTTACGGTCACAGCAGGGCAGACCATCACTGTGGAAAAAGTCGTGACGGTGTTCACATCCCAAGAGGTGGAATTGCCAGTACAGGAGGCTCAAACCAAATTGGCCGATCTGCCCTCCTATACGATGCTGCTCGACGCTCATCGGCAGGCATGGAAAACGGTTTGGCAGCATAGCGAGATCGAGATTGAGGGCGATCGCACCGCGCAGCTAGCCGTTCGCTACAACCTGTTTCAACTCATCATCAGTGCCCCCACACACACCGATCGGGTGAGTATTCCTGCCAAAACACTATCAGGCTTTGGTTATCGGGGTCACATCTTTTGGAATACCGAAATTTTTATCCTGCCTTTTTTCACTTTCACTCAACCGGAGATCGCTCGGAACTTGCTGACCTATCGCCATCACACCCTGGCTGGTGCCCGACGCAAAGCCGCCCATAGTGGTTATCAGGGAGCCATGTTTGCCTGGGAAAGTGCCGCTACTGGCGATGAAATCACACCTCGATCGTCGATGCCAACAGACCCTTATGCGGAAACGGTGCGGATCTGGTGCCGCGATCGCGAAATTCACCTGAGTGCTGACATTGCCTATGCGATCTGGCAATACTGGCAGGTAACGGGCGACGACACCTGGCTGCACGACTATGGGGCTGAAATCATTCTGGATACTGCTCGCTTCTGGATGAGTCGGCTGGAGTGGCATCCTCAGCAAAAGCGGTATGAACTGTGCGGGGTGATTGGAGCCGATGAATATCACGAGCAGGTGAGTAACAATGCCTTCACCAACCGCATGGTGCAGTGGCATCTCGAAAAGGCGGTGGCAGTCTATGCGTGGTTGCAGCGCACGTTTCCCAAGCAGGCTGTGGCATTAACACAACAACTGCAACTCACCCCAGAGCAATTAGTGCGTTGGCAAACAGCGATCGCCCAGTTTTATATTCCTAGCGATGCGGAAACGGGACTAATCGAGCAGTTTGAGGGCTTTTTCCAGCTTCAGGATATCGACCTAAGCACCTATGAACCCCGCGATCGCTCGATGCAGGCAATCCTCGGCATTGACGCAACGAATCAGCGGCAGGTACTCAAGCAACCCGATGTTCTGATGCTTCTCTACCTGATGCGAGACATCCAAGCCGTCTCAGAGGATGTACTCCAAAAAAACTGGGACTACTACGCTCCCCGCACCGACATCACTTACGGCTCATCTCTGACTCCCGCGATTCACGCCACCCTTGCCGCCAAACTAGGTGCCACAGCAGTAGCCTACCAGCAGTTTATGCAGGCAGCGAGGGTGGATCTCGACAATAATCGCGGGAACACAGCCGATGGCATTCATGCGGCTTCCGCAGGTGGGATCTGGCAAGCAGTGGTATTTGGCTTTGGTGGTATCGAACTTCAGGAGAGTGGTCCCGTTGCAACGCCTCACCTCCCCGCCACCTGGACTCGCCTCAAATTCAAACTACACTGGCGCGGCACCTGGCATAGCTTTGATTTAACGCCTGATGCTCACGTACCTGACATCCAAGGCTTTATCTTCGACCTGGATGGAGTATTGACAAATACTGCCGAATTTCATTACCAAGCTTGGCAACGACTGGCGGATGAGGAAGGACTACCCTTTGATCGACAGGCAAATGAAGCATTGCGGGGTGTCTCTCGGCGCGAATCGCTGCTGCTGATTGTAGGTAAGAAGCATTATTCAGAAGCCGCACTCCAGGAAATGATGGAGCGCAAAAACGGCTACTATGTCGCATCGATTCAATCCATCACCCCCAAGGATCTGCTGCCTGGAGGCGTTGAACTACTCACCGAAATCAGGCAAGCAGGCATGAAAATCGCGATCGGCTCTGCCAGCAAAAATGCCAAAACCGCGATCAAAAAGTTAGGGCTTGCCGATTATGTGGATGCGATCGCCGATGGTTACAGTGTGACACGTCCCAAGCCAGCCCCCGACGTATTTCTGTACGCCGCTAAACAGTTGGGACTCGATCCTGTTCACTGTGTGGTGGTAGAAGATGCGGCAGTTGGCATTGAAGCTGCGATCGCCGCCGGGATGGGGGCAATTGGAATTGGACCTGTCGAACGCTTTGGCGGATCTGCACAGCTTGTTTTACCCCATCTTAAGAGCGTTCACCTGAGCGATCTCAAAACTCAATTAGGTAGAAGCCTCGCCGATCTCTAGACATTTCTTTAATTATTGGAGCATCAAACGAATGACTGATAAACATAGTCACGATGATTCATTATCGAATCCTTTTCCCATCGAAAAAATTGACGATTTGATTCGTCCCTTTATTGTTCCGCCAGGGCAGAAAATCTCTCTAACCAAAGACTATAAACCAGATTACAAAGACCACGATCTGAAAAAGTCCCAAGCGAAAGGTAAATTAAAGGAAGGTATTGAGGCTTTAGCAGCCTATCAAGATCTGCTGTATGCTCAAAATACCCATGCCTTACTGATTATTTTTCAGGCAATGGATGCTGCGGGGAAAGACAGTACCATCAAACATGTGATGTCGGGGATCAATCCTCAAGGCTGTCAGGTGCATAGCTTCAAAGCCCCCTCTACAGAAGAGTTGGATCATGACTATTTATGGCGATGTTCAAAAGCTCTACCAGAACGCGGACAGATTGGCATTTTTAATCGCTCTTATTATGAAGAAATCTTGGTAACACGAGTCCATCCAGAGATTCTGGAGCAGAGACCACTCCCGGCTCATTTAATCGACAAGCATATTTGGTGGCGGCGATTTGAAGAAATCAATAACTTTGAGAAATATCTGGTAGACAACGGGACGATTATCCTCAAGTTTTTTCTGAATGTCTCTAAAGAAGAGCAAAAAGAACGCTTTTTGGAACGGATCGATCGCCCTGAAAAAAACTGGAAGTTCTCTGTAAATGATGCCAAAGAGCGCGCTCGTTGGGATGACTATATGGCTGTCTATGAGGATATGTTTAATCACACCAGCACTGCATCAGCACCCTGGTATGTGATTCCAGCAGACCATAAATGGTTTACTCGCCTGGTCGTCGCTAGCATTATTTACACCCAGTTGCAGGAACTCAACCTCCGTTATCCCAATGTTAATGAGGCAAAGCATGAGGAACTTTTGCAAGCGAAGGAAATGCTTGAAAGTCAGCAATAAAGACTGTAATACTCCAAACATTTTTACAATAACCGTTGGCAGAGCCTCTCTGCGAAGGCAGACGTTTCACGAACGGAACGAGAATCGCTATTTAAGAGCGCGATAGTCGCAGGACGGGCACATCCGAAAAAAAATCAGCCAAGATTTCTACAACTAAACAATTCTGGAGAGAACACCATGATTAATCTGCAACAACAGCGAACAGATAACACCATCAACCAAGACAATGCCATTGTGGCAGTCTATTCAACGCATACTGCGGCAGAAACTGCTGTCAAAGAACTCCAGCAATCTGGCTTCGATATGAAGAAACTATCGATCGTCGGACGCGACTATCACACCGACGAGAACATCGTCGGTTACTACAATACTGGAGATCGGATGCAAGCCTGGGGCAAGGTCGGTGCCTTCTGGGGCGGACTGTGGGGATTTTTGTTCGGTTCCGCGTTCTTTATGATTCCTGGGATGGGACCAATTCTGGTCGCGGGGCCGTTGGTCAGTTGGATTGTCGGGGCGTTGGAAGGGGCGATCTTGGTCGGCGGGCTGAGTGTGGTTGGGGCAGGCTTGTACGGTCTGGGGATTCCCAAGGACAGCATCTTGCGATACGAAACGGCAATTACGAACGACAAGTTTGTCCTGATTGCCCACGGCTCGATCGATGACATCACCAATGCCCAAGCAATCCTCGATCGCACTCATCCTGAAACATTAGAGCACCATCCGGTGCCCGCAAAGAACCACTGATGAGCGTGACACCTCTACAGTAGCCGCAGATGCTGACCCGGCGATCTCCTGGTCGCCCTTAGCAGGCGGTGTACTAACGGGTAAATACTCTCAAAAAGATTTGCAGGATTCAGGTGACACCTCAGGAAGTAGTAAAACGGCAAAGTCTATGGAGCAGATCACTGAAAAGAGCTTAAAGATTGCATAACAATAAACATTCGGCGAAAGTATCCGATCCAATTCTGTATAGAAAAAACTAAATCATGATGACTAAATTTGATGGAAAAATAGCATTGGTCACTGGCGGTAATCGAGGGATTGGCTTCGCGATCTGTAAGGGATTGTTGAAGGCGGGCTTTGACGTATTTTTAGTGGCTAGGAGCGTTGATGAAGGGCAAGAAGCTGTACAGAAGCTCTCGGAATATGGGACTGCGACTTTTATCCAGCTCGACATTAGCGACGACAGCAGTATTAAATCAGTTGTAGAGCAGATTGAGAAAAAGACGAATAAGCTCGACGTTTTAGTCAATAATGCAGGCATTTATCCTGATGAAGGAGTCGATATTTTGACCGTTTCAAGAGAACTGTTAATACGGGCAATGAATACGAATACCTTTAGCCCAATTGAACTGACTCAGGCGTTAGTGCCCCTGTTAGAGAAGTCTCAGAGTCCTAGAGTTGTCAATATGTCGAGCGGAAATGGTCAGATAGATGGGCTTTCTGCAAATGCGCCCAGTTATTCCCTTTCTAAAATGGCACTCAATGGCGCGACTATCTTGCTCTCTCGGTTGCTGGAGCCGAAGAAGATTGCGGTATATGCGATGTGTCCGGGCTGGGTGCGGACAGATATGGGGGGTGAGAATGCGCCGCGATCGCCTGATGAAGGCGCAGATACCGCAATTTGGCTGGCGACTGAAGGGACAATGGCGCAGAGTGGGAAGTTTTTTCGCGATCGCACTGAACAACCTTTTTAAAGCTGTGCTTTTCGTTTAGTTCCCCTGGCAAAGCTGTAAGTCGTGACATGTAGGCAAGGATAGAACCTCAATGGAGTTCAATTGAAACCAACCAAACCGCTTATCCTGACAATTAATGGTGGCTCATCGAGCATCAAGTTCGCGCTGTTCGAGTTTGGCGACTCTCTCCAACGGGTGCTAGCGGGTGGGATCGAGCGGATTGGACTACCGGACGCAACCTTGCAGGTCAAAGGGGTAAATCCGGCAGACAACATTTCACGATCGATCGCGGCATCGGATCGCATGATGGCAATAGGCGCGTTCATGGATTGGCTGGAGGGACACCGTGGGCATGATGCCTTGACAGCGGTGGGACATCGGATCGTACATGGAGGGCCGACCTATAGCCAGCCCCAGCGGATCACTCCGGCGATGCTTGAGGAACTGCACCGGATTAGCCCCTTCGACCCCGAACATCTGCCGGAGGAGATCCGGTTGACCGAGGCGTTGCATCACCGCTTTCCAGACCTGCCCCAAGTTGCCTGTTTCGACACGGCGTTTCACCACGACCTGCCGCGCGTCGCCCAGATGTTAGCCATTCCCCGCCGTTACGAAGCCCAGGGCGTGCGACGATACGGGTTTCACGGGTTGTCCTATGAGTTCCTGATGGCAGAACTGTCCCGCCTAGAGGGAACAGCAGCAGCACAGGGTCGGGTGATTCTCGCTCATCTGGGGAATGGCGCGAGTCTAGCGGCGGTGCATCATGGCAAACCTGTGGATACCAGCATGAGCTTTACCCCGACCGCCGGAGTGCCGATGAGTACTCGGTCTGGCGATCTCGATCCAGGGCTAGTAGGTTATCTGGCGCGCACCGAACAAATGAGCGTCAAGCAATTCGATGAGATGGTTCATTTCCAGTCTGGGTTGCTGGGGATATCCGAAACCAGTGCTGATATGCGTGACTTGCTCGATCTCGAACTGGAAGATGTGCGGGCGGCTGAAGCGATCGCGCTGTTTTGTTACCAGGTGAAGAAATGGATCGGTGCTTTTGCGGCGGCATTGGGCGGCGTGGACACCTTAGTGTTTGCAGGGGGCATCGGGGAGAATGCCCCCACAGTCCGCAGCCGGATTTGTGATGGCTTAGGCTTCCTGGGCATCGAACTCAATGAAGGGCGAAATGTGGCGAATCAGGGCGTGATTTCGATCGAGACCAGTCGGGTTAATGTCCGCGTGATTCCGACGGATGAAGCCTTGACGATCGCCAAGTCTGTATGTTGTGTTCTCGACCTGGACTGAAAAAGCAGCCTTGAAACCCTGCGACAAAAACGCTTTTCCCCGTAAACGTTCCATCAAATAAATATAGCAATACGAGCTTCAGTTAGGACATATAATAGTAGGTGAAGTTAGCGATCGAAATCAGGATGCCAGCACCTTACAGTGAAGATCTTCGTCAAAAAGTAATAGCAGCAATAGATAGAGGTGAACGCAAGACAGATGT
>JBGSPI010000013.1:0-29932 GCA_041738715.1 Chamaesiphon sp.
AGAGGCTACCGAAGTGGTGAATAAAAGTACTCGGCGGAGATCTGGTCAAGCCCATTATTCCCGCTATCCCGTCTAAGTGGATATGGAAAGGGACGAGTTAGAATTTGGGTCTGCGGAAGGCGGACTCCTGGCTGGTGACGCTGCATAAGACCAATAGATGAGCTTGCTCATTTGGCGGCGGTGGCGGATGAAACGGCAAACTCTAAAGACGAATAAGACCGTCACTGCTCGGCTGTGTTGGAGAGCTTCCAACCTCAGCGAAGCGGGTTGGAGTACTTCACTCTCATCACCCTAAGCTCGAAACTCAGATTTACCACCAGTCTTGCTAATCAACCGGATATTGTCGATTTGCATCGATTTTTCCAGGGCTTTAGCCATATCGTATAGAGTCAATGCTGCTACTGATACTGCTGTTAGGGCTTCCATTTCCACACCGGTTTCGGCTTTAATCGTTACTGTCGATCGAATTTGAAATCCTGGTAACTCGCGATCAGGTGTTAATTCCACACTTACCTTACTCAAAGGTAAGGGGTGACACAAAGGAATCAGATTGGCGGTTTGCTTGGCTGCCATGATGCCTGCAATTCTTGCTGTGCCGATTACATCACCTTTTGGGGCATCGCCAGCTAGAATCGCTTCCAGGGTACTCAGAGACATGCGGACTTGTCCACCAGCGATCGCCGTCCGTTTTGTGACAGCTTTGTCAGCAATATCGACCATTTGTGCTTCCCCTCGATCTGTGAGGTGGGTCAGTTGCGGATTGCCGATGGATTCGGTGGATTCAAAAAAGTTTTGCACAATTGGGAATAGATATGTTATATTGGTGTACGGACTAGGGCAAGTAGCTCAGTGGATAGAGCTTCTGACTACGGATCAGAAGGTCGGGGGTTCGAATCCCTCCTTGCTCACTAGTATATTAATAATGAGGCTTCGAGGTAATCCTTGAGCCTCATTGTTTTAGGCTGACTAAATCTAGATATCCGCAGATTGAGGACTAAACTCTCAACTCAAAAAAGTGGTTTTCCAACACTACCTTCAACTGGTTGTTTAGTTTTTTCACCAACACTGGAATTGGCTGGCTTGAGATCTGAGGCTGTGAGAGTTAATTCGTAGTCAATTGGTCGGTTGCTGTGAGAAACTAACACAAATTCATGATAACCATTAATTCTAGTTTTACCAGCCCAATAATTTATTGGGGTTGAGTCCAAAATGGCTGGTAGCTTGCTAGTTGGTGGATAAATTGATAACTTAGTTCGTTCGTTGGCAATCACACTCACGCTGATATCCTGGCGACCAAATAAACTGGCAAGATAGGCAATACCTTCACCTGGGGGAAGTGTCCCTTTTACCCTACCACTGGTACCCCCGACAGGGAAGACAATTTCGTCGATCGCTTGTTTAGACTCGATCGCCAGAACACGATCGGCCATTGTGGCGAGATAAATTTGTCCCATCGGGGTATTTAAAAACTGCGAAAATTTCAGATCGAGCTTCTCGGCGGAAAATTCAGTAATTGACCGATACTTCGCATCAGTTAGATCGATTAATGCGCGTTCACTGAGGCTAGATTTATTGACTGTCGATCGCCAGACTCTTCGATCGACAGGTGTATATGTACCGATTTTTTGAATTACATCACTACTAAGATGATTAGCTAATTTATCGCCTAATTCAGTCGCGATCGAGTCTACTTGAGATTGAATCTGTTCGTCACCAATCCTCACGACTTGTAACTTGGGATTTTGACTAATGAATACTTGTTTGATCGCATCCCCATAAACTTCAGAATTCACACCCTTATTTACTAATGAAGCCGGAATATTCGGTTTAATCGAAGCTACAGTTGTCAGCCCAGTAGGTATCGGTGAACTGAGTTGACTAGGTATCGGGGTCGGCGAGAGACTTTCGCTGGGGGCAGGATCGGTCGCACTAGAAATCGTAATTGTCTGCGATGGTTCTGCTACGGGACGTTTGGTGGTCAAACTCGCCACTACCCACCCTAAGCCGATCGCGCCAACTACAGCGACGATCGCGATCCAAGTTTTGCCCAGAATAGTCAGGAATCCGGCTTCCGGCTTGACAACAGTATTCGATGCTGTGGACTGTTGATGTTTGGGGATCACCGCTACAGTTGCCATTTTGGACTTCGGATCGATCCCGCCTACAGGAGTCTGGACGGGAGTTTGGCTGTGTTCGGGTAAATTGGGTAAATTATTCAATTTGACAGATTCCAGAGCAGCCAGGACATCCTGGGCTGAAGGGAAGCGATCATTGGGCCGGAGTTCGAGCATTCGATCGAGGATTTTGCCCAATTCAGGACTGAGGCTGATATATTCGCGCCAATTCCAGGTAAAATTTTGCGGATCGATCAAATCTGGTGGTTCCTTCCCAGTTAGTAACACCATCGTCGTTGCCGCCAGTGCATATAAATCACTATGGGGCGAGACTACCCCACGCTGCATTTGTTCATTGGGTGCGTAACCGACTTTGCCTAGGCGCGTATAGACATCACTATTACCCAAACCACCGGGCAGATATTGGTTGGCAGCATTAACGGCTACTTGTTTCACGCCGCCAAAATCGATCAATACTGGCAATCCATCACTATGCCGCCTAATTAAATTATCTGGCGAAATATCGCGGTGGATTACCCCCAGGGAGTGGATATAACTGAGAACTGGTAAAATTTGGCGGAGAAACTGGGTGACTTCGGCTTCTGTAAAGGTTTTCCCCTGTTGCAGCTTGTCTCGCAGCAGTCGCTGATAGTTATCGCCAGCGACATAATCCTGGACGAGGAACAGCTTGGAAACGTCACCCTGATGGACGCGGAACATCTCACGAAACATTGGGATTTGGGGATGCTGGAGCCGATACATCACCCCTGCTTCCCGTTCAAATAATTCTTGTGCTTTGGTGAGAAAGGCTGTTCCTTGAACTTGTGGGGCAAATTCTTTCAAGACACAGAGTTCTTTAAACCGATTGACATCTTCGCACAGATAAGTCCGCCCAAATCCCCCTTGGCCGATTTCTGCCGTAACCCGATAGCGATCGCCAAGTAGCACCCCAACCGTGATCAGATTGCTAACAGGGGTGGCGATTTTAGCTCCACACACCTGGCAAAAACGATTGGTGTCGGGGTTTTCGTGTCCGTTTGGGCAAAATATGGTCATTGCTAGGTGAAAATATCTATCTTCTAGAATACCCCTGGTGGATAGAATAATTTAGGTGTTGGGGGAGGGGGGACGGGGGGACTGGGGGACGGGGAGACTGGGGGACTGGGGACTGGGGACTTTTCGCTTTTCCCTGGTCAGTGAGCGTAGCCGTAATGCCAAGGGCAAGGCTCCGCCAACGCATAGCGTTTGCCTGTGCCTACGGCAGGCTATCGCCAACGCAAAACTGGCCCTTTTCCCTACACCCCTAACCCTAACCCCTATGGAACTTGAAGATTAATCCAACCTTCTGCGGGTAAATGGCTGCGATAGCGACCGCAATCGGAGAAGATCAAGGACATTTGCAAGCCAGCATCAGGATTGATCTGGAGATCTTGCCACGGGATGGACACCTCCAAACACTTGTCCCAGGCTACTTTTGCATTACTCGATCGAGGTTCCCAACGATCGTAGTCCATCGCTTCATGCAACCAAGTATATTTAGTCGTCAGATCGATCAGCAAGCGGTGATGGAAACGGTAATTGGTTGGTGCTTGCCGAGGCAATTCTGCCAATGGCACTGGACTATTATGGGTAATTTCTTGGGGATAGAACCAAACCAAATTTAACTCATTCGGAATCTCTAATCCCGGTTTCACACCAGCCTTAAAGTCCATCCGCAGGTAAAAATTAAGGTGATCTACTCCATAAAATATCCGCTGAATTGGACTGCTTTGGTGCATCGTCCCACTTGCACCACCGATCTCTAGCCGTCCAGCAAAATTCCAATCCTGCTCATCTCCAGATCCATCCACAATTGGACTGATAAAGCCCTCTGGACGGTAAGTAGTCCGCCGTTCGTGTGATTCGATCGCTTGCCGCAATTCTGGCGGTACAGACTCATTTAAAGCCTGATACAGCGCAATTAAATGTTCGCGGAATAGTTGGTCGAACATTGCATCTTGATTGGAGGAGTGACCTTCGCCAAACCACCAGAACCAATCAGAGCCTTCGGCTGCGTATAAAGCTTCCCAGGCTGTCGGGTTGCTAGTTTCAGTCGCTTCGGGATGATTCGCTAGGACTTGTCTAGCAGCAGTCAATAGATCCCAAGCTCGATTCTTTGCTGGATCGCCAATCCAAGTAGTGAGACTGCCATCTACCCATGAGCCTGTATGGAGTGATGAGGCCGGAAAACTAGCTGTGGCAGGGAATTCGTCGAGAAATTCAGAGACAGTGACAAGTTTGATTGTCTGATCATCGCTGAGACTTTGATAGAGATGTTCGAGGAAAGGCTTACCATCAAGGTGGTAATGTTCCCAGCAATTTTCACCATCGAGGGCAATTGTCACTAACCAGGGTTTTTCCAGACTAGTTTGTTCGGAGCCTTCTTTCTCAATCAGCGATCGAGAAATCGCATGTAAGTGTCCGACTAAATCCGCCGCCGCTTCTGCTGGATCCATCCGGCTATAGCTAAAGCCAATTAAATCAGAGAGTCGGTGATCCCGGAAGACCATTGATAGATCTCCATCTGATGTACTGACGCGATACGGGCGATATAAGAACTCAGGTTCGAGAATATTCCCATTGCCATCGCGATGGAAATACTGCTTGATCGTATTTCCCAAAATCGACTCGTCAGTACAGAGCCATTTGAACCCCTGCTGGGCAACATAGGGTAACATTTCTGGGCTGACGGCTTGTTCCGATGGCCACAAGCCTCTGGGGATACAGCCAAATCGGTCTTTGTACATGTCCCAAGCTTTGCTCAGATGACGAGGGATATCTTCGGCCCAGCTAAATCGCTGTTTGGGTAAACTCATATTCGGAATCGCTACTCGCCCAACATTTGTATCCGCTAACAGGGGTAAAATCGGGTGAGTATAGGGGGTAGTTGTTACTTCTAACTGTCCCGTTTCCTGCATCTCTCGATGTTTGGGTACAATCTGCCGCAAAATCTCCCGTTGTTTAGAATAGATCCGCTGTCTATCGCTTAAACTATAATCCTTGCCTTGTTCGAGCCAGTGCGCGATTTCCGGATCTTCCCAAAATAAGGGATCGAACCAGGAAAGATTATGCCATGCGAGCAAGTCACCATAATCTCGATCGACCCAATGTTCTGCACACCAGGGTTCACCCCGATCTAGCCGCTGATAGTATAAGTCTCGATAGCGTGGGTGGGGGTCAATCAGCGTATGATGATTAGCATCAAAAAAGTGCCGAATAACAAATTGCTTCTGGGCTGGTTGAAGCTGTTCGACAGGCATTAAAGCTAGTTCTAGATAAGGATCAAAGGCTGTCCCAGCAATATAGTCCTCCAACTGTAAAATCAGCGAGGGGACTAAGTTTACCGTCTGATGCAGTTTGGGATATTTTTCGAGCATCAAGATCAGATCGAGATAATCCTTTGTCCCGTGCAATCGTACCCACGGTAGTCGGTACTTACCATCGCGATACTTGTAAAGGGGTTGGTGTTGATGCCAGATAAAGGCGACATGGAGAGGATGCGGCATATGATGATATCGATGATAAATTTAGGTCTACCGAGCGGAGCGTCTCTGTCAGGAGATAGGGTGAACGATCTATTCACTAAAGCTAAATGCCTGTTAACTGATTAGCGATCGCAATCGCACTTAACCTAAGCCGTTCGATCGGGTCGTCAAGTGTTTGACTGTTAGTTTGCGATCTTACCTTACTTTTTTTAGTGCAAACAGCCACAAGCGCGATCCCCAGAGAAATTGCGCGATTATTTCACAAGTCTTAACCTGCTGCTAGCTAAAAGTTTTCTTGTTTCTGAATCCAAATAATTGGGAAATATGAAAAATTAGTTGCAGAATAATCTGTGTCGATCGCTTTAGGGAGAAAATCATCAATGTATGTTATCGATGTACATAAGTGTCCAAACTGTGGCTTGCCGATCGAAATGCGGCTATTCTCAGTTTCCAGTAACCTTGGTGCTGGGGAAATTCAATGTGTGCGATGTGGCGCACCTGTCAGGACTGGACGGATGGAATGGATGGATATGTCAGTAGGTAATAAGGGTGGGTTCTTCGCTATTACATTGCTCTACATCTTCGTCTTGGGTTTATTGACTGGAAATTTCATCGATCAAGCATATCAACTTTTGCAGAAAGATCCCGTCATTATTAATTTGCGCTATGAAGCGATCCCATTCCAAATTTTTGCTGGCGTAGGTGGAATTGTGGCGATCTGCCTACAAATTTATCGAATCAGAAATTCATTGCGCCGCCGAGAGCGGCGCAATCACAAATTAACAATGTCTGAGTTTGTGCTGGGGATAGAATGGAATCTTCAGTTCAAATGTCTGGTTGTTCTACTGGTAATTTGGGGCGTAGCCAAAATTGCCAATTCTCTGTGAGATCGAAAGATTAACCCAATTGCTGCTGCTCAATCTGGCGGACCACGGTTAATGCTGAATAACTGACTCCCGCCGTACCTTCCCCGGGATGGGTAGAATCACCAACTAACCACAATCCAGCGATAGGGGTGCGAGTAGCACAGCCAAATGGTCCAAAGGTCGATACCCGTTGTCCAATCCCGCCGACAATACCGCGATCACGCCCAGTATATCGCTCGAAAGTACGCGGCGTACCTGTCTCAATCACGATAATATTCTCTGGCGCAAGATTAAAGTATGTGCCTAACTTAGCGATCGCTGTTGCCGTATATTCAGCTTTAAGTGCGAGATAATCAACCTCCGCGCCATACCATTGACTGACATCGACAAAGGAAGAAGCGATAATTGTAGCTGTACCTGCGGGTGCTCGTCCATCGCCAGGACGACTGACCGAGACAAACAGGGAATTATTTTCCCCAATCATGCCATCGTAGTCGTAGAGAAACTGAAGATGGGGCGGACAATCAACCGGAATCGCCGCAGCTTTTACGCCCAAATACACCACAAAGGCACCAGAAGCAGGGGGTAAATTTTGGGCGCGACGGCGATAGCCGCCCAGGGACAGTGGGGGCACTAAATTTGACTGGGGAGCCGCGTTACCCAGTAATTTGACTAAATCCTGCACCGTTACGTTTGCGACTATCTCAGCGGCTGTTTCTGTCCAGGTTGCGCCTGTTTTTTGATTGCGAATCTTTACGCCAGTAGCTCGATGTCGATCGCATTCAATCGAATCTACAGTGTGTCGCATGAGTAATTTGCCACCATCCCGCTCTAGGGAGGCAACCAATCGATCGCTTAACACCTGCATACTCCCCTCTAGGTGATATAATCCTTGCGGTGTCTGCGATACGCCCAGTGCCGTTGCTGCATAGAGTAAGGCTGTCTCGGCTGCGGTTACTTGGGAATAGAGTTTGAGTTGGAGATCGAGAAATGTCCGCAATCGGCGATCTGCTCTTAACCCAAACCATCCCAGCGCATTACCAACGGTGGATAAGGTAAATGGAACTGTGATCAACGTATCCAGCCGTAATGCGCCTACTAATTGACTCAAATCCCAAAGATTACGCGGTGGTAAAATTGGGTCGCGACTTTGGAATTCCCAACTGGCGGCAAATAGTCGCTGTAAAAACTGCCAAAAAGGTTCACTCCCTGGAAACTGCTGCTGACGTTCGATTTGCCACCGCGATGGATCTCGCCAGACGTTAATTGGGGTGAGTTCACCTGGTAAAAATACAGCGCAAGCAGGATCGCAGGGTGTCGCCGATGGTAGGTCAATTTCTAGTTCTTCAAAGATGCGATGATGGATTCCCCCAGGTTCTAATCCAGCCACCTGAGTAGCCCCAACATCAAAAGTGAAACCTTGCCGTTTAAATGTAGATGCACAGCCACCAGGGACGATTGCTTGATCAAAAATTGTGACTTCATATCCCCGTTTCGCTAGTAAGGCACCAGCCGTAAGTCCGCCGATTCCTGCGCCAATTACTACGATTTTTCGACTGGATAATTTCGACATTTAGGCGATCCTCCTTTGGCGACGCTACGCGATCGAGGGTAATAATGTTTATCATTATCTTAACATTTCTACATGTTAGACTGATCCATAATTAAGGATTGCCAGTAAATAAGTAGCAGTTGTTACCAAAGTTTTGCGTATAGGAATATACTTGGGATGCCTTCAACCCGCGATCAATAGCCCCCCTGAAAGTTAAGGGTTTAGGTAGGGGGTTAGAAAGACGATTGAGACTGTTTGTGGCAAAAGCGTGAGCTTTGCCTGTGCAACGTGTAGTTGTTAATACTGGGATGTTCTCGTTATGTTTAATCTACCCGATTCTTGTTCCGAGCGGCTACGCCAACGATTTTTGCTGGAAGTTAGTCAGCCCGACCCCGAAATAGATCTAGCCAAAGCGGCTTTATACATCTCTCAAATCGAGTATCCAGATTTAGATATTGACAAATATTTTTATATCTTAGATGAGATGGCTAGGGTAGTTGAAACCAGACTACCAGAGTCTCGCTATCCCCTAAAAACCATCCAAATAATCAACCATTATTTATACGCAGAATTGGGATTTTATGGCAATGAAAGTGATTATTATAATCCCTGTAATAGTTTTCTTTGTGATGCGATCGACCGACGGACGGGAATTCCGATCACGCTCTCTTTAATTTATCTAGAAATTGCCAAACGAATTAATTTCCCGATGGTGGGGATTGGAATGCCGGGACATTTTATCATCCGACCTAATTTTGAGGATGCGGGGGTATTTATCGATCCATTCGATCGCGGCGAAATTTTATTTGCCGAAGACTGTCGGCAAAAGTTGATGAATCTCTACCAAAGAGATATTCCTTTTTTACCTCCAGAAGTCCTCCAGCCAGTCACCAATCGTCAGTTTCTGATGCGAATATTAAATAATCTCCACGCAGTTTATCTAAATCAAACAGATTTCGATCGAGCATTAATTATCAAAGATTGGGTTGAGATTTTATATCAACTATGAGTCATCAATTATTGAATTTTTTTACACCAGGCAAATATTTCAAATAAGATTGAATACTGCAATAACTTAGGATCACTAATGAGTCTCTAACCAAATCAATAGACCTCCGGAGAAAGTATCAAGCGATCGCTAAATTGGGCAACAAAGAAAGTTCATAATTATAAATACCAGCAATTAAATTAAGCCTGAGATCAAATCTACGGCGGCGATTCCTGTGTCTTGATGTAATATCCAAAGAGAATTGTTCTAAATTCCACTGGAGGAATTCAGCAACTTCTAAGACATTTTTCTGAATAATTTGGGTAAATTGACCGAATCGATCGCGGATCTCACGTTCTTCGGCTGGTGTGGGTGGTAAATTCAAGATGCCTTGAAATAGTTGACTGTGAGTATGGAGATGATGGGCAATCTTGACATTCTCGAAGGCAGACAGATTACCAAAGAGACGAATATTTTGAAATGTCCGCGCAATTCCGCGCTGGGCGATTTGAAATGGACGTAGGCGCGAAATATCAGTACCCTGATGCAACATCTGCCCGCTAGATGCTGGAATTAGCCCTGTCATCAGGTTAAATGTCGTCGTTTTACCCGCCCCATTCGGGCCAATTAAGCCAAAGATTTCCCCCTGAGTAACTGTGAAAGAAACATTATTGACAGCAACAAGTCCGCCAAATTGACGGGTGAGCTTTTGGGCGGCAAGAATTACCGGAGATTGGGACGGGGGAGATTGCATCGATCGAATGATTCAAAACGATGTCTAGGCGAAGCTCCTATCATCTTACGTGAAAATTTGCTGCTGTGGAAGATGTTATTTTCTAGGACTCATCCCAATGTTAAAACTTAAACAAATCCGTATTTCTTCACTCATATTCATATCCACGCCATGCAAGAGCCAACTAGGGAATAAAATCATTGTGCCTTCGCGGGGTTTATAACTAACTTTGGGAAAAGTGAATAAATTAAACTCTGTGACAGGTGGAACTAACATCTGTGCCGCAGGGCGAGGATCTGTAAAATATATCCCGCCACAATTTTCAGGTGCTTTGAGATAATAGACTCCACTTAAAATTGAATTGGGATGATTATGGACAGAATTTGAGGCAAACTTGCCATTAATAATTGCCCAGCAAGTTGTAATATCCAAAGAAAATTGCTCTAAATCCCACTGGAGGAATTCAGCAACTTCTAAGACATTTTCCTGGATAATTTTTGTGAAATAATTGAAAGCATCGCGTTGATGTAAATCATTTACACTATGCCAACCTAGCACATTCGACCATTTCTCTCCCACTCGATCGCGTTCCAGTTCTGCATGAATTTCCTGCAATAAGATTGGATTTAATTGCTGATAATTATTAATATTAAAATGCCAGATCGGTGTTGGGAACCAATCATTTCTGTAGCTAGACATATCTTGAAATCAAATACAGATAAACAAAATTTTACACCACTCTCTTAATTTTGCTCGATCGTGGCTGTTATTTGCGTAACTTAGGTTAATTTCAGATTAAGAAATAGTAATTTTAGATTAAGAAAGAGACAATTTCTCAAATTATCTATGATGAACTAATAATTCTAATCAAAATACCTAATCGACGTGTTTAAATATACTCGCATTTATCAAAACTTATGGCAAAATGCACACTAGTTGGACTGGCAAAATCTGTTTCACTCGATACTTACAGGAAAAATTCATGGCAACTCCTTCCTTCGATACAACTCAGCCCGCTCAGGTTAAAGGTTTAGGTGGTTATACAGTTGACCCCATCTTTACCGTTGGCGACAAAATTGGTAACTATGTTGCGCCTGGTATTCTTGACGGTATTGGTGCTTACGCGCTCAACGATACAACCGTTCGGATATTGGCAAACCATGAACTAGCTAGTGCTGATGGGTACCAATATACACTCGCAAATGGCACCCAACTCCCTGGCGCACGAGTTTCCTACTTTGATGTTGACAAACGCACATTCCAAATCACTAATGCTGGATTGGCATATAACAAAATTGTCAACCGCAAAGGTGAAGTTGTTGATGCTGCAACCGATTTAGAATTTGGTGGGATTAATCGCTTTTGTTCTGGCGCTTTAGTTGAAGCACACCAGTTCGGCGCAGGTATCGGTCTAAAAGATCGCATCTACTTTGCTGGTGAAGAAACTGGCGGCGGTACTCAATTTGCCTTAGACACTGCCACCAATACTCTATATGCAGTACCTTGGTTTGGTCGTGCAGCCTGGGAAAACATTACTGAAATCAACACTGGCACCACTGATAAAGTTGCCTTTATCATTGGTGACGATCGCGGCAATGCCCCTCTGCTGATGTATGTCGGTGACAAAAATGCCAAGGGTGATGGCAGCTTTTTAGATCGTAACGGACTAGATAAGGGTAAATTATTTGTATGGGTTGCCGATGATGCCAAGAATGCCAGTGATGCAATCGAGCGCAGCCCTAGTGAATTTAAGGGTAGTGGGAAAAACACCAATGGTAAATTTGTCGAAATTCCTTACTACGATCCTACAAAGGCAAATACCCCTGGTTACGACGCTCAGGGTTTTGCTAGCCAAACTAAACAAGATGAATTAGCCGAGGCGGCTAAAGCTTTCAAATTCTCCCGACCGGAAGACGTTGCTACCAATCCTGCTGATGGTACTCAGGTGGTACTCGCTTCTACTGGTGTTGATGTTTCGGCGGATACTTGGGGTACTACCTACAAAATTGATGTTGATTTTAACAACATCAAGACTGGCGATATCACCGCCAAAATTGACATCCTGTATGATGGCAATGATGCTGATAAAAAAGACTTCGGGATGCGGAATCCCGATAACCTTGATTGGGCTGACAATGGCAAGATTTACCTCCAAGAGGACCGCGCTTTTTCGACCCCTGCTGGCGGCGTGAATCCCTTTGGTGCCGTATCAAAACAAGAAGCATCGGGGTTTGTCCTCGATCCGTCTGCTGCAAATCCAGCCGCTAGTTTAACTCGGATTTATCAAGTCGATCGATCTGCTGTACCTTCAGGTCAAAGTGATGCTAGCCCAACTGATATCGGTAACTGGGAAACTTCCGGTATTCTCGATGTCTCCAAGTTGTTTGGTGCCAAACCAGGCGAATTGTTTATCTTTGATGTCCAAGCTCACAGCGTTCGGGATGGTTCGATTATTACTGCGACCAACCTCGATGGTAATGGCGATGGTACCAAAACCCGCCAAGAAAACTTGGTTGAAGGTGGTCAACTCGCGTTCTTAGTCGCGCCCAAAGCGAATCTCGTTCAAAGCTCTACACTAGTGGCTGGCGGTACCTCCGGTGCTGACACGATCGAAGCTGGGATTACCAAAGGGTTTGATGGTATCAATGATATCGTCTTTACTGGTGGCGGTAATGACACAGTTGATAGTGTAATTGCTGGTGCTTTGGCAAGTGGCAACCGTGTTGATACTGGTAGCGGTGCCGACACAATTTTTGTCGCGAATAACGATCGCGCTTTTGGCGGTGCTGGCGATGATATCTTTGAAGCCTCTGATGCTAGTGGCTATCGCGTCTCTGGTGGTGCTGGTAACGATACCATTTTCCTCGGTGCTAATGGTCGTGCTTTAGGTGGCGATGGTAACGATAAGTTCTTTGTTGGTACTGGTGGTGGTAACACTCTATCTGGTGGTGCTGGTGCCGACCAATTCTGGATTTACAACGGTGAAGCTCCTGCTAGTGCTAATACAATTGTCGATTTCCAAGTCGGAACTGACGTATTAGGCATTAGTGGTGCCAGTGGTGCAAAATTTGCCGATTTGACTCGGACTGGTAACGATATCGCTTTTGGTGGTAAAACGATCGCTACCTTAACTGGCATCGAAACTTCTAGCTTAACCGCAGCTAACTTTGCTTTTGGTTAATCGCACTGCTCACTTGAAAAAATAACGCTGAATTCGACAGTTTAGGATGGGCAGATTTAGATTCTGCCCCACCTAATTTTTCATTTAACATTAACCCAAACTTTTCACCTTTTATGCCGATCGCCATGATACAGTTTCCGGCGATGCAGGCGATGATACGATTTATGGCGGTCAAGGTGGCAATACGCTGACAGGTGGTGCGGGTAAAGATGTCTTCTGGATTGCCAACGCCGATGTCCCCACAACCCCAAATACAATTACTGATTTCGATCGATTAAATGACACGATCCGGCTAAATTTAGTCGATGTCAAAACTTTGGGCGACCTCACTATTGCTAAATCTGGCTCTGATGCCACAATTAGCTTTGGCACCCAACAACTAGCACTGGTCAAAAATACCGCTCCAGGGAGCCTCAATAGCAATACAGTCGCCGTCGATAATCAGGCACCCAATAATGCGGGAAGCAATGTAACTAATTACGAATTTACCAATCTGCCCAAACTCGGTACAACCTCCACAGGGCAAGATATTTTCCTCGGCGGTTTCTCTGGCTTATACTTTCAAGGCATCGCCGCCAATGGTAACTTAAAATTTGTCACTCATACCGATCGCGGTCCCAATGGTGAACCGACTGGTGCCAATCGTCCCTTTTTATTACCCAATTTTCAACCAGAAATCGTCAGTTTTGAACTCAACCAGACATCTGGTGAAATTACCATCACCAAGCGGACTGGCTTATTTGCCGCCGATGGCAAAACACCATTAACCGGACTATCAAACCTTCAAGCTAGGGCAAATGGTTTAGCCTATACCGATGAAATTGGGGTCGATCTCGATGGTAAAGTGTTGCCCAACGATCCGCTGGGGGCAGACGTTGAAGGAATTGTGATCGGGCCAAATGGTGACTATTGGCTGGTGGATGAATATCGCCCCGCCATTTATCACTTCGATCCTAATGGTAAATTAGTCGATCGGTTTATTCCCAAAGGTACGGCAACTGCCCCCACCGTAGACTTCCCCGCTGGTACCTTTGGCACCGAAGTATTGCCGGAAGTCTACGCCCAACGCCGCAGCAATCGCGGTTTTGAAGCAGTCGCGATCGATGGTTACAAGCTCTACGCCTTCATCCAAAGTCCGATCGATAATCCCGATAATGCGGGCGATACAGCTTCTAGAGCCAGTCGCACCGTCCGCATTCTCGAATTTGATACCCTGACAAATACCGTCACGGCTGAATATCTCTATCTGCTCGATGATATTACTGCTGCTGGGAATGCCAAAACCGACAAACTCGGCGATGCTGTCTCCCTCGGTAACGGTAAATTTGCGGTGGTCGAGCGGGATGATTTAGCCACAACTGCATCTAATAAGCTGATCTACCAAATCGATCTCGCCACAGCGACAAATATCCATGACCCCGCCAACTTTACTTTACCCACAGGTAAAACAATCGAACAACTCACCTCCGCCGAATTAACGGCAGCGAAAATCACCCCCGCGCCCAAGAGCCTGATCGCCAATGCGGCTAAATTGGGTTACACCGGAGTCGAAAAACTCGAAGGTTTAGCCCTAGTCGCCCCAAATACGCTCGCCTTAATTAATGACAACGATTTTAACGTCGCGCCTGGTAGCAAAATACCGGAAAAATTAGGCATTTTAGAACTGTCTAAAAATCTCCCCGTCACTGGCATTATTGCAACTCAACTGATCAATGCCAGCGATCCTAGCGATCTGCTCTTGGGAGTAAAAGAGTCCCATACCCGAATTATTGGCGATCGACGGAATAATATCATCGATGTGAGTATCGCTGGCGGAAGCAATCAAATTTATGCTGGTGACGGTAACGATGAGCTATATACTGGCAAAAACGATCGACTCTTCGGTGAGGGTGGTAATGACATTTTAGATGCCACCGACGGGCAAGGTGGCAATACCCTAGATGGTGGCAGTGGTGATGACCAACTCTTTGCTGGGACTAACGATCGACTCTTTGGTGGCGAGGGCAATGACCAACTGTTTGCCGGATCGGGTGGTAATACGCTCACAGGTGGAAATGGTCGGGATATCTTCATCCTAGCAGCGGCGACCCTACCCACTCAAATCAATACCATTACTGACTTCAAAGCTGGCACAGATACCCTCAAAATCGTGGGTATTCCCGATATCGGTGATGACATTACCAAACTAACTGCCATCCAGCAAGGCGGCGATACATTGCTCAAAGCAGGTACAGTAGATTTAGCACTACTTAAAGGGATTGGGGCAAATTTGATCGCTGATGTTCTCAATCCTAACCCTAAACCCAACCCCAATCCAGCACCAATTTTAGGTGTCAGTCTCATTCAAAACATGTTTGCCATCGATGCCAACGTCAAAGGATTGGGCATCAATGCAGTGAGCCAGAAAGCCAGTAATAAAGTTAGTGAAATTGGTTTCTTTGCCGTCGATGATGCCACTGGTAAAATTGGTGGTATCGCTCCAGGTAGCGCAGGTTATCTCAAATTAGTCGCCGACTCAGCCAAACCCATCTTCTCCACACTGCATGGTAACTTTTTCACCACCAACAAACGTGAAATCGGCTTAGACCCTAATCAAATCTACCAATTCTTTCAAGTTAAAGACGGCTCAATCGCAGATATTCAGCAACAGGTTAATAGCAATAAAATACCAAATAATTTACTATTTTCCCTACCTGATGCCAGTGGTAATAGCCCCTTCAAAGTTACTACCAACAGTACAAATAATGGCTACAAAGTATCCGTCAACAATGAAGAATTAGTCCTCAACGTTGCCAAATTAGATGGTGCAACACCTAATATCCCGATCGGCGGTAAATCTCAAAGTCTAACTCAAGGACGGATTATCGATCTGACAGACTTTGCTGGAAGCACACTCAAGATCGATCTAACTACTAAAAGTGATGCCAGTTATAACAATAACATCGGCTTCTATGCTGTAGAAGATCCAGTCTTGGGGACAATTAAACTGAGCAATGGAAACATCCTCAATCCTGGTGATGCTAACTATGCGATCGAATCAATTAAAAGTGCCGTTTTACTGGCAGGTAAAACCGATAGTAAACTAAACCAAGATATTGTTGGTGGAAAAATTTATGCACCAGTAGTCGTTGCTCAAGGAACATTCAATGATTTTGCGAGTAAAAATCCAACCAATGGCGGTGATGGTAACACAATTCATGCTTACTTTAATTATCTCGGAGCCAACCCCGATCGGCTAGACCATTTCCGAATTCTTGGGGACAATACCTTCGGTTTAGAAGATATCTATGGTGGTGGAGATCGAGATTTTAATGACGTAGTTGTCAGTGTGAATATCAAAACCATTTAACCTGTGAATTTAACCAAAAGTTAATATCGCGATAACCTTTCTCAGAGCAAATACTGAGATAATTTGTGCTGGGTGCTACTTAGTTCGCCTTTAAATAAAAAGTACCATCATGAAGACAACTGCAAACTTGCTAGATCCGAGCATTGCGACTTCAAACTTACCCTTGCGCAACCAGCTAGAGCAGCAACAGACGATCGAGCTAGACACCCCACTCCAACGGTTGTGTCAAAATACGATCTCTGGGGAAGAAGTTATGGCACTATTGCAGAAATATCGGCTGTTACCACAATTGCAGCGCGAACTGATTTTGGATACAGAACTAGCCACCTTTGTCTGTACTCAAGAAGAAACCTTTGACGCATACAAAAATTTCTATCAAAAATATCAAATCAATTCAGATGAAGATCGGAATGCCTGGTTAGAACGAAACAATTGCACCCTAGCTCAGATGGAACATTCGATCATCAGGGCAATTAAACTCGATCGATTTAAGAAATCAAAATTTGGTCATAAAGTTCAATCCTATTTCCTAGAGCGAAAAGGTCAACTCGATCGAGTTGTTTATGCACTTTTACGAGTTAAAGATCCCCATCTAGCCCAGGAACTATATTTTCGGATTCAAGACCAAGAAGCCACCTTTACCGAACTAGTCAAGCAGTATTCTGGTGGACAGGAAGCTGAAATTGGTGGCATGATTGGCCCCCAAGAACTCTCAGTTCCACATCCAATTTTGGCACAGAAATTAAGTTCACTTAAACCAGGACAATTAGCCCCACCATTGCAAGTTGCTGACTGGTTTGCGATCGTCCAATTACAAAAACACCTTCCGGCTCAATTAGACCAATACATGCAGGCACGCTTAATTGATGAAATGTTCGATCAATGGATGCAGGCGAAATTAAATCAGTTAGGAGTTAGGAGTTAGGCGTTAGGAGTTAGGAATTAGGAATTAGGACTTAGGAATTAGGAATTAGGAATTAGGAATTAGGAGTTATAAAGATGGGCGACGGTTGATCGTCCAAGTAGTTGCCTCGGATATAACTATTCTGGAAATCCCCGATTAATCTATCCTGGGACAACTACAAGATAAAGAGATCGATGCCCACTATTTAAACCCTTGGGAGGGGGTCTGGGGGAAGCCGTCGGCCCCCAGTGGGGGGTCTGGGGGGTCAACCCCCCAGATCCGGGTTCTCCCCCACCAGCAACTACACAACAAGCACCCGATCAAAATCAACATTTTATGACATATACACCAGTCGCCCCTCAAGCCTTTCTAGCTCAAATCGAACCATTTAATCAGCTATCAACCAATACCCAAGCCAAACTCGCCAAAATTGCCCAGTATTATCGCTATCATATCGGACAACCAATCGCCCTGCGCGACAGACTATCAGCACAAATTAATATTGTCGTCGAAGGTACCGTTAGACTGTTGGGATATCCATCCGAACATACAGCCCCCGTTACCCTAGAACGATTGGCAACCGGTAGTACAATCGGCGCAATTGGGATGATTCGGGGCGTACCTTGCGAAGCAGCAATCGCCTCAACAGAATCAATTTGTCTGACAATTCCAGCCGAAGCATTCATGGAATTATGGGCAAAAGAGCCAATCCTCAGACAGTACTTCGATCGACCCAGCCAAATTGAAATTTTTGAATTACTCCGCCTAGAACTCGAACAGCACCCCAATCAAACGCAATTACTCCAACTATTAGGTGTAGACTCGCTCAAAGATCTAGCCATCACCGCAGCTAATTCGGCGGTTGTTTACTCATCCCCACGAGATATTCCGCCAGCCCTCCACAACTGGGACTGGTTCGTCGCCAGTCAACCCCTAAAAACTTCATCCTTCAGCAATTTTAGGCGGACTTATTCGATCGGCGACAGGATCGATCTTGACTCCTTCGATCCCAACCAAAAACTGCGGATCATCGGGATTTCACCAGATATTTTGAAATATTCGTCCCCAGTAGATGTGAACGAAGTCGTTGATATTGAAGATCCGATCACCTTAGTCAATTCTTCAGCCTTAACCCTAGCCCAACCAGACGAAATCCCTTATGCACCGGATTTACCACTAGCCTTCAATACTCCTACCAAAAAATCCCGCACCCGTTATCCGATGATCCGTGGCAAAGGACAAATTGATGGGAGCGTCGCCTGTTTTGAAATGTTAGCCAACCAGTTTAAAATCCCCTTTCGCCGCGATGCTGTCCGCAAAATCGTTGCGAATCATGTTGAGCAATCTGGGGGTGTTTCCCTACAATTTTGCGGTGCTGTAGCTGACTTTTTAGGGCTGCAAGGTCAACTAGCCACTATTGGGATCGTCGATATCCCTCGCCTCCAGTTACCCGCCCTGATTAAGTGGCAAGATCGATTAGCGATTATCTGTGGCGCAACAAATAACTCAGTCACAATTGCCCTCCCCGACAGTGGACTGATTCGGCGATCGCCTGAAGAACTGTTACTCAATCAGGAATCAGCAACAGATAACTCCAGCACATCATCGATCTCGATTCTGCTAATTCAACCTACCCGCTACACCCCAGCACAAAAATTTGGGATGAGTTGGTTTTGGCCCTCGCTCGTCCAGTACAAAGGTGTATTAATTGAGGTCTTAATTGCCTCCTTTTTTATTCAATTATTTGGACTGGCAAATCCACTGATTACCCAGACAATTATCGATAAAGTACTGATGCAAAACAGTGCAAATGCGCTCAATGTCTTTGGTGTTTTGCTGGTTGGTGTTGCGCTGGCTGAAGCCTTATTAACTAGTCTCAGAACCTATTTATTTGCTGACACCACCAATCGGATCGATTTAGCTTTAGGTTCACAAATTATCGATCGATTACTGCGATTACCTCTGCGTTACTTTGAAAAACGATCGGTTGGTGAACTCTCCACCAGAGTAAATGAGCTAGAAAATATTCGCCAATTTCTGACCGGAACAGCATTAACTGTCGTTTTGGATTCAGTATTTTCGGTGATTTATATCATCGTGATGTTGCTCTATAGCTGGTTGTTGACCCTAGTAGCACTAGCCACACTACCGCTAGTTGTACTGATTACTATAGGTGTATCGCCGATCGCCCGCAGGCAATTGCGCCAAAAAGCCGAACGCAATGCCAGATCTCAATCCCATCTCGTCGAAGTAATTTCGGGCATCCAAACCGTCAAGGCGCAAAACGTCGAATTGCGATCGCGCTGGAAATGGCAAGAACGCTACACCCAGTATGTGATGGCTGGATTCAAAACCGTCATTACGTTTACCACCGCCAATTCGGCAACGACATTTCTGAATCAGATCTCCAGTTTATTAGTCCTCTGGGTGGGTTCATATTTAGTCCTAGACGGCAAACTAACCCTTGGACAACTAATCGCATTCCGCATCATTTCTGGGTACGTTACCAGCCCCCTGTTGCGCCTGTCACAACTATGGCAAAACTTCCAGGAAACGGCACTTTCCCTCGAACGCATCGCCGATATTCTCGATACCCCGATGGAAGCAGATGAAATCGATCGTGGGAATATTCCCCTGCCGACGATTCAAGGCAATGTTAAATTCGACAATGTTTCCTTTCGGTTTGCACCAACTGGTGCCCTAAATTTAGATGCTGTCAGTCTAGAATTTACGGCTGGTCAATTTATTGGAATTGTCGGTCAAAGTGGCTCTGGTAAAAGTACACTAATGAAATTACTCCCGCGATTATACCCATTGGATTCTGGACGAATTTCGATCGATGATTATGATATTTCAAAGGTTGAACTCTATTCTCTTCGGCAACAAATTGGGATTGTTCCCCAGGATACTCTGTTATTTGAAGGGAGTGTACAGGAAAATATTGCCCTCAATTATCCTGATGCTACTACCGACCAAATTATTCAGGCTGCGAAAATCGCCAATGCCCATAATTTTATTATGGAATTACCCAATGGTTATAATTCCCCTGTGGGCGAACGTGGATCTGGTTTATCTGGCGGACAACGCCAGCGGATTGCGATCGCTCGGACAATTCTTCAAAATCCCCGATTATTAATTTTGGACGAAGCAACTAGTGCCCTAGATTATGAGTCAGAGAATCAAGTGTGTGCAAACATTGCTTCTGCTTTTCGCGGCAAAACAGTCTTTTTCATTACCCATCGACTAACCACAATTCGCAATGCTGATGTGATTGTGATGATGGATCGTGGTACTGTTGCCGAACTGGGTACTCATGAGGAATTAATGAATTTAAAAGGGCGTTACTACTGTCTCTATCAGCAACAAGAATCACAGTTAGGCTGATCGTTCTCCTGATCAACATTCAATCAGGACTTTGGGATAGGCAGGATTTTTTTAGATCGCGTTCATCGATTTATCATCCGAATGATTAAAATTGAGTAAGGTGGCGACAATAGATCTGGTATCTCTGTCTGGAAAAGAGTTGGTACAGTTAATAGAAGCTAAGGTTTACTAATTATAGAAACTGCTGCTTTTTGAGAATTATAAAAACGATCGTCAACGTCAATCCCATCAAACTCATCGACCATAAAAAACCGAGCGAGTTTTCTGTCCAAGGTAAACCACCAACATTCATCCCAAATATCCCAGTAATTAGCGTGATTGGCAAAAATACTGTAGTAACGATCGATAAAACATATAAATTTCGATTGACAGTTTCTTGCAGTCTACTTGCCATCTCTTCTTGAACTAATCTTGCCCGTTCTTGCACGAGATCGAGGTCTTGAGTAACCGCCGTCAATCGATCGAGATTGCGGATCAGTTCTGATTCTTCGATTTCACTACACCAACTTGGTAAATGGTGCATCAGTCGAGAATTTAAAACTTGACGATTGGCATTCAAATGTCGCCGCAGTTGAGCTAATAAACGGCGCACTCGTGAAAGCTCATGACGATCTGCATAGAAATTTTCCTTGAGAATCTGGTCTTCCATATCTTCAACAGCTTCCCGCAAATCAGTTACGACACGATCGAATAGATCGTTCAAAAGTTCGAGCAAATGCACCATTAAATCCATTGGTGATTCGATCGATTCTCCATGATAAAGATTGCGACGCAACCCGTCGATTGCTTTAAGTGGCTTTGTGCGAACAGAAATCATCAAATTCCGATCGACATAAATCCGTAATAAGCCTAAACTATCTGGATCGGCATGAAATTCATAATAAAGATCCCCAATTACGCTCATAAAACCATCTTCGACAATTTCTAGCTGAATATGCGGATCGACAGCTAACAACAGATCCTTCGCAACATCAGGAAGTCGATCGCAATTGGTAATCCAATCACGCGCTCGAACATCGATCAGATTAAAATGTAACCAAACAGCCCGATCCCCAGTAGCTAATACTTCACTCACGTCCTCCCATTCTAATGGCTGCACTGGAGCTTGAGGACATAATAGGAACCCACAGAGAAGACCGTGATAGTCTTTAAATTCGATCGACACGCCCTGAGACATAGTTTGTGATTGACAGAGTATTACTTAACTAGCTGAAGGTTAACTATTTTTTAAAATACTCTAAACCTAATTTTAACCATCTCACAAACAGAGCTTTAACTCTATCTTCTACGATGCGATTGGTGTTGAGGATTTGCCAGTGGAAATTATTAAAGCAATTGCTACAATTTATCTATTACTCTTGCTTGGAGACTTCTTCTCTACATTTTTTTACCATGTCCCGGAACACGTATTTGGTAAATTCCATACAATCGTTCATCACGGTAAAAATCGCAGCTTCTTTCATTATGCCGTATTAACCAAAAATCCTCTAGTAGTTCTTGATGGGATCCTCGGTGCCATCCCTTATTTTATATTTACACCTTGGTTGTGGCAATTATCTCCCGTTGGCACCCTGATTGGTTTGGCATTTGGCGAGTTTCACGTAGTGTGGCGACATGTTTCGATCCTCACATGGAAAACACCTCAATCGATCGAAATTATCTGTAATCTATTATTTATTACTACCCCCGAACGTCATTGGCAACATCACCGCAATGCTTTCGTCGCCTACGGTGATATTTTTACCTTCTTTGATCCACCTGCCCAAAAATGGTTGATTTTACTCCGGTGGATGCGACGTAAATTTAAGCCAGCTAATTATTCCAATCTGCCGATCTAGAACGACTAGAATGAATTAAGACTATTCGATCGGTTGTTGGTAGGTGAGGGCGGATCTTTATGGGCAAAGTCACAGAGTTATCTTGGAGTCGGCTGGCACTAAAAACCTGCGCCCTGATGGTGTTAGCTGGTGCCTGCTCCAATCAAGCACCACAGTCAGCACTCAACCTGAACACTCAGGCAGCTACTGCCTACCGTCTAGTCCCCGTCCTGCGGGGATTAGAGCATCCTTGGAGCTTGACATGGCTACCCGACCGCACCATGCTGATCACCGAACGCCCCGGTCGGCTGCGGATTGTCCGCAATGGCAAGCTCGATCCTCAGCCGATTGGTGGGGTTCCCCCCGTCCTCGCCGTCGGACAGGGCGGATTAATGGATGTTTCTCTCCACCCTCAATTTGCCAAAAATCGACTAATTTATCTAACTTACGCTCATGGCACAAATACTGCTAATCGCACGCGGTTAGCCAGAGCCGTATTCGACGGCAAAAACCTCAAAAATCTTCAGGTAATCTTTGAAGTATCTCCCCTCAAATCTGATGCCCAACATTTTGGATCGCGGATTAGTTGGCTCCCAGATCGAACATTGCTACTAGCGATCGGCGATGGTGGCAATCCACCCGTCAGTTTAGATGGTAAATTAATTCGGCACCAAGCACAAAATCGGCGCAATCATCTCGGTAAAATTCTCCGCCTGAAAGATGATGGCTCTATTCCCAGTGATAATCCCTTTGCCAAAGATGCTAGCATCAATCCAGCGATCTGGAGCTACGGACACCGAAATATTCAAGGATTGACCTTCGATCCGCTCAAAAAAAGAGTTTGGGCAACAGAACACGGATCCAAAGGCGGTGATGAATTGAATCTGATTCAGCGGGGGAAAAACTACGGCTGGCCTTTAGCCACCCACAGCAAAGAATATGGCTTCCCTGGCGGAGATATTTCACCCGATCGATCTAAACCCGGAATGGAAGATCCCAAAACCGTCTGGACTCCAGCCCTTGCCCCGTCAGGCTTAACCGTATACACTGGCAATCGATTTCCCCAATGGCGCGGCAATATATTTGCTGGAGGCTTGGCCGGCCAAAGGGTCGAAAGAATCGAGCTAGATTCGGCGGGAAATGTACTTAAACAGGAAAAGATCGAAGTTGGCGCGCGCGTAAGGGATATCCGCCAAGGCCCCGATGAATTTTTATACATCCTAACTGACGAACCCGAGGGTCAAATCATTCGCCTAGAGCCGGACAGTTCCCGACCCAACTAAATAAATGCGGCAAACACTACCAAGATCAGATCGTCAGATACCATGTAAAATATTAAATAGTCTCCTGATATACTGGAACACTTGCTGTGCTCTCTAACCTCATCGCTGACTTCCGTATTATTTTCGATCGCGATCCTGCTGCTCGTAACTGGCTAGAAGTCCTGTTATTTTACCCCGGCTTGCAGGCACTATCACTGCATCGGTTTGCCCATTGGCTCCATTTGCTGGGCTTGCCACTGATTCCCCGTTTGATTTCTTACTTGTCGAGATTTATGACTGGAATTGAAATTCATCCAGGGGCAAAGATTGGCAAAGGCGTATTCATCGATCATGGCATGGGTGTGGTAATCGGTGAAACGGCAATTGTTGGAGACTACGCTCTAATTTATCAAGGTGTAACCCTCGGCGGGACAGGTAAAGAATCTGGTAAACGACACCCCACACTGGGCGAAAATGTGGTAGTCGGTGCCGGAGCCAAAGTCCTCGGCAATCTCCAAATTGGTAGTAACGTGCGAATTGGAGCAGGTTCGGTAGTTCTGCGGGACGTGCCATCTGATTGCACTGTAGTTGGCATTCCCGGACGGGTATTGTATCGAGCCGCAGAACGTGTCGGCCCATTAGAACATGGCAGCTTACCCGACTCCGAAGCTGAAGTAATTCGGGCACTACTCGATCGGATCGAAAGCCTCGAACAACAAGTGCAGAAAATGCAAACAGAACAAACCTGCAATGCAATTATTCAAGGCGTGGAAACACCGTCAGCCGTAGGCGTAGAAGTTCCACCCAGTTGTCATTTAGAGGATAAAATCATTCGTCAATTTTTGGATGGATCGGGAATTTAGAGTATCCTAGGACTCGAACCCCACATTTATCAATGCGATCCACGATGAAGAGACCGTTAACTATTTTGTGTTTGGGCTTAATGGCGATCGAGTCTGCTGCTCTACCCACTCAAGCCACTGAAGTCAGACCTGTCGATAAAGTGGTCGGCTGCGATATTTTTGTCGCTGGTGGCGGCTTGAGTGGCATGGCTACCGCCTACGAAGGCTTACTCGCAGGCAAACGAGTCTGCTTAACCGAAATCACCGACTGGGTCGGCGGACAAATTACATCCCAAGGCGTATCCGCATTAGATGAACGACCGACCCAACGAGCAAAAAAATATTTTCCACGCGGCTACCTGGAATTTCGCCAAAAGGTGGAAGACTACTACGGCAAACTCAATCCTGGAGACTGCTGGGTCAGTGAATCCTGCTTCATCCCCAAAGACGCTCACAAGCTCCTGTATGGAATGCTGCAAACCGCCGAGCGCAAAGGTAAAGGTAGACTATATTGGTACCCAAATACCGTCGTCAAAGACCTAGTTGTCACCAAGCGCGGCGAAGGGCAGCAAATTAAAGCTGTAGTGGCAATTCAACATCAACCCCAACCAGGAACGCCCCCGCTCAATACCGAAACACTCTCGCGAACGATCGAAGATGCCTATAGCTACCAGGATTCCCCTCGATTGCGCAAGCAAAAAATCCTCTTCGTACCACCTTACAAAACAGCCGAACAGAAAGCCTCTACCCCTGCTGATTGGTACGTCGTCGATGCCACAGAAACCGGAGAAATCATCGGTTTAGCAGATGTCCCCTATCGATTAGGACTAGATCCCCGATCCGCCGACGAACCCTCTGCGGCAACAACGACCGGCGATCCTTACTGCACCCAAGGTTTCACTTACACCTTTGCGATGGAGACCACAGCCACCCCACAAGTGCAAGTTCCACCACCTTTCTACCAACAGTACGCTCCCTACTATAGTTACGAACTCAAACGCCTTGCCGACTTTGGACTAGTCTACAGCTATCGCCGGATTTGGAGTCCAGAACAAGGCAAAGCGGTAAAATTTGGCGGAATTAACTATACCGAACCCACCCCAGGTGATATCTCCATGCAAAATTGGACCTGGGGTAATGATTATCGACCCGGTAATGCCGAAGATAATCTCATCCTCGATCGCAACCAATTAAAAACCGCTGGACAACTAAAACCGGGCGGCTGGATGGGTGGACTCCGTACCGATACTCTCCGTAAAGGCGAAGAATCAGCCATCGGCTTCTATCACTGGCTAGTCGCTGGAACCACCGACTCTCGCGCCAACCCCGACCCCACATCGCCCAATCACTGGACAAAAACGCCTAACCCTAACCAACGGTACATCAGCGGATTAGATTCGCCGATGGGCACAGCCCACGGCTTGTCCAAATATCCCTACATTCGCGAAGGCCGCCGGATTATTGGTAGACCGACATCTGGTTACAAAGATGGATTCGTCATCACAGAGACAGACATTAGCCGCAATAATCTACTCGATCGGCAAAAAATGCCACCATTACCACCCGAACAATATCGTCGATTACAGGCAACCCTATCCGGCATAGATGCTATCAACGTCCTGACCGGCGATCCATCTGCCAAAACACCTACCCGCAATCGAGCAACCATGTATGCCGATACAGTAGGTATTGGTCACTACGCGATCGATTTCCACCCCTGTATGCAAAACAGCCCCCACGAAGCCCCCGGCAACATCGAACGACCAGGCGCACGCCAAGGTGAAGGACAAGCATACCCCTTCCAAATTCCTCTGCGGGCAATGATTCCCCAAAAGATCGACAATATGCTAGTCGCCGGCAAAAGCATCGCCACCAGTCACGTTGCCGCCGCCGCCTACCGCATTCACTCTTTTGAATGGTCAGCCGGAGCCGCCGCCGGCACCACCGCCACCTTCGCCCTCGAAAAAGGCATCCTCCCTGCCCAAATTGTCGAATCTCTCCCCAATCCCGCACCCCCAATTCTAGAACTACGCAACCGTCTAGAAGCGAATAAGAACCCTACATCCTTCCCCAACACCTCAATCTTGAACGATAACTGGCAAGAGTGGAAATAAACTGAGAAAGTTGGGAGTAGGTCTGAGTATGGCTTACTCCCAACTATTGCTGTGTAAAATTCATGAAACCGAACCGTATCGCTCGATCTTTTGGAATCGAAACCCCGATCTTGCAAATCGAGTCAGACAACATACTAGTTCTAGGTTACAAAGTCTGGTAATCTGAATTTTGACTAGAGTTTCGATCGGCATTAAAAGTGCTGATGAGTCGCTCTTCTGCTCTGAAACAACCATACCCTTTCGATTTAGCAAATCCAGAAGTGGAAGTTACAGCATTGTTAAAACAAATCATCGATCGATCGAATAACTAAGCGATCAATCTAATCCCAAGATTATCCCAATCTACACACCACGTTGGCGTAGCAATCGAATAACTGTCCTCGCAAATAGACTAAAATAGCATTTAGCTGCAATACGATTCATCGCAGTGGAAGATCGCAATCTAGTCTTTTCCAGTCATGCCATTAGGCGGATGTTCGCGTGAAGAATATCTGAAGTAGAAGTCGAAACTGCAATCGATAACGGCACCATCATCGAATCATATCCAGATGATACTCCTTTCGCTAGTTCTTTGGTATTGGATTTTGTAGATGGTCGTCTGATTCATGTGGTTTATTCGATCGATGAATCGACAAATATATTTTACGTTATTACTACTTACCTTCCAGACGCAGAGATTTGGGAAGACAACTTTAGTATTAGGAAATAAATCGATGAAATGTGTTCTTTGCAAACACGGAACAACTCATGAGGGAATTGTTAATGTTACTCTAGAGCGGGATAATTGCATTATTATTCTCAAAGATGTACCTGCTGATATTTGTGAAAATTGTGGTGAGTATTACCTCAGTCAAAGTACAACAGCAGCCGTATTTACTCGTGCAGAGCAATCGATCGATCGTAATGCCGAAGTTGAAATTCTTCGCTTTGCTGCCTAACTGTCTATCTATCGATTATTCTAATTCCAACAATTGAGCCAGTTTATGAGCGGCTTGATGAGAATCGAGAGGCGACCAAATTTCATAAGTCGCACCAGCTTGTAAAATTGGTTCCTTCTCTTTTGCTAATTGGTATCGTTGAACGTATTTACCTCTTACGCCTCCTTGCATCTGAGCAAAGTCATATTCAGGGCGTAGTTCATCTTCTAGTTCGTCGATTTCATTGTTCATAACAATATGGGCTATTGTATCAATATTAGATTTCTCGACATTGACCCGCTCTAAATTCAGAGATCGCTTCTTCTGCCAAAGCGTCTAATTTCCCTTGTGCGATATCTCGTTTTATTTGCTCGTCCCAACGCTGGTAATCAACATCAGAGATCCATTGTCTTACAGCTTGGAGAGATCGAGTGTTCAGTTTTGGGTAGTTTTCTAAAACTTGTTGCTCTGTCCACCCTTCTGAAAATAGTCCGAGAATGAATTCAACGGATAGCCGCGTTCCTTTGATTACTAGCTTTCCAATCAGAATTTTGGGATCTGAATGAATATATGTTTTCCAGTCCATGATTTTGTTCTCCTCTGGGGCTTTCGTCCATTATCCTAGATTTGCTTGGGTTGTTGCTATGAGATCGAGTCTCAAGGATCTAGAGGCTTGATCGAATAACTGACATTGTAAATCGATCGAGTAAAATGATTGAATCAATTGCTATGTTTAAGTTTAAAGTGGTGGATAAATACCAGTGAATCTCACTATTAGGTTGTTTAATATTAAAGGCGACAAGCTCGAATAAAATTATTTACAGAACTTTCAATTTCGATTACTTGCTCAATCCATTGCTCTAAATCTTTTCGATTAGTGGGCATAGTATTGACAATAGCAGATGTTATGTAACCATCACCCAAACATACAGGTGGCAGTATTATTGAATTTTTACCAAAATTCTCCATCGACAAAACATTTTTACCCCAAATACCCCTTTCTGTAAAATTTTTTCTCCCTACGGTGAGTAAATATCTTAATCTATTTGTGTGGTCTCCATCTATAATTTCTTTCTCTAATTTTTTCATTTGCTCTAAGATTAACTTATTGATTACTTCTAAGCTAGGAAGTCCAGCATTTTGAATAGCTTCTGTTAACCATTGTTCGACAGATACTTCTGTCTGATATTTAGGTGCTTGATTTGAAATAATTAAAAAAGCAAATCCAGGATCTGCCAGCTTTTGTAGTGCTTGAACTCTATCACCCCAAATATTAAATTCTTCTGGTATATTTAATGAAGAAAATAAAATCTCAGGTAGATTGAGACACAACGTTGCTAATGCAGCAGAAAATTTATAAGATTGGAGAACGTCATTATTAGGTTTAATCGAATTTGCTAGGCAATGGGTTGCAACTGAATAAATTGCTAGCTCAGGATTGTACAAGTTTTGTTTTATTTTTCTTTCAAGCAGAGCTAATTCCACTATTCTGCTATCCTCATCCAGGAGTGCTAATCCCTGTAGTTTAACTTTAAGCTCTGCGTAAGTCGCATTACATTCTGTTAAGGCAACTATGCTAAAAGGGACGCGAATAATTTTTTGATTGTTGCAGTTAGAGAAAATAGTAAAAATAATTGGTCTATCTACTCTTGATCGACCATCGACACCAAATTCAAGACCACAACTGTATGCATATCTCCAAATATTTGTAGCTGTTTCTTGTATATCTATTGGGTATTTTTCTGTGTAATAACTAGAAAGTCTCGCTCTAAAACGCTCAGAATTAGCAATTGCAATGTGATGGAAATCTTGTTCTTTTCTGTTAGTCCAAGCATTGATAGAATTATATATAACAACTAGTTGCTTTTGCCCCCAAAGAGTAGATGTATGATCTAGCCAATGTGTGAATTCATGTACACATGTCGAATAGAATTTTGTCATTGGTTCGTAGTCAGATATACCTTCTTTCAAATATAATTCACATGCTTCTGCTAGCTTAATATAATTTTGTTCATCTAAATAATCAATGCAGACCGTTTGAGAGAAATCATCGTAAGATCCAATGGTTTCAATATTGGCAAAAATACCCGAACTTCTAGCATTTACCTTGAGTTTTTGCATTGTGTTTTTGAATTTACTCATAATATTAAATTAAATAATTTTAGTTTTATGATGTTTTATATCAAGCTATTCAACTAACGACAATATATATTTTGAACTAATAATTACTGTTAAATAAATAGACGTAACTACTCAGGCTTAAAAAAAGTGGAAGATTGGAGCAAGATGGGTCAAGAGCAAGTAGTGTAAGGAAAACTGGAGAAAAGACAGGTTCAAACCTTGAGCGAAAAAGAGCGAATTCAATTAATCAGCCCAGAAGAAGCC
>JBGSPI010000014.1:0-5102 GCA_041738715.1 Chamaesiphon sp.
AGGTTATTATCGGCACCAAATCCAGTTGGGTTAGAAATACTAAACCCAGGTGATACTCTAGGAATGTAGGTGTTGAACTTGTCAGGTGTTGGTACCTGATTATTGATATTTCTTAACTGTTCTTGTAACTCTTGCGTTTCACTACTGCTAGGTGTAGGTGGTGGTGGAACTTGGGCGAGACTGTTAGTACCTGCAACTGTACCCAGATTAGCTGCACTACCAGTTGTGTTTGCATTCTCCTTCTGGACTACAGGGCTAGCATTGCTAGCAACCGCACCAAATAGAGAAAGTGTCCAACAGCAGTACACATACCACAATAACTTTTTCACAATTTTTATTCCCCGAATTTCAAAAATTTAGGTGTAAGTTTGATTGGATTTAAGTCGATTTCAGGGAGTTTAGTCCTTGTCAACCAGAAGGTCAAGTGTAACGCCATCCATCTAAACTATTTGCTAGGGAAGATTTTACAATCAATCTATAGCAATCCTATCATTCCCTAGATCCCCAGTGAAATCTAAAGTTTGAACAAACATAGCTTAAACGATCGCGACGGTTTTGTCGCGTTACAACCGCTACCGGACTAATCTTTCTGGCAAACTATCGTATCGCAATAAATCATCATAATTCTCTCGTTGGATGATGATATTTGCCTCACCTTGATGGACAAGTACAGCGGCAGGTCGCGTAATCCGATTGTAGTTAGATGACATGCTGTAATTATAAGCTCCAGTAGCTGGGACGACTAAAATGTCTCCAGGTTCCGAGAGTGCCAATTGAGCGTCTTTAATCAGGATATCACCCGATTCACAATGCTTTCCGGCGATGGTGACAGTTTCAGTTATCGGTGCGGACATTTTGTTGGCAATCATCGCCCGATATTGAGATTGATAAGTAATCGGGCGGGGATTGTCAGACATCCCGCCATCAACACTGATATAAGTACGAATTCCCGGTACAGTTTTGCTACCACCGACGGTATAAGCAGTAATACAGCTACTACCTACTAGGGAACGTCCTGGTTCGGATATCACTCGTGGATAGGCAACTCCATGCTGTTCGCAGGCGAGTTTGAGAGCAGTGGCGACGTTTTTCACCCACTCATCGATGCTTTGGGGATCGTCGGCTTCGGTGTATTTAATCCCTAAACCACCCCCAACATTAATTTCACTGATGGGTAAGCCGTGACTGAGCGCAAGTTTGTACCATTCCACCATTACGCCAGCTAAATCTTGGTGGGGCTGTTGTTCAAAGATTTGGGAGCCGATATGGGCGTGAATGCCGATACAGTTGATGTGTGATTGTTTTGTCAGCCAAGTGAAGACTTCTTCAAGTTGATTGGGATCGAAGCCAAATTTACTATCTAAATGCCCCGTGCGAATATATTCGTGGGTATGACACTCAATGCCTGGAGTTAGGCGAATCATCACGGGAACATGCTGATCTGTTGCGGTGGCAATAGTGGCGATATGTTCGAGTTCAAGCCAGTTATCGGCAATGATTTTACAGTTTCTGGAGATCGCCAGTTCGAGTTCGGCAACCGATTTATTATTGCCGTGGAAGTAGATTTTATCAGCACTCACTCCAGCTTTGAGGGCAGTGATAATTTCACCACCAGAAACCACATCGATTCCTAATCCTTCACTATCAGCGATCGCGCAGATAGCCAGACAACTCCATGCTTTTGAAGCATATATTACCAAAGATTCACCTGGATAATATTTTTGCCACCCATCCCGATATTGTCTACAAGCAGTACGGAGAGAGGCTTCGTCCAATACATATAATGGCGAACCAAATTGTGCGACTAATTTGGTGACATCACAACCGCCAATTTCTAGACAGTCTCTGTGATTGACTTGGGCAGTGAGTGGAAGAATATTTTGATTGGGAGATGCCTCAAGGGTATGAGTGGGTAAGTACTGGCGACTGGTGGGATCGGCGATGGAAGTTGAGACCATTTACTTAGTGTGAACTAGAATCTATGACTCCTAAATTATAGTAGAAGCGATAGGAGATAGAAGATCACCGGATGAACGAATTGATTGGGTGATTGGGGTGAGAAACTCTAATTGTCAATTATTCGATCAAAATATGGATTTCGATCGAATAATTGGGTAGTATATTACTAGATGATAATTATTATTACAAGAAGATCTCACTCAGCGTGATCGAGTGCATTACCAATGGAGGAACAAGTATGTTCAATTTTAAATTATTCCAACCCACCGCAATTTCGATCGGTATACTGCTCCTCAATGGAATGGTTACTCCCGTTGTCGCCAGTGAACTAGCCGCAATGTATCAGTCAGAAACAAACCCTGGCTTAAAAATGGATATCGGCTTAGAACCGATTGGATTTCGGGAAAGTTTGAGTAATTCACTCCTTCAACGTGTGGCACTCCATCAAACAAATCAATCTGCGCGGAAACCGCTAGGCTTGGGTGTTACTGCACGAGTTGGGACTTTGGGGGTTGGATTGGATGTTGCCAAATCCTTTACATCTCAAATCGATGGTCGGTTGGGATTTAATTTTGGTAGTATTGGCACGAATCGCACAGATAGTGGGATTAGTTATGATTCGACTTTGAATCTGAGCAGTGTTCAGTTATTTGGTGATTTCTATCCCTTTGGCAGTGGCTTTCGCGTTACAGGTGGCTTGTTGTCCCAAAATAACCGATTTTCGGTAACTAGTACGCCAAGTGCTGCTGGTACCTATACGATTGATAATACTCAGTTTAGTGCTAGTGATGTGGGCAATCTCACTGGTGAGTTTAAATATGCTAACTCGATCGCGCCTTATCTGGGGATTGGTTTTGGCAAGCCAGCGAATGAGGGTTTAGGCTTCAATGCTGATTTGGGTGTGATGTTTACAGGTGCGCCGAAAGTCTCGCTCAATGCAAGTAATCCAACTTTTAATAACGATCCGACAACTCGCGCTCAACTCGATGCTCAAGTTCGTCAAACCGAGAATGACCTCAAGGGCTTTAATGTGTATCCCGTTTTATCGATCGGTTTGTCTTACGGATTCTAACCCATGATCACTATGATCACTAATGACGATCGCTATTCGCTCGCGTAAGATCGTGGCGTATATACCCACTGTCCACCATCCGCACGGGGAATTACTCGTGTTTGACTCGAACCGATGAGAATTACCGTTCGCATATCCGCTAATTCTGGGGTGAGTTCTGCAAGGGTAATCACCTGCACATGCTGACCGATTCTCCCCAGATTGCGGGCGAGAATGACCGGTGTGGTACCCGATCGAAATTTGATGAGGATTTCCCTAGCGGCGGCTAGTTGCCAGCTACGTTGGCTCGAAACTGGGTTATAGAAAGCGATCGCGAAATCCGCTTCAGCGGCACGTGAAATTCGCCGTTCGACGATTTCCCAGGGTTTGAGAATATCCGAGAGCGAAATTGCACAAAAATCATGTCCCAACGGCGCGCCAATCGCCGCCGCTGCCGCTTGCATCGCCGAAATACCCGGGGCAATATGTAGATCGATCGATTGCCACTCTGGTTTAGCTTCCCGTTCTAATACCTCAAATACCGCTGATGCCATAGCATAAATCCCTGGATCTCCAGAGGAGACAACCACGACATTTCTGCCTGTTGCTGCCAGATCTAAAGCTAATCTCGATCGATCCAGTTCCACACGATTATCCGATGCGTGGCATACCTTCCCAACTGCCAAATCGCCAATCAAGTCAATATAGGTTTGATAACCGACTAAATCCGTCGCCCCTCGAATTGCATCGCGAACTTCTGGTGACATCCACTGTTTAGCACCTGGTCCGGTACCAATCACCGTCAATTTACCTTGCGCTCTACCGATCGAGTTTACTTCGATCGGCTGTCGAGCCATCTGGATTACGAAACTGGAGTCTCGATCGATCGTTGTCCAATCAGGATGAGGTTCGATCTGATCCACAAATCGAATCGGTATATTTAAAATTTGACCAATCCCCACAATTGCGGCTCCAGCGATTGTCTGCGGCAGAATGATACAAGCGACCGCTACGGGGGCTAAATTAGCTTGAGCCAGACGCGCTCGCATCACTTCGATCCACCGTTCGACCGTAAATCGGTGGGGTTCAGAGACCACTAGGGCAAGACTGGTAGGATGATAGACTAATCGGCTGGAACTACCCGCGATCGCCTGAGGCGAAATTGTGATAGTCCGATCTCCATTAGCACAAAACGGAATATTACTCCCCATCAACCAAGAGGCATCCCCTTCTAAACTAACACTCACCCCAGCAATTAAATCAGCGATAAAAGCCTTCACATGTTCTGGATTTGCCAATCGATATCCCTGCGGTGGATTTGGTAAAACGGCATTTAACTGGATTTTCCCCGTAGTTGTAATCGCTGCCGCAACATCTAATACGGATGCAATTTTTTCAGCCAAGGCATTTACACCCGTCATCCCACCCAACAGCGGCACTACTGCACTTCCATCAGCAGCCACTGCTAGCACTGGCGGTTCTGTCTTCGTATCGGTTAATAGCGGTGCAACAGTGCGAATCAAAATCCCCGCTGCACACAAGCCAATAATTGGCACACCCTCAGCAAATAACTCTCGGACTGTCTCCCCAAAATTATCGAAACTCAGATCGACAAATTCAGTCCTGCCAACTAAACCATATAATTGCGCTCCCGGTAAAGCTGTCATCAATCGACGTGCAGTAGTAACACTAATTTGATTGAGAACGATAATAGCTGGTGCAGATCGATGGAGCATGATTTAGTTGGACATTAGGAGTTAGTGGTACTTTACCAAAAATCAAGTCCCCAGCTTCTCTGTTGCCAAACTCAGAGTGAAGTACCCCAACCTGCTTCGCGAGGTTGGGGCTTCCAACCAAGGATTTAGGGACGGTCTTATTCGTCTTCGGGATTTGCCGTTTCATCCGCCACTGCCTCCACCCAGAGCAAGCCCTGTGTTTTGGGTCTTATGCCGCGTCACCAGCCAGGAGTCCGCCTTCCGCAGACCCAAATTCTAACTCGTCCCTTTCCATATCCACTTAGACGGGATAGCGGGAATAATGGGCTTGACCAGATCTCCGCCGAGTACTTTTATTCACCACTTCGGTAGCCTCT
>JBGSPI010000090.1:0-82546 GCA_041738715.1 Chamaesiphon sp.
CATCAGTTCAGGAGTTCAGCTCGGATTTACTTCTTTTTTTTCCAGTAATATATATTTCTGAATTGGACGTGCTTCCTTGCTGCCAGAGTTATTTACGGACTTTACCGTGATTCATCTGGAACGAATCGCACACACTCCCCGAATTCATCGATCTGGCAATTGTTGGGGCTGGTCCTCACGCGCTGACGCTGGTAACGCATCTATTACAGAAAAAGAAATCGATGCGCGGACGGTTCCTGGTCTTCGATCCTAGCGGTACCTGGATGAATCGATGGCATCATCAGTTCGCCGCCTTCGAGATTCCACATTTGCGGTCGCCCGCCGTCCATCAGCCCGATCCCAATCCTCATGCCCTGCGGACCTTTGCCGCTCCCCGTCCCAATGAATTGTTTGCCCCCTATGACTTGCCAGGAACTCAGTTATTTCGAGATTTCTGCCAAGAAACTATCCAACGCTGGCAATTAGAGGATTGCGTCTATCCTGCTCAAGTTGTTCGAGTCGAACCATGCCAAGATCGCGGTCGTTCTCGCTTTTGTTTACACTTATCCAATGGGCGAATTATGATCGCCCGCAGAGTGGTAATTGCCAATGGTGGAGCCGTCCCGCAGATCCCTGAGTGGGTGGGGCAAATTTCCACTACTTATCCCCAGGACAGACTATTACATTCTCATCAAGTAGACCTGCGAGGATTGGATCTACAAGGCGAAAGAGTTCTAATTGTCGGGGGTGGTCTAACCAGCGGACATCTGGCTTTAGGTGCGATTGAACGGGGCGCACAGGTGTTATTAATGTCTCGCCGCAATGTGTACGACAAACTATTCGATGCCGATCCTGGTTGGATCGGGCCGAAATATCTTAAAGGTTTTTGGGCAGAGCCGGATTTACATGCCCGCTGGCAGATGATTCAACAAGCCCGGAATGGTGGTTCGATGACTCCAATGGTACTATCTCAATTGCGAAAACTGGAACGAGAGGGGAAGATTGAATTCTACGAGCAATGTCAGGTATCTAGCGCGGAATGGAGCGATAAGGGCTGGCAAATACACTGTGATAACTCTGCCGTCCATGAGTGCATTCATCATCAATCGATCAACCGGATTTGGGTTGCCACTGGTAGCCAGTTAGATGCTCGAAATCATCCTCTATTGCAAGATATTTTGAACGCACATCCGATCGAAGTTGTCAATGGTTTACCTGTTATTGACGAGTATCTACGTTGGCAAGGTTGTGAGTTATTTATTATGGGCGGGTTGGCAGCATTACGAGTCGGGCCAGCAGCGCGGAACTTATCAGGGGCGAGGGCTGCAAGCGATCGGATCGTCCCGGCTTTGACTAAATCTAGGATTGGATTGAACTGATAGTTATATCTTCGCTGCGCCGTTGGTTGATTATTTTGTTACTCTAGTTTTACCCTTGATTTAGTCAAAGAACAACCGGATTGAAAGACATCCGATCTGCCAATCCGGTTCGTTGATTTGTTGATTAAACTAGTGACTTTCTTGATTACAGCAGGTATAACAGGATAAATAAAATAATCCAGATTACATCAACAAAATGCCAATATATTTCGGCAGCTTCGACACCAAAATGATTATTGGTACCATAATGCTCGCCTTTAAGTGATCGCCATAATACCGCTAAAATCAATAACACACCCACAGTCACGTGTAATCCGTGGAAACCAGTTAAAACATAGAATGTACTCGCGAATAAATTTGTCCGCAGTCCAAATTCTAAATGACTGTACTCATACAACTGTCCGCCCAGGAAAACGATACCCATTAAGGCAGTAATTCCAAACCACAGTTGCAAACCCTTGACATCATTCTTTTTGATCGCGGTGTCAGCCTGATGAATGACTAAACTGCTGGCAATTAGAATGACTGTATTCACCCCTGGCAGCATTAATTCTAGCTTGGGCGTACCCGCTGGCGGCCATTCTGGAGCCATGGCGCGGAAGGCTAGATAGGCAATAAATAAACCGAGAAAAATCATCCCCTCAGCAACGAGAAAGACGATTAACCCAAAAATCCGATGATCGGGATGTGCCTCATGATGGCTATCATGTTGAGACTCAGCCGCAATATTAATCTGCGTTGTGTCAGAAATAGATCCTTGCATAGTTAATAATTAAGTTAGTGAGCTAGGGTGTGCGACCCCAACGGCTAACGCACCAATTTGGTGCGTTAACGAATTGTAGGTAATGAAAATAGCTGCAATAGATTTAACCTTTACCACTAGCTACCAAAACCTTCTCTTCCGCTTCTTCCTCAGTATCACCATAGTCATAGGGGCCATTTGTGAGTACGGGTAAGACTTCAAAGTTTTCGATTTCTGGAGGTGAAGTAGTTTGCCAATCTAGAGTTAGTGCATTCCAAGGATTATTTCCGGCAACCTCACCTTTGAAACAACACCAAATTGCATTAACGAGAAAAGGTACTGTCGAAATCGCCAGGACATAACTACCATAGGTACAGACTTGATTTAACCCTTGGAACTCTGGTGCATACATGGCAATCCGGCGCGGCATCCCCTGTAAACCGAGAATATGCATGGGAAGGAAGGTAACGTTAAACCCAATGTAAGTTAAGACAAAGTGAATTTTTCCCCAGGTATCATTAATATGTCTGCCAGTGACTTTTGGGTACCAGTGATAAATTCCAGTATAAATACCAAATACGCTCCCACCAAACAACACATAGTGCAGGTGAGCAACTACGAAGTAAGTATCGTGAACGTGAATATCAAAGGGTACCGATGCTAGCATTACCCCAGTAATCCCACCAATCACGAAGGTAGAGATAAAACCCATCGCAAATAGCATCGGACTATTTAGGGTAATTTTTCCGCCCCACATTGTCGCTAACCAACCAAAGATTTTAATCCCTGTCGGTACGGCAATGACCATCGTGGCAATCATGAAAAACATCCGCAACCAGGCTGGAGTACCACTTGTGAACATGTGGTGTGCCCAGACAATCAAGCCTAAAAAGCTAATTGCCATACTAGAATAAGCGATCGCGCCGTACCCAAAGATCGGTTTACGGGCATGCACGGGAATTACTTCGGAAATCACGCCAAAAAAGGGTAGTACCATGATGTACACCGCTGGGTGGGAGTAAAACCAGAACATGTGCTGGTAAACTACTGGTTGCCCTCCACCAGTAGGATTGAAAAATGCTGTACCCGCAATCAGATCGAAAGATAGTAAAATTAATGCGCCAGCGAGGACAGGGGTAGCTAGTAGGATCAGAGCCGAAGTTGCTAGCATCGCCCAGCAAAATAAGGGCATCTGCATCATCGTCATACTGGGAATTCGCATCTTCAAAATCGTAGTGAAGAAGTTAATTCCCCCCAAAATTGAAGAAGTACCTAATAACAACAGACTGAGAATCCAAATCGCCTCTCCTGCTTTTGGTCCAATCAAGCTCAATGGGGGATAAGATGTCCAGCCAGATTGAGCAGTACCGACGAAGAAGCTACCCATCAGCATTAAACCGGCGGGGGGGATCAGCCAAAAAGCGACGGCATTGAGTTTAGGGAATGCCATATCCCGTGCGCCAATCATCAGGGGAAGGAGATAGTTGGCAAAGGCTCCGGTTCCGGCTGGGACAATCCACAGGAAGATCATGATCGTCCCGTGCATGGTGAACATACTATTATAAGTAGCGGGATCGACCAAATCTGGGTCGGGAGTGGCGAGTTCTGTCCTAATTAATTCGGCGAGGATACCACCAATAATGTAAAAGACAAAGCCGAGGACGAAATATTGAATCCCAATTACTTTGTGATCGGTACTAAATGTAAAATAATCTGGCCAGCGACGTTGATGATAGTCTGGTGCTTCATCTTTTTCGACTGAATTGGGGATGGATAGTTCTGCTGTCATAAATCAATCTGCTAAGTTAGGTTGTTTTAACGCAAAGAACGCAGAGAAGGCGCGAAGTTCGCAAGGAGGTGGTTTGTGGGAAGTGGGTCGTGGTTTAGCTGAATTTAGTGTTGGGGTTGGAGATGGTTAATCATTTCTGGTTGAATGCCCATTTCCATCGCATAGGGAGCTAGGTATTGACTTGCGGAGAGGTTAACTGGATTCATCGCAATCGTTTGTTTAACTACTTCGGCTTGAGCTTGGGTCGATTGTTGTTGACTAGCAATCCAAGTGTCGTATTCTTCGGGAGTATGAACGATCATTCTTGTCACCATCGAACCATGATAACCACCACAGAGTTCGGCACAGCGGAGGGGATAAGTCCCAACTTTATTGCTGGTAAATCTGAGTTGGGTGGGGGTACCGGGAATCACATCTTGTTTGAGTCTGAGTTCGGGAATCCAGACAGCATGGATTACGTCTTGAGCATTCATGTTTAGTTGCACTTCTTTGCCCACGGGGATGTGTAGTTCGCCAGAAGTTACGTTAGCGTCGGGATAGGTAAAAATCCAAGCGTACTGTAGTCCTAAGACATTGACGTTAACACCAGCGGGTTTACCTTGATTGGCGGGTGAAGCACCGATGCCCATTGCCATCAAGGGATTACCTTTCGCGGAAGTGTCACCATCTAGGGTAGCCGCGATCGCACTTCCTTTGCCACTGGGCATTCCGTGCATGGCATGAATATCATTGGCGGCACCAGGATCGAAACCGCCCATTTCATTATAGATTTCAAAACTGTAAATCGAAATCCACAGTACAACGGCAGCGGGAATTGCCGTCCAGAGGATTTCTAAGGGCACATTACCTTCTATCGCTGCGCCATCGCCGATTTCACCCGGTTTCCGCCGAAATTTGATCGCACAAAATATCAATACACCTTGAACACCTAAAAATAGGCCGATGGAAATGGTCATCATGGCGTTGAACAAGCCATCGACATGGGCTGCTTCTTCCGAGGCGGCAACGGGCATTAATCCGTGATTTTGTCCATACCAGAGACTAACTAGGGTTAGCCCGATGCCCAGCAGGAGGGTGATAATTGAGCTAGGAATATTCATGGATTTGAAAGGATGAAAAGGGAGTTAGGGTCTAGAAATTTGGCTAGTAACGATCGAGTTGACGTTGAGATAAGTCGATCGTTGCTGGTGTAGGATACTTAGGGATGAGGGTATGATGTCATCATCGCTGTTAAAGCTAGGTTTAGGGAAATTTTCAGCCGCATCCTTGAGCTAATGGCTAAGATAATAATGGCAATTTAGCGATCGAGACAGTTACGTTTATCACCTTTACTAAGGTACCGTAGGGGATTGGGTCGATCGGTACTTATTTGCATTTCTTCAGATTTTCTTTGGAATTGACTCAAGCGCGCTGGGCTGGGTGGCTGAGAGCGTTTAATAGGTTCAATCTTTAATATTTTCTTTGGGATCTAGCCGAATTAAGGGTAGAATTGCCTCTGCATCAGGATTAGGGCTTTCAATTCCCGACAGATATCCATCGATCCCCACCAACGCACAGTAGGTATTAATGCTAGTTTGGGAAAGATTGATTGAAATAGCACAAAACACTAAAGCATAAATTTGGCAAAATAAACCCACAGTATTTCTCCAGGTCTAAACTGGCAAATTATTTTCAATTACATATGTCCAATTCAGTCATTAGCCATAATTCCCCCCCCAGTGAGAGCGAATCTTACTTGGCTGAGAGTCCAAATGTTGCCGTCAGGGTTCGTCGTCTAGTCTGGAAAATTGCTTTTGCCACCTTGCTGCTGATGGCAGTAGGTAGTGCTACTAGGGTGATGAATGCTGGTCTAGCTTGCCCTGATTGGCCGTTGTGTTACGGACAATTGGTGCCCACTCAACAGATGAATCTTCAGGTCTTTTTAGAATGGTTTCATCGTTTGGATGCTGGGATCATTGGTTTAAGTACATTATTCTTGTTCGGCTTGTCTTGGTGGCAACGCCAACATCTGCCTAGCTGGCTCCCCTGGGCTAGTGCTTTATCCTTGGGGCTGATTTTAGTTCAAGGGGGAATAGGTGCATTCACTGTCACGGAGTTGCTCCGGTTCGATATTGTCACAGCGCACTTGGGTACGGCACTTTTATTTTTCAGTACACTATTGATAATTGGCAGTTGTTTACTGCCAATCGCACCGCCTACCAACACAATTAAGCAAACTTGGCACAAAGGCGGAGCCTCGATTGCTCTCACTGCGGCAGTTTTCGTCTATATTCAAAGCATCCTTGGTGGTTTAGTTGGTTCTCGCTGGGCACTACATCAATGTTTTGGGAACTCCGAACTCTGCACAGTGATGAACACTCATATTATCGGTGTCATACCGGCAACACTCAGTTCGATCGCCGCAATAGTTGTGATTTGGCGCAACTCTAATTTACCTAAATATTGTCGTTATTTAGCTACACTCACAGGTGGTTTATTGCTCTCCCAAATTCTCTTAGGTATTGCTACTTTCAAACTGCATCTGCAAGTTGAACCGCTAACTGTCACTCATCAATTGATCGGGGCAATGTTATTGGGTACATTAGTCGTACTCTCTGTATTGTTATGGAGATTAGACCAGCCCCAAACCACTGCTCAAGCTTAAAGATTCCTGCCGAGTTAAAAATACTTATTGATACTATTCCCCGACATGCAAGAGCTTCTAAATCAGTCGATCGAGCGCAAACACCAAAATTTCTCGGAAGTTATTCAGAGCTATTATCAGCTTACCAAACCCAGAATTATTCCCCTATTATTAATCACTACTGCCGCAGCTATGTGGATGGCTTCTGGCGGTAATACAGATCCCGTCTTATTTTTAATTACCGTAATTGGGGGAATGTTTGCCGCAGCTTCAGCACAAACGATGAATTGTATTTACGATCGAGATATCGATTATGCGATGGAACGGACGCGCAATCGACCAATTCCTTCCGGTAGAGTTAAGCCGCTTCATGCCTGGATTTTTGCGATCGTTTTAGCGGGATTATCTTTTACAATTCTCACCGTTTTTACCAATCTTCTAGCCGCATTACTCGCGATGTCTGGGATTGGTTTCTATATGGTGATCTATACCCATCTCCTCAAACGTCATACTTCTCAAAATATCGTTATTGGTGGTGCGGCTGGGTGTATTCCCGTTTTAGTTGGTTGGGCGGCTGTGACTAATAGTTTAAGTATTGAAGCTTGGGTATTATTTGCGATCGTTTTTATTTGGACTCCGCCACATTTCTGGGCATTAGCTTTGATGATCAAAGATGATTATGCCAAGGTGGGGATTCCAATGTTGCCTGTAATTGTTGGTGAAGCAGGGACAGCTAAACAAATTTGGATTTATACACTCTTACTAATTCCCACAACTTTAGCTCTTGTTTATCCATTGGGTTCGGCGGGAATTGTGTATGGAGTCTCGGCATTAGGATTGGGCGGCGTTTTTGTTTATAAGGCTTGGCAATTACTCCAAGCTCCGACAGAGAAGCAAGTCGCAAAATCGATGTTTAAATATTCAATTTTGTACATGATGCTATTGTGTACGGCAGTTGTTGTCGATAGTTTGCCGCAGACACACAATGCGATCGCATTGTTATTGAATCAGGTCAAAATCTTCTCCTAGATCTTTCATTGTCAACCATCTGCAAAATTACTTAATGGTAAGAGCAATTGATAAATTGCCCTTACCATTAATTTTAAGAAGCTAGATATTGTTTGCTTCCCATCTACTATCCCCCATCTCAAACATGACACCTGAAATCCAATCCCGCGCCCAACAACTGAGAGAAAAAATTCAAGCAGCCAGCTATGCTTACTATGTCCTCGACAATCCCGATCTAGAAGATTCCATCTACGATCGATTATATCGAGAACTGCAAGATTTAGAGAGCCAATATCCGGCACTAATTACACCCGATAGTCCCACCCAACGAGTTGGCGAACGTCCGGCAGCGGGCTTTAGTTCTGTTCGCCATAATATCCCCCTCTATAGTCTAGAAAATGCCTTCGATCTCGCCGAATTTGCTAAATGGGAAGCAGGATGGCAACGTCATTTAGGGCTTGCCCTGAGCGGAGCCGTCGGGACTAAAGAGAGTGCTGAATATGTGTGTGAATTAAAGATCGATGGTTCAGCTATTGCCTTAACCTACGAACAGGGTTTATTAGTACGCGGGGTGACTCGCGGGGATGGCGAGAGTGGGGAAGATATTACCCAAAATATTAGGACAATTCGATCGATTCCCCTGAAATTAAACATTCCTAATCCGCCGCCAATTGTCGAAGTTCGGGGCGAGGCTTTTTTACCAATTGCAGTCTTTGACCAACTTAATCAAGAACGACAACAAACTGGCGAACAACTATTAGCCAATCCGCGTAACGCCGCCGCCGGAACACTACGTCAATTAGATCCCAAAATGGTCGCCCAGCGGAAATTGGACTTCTTTGCTTATACCCTCCATCTCTCCGATGAAGCGCAAATTAATTACCATTGGGAATCCCTCGAATTGCTTCAACAAATGGGCTTTAAAGTTAATCCCCATCGCGAATTATGTGCCGATTTAACGGCGGTGGGTGCCTATTACGATCGGTGGAATACCGAGCGATTAAACTTAGCTTATATGACCGATGGCGTTGTGGTCAAAATTAATTCGATCGCGCTGCAACAACAGTTAGGCTTTACTAATAAATTCCCCCGCTGGGCGGTAGCCTTGAAATATCCCGCCGAGGAAGCACCGACACGAGTCATCGATATTAGTGTAAATGTGGGCAGAACGGGGGCAATTACGCCCTTGGCGCACCTTGCACCTGTCCAATTGGCCGGAACTACGGTACAACGGGCGACGCTGCATAATGGCGATCGCATTGCCCAATTGGATCTACGAATTGGCGATACCGTCATCGTGCGGAAAGCAGGGGAAATTATCCCCGAAATCGTTCGCGTGTTGACGGATTTGCGTCCTTCTGGGGCACAAGTTTTTAAAATGCCGACTCATTGCCCCGCCTGTGAATCAATTGTCATCAAGCCAGTCAATGAAGCTGTGTTGCGTTGTATCAATCCTAGTTGTCCGGCAATTCTCAAAGGTTCATTAGTCCATTGGGTGAGTCGAGATGCACTAGATATTAGTGGTTTAGGTGAGAAATTGGTAGAGCAATTAGTCGATAGTAAATTTGTCAATTCGGTGGCAGATTTATACGATTTAACTGTCCCTAAATTGATGACTTTAGAGCGGATGGGTGAGAAATCAGCCACCAAAATTGTTGAAGCGATCGCTAGTTCTAAATCAAAACCCTGGTCGCGAGTATTATACGGTTTAGGCATTCGGCATATTGGGAGTAGTAACTCCAGTATCCTGACTGAAAAATATCCCTCAGTCGATCGATTAATCCAAGCAAATGCGGCTCAAATTGAAGGCATCTATGGTGTCGGAGTAGAAATCGCTCAATCTGTTAGTACTTGGTTTAAACAACCACTAAATCTCGCTCTAATCGATCGATTACAATCGGTCGGATTACAATTTGAGCAAGAGATATCGATCGAAAATAATGATGCTTCACAACTATTTGCTGGTAAAACTTTCGTTGTCACGGGTACCTTACCGACACTCAAACGCGATGAAGCAAAAGCATTAATTCAGCAAAATGGTGGCAAAATGACCGATTCAATCAGTGCAAAAACTGACTATTTGGTGGCTGGTGAAAAGGCTGGGTCGAAATTAGCCAAGGCTGAAAAGTTGGGTGTTAAAATTATCGCTGAATCAGATTTATTGGCAATGATTAAAAATGATTCAAGTATAATCACTGATTGACAGACAAATCTTTTCGCGTAGCCTGGGTTTTTGGTTGAACCTGAAAACCCAAAATTTTCAAGATATAGGCTAAAACCATTGTCCCCCATTAAATCGAGAATAAGGTGAGATAATTCTCAGTAGAGAATAGGAAATGATGAAATTTAGCAAACTTAGGAGCGTATAAAATCCAACAAAACCAGGAACATTAAAATTAGATCGATCGATTCCTGGCAAGCCGATCAATTTAACCAGCATCACGAAAAATACTCCTTCCCAAATTGCCGCAATTAGTTGTAATAAACCATTCCAATCTCCATCCCATCGCAATCGTTGCAGTTGGTGATAAACTAGATCCCAACCTAATCCTAATCCACCCAAATAGATGAGGGTGAGTAATGTTTGGGTGGCAACATTTGGTGTAGATTTTAGTGCGATCGCGATCGTCAATATCAGCCCAACTGTGGCAAATAATAACACCCGTATCTGCCATCGACCAAACAGTGTGAAAGTCATATAAATTATTACTTATTACCTATTCCCTATTACCTAATCCGGCGATCGATTATTTATCCACTTCCACCATTGCCGCAATGAACGGTAAAGAATCAATGGTTTAAGCTCGATCGCCTGCTGCTCTAATAGCTCTTGAACCGTACAAAAAGCCGCATATTGTAAACCGAGAAAACTATCAACTGGAGCATAGTAATTACCTAAAACGATCGAGCCAACTGCATAGATTCTGCCCGATTGATTGGCTAGTTCAACTAGTTCAAAATCCGGCGTAATCGTCAATCTGCCCAGGGGATTAAGTGGTAGGTTATAGTGTTGAACCAAATCATTTAGCAACGGACTGGCGGTAATTGGCGCGTCCACAGCTGTGGCATCGATGATGAAATCAGCTTCTAAATTAATCTCCCCCTTCGCGCCTGGTTCTCGCACTGTGGTAATCGTCCCACTCCGACTAGCATTCGGTGAAACTTGCTGCACTTCCCCATAAAAAATCTGATACCAGCCCTTATGAATGCCACCTGTGATGATTTTGCGCCAGTCAGGACGATTCATCGTCGTCACACCACCCCAATCAGCGAGAAGGTGTTGACGTTGTTCTGGAGTTGCAGATTCGAGAACTGCTTTATACTGTCCACCCCAAGCAGCTTTTGGCCAATTAAAGGGCTGAAATTCGTAGTTATGTTCGACTTTGCGCTCGGCTAAAGCATATTTATTCCCTTCTATTTTCGCCGATCGCAGGAGTTGAAGCACGCGAATATCCACCGCATCGTTATTCCGTCTGAGGGTGTAGAGTTTCTGGAGGATGCGCGCCGCGACAATCCCAGTCCCGCGCAATAATACCGTCCCGCCATAGGCAGCTAAAGACTCATAAATATGCTCGTGGGGTTCGTAAGCATTGACAACAGTTTTGAAATCCTGGGTGCGATCGCGATAAGCTTGTAAATCTGGTAAAAATTGTAGGGCTGGATAACCAGTAGCTAGATGAACATATTTGGCGATCGTGCAAGCATAGTCGTTAGGCTGCTGACGGGCGTAGATAATGGCATACCGTCCATCGGTAGTCTGGCGAATCGCTTGAACATGAGCCATCCGCTGCATTTGACCCCAACTAATCCGCGCCGCTTCTCGATCGATCGCCGCAATCACATCGCTAGACTTGGGTGTATATGTCCCTACCAGCATTGGTTCGGTGAATACTTGCCAGAGATGACTTAATCCCCACAGTAATTTCCCTTTAGCGATATCCCTCATCGCTTCTAAGGTCGCATAACTAGGAAAACCCCAAATATTATCAGGACAAGCATCAGATGCCGATCGCAGCCGTTCTTGTGGGGCGATCTGCGAATTGAGACACAATTGCTGATAGCGTCCGTAGGGTTTTTGCTCGATGCCCAACACCCGGATCCGCTCGGCACTCACCCCACCAATTCGCAATAGATCTACCCACATGAAACTGCCCAAGCCACCGCCAACTGTGGCATAATCGACTTCTTCGATCGATAATCCCGTGGCATGAAGGGCTTGAGGTTCGATTTGTTGTTGCCCAAAGACGGCGGGTAAAAAACTATTCACCTGCACCACTGGCGGCGGTGTAATGCGCGGATCTGGTCGATTGGTGACGGAATTGAAGCGAATCTGGGATTGACTCGCCGGGGTGGTGACAGGGATTGTATTGCTGGGACTAGCAATCGAAATCTGATAATTGCCAATTTGGAGGGTATCTCCAGGTTCAATCTGGCTGATTGGCTGTTTTTGCCCATTGACTAACACCCCATTACTACTACCCTGGTCAACAATCGTCAGTTGACCCTGTGTGAGCGTAATTAATGCGTGATAGCGGGAGATTTCCAGACTATTTAAGACAATCCGACAGACGCGTTGACCGTCTATTTCTGCCGGAAGTCGCCCAAATTCCCGACCCAAGGCAATTGGCACTGTTAACAAGGGTTCTTTGCGTTCCCCTGTTGCCGGATCTTCCCACGTCAACCGGATTTGCACGATCGTTCGGTGAATTACTTAGTCATTAATTCTAGCAGGATCTAGCCCCGATGTTCTAACCTACAACCGATCGAGTCAACAACACAGGACAAGGTGTTTTGACGCGCACATAGTCGGAGATTGAATTACCCAATAACCGATCGAGATCGGGTAAATTTTGGGCGATTGATGGCCGTCGATCTGGCGAACCAATCATTAACAAATCAGCATGAAACTCTTCAGCCGCGAGACAAAGTTCTGGTCCTGGCTTGCCAGCGACGACAATACATTTATAAGCTATACCCTGTTTTTTTGCTTCGTTAATCGCCGGAGCAAAGATCGGATCTTGTTCGGGTTTACCCACCGCATCTGCCGACCGCTGGTCGGGTTTGACTTGGGTGAGGAGTAGTTGGCTACCTTTAATATCTCGCAGCAAAAACAGTGCGAGTTTCAAAGATTCCTGAGCCGGAATCGAGTTATCGTAACCCACCATAATCCGCGTAATCCGTTTGAGATAGATATCATCTTTGATCAACAACATCGGGCGTGATGTCAGTTGAAAAACATATTGGCTGACGGAGTTGGAGAGGATCGATTCCAGCCGACTCAGACCCCGCGAACCCATAATAATCAAGTCAGCATTTTCTTCTTCGGCAACTTGACAGACTGTATCTTTGGGATCGCCCTGTTTTAATCTGACATTGACTTTAGCTGGATCTAGGTTGAGATATTCGATCGCCTGAGCCAAAATTTTGCCTCCGGCTTCGAGTTTTTCGGCCATCAGATCGGCGGTTACTTGGGGTTGGACTACATGCAAAATAGTCACAGATGCTCGTTGAACGGATGGAATCTCCATCAACATCTTGAGCATTTCCTCACATTTTCCCAATCCAGCGACGGTAATTAAGATTTTCTGAATCATTTTTTGTAGAGTCCCTTTGGTAAATTCTTAAATTTTAGTTTGCAGCGATCTTCAGCTTGTCAAAATATTTCTATATTCTCAATCTTGCACTGACAGCCGACTCACATCACCGCGATCGCAATATTATTTAACGTGAGATCTGCACCATCCAAAAGAACTACATCTGTCCCTAATTTAGTACATAGGTATTGATTCATGGAAGTGTAAATTCGATTGGGGTTGGGATTTGGGGACTCGATTGAAATTAGATGGTGATTAATTATTTAGATGATTTGGGGTATATTAAACATATCTATTTGGGAGTTGGCAAATGTTTAAAAGAATTGCATCAGAAGCTCTGGGGATAAGTGATATCGGCATTATCGTCGCACCTGCGGATTATGATAAGGTTGCTGCTGATGATTATTTGTTTCATGAAGATGGCGAAAAGATATTCTTTTTAATTAAGTCCAAGAAGGATGAGTATTGCTTTACAAATCTAGCTCTGATTCATGTTGATGGCGATTCAGCAATTTCTAGTAAGCGTGCAGTCAAACGTTATGATTACTCTAGTTATAAAATATCACAGGTGTCGATCGAAACAGCTGGAACGATCGATTTAGATGTCGAACTCAAATTTACGCTAGCAGGTGTGACTCCTTTTAGTATCGATCTTGAAAAAAAATGTATCGAAGCACTAAAAGATATTTATAAAGTGCTGATTAGCATTAGTAAAATTCAGTCAAAAGAGGAAATTGCTCGCAGCAATGCGTTAGTCTGTTTAGAAGCTATGTCCTCAATGTATAAGATCGATAAAATCGAAAATGAGGAGACGCTTGTTAAACACTATAATGCAATGCTGACTAACTTAAATGCAACGGTAATCGAAAGATATACCAAACGTGACTTTAGTAATATTTTTGAAAAATATATTCAGAAATAGAGGCTAGCCGATTAGATTTAGACTTTTACAACACGCTGTTAGAGCGAGGAGAGAGTAATCAATTCGATCGATAACTATCGATCGCCAATTGATAGACTTCTTTCCAAGCTACTTGATGTTTTTGAGCAAGTTCAGCACAATCGGCATATTCAGGTTGGATATTGATAATTTGATCATCATTAATGAGGTTATTGCGCGCGACTTTGATCCGCACCTCACCATATTTAGTCATAACAGATTTGATCGATCTAGGCAAGATCGATCGAATCTGTCGCTCGCGCCGAATTCCTAATGTACTAGTTTCTGTAAAGATAACTTGTTCGCAGTCAATCGATCGATCTAACGGAGAAATCACCGTCAGCAAAATACCTGGACGCGATTTTTTCATGCCAATCGGTTGAGTAAATACATCAACCGCTCCGACTGCAAATAATCGATCGAAAATATACCCGATCGCTTGAGGATTGAGATCGTCAATTTGAGTAGTTAAAACGTCGATCGATTCGAGACATTCTGCCTTAACTGGAGATAGTTCCACAACATCTGTCGTTGTGCCGATCCATAGGCGTAAAATATTCGGAATTGGTAACTCAATTGTGCCAGCACCCAAACCAATTTGCGCTAACTGCATCCTCGGTGCTGCCCCAAATTCTGTCGCCAGCGTCACCGCTATCGCCGCGCCTGTCGGTGTCACCAACTCCCGATCGATCCCATTGCTATAGACTGGTACCTGGCGAGACGACCACAATTTCAAGACCGCCGGGACAGGTACTGGTAAAATCCCATGCGCCGCGCGCACTGTCCCCCCACCCGTGGGGAGCGGCGAACAGTAGATTTTGCCAATGTCGAGATAATCTAAGCCCAGACAAGTACCGACGATATCAACGATCGCATCCACTGCTCCCACCTCATGAAAATGCACCTGAGAGGGTTCAATGCCGTGGACAGCACCCTCGGCGATCGCCAATTGCCGGAAAATATCCAAACTCCACTGTGACGCTCTCTGGGGCAAATTTGCCCCATTAATTAGCCGCTCGATTTCGGGCAGATTCCGCTGCGGGATATCGTAGTGATGATGGTGATGGGCGTGAATATGTTTGTGACTATGCCGATCGGCTGAATCTTTAGCCACACCACTTGCTGTAGGATGGTGGGTGTGGCTATGGTCGGAGTCTCGATCGTGAGAATGGTGATGATGTGCCCGATCTGTTGATGACTGAATTGCCATCAGATCTACATGTAATTTAGTGGCAATTTGGCCATTGTGATGGACTTTTTCTGCCCATAACTTGTACTCAGACTCAATGCCCAATCGATCGAGATGGGTAATTAAATATTCTAAGGGTACTCCGGCATCTACCAATGCACCCAAACACATATCACCAGCAATTCCCGTCTGGCATTCTAAATAAGCAATTTTCATATTCTTGAGACTAGAAATTAGTACCGATCGCCACTCATTTGATATCTAAACTCCAAACCATCCTCACCTCTTTCCCCCTTCTGCTTAGGCAGAGGCTGCGCCAACGAGGAGCTTCAGGGCATCGTCTTTCCCACTTCCCCTTTCCCCTTTCCCCATGTCTACCATCTACGAAATTCACCCAGAAACACCCCAAACGCGACGAATTGACGAAATTGTAGCAGCCTTGCGCGGCGGTGCAGTGATGCTCTATCCCACAGATACAGTTTACGCGATCGGTTGTGATATCAACTCAAAGACGGCAATCGATCGAGTCCGACAAATCAAACGAATGTCCAATAATAAACCATTGACTTTCCTCTGTCAGTCTCTATCAAATATCGCTGAATATGCCGTTGTCGCCGATCCAGCCTATCGGTTAATGAAACATTTCATTCCAGGCACATACACTTTTATTTTACCTGCTACCAAGCTAGTGCCCAAGCTCGTCCAAGATCCCAAACGCAAAACGACGGGAATTAGAGTACCAAAACACCCACTCTGTCAAATTATCTTAGAAAAACTCGGAAATCCAGTCATTTCCACATCCGCCCAAATTAATGATGATGATGGTTATCAACCCACAGCAGGAGTCGAAAAAGCCATTTTATTCGATGAGTTGGAGAAATTGGTAGATATCATCATTGATGATGGTTCGGAGCCAGGATGGGAAAGTTCAACTATCCTAGATATGACAGTAGATCCGCCAACCGTAATTCGGGAAGGTCTAGGCTGGGCTGAGTTAGCCGCTTGGTTATAAGAAATCGATTTATTGTAACTTTTCACCCCAAATTTCCTCAAGGTTATAATTTAATAGTGCATAGTCTAGCTCCCACAATCGTTTGGAGGTTTTATGATCATTGCTACTGCGCCAGAGATTGCCGAAGGCAGTCCAGAGGACAACGAGACTCAACCATTGCTACTGAATGTCAGTAATGTAACCTTAACCGTAACTTCCGAACAGTTCGATCTGCTCTGTGTCGATAATCCTGACTTACGCCTTGAATTAACCCCTGATTTCAAATTGATTGTTATGGCTCCAGCAGGTGGTGAAAGTGGTGAAAAAAATAATGACTTATCTGGACAAGTTTGGTACTGGAATCGACAAACCGATCTAGGTCGATCGTTTGATTCTTCCACAGGATATGATTTTGTAGCACTTGATGGTGGGAAAGTCGCACCCGATGTTTCTTGGATTGAGAAGTCTCGACTAGAAGGTGTGAACATTGTCGGATTTATTCCGGTGGTGCCTGATTTTGTGATCGAGTTACGATCTGCGACTGATCACCTGAAGCCGTTGCAGGAAAAGATGAGAGAGTATCAACGGCTGGGAGTAAAGTTGGGATTACTCATCGATCCCAAAAATCAACAGGTGGAAATTTATCGACCAGAACAAGAGCCAGAAGTGCTAGCATCTCCCACGGCGATCGATTGTAATGAAGTGATGCCAGGGTTTATGTTGAGTATGAGTAGAATTTGGTAATAATTAATTACTCGACACGATCGACTAAATACTTGTGCCATTAATTAATAACTTGACCTCACTCCTCGCTGCGATCGCGTTTTATACTTGCTGCCCCATCCCAGCTAATTTACAGTTAGATTTTGCCCGAATTGCTCGCTGGGCACCTCTAATTGGGGTGTTATTAGGGGGAGGATTAGGATTACTGGATCTAGGCTCGGAATGGCTAAGAATGCCCGCATTAATTCGATCGAGTCTGATCGTCACGATCTGGATTTGGTGGACGGGGGGCTTGCATCTCGATGGGGCGATGGATACCGCCGACGGCTTGGCGGTACAAGATCCCGAACGTCGCTTAACTGTGATGACCGATAGTCTAACCGGGGCATTTGGGGCAATGGTAGCGGTCATAATTATTTTGCTCAAAACTGCTGCCCTGAGTGCAATTACTCATGAACGCATCTGGGTATTGATGCTGGTAGCTGGCTGGAGTCGCTGGGGACAAGTCCTCGCGATCGCCCGATATCCCTATCTCAAAGCTGAGGGGAAGGGGGCATTCCATCGTCAAGGGATGAAACTACCCCAGGATGTATTGCTGGGGTTAGTGGTGCTGTTGGGGGTCACTGGGTGCCAGATTTATTTTCAACCGCAAGATTGGTTAATGTTAGGGCTGAGATCTCTCGCTGGTTGCGGGGTGGCGGTATTGATGGGTTATTATTTCGATCGCAAACTAGGCGGACATACTGGTGACACCTATGGCGCAGTCGTCGAATGGACAGAAACATTTACTCTCTGCTTGCTCACTATCCCCCAAAATTTGTTATCCTAAAAAGGTTGTCTAAAAATTCGCACATTCAGGAATTCGGGTGTTTCCCTCGTGAAATACAGCCTGGATGGAGGATAAAACCCGATTAGGAGTAAAGAATCTTATGCCAGTAGTATCTTTGGCGCAAATGATGGAGTCTGGTGTTCACTTCGGACACCAAACCAGACGATGGAACCCGAAAATGGCTCCATTCATCTTCACTGCGCGGAACGGCGTACACATCATTGACTTGGTGCAAACTGCCCAGTTGATGGAAGAAGCTTATGTATACATGCGGACAGCCTCCGAACAGGGCAAACGTTTTCTGTTTGTGGGTACCAAGCGTCAAGCCGCCGGAATCATCGCTCAAGAAGCGAGTCGCTGTGGTGCATCGTACATCAACCAACGGTGGTTGGGGGGTATGCTCACCAACTGGACGACAATTAAAAGTCGGGTTGAACGGTTGAAAGATCTCGAACGTCGCGAAAACAGCGGCGCACTAGATTTGTTACCCAAGAAAGAAGCCTCCGTTCTGCGGCGGGAAATGGCGAAGCTCCAGAAATACCTGGGCGGAATCAAGAATATGCGGAAAGTCCCCGATATCGTGATTGTCGTCGATCAACGACGGGAATATAACGCAATGTTGGAATGCAAGAAGCTGAATATTCCGATTGTCTCACTACTTGATACCAACTGCGATCCAGATTTGGTGGACGTAGCGATCCCCGCCAATGACGACGCGATTCGTTCGGTTAAACTGATCCTCGGTAAACTCGCCGATGCGATTTACGAAGGTCGTCACGGTCAACTCGACGGTGAGGAAGAATTCGTTGACGATTATGAAGGCGAATTTGACGAAGAAGGCGAATTTGTCGAAGCTGCTAGTGAAGAAGGCGGCGAAGGCTAGAATTAGGGGATAGGGATTAGGGATTAGGGGTGAGGAATGAATTGCCCTTTGCCCTTCTTGCACTGAGCGAAGTCGTTGGCGTAGCCTCTGCCTCAGCAGAAGTGTCCCTTTGCCCCTTTTCTCACAAACCCTTAACCATCTCGAATACAGATAAAGGAACATGGCTGAAATAACTGCAAAGATGGTTCAAGAACTGCGCCGCCAAACTGGTGCAGGGATGATGGACTGTAAAAAAGCTCTAGGTGAAACCGATGGCGATTTGACCAAAGCGTCAGAATGGCTGCGGCAAAAAGGGATGGTTGCGGCTGGTAAAAAGAGCGACCGAGTTACGGCTGAAGGTTTGGTGGACAATTTCATTCAAGCTGACGGCAAAACCGGCGTACTGATTGAAGTCAACTGTCAAACCGACTTTGTAGCGCGTAACGATGCTTTCAAAGATTTAGTTCAAAGTTTGGCACAGCAAGCAATTACTGCTGATACCGTTGATGCCCTCTTAGCGCAGCCTTATGCGGCAGATAGTAGTATTAAAGTATCAGAAGCAATCGTTCAATCGATCGCTAAAATTGGTGAAAACCTCAATGTCCGCCGCTTGGCTAACTATAGTGTGGCTGCGGGTACCGAAGGTGCTGTCGATTGCTACATCCACACGGGTGGACGAGTTGGCGTATTAGTCGAACTTGGCTGTGCTTCAGCAACTGTAGCTGCTAACGATGATTTCAAAGCCTTGGCGCGGAACTTGGCAATGCAAGTTGCGGCTTGTCCTAATGTTGAGTATCTCAACGTCAGTGACATTCCCAGCGAGATTGCGACCAAGGAAAAAGAAATTGAAATGGGCCGCGATGATATTGCCAATAAACCTGACAATATCAAGGAGAAAATCGTCCAAGGTCGGATTGATAAACGACTGAAGGAAATGACCTTGGTAGATCAACCCTACATTAAGGATCAGAATATCACAGTGACTGAGTTGATCGCTCAAACTGCTAAACAGTTGGGTGAAGATGTAACGGTGCGCCGTTTCACTCGCTTTATCTTGGGCGAAGGGATTGAGAAGCAAGAATCTAACTTTGCTGATGAAGTTGCTGCTCAGATGGGTAAACTCTAGGCTCTAGGTTGCCAATAGATTCAGACAGGTCTAAATTTAATTTAGACCTGTCTTTTTTTCGGTACACATCCTCAAGCTTTTGGCAAGAGAATTGAGTCAACCTGGCGGAATGTGAGACTGATCCGACCACCAAGGACATTGGCTCTTTTGATTGCATGACTCCAAAACTCTTGGGTTCGTTGGCTCATAGATAGCAGTGAGCCATGTGGTAACAAATATTGTCGTCGTTGTGAATAGTCAGCTTTCGATCGAAATGAAAGTTTTCGCTCGACACCCAGGGAGATAATGATAATATCTGTCCCACTGGCAAGATTATCGATCTCATCGGCATGAAAGCCCATTTTTGCTCGTCCATCTTCATAGTAGTTAATCAGACAACTATTTGGTGCAAATTCTAAGGTTTGTTCCAGGCGCGTACAGAGAGGGACTAAAAGGGGATGCATTGGTTGCTGTTCGTAAGTCAAGCCGGAATAATTGTAAGGTAGTCCAAAACAGGCAGTTTTCCTGGCACTCATCCGCAGATCCCAATCAATGCGATCGCATAATTGGGTGTAGAGGTTAGTTGCGGCTGTTGGGGATAAATAACCTGGACGAATCGTAATTTCTGGCTCTGTCATTTCTGAATCGTGAATCGAGGCTCGTAGCATTAATTGACTGGAGTTTAGACTAAAAAAGAGAGAAAGCTCTCTACAAATTAAAGAAATCATAATGGGCGATCGCCTCTAAAATACCCCAAGCATGAGAGCCTTCGGCAAAATAAACGCGATCGGTATCGTTCAATATCAATAACTCTTCACGGTGACGATTATCAACGACCACACCCAAAGTATTACCTCTGAGCATATCTTCATCGCCACCGGATCCACCATTGACCAAAACCTGCTCTAATGGAATATTCCACTGTCTAGCGACATATCGCAAAGCCAGTCCTTTAGAAGCTCTTGCGGGCACAAAGTCTAGATATTGACCAAAGGAAAGAGTTGTGTTAACAGACAATTCTTGTTGACGCAATAGTGTCAAAATCTCTTCCATTGACGGCGCAATGTTCGCATCGTAGTAATAGGAAACTTTAAAACGACTTTGCTGATTCTTCTCCTGTCGCGTAATACCAGGTAGGCGATCAATAATGCGTCGTAATACTTGTGGTGTCCACCCACGATCGATATGGTGATTCCAAGCAACATCAGCCGTAAATCCGGGTGGATAGTAAATTTCTGTACCTAAACTGGTAATTAAAACATCAGGAGTGGGAATGCCATAGGTTTTCAAAATCTTGAGTACTGAATCGAACCGCCTTCCTGTAGCAATCCCAAACAAAAATTTTCGGTGTTGTTGGCGGACAACTTGGATAAATTGCGCTAATGCCTCGGCATCGCCCAACAAGGTATTGTCAATCGCCGTGAAAATAGCCCGCTTGCGGTAATGACCTGCTGTTGGAAGTAATGTTGGCTTTGGTAAAATTTCCTGTTTTAATACGAGGGGTTGAATTTTTTGGATGTAGGTATGCGCATGGGCATCCCATGAATAGAATTTAGCAACATTTTTCAAACCATTTTCGGAAAATTGTTGCCATAGGGTATTATCTTCAAGAATTTGTAATAACGCCTCAGCGATCGCTTCTCCATTTAGAGGATCGACCAGTAAACCGTTATGGCAATTGCCAATAATATCTACTGGTCCTCCATTTTCTGTAGCAACTAATGGTAATCCACTTGCCGCAGCTTCTAGTAGAGTTAATCCAAACGGCTCAGTTAATGCCGGATTGACAAAAACGCCTTTGGAGTTAGCTGCTAATCGATAAATATCTGCAACTTCATTAGAACTATGATGTTTTGGTAAAGCTACAAGCCCATAAAGATTGTAGCAATCTATCACTAATAATAGCTCAGTTAAAACATTTTGCGCCCCTTCATTTAATTCTCGAATGTCTTCACGATTACCAGCTATAATTACTAAATTAGCTAGTTTTTGAAGGCGAGGAGATCGCCCATAGGCTTCCAAAAGTGTAATGATATTTTTGCGCTCATCTGGTCGAGATAGGGCAAGAATAATCGGTTTTTCAGAATTATTAAGAAACTTGGTTAAAACTTCCTTGAACTCAATCCCTTCATTATTTTCCGTCGGTGGATAAAACTGTTCTAAATCCGTTCCGGGAGGAATAATTGCCATTTTGTCTGGCGTGTAATAGTCATATAGCTCATATTGATCCTCAATTTCATTACGAGTGCTAGTAATTACTAAGTCAGCATTGCTTAATGTATCTTCTTCGGCACTGACTCTCTGGAGCATATGATAGCGATCTTCGATCTGCTCTAGTGTCATCCCCGATGCCAGTAATCTTCGCAATTTGTCACGACCGAGAGAGTGTCCTGTGTGGATTAACGGCAAACCTGTTAGATGGGAAAGACGTACTCCTACATATCCCGCATCAGCATAGTGACTATGGATAATGTCAGGTAAACGCGGCTGTTTGAGTAACCAAGTAAACAGGCGATCGATAAAACCATCAAGATGACTCCATAATTCTTCTTTCGGAATATATGCTTCCGGGCCAGCTTCAATCCGCACGATCTGAACATTGTCTGCTAAAGCTTCTGTCACTGCGCGATAATCAGGATCTACGGCATCATCAACAATCACTCTTGTGACCAAATCTACGCGCTCTACATTCAGTTGTTTGCCAAGAGCTTTGGCGAGTTCCACAACGTATTTTGTCTGCCCTCCAGTATCCGCATCACGCCCTAATTCCAGATGATGACCTCTAATCAGTCCATGAATACTAATGAGCAGAATATATAATGGTTTGTTATTGATTTTATTAGACATAGATTCGTCGATTCAATTATTGCTAGGGTTCCTGGCTGGTTGAATCTACATTTCCCTTTAATTAGTTCCGATCGCCAACGCAAGTAACTCAAGCAGTAACTCAAAAACAGAGTGAAACTGCTTGAGGACTCGGTGCAGTTTTATCCACTTTCCAGTCACACTCGATCGAATGTCGAAGCTTTGGGTGAGGGAGAGATAGTTAAGTCAGCTACCTATAAAATGCTTACAATTAAAACCGCTGAGGTTGTAGGTAGCAACTTGGGTGAATTAATAATTAATCTAACTATCTAATAAACTTCTGAGCATCCACGCTGTTTTTTCATGGATTTGTAACCGTTGAGTCAGTAAGTCCGCTGTCGGTTCGTCGCTAGATTTTTCGACAACTGGAAAAATCGATCGAGCAGTGCGACAAACAGCCTCTTGTCCTTCTACCAAGAGTTTAATCATCTCTTCTGCTTTGGGAACAGAAGTTGTTTCAGGAATTGAACTTAACTCGGCGTATTGACTATAGCTGCCAGGAGCCGGAAAGCCCAATGCCCGAATCCGTTCGGCAATTAGATCTACTGCTAAAGCCAATTCGGTATACTGAGTTTCAAACATTAAATGCAAAGTTTGAAACATTGGACCAGTCACATTCCAGTGGAAGTAATGGGTTTTTAAATACAAAGTATAAGTATCTGCCAACAGCCGCGACAACCCATCAGCAATCTTTGCCCGCTCATCTGCTTCAATGCCAATATTTACTTGCATCATGGTAATTTATACTCCTGAACAGTTAATTTTTGACGTTATTTAGCTACACAACGTAGCCGATAACAATCGTTGGAAAAGATAATTATTTTTTATATAACTATCATAGCTTAGTTAGATCGAACTCTGTAGGGGGTGCTGTTGGCACCCCTAGATTAATTTAACTGGCAAACTGATAATCTTCCGCCGCCAATAATTGCCAACTGTTGCCATTTTCTGGTCGTAGATCTAATACCGTTTGGTGATAATCTACCAGACTGGGACGATGACCGACACTAATGTAAGTAATATCCTGACTTTGCAATAGCTCATACAACCGTCGCTCGTTAGTCACATCTAGGGCACTAGTCGCCTCATCGAGGATGACATATTTCGGTTGACTCAGCAAAATCCGCGCAAAAGCCAGTCGCTGTTGTTCGCCTTGGGAGAGGACAGCCGCCCAGTCTTTTTCGCTATCGAGTCCACCCATCCGCGCCGCTAAATCTTCGAGGTTGACGGTTGCTAGTGCTGCTTGGATTTCGCCATCGGTGATATTTTCCCGCAGGTTGGGATATTGCAACTGTTCGCGCAGTGTCCCCAAGAGCATATAGGGCTTCTGAGGGAGGAAGAGAGCTTGAGTATAGTCTGGACTTTCGATCGTCCCTGTACCATTGCGCCACAGTCCCGCAATCGCCCGCAACAACGAACTTTTACCACAGCCACTCGAACCAACTACTAGCAAGGATTGAGGTGATGTTAGCTCGAAGGAGAGATTCTCAAACAGAGTCTGCTCGGCATTTGGTGTATTCAGTGTCAGCCCATCAACCTTAAAATGAGTGGATGGGTGATTGATAATCCCATCACCGCCGAGCACATCTCTAGACTCCCGTTGGCGGAAGCGTTCGTAGAGCATTCCTAACCGCTCGATACTCGCTGCGAAGGAAGATATATCCTGAATCCGACTGGGGATGATCGAGAGGGCACCCAAGACCATTTGGAAGGCAAATATTCCCTGTCCAATTGTCCCAAAATCTACTTTTTGAGCAAAATATAATGGTGCGACAATTAGGTAGGGTACTAACCTAGCAAAGTAGTTATAGGCATATTGGAAAATATCTAGCAGCGCAAACCAAATTATCAGTAAATTATAGTTCTTGATTGCGCGACCTAATCGTGTCTCAACTTGATTGCGCTCTAGATTTTCACCCCGATAAAAGGCGATCGATTCAGCATTATCTCGAACATGAACCATCCCATAGCGAAAGTCACCTTCTAGGCGCAATTGATCGAAATTGATTTTAATTAGTTTAGTCCCAATCCAGATCGCTAAAATACTCCCAACGGAAACGTAACCGACTAATCCAAAAGTAAGTTCGGTGGAAATACTATACAGAATTCCGGTGAAGGCAACTAGATCTAGTACCGAACTGAGGATATCTAAAATCAGATCTAAAATAGTGGTCGTAAAAGAGTTGACATCTTGGGTAATCCGTTGATCTGGATTATCAACATCTGTATTGGCAGCATTGGAATCTAATTCATAGTAGGCTCGGTTGCTGAAATAATCCTTTAACAGCGTATTAGTCAGCCATTCCCGCCAAAACAACGCTAATTTTCGCCGGGTATACCGATAGCTAATCAGAATCGGAATAGCGATGACGAGGGTAATTCCATAAACCCAGAGAAATTCCCAAAATAATTTAGGATCTCGCCCATTGAGAGCATTATCGATAAACCGAAAGACATAACTGAGGAGAACGTTAAGACTACTAACAATGAAAGCGAGGAATAGGAGTAATCCTAAGACAATCCATTGCTTTTCTCGTCCTTGCAACTTACGCCGATAGGCATAGAATACACCACTGCTTAAAATCAACAGAACTAGAAATATATAAGCAGGTAGAAATGTCAATAAATTTTGAAAGATTTCTACTGAACTTTTACCCAAGCTAGAGAGGAACTTCAAATAGATAATCTCATTGACCAACCCCGCAAAAAATTTGGGCGCAAATTGGAAGCCAATCAAGGCTAGAACGACCACAAAGAAAAAAGTAAAAGCAACAACAAAGACTAGTTGTGCCAGAATCAAAAATAGAAATTGGACAGAACTATTTGTACCTGGTGGATAGAAGTAAGGTTGGGCAACTTCGACAAATCGCTGCCAAAGTTTGCGATCGAATCGAAATTTTAGTAGTGATTTCGACTGCGGTACTGCGGTCATAAGCAATTTAAGCTAAAAGGACGTTAGGAAGTTGACGACGATTTCGATCGTCAATCTCACCTCCTTAATGTATCTTAATAGCAGGGTGGTTTCATCCGATCATGTCGATGATTGACTATTCGGCGAACCTACACGCGATTCCCTAGCTCACGCTCGAAGCTCAAAACTATTCAGGTACTCCATCGGCTTATTCGGATCGAAAGCAACTCGATCGACAAAAAATTCTGGTTTCTCGATTTTGAGTTGTCCTTTCGGTAAAGGCAACCAAAAAGCCTTGGCAACATCGGCATATTCTTTCGTCGGATAAAGTTGTTTAATAGTTGCATCAGCATCCTTGGGATAGTCGGTCAGCTTTTGTTGATTCCAGCGAACCATCTGTGTCAGTACCCAAACAGCATGTGAGTGCCAGAGAAAATTAGCATGATTGGGTAAGTTGAGATATTTTGTCTGTTGGAAGTGGAATATTTGGAAGTCAGGAACTCGCTCGACCAGAGCTTTTTGATCGAAACCACCGTAGTTATAAGTACCTGTCAGAATCTTTTGCCAATTCTGATTGGAGCCAGGATTTGTATATTGAGATTTACCCAGCACTGGTGCCAGAGTCGCCGCATTTTTCTCGACCTCACAGAATTGACAAGCTTCTAATACTGCGGCTATCATTGCTCTAGCCGTGTTAGGATTGTCCTTAAGCCAAGTATCCAGAGTAGCGAGAATTTTCTCAGGATGTCCATGCCAAACATCTCGATCGAGATAAGCTGTAAAGGCTTTTTTATCCGCAATTGTTTGTTGATTAAATAATTCATCAGTGGCATAACCAATGATTTTGCCACTATCTAATCCCTGAATAATTTTACTCGGCTCTAAGACTTCAAATTTGAGATTGCGTTCGGCATCAATCCCCATCGAACCCAACCAATACCTAGTTGTATAATTCGCCATCGCAGCCGGATGGGCGATCGCAAATCCTGGTGGTTGTTTTGCCTCCCGGAAGAATTTATTATAATCTGATTGAAATTCGCGCAGATTATTATAAGCTTGTCTGGGTCGCAATCCAGCTTTCCAAACGGACTCACTAAAACTAATACTATTGCCGTTAATATTTAGCCCCATCAGTGCGACTGTGTTCGCCTGAGTGTTAGTTGTTTGACGGTTCTCCCGGTCTTTTCTCCTTCCTCGATCTTCATCTTGCTGGCGCGCTTTTCTACTTTTGCTACCACTAAAATATTCCCAAAGTGGCATGGCAAACAGGGTTTGCGTTCCATCTAATTTACCATCATGGAGTTCTGCTTGCGCTTTATCCCAAGTTGGCTGCTTGACAAGTGTCACATTTAAGCCGTATTTCTTGAACATCCCTTTTTCTTTGGCAATCACCAACGGGAGACAGTCTAAACCGGAGACAATCCCAATCTTCAGGTCGGTTTTTTCCAGTTTGCCAAAGTTAGCTGGCGGCTGGGTAAAATGACGACTGCCACTGGTACAGGCAGCAAAGCTAAAGCCTGCGGCGGAGAGGGCAGTGTATTGCAGAAATTGGCGACGCTTCATGAGAAATGGGAGTGTATTTAATTCGCGATCGTGAGTAAATAGCAACTTGGCTGACGATCTGATCGTACTGTACGATCGATATTACTAGCTATTGGACTTTATCCCTAATTTTAGATCTTGAATTCCCTGGCACTTTCACACTTACAAACTCCGCTCAAAATTGGCTCTGTCGAACTCAATAGCCGTGTCTTTCAGTCGCCCTTGTCTGGTGTCACCGATTTGGTTTTTCGTCGATTGGTGCGGCGATATGCCCCCGATTCAATGATGTATACGGAGATGGTGCAGGCTTCGAGTTTGCGACATCTTCAAGAAGTGCCGCGCATTATGGAAATCGATGCCAACGAACGCCCGATTAGTATCCAGTTATTTGACTGTCGCCCCGATTTTATGGGCGAAGCAGCTCGAATTGCGGTCGAACAAGGTGCTGAAACCATCGACATCAATATGGGTTGTCCGGTGAATAAAATCACTAAAAATGGTGGTGGTTCATCCCTTTTGCGCGATCCTAATACGGCTACGGCACTGGTGCAGGCGGTAGTTAATGCTGTAAATGTCCCCGTAACCGTGAAAACGCGGATTGGTTGGGATGATGGGGAGATTAATATTCTCGATTTTGCTAAACGGATGGCTGATGCCGGGGCACAGATGCTGACCGTTCACGCTCGTACTCGCGCTCAGGGCTACAATGGTTCGGCAAAATGGGATTGGATTCGTCAAGTTAAGGAGATGTTATCGATTCCGGTAATTGCTAATGGGGATATCTGGTCGGTAGAGTCTGCGATTGCTTGTTTAGAACAGACAGGGGCGGATGGGGTAATGTGTTCGCGCGGGACGCTCGGCTATCCGTTTTTAGTCGGGGAAATTGACCATTTTCTCAAGACGGGAGAGTTACTAACACCACCAAGTTCGATCGCTAGATTAGAATGTGCTAAAGAACATTTACAAAATTTGTATTTATATAAAGGCGATCGCGGTATTTTTCAGGCGAGAAAGCATCTCACTTGGTATGCTAAGGGGTTTGTTGGTGCGGCGGAGCTACGGACTCAGCTTCAGGAGATTAAGAATGTAGCTGAAGGTGTAGATCTACTTGATCGCCAAATCGAACTCTTTGCTAACATAACAACACCATCGATCTAATGCGATCGATGGTGTTGGCTGGTCAAATATAAGTTTTTCGATATATTGCTAACTATTAATTACACTCCAACAGCGCGCAAGAACTCTATAAGTTACCACGCACGGCTGCTAGCAAGAATACTACGACTGGACCAGCAATCATAATCATTGCCACCATTGACAGTTGGGCGATTACTTCCCAGTTAATGCTGAGTACACTATCAACGATACCGCTCAAAAAGTCCATATTTCCTCGCAAATGGATTGAAATTTATTCTTCAGCCTTCTGGCTGGGCGATCTAATTTTACCCGTGTATCGTCATATTAAATTAATTTACTTTACAAAAGTACATGAAGTAAGGGATTAGAGGTTAGACTTTAGGGGTTAGGGATTAGGGCGAAAGCCTAAAGCCTAAAGCCTAAAACCTAAAACCTAAAAAATAACTGAAATATGGCGACGTGGAAGTGTGTGAAGCAGTGTGGGGCGTGTTGTAACCTAGATCCGAGTGATCGACCGGAACTAGAAGAGTATCTGGTACCGGAGCAACTAGCCATCTATATGAGCATGGTCGGGGAAGATGGTTGGTGTGTCAATCTCGATCGAGAGACACGATCATGTAACATTTACGATACTCGTCCATCGTTTTGTCGGGTACAAGTCGATACCTTTGTAGCGATGTTTGGGATTGAGCCGGAGGAATTAAATGATTTTGCGATCGATTGTTGTCGCCAACAGATTGAAGGAGTATATGGAGAACTGAGTCTCGAAGCAGTTCGGTTCGATCGAGAATTGGGAATTATTCTCTAATCTCGATTTTCGACATTTGATATGCGAGAATAAGCCAAGTACCAAAAATCGATCGTAGTGCAAGATAGACCCGTAGTTAGTCCCGCCAACTCAGAGAGTAGTAACAGTGATGTGATTGACCCAAAAGTAGCCCCAACAATCTTGTCAGAACAGCAGAAATCGGGGATTTGGAGCACTTTCTTCTCAACTTTCATCACGATTTTTCTGGCGGAGATGGGCGATAAAACCCAACTAGCCACACTCCTGATGACTGCTCAGTCTAAATCACCGTGGATTGTGTTTGCTGGGGCGGGGAGTGCTTTGATTGCCACTAGTTTGGTGGGAGTACTGCTCGGACGTTATCTCTCGAAGGTGTTGTCACCAAAAACCCTGGATGTTTCGGCAGGGGTATTGTTGCTGGTGATTGCTATTTTATTATTGGGCGATGTGGTTGCGCTTTAACTGAAGAGATCGGTGACTAGCATATAAGCCATTTGCGATCTTTTAGAGGGGAGGGCAGGTTTGTTTAATATCGAACAGTAATATCGATATTAAATTGCATAAACCTGCCCCTACAGACCCGTATAGAGCCACGTTATCTGGATAACACATTTACCCAGACCAACCGTAGGGGCGGGTTTATGCTAGAAATTTTCACCAAACACCATTATCTCCCCAACAAACCCGCCCTCCCCACTAATATCTGTTCGATCGATTCCCCCTCAATTAACGCGGAACTAGGGTTTTAGATTCAGATCGATCTCCTGGAGCATCATTAAAAATTGCCCCCCGCAAAATTAAATCTCTTCTACGCAAATCAGAAATACCCTCGTTATATCCAAATTGAGCCTGGTCTACGTTAGCAAAACTTAGGTCGGCATCACTCAGGTAGGCACCACTCAGGTTGGCACCACTCAGGTTGGCATCACTCAGGTTAGCACCACTCAGGTCGGCATCACTCAGGTTGGCACCACTCAGGTAGACACCACTCAGATAGGCAAAACTTAGGTAGGCACTACTCAGGTCGGTACCACTCAGGTTAGCACCAATCAGGTCGGCACCACTCAGGTTGGCACCACTCAGGTTGGCATCACTCAGGTTAGCACCACTCAGGTCGGCATCACTCAGATTAGCCCGACGCAGGTCTGCATATTTCAAGTTTCGACTTGCCATCGGTCGATCGAGTATATCTCTAACCAGATTTGCTTTTTCCACGTGCCACGCTTCCCTCGACCGGCTCAAATCCTCCTGATTTATCTGCCATTTTCGCGGAAACTGATCTTGAGTAAAGACTTCGAGAGACTTGTGAAAACATTCGATCGACTTTAGCAAATTCTCCCATCGTTCCCCTTTGATGCGATCGAAGTAAGCCAAACCAAGATTGTGTTGGAGCATCGCCCAATGTTCGGGGAATTTTTCTCTGGTGTAGATTTCCAGAGCATAGTAAAAACAATCAATTGGTTCGTACTCGGTAATTAGGTTTGATTCCTCTGTTGGAATTTTCGGGATACTCTCGAACTCGCCATCTTCAGAATACAGAAGCTCTATTTCTGTCTCGTAATCTGGGTTAAACCAAACCGCAGTCTGTCTCGGTATGGATAGATATCGTAAAGTTTCGACAACGAGAGCGGGGATATTATCGATCGCAGTTGAGTTATGTTTTCGATCTAGTTCGACATATAAATCTACACCGATTGCTGGTGCATTTTCATATTGTCCCAGCACCACTGTATTGCCCGATGGGAGAGTTATATACGCAAATTGGATATAGTCTAAATCGTCATAACCTGGAAAGATGGGCAATCCCGTACTAGCAACTAAATCAGGCAATTGCGCGTTGAAATAGGCAACGATCTCATTGGTCGGTGTCACCTCTTCAAAGCGTACCCGCTGACTCTTTTTGCTTGTAGGATCAGTCATCGGCGATATAGACCGGATCGAATTGGTTGCAATAGGTTATCTTTACCTTAATTTTAGCGTACTCATCTTCGTTGCGAACCCCTTCACGCTCTCCCGACCAATACACGGCACCACCAGGTCTGGTATTGCGATCTGGTTCAACCTCTGTATTAAACTCAATCCCTGTCGTCGTGCGGATGCCGTTTTGGTCTTGTGGCAATTGCTCAGGATAAGCCTTGACTTTGGGAATATGGCTCTGAAAAAAATTCTTACATGGCCCGCCCCATAATTCTTGGCTGGCTATTTGTAACTTAGCTGTCTCCACATCTTCCGGCTGTTTGCTCTGTTTGCGGTGATAAATTTGCCTCTGAATCACGTCGTTGTGTGCTAAATCGCCTTTGCCATCGTAACATGAGCTTGAATTCTGGAAGGTCGATCGGTACAGGCTAAATCAGCCATTTTAGCGATTCGATCGAGAATAATTCGATCGTAAAGTGACAAGTAATCGATCGATTACTGCTTCACTGCATGACTTATAGTATCCGGATTCTCGACCTACCTAGTACCGAACGTCCCCGCGAACGGTTGATAACACATGGGGTGAAACAGTTAAAAAATGCTGAATTGATGGCAATTTTATTGGGTACGGGACAAGGGCCTGGTAAACTATCAGCGATCGGCTTAGGTGAATATATTCTCCAGCATTTAGGTCAACATCATCGCGATCCTTTGGAAAGATTACGCGATGTTTGTCCCCAAGAATTAATGGAGATCGAGGGGGTTGGGCCAGCTAAAGCAACGGCAATTTTGGCAGCAGTAGAATTGGGTCAAAGAACTTGTTTACTTCGTCCACCAGATCGAGCAATCATCGACAATCCCGCAGCGGCGGTAGCGGCTCTGAGTCATGAGTTGATGTGGTCGCCACAGGAAAGATTTGCGATTTTATTACTGGATGTCAAAAATAGATTACTAGGTACCCAGTTGATTACAATCGGCACCGCAACAGAAACCCTCGCACCACCGGGCGAAATTTTCCGCGCCATTCTCAAGCAAGGTGCGACGAAAACCATCGTCGCCCACAATCACCCTTCCGGTAGCACAGAACCAAGTCAAGCAGATCTCGAATTAACTCGTCAACTGCTAGCTGGGGCGAAGCTCTTGATGACTCCATTGTTAGACCATCTGATTTTAGGGCAGGGCAAATGGACTAGTCTTCGGGAAACTACTACGCTCTGGAATGAATGTCCACAAGAGGAATAAGGCGCATCATTTGGTATTCGTGGTTGCTATAGTTAAGACAAACAATCTAGTTTTTCTCGAACATGGCGATTATCTCCTCGAAACAGCCAGCCCCCGATGCCGAACAGCCATCTCCCAGCCGGAAGAAAACTACTCCCAAACAGCCAGCTACGCCAATCCAGCTAGCCTCGACAGATCCAGAGATCTTGCAAGCGGAGATCGTCAACCCTGAAGAAAAGCTCCAAGAAGATAGTCTCAGACCGAGCAGTATTGCCGAATATATCGGTCAAAAGGATCTCAAAGGGATTCTCGATATCGCCATCCGCGCCGCAAAAGTTCGACAGGAGTCCCTCGATCATCTGCTATTGTATGGGCCGCCAGGATTGGGCAAAACCACTATGTCGCTGATTCTCGCCTCAGAGATGGGGGTGAATTGTAAAATTACCGCAGCACCAGCCTTGGAACGTCCTCGCGATATTGTCGGGTTGCTGGTGGGATTGCAGCCAGGAGATATTTTATTTATCGATGAGATTCATCGGCTGCCTCGGATGACAGAGGAAATTCTCTATCCAGCGATGGAAGATTTTCGGCTAGATATTACAGTTGGCAAAGGATCGACGGCAAAGATTCGGAGTATTCCGCTGCCAAAATTTACCCTAGTAGGTGCCACAACTAAGGTTGGTTCCTTGACATCGCCCTTGCGCGACAGGTTTGGGCTGATTCAGAAGCTACGCTTTTATGAGGTGGATGAACTTAGACTGATTATCCAACGGACGGCGGCAATTTTGCATGTGGAGGTAACTATCGAAGGAGCGACGGAAATTGCCAGACGTGCGCGGGGTACGCCCCGAATTGCCAATCGGTTATTAAAACGGGTGCGGGATTATGCTCAGGTACAAGCACATCCTGAAATTGATGAAGCGATCGCTTGTGCTGCCCTGGAGATTTATAATGTAGACCCATTGGGCTTGGATTGGACCGATCGATTGTTATTGACAACGATGGTAGAGCAGTTTAATGGTGGTCCGGTGGGAGTGGAAGCTTTGGCAGCATCGACGGGAGAAGATAGTCATACGATCGAAGAAGTATATGAGCCTTATCTTCTGCAAATCGGTTATCTTAAACGCACGCCACGGGGACGGATAGTGACGGTTGCGGCGCGCAAGCATTTGGGTTTGAGTGGGGGGAATAATGGTGGTGAACAATTGACATTAATCGAAAATCTGTAGGGCGGATTTATGCAATCGATGAAATCGAGGATCTGTAGGGGCGGGTTTATGCAATCGATGATAATTACCACCAATAATTTAAAACAAAACCCGCCCAACTTCACCAAGATTTTTCAACCATAATCTAAACAAGCGCAAATGCCCTATCGATGCGCCCAAATAAGTAATCAGTAATCAGTAATAACTAATAAATTTAATCATGCAAGATTTTAACTGGAACAAACTGCAAAATGGTTCGGATATTCGGGGAGTTGCCCTCGATGGTGTGCCAAATGAAAATGTTAATCTCACGCCGGAGGTTGTGAAAATTTTAGGTCAATCCTTTGTTTTGTGGTTATCGCAAAAAGTAAGTAAACCTGCTTCGGCATTAACTATTTCGATCGGGCGAGACAGTCGGTTATCTGGGCCGATATTAATGCAAGCCGCAATCGAGGGGATGACGGCAATCGGCTCTCAGGTGTACAACTTCGAGATGGCCTCGACTCCGGCGATGTTTATGAGTACGATTACCCCCGGATTTGAGTGCGATGGGGCAATTATGCTGACTGCTAGTCATTTACCTTTTAATCGCAATGGGTTGAAATTTTTTACCGCTCAAGGTGGATTAGAAAAGCAGGATATTAAGGATATTTTAAATCTAGCTGCTAGCGGTAACTTTGAATTAGCTATCGCTCCAGGCAAGACAACAAGCCATGATTTTATTTCAGTTTATGCCGAGCAATTTGTCAATCAAATTCGGCAATCTGTCAATCATCCTGACAATTTTGAACAACCATTACAAGGATTAAAAATAATTGTCGATGCTGGCAATGGTGCGGGGGGATTTTATGCCGATCGAGTATTAAAGCCTTTAGGTGCAGATACGACTGGCAGTCAATTTCTCGATCCAGATGGTAATTTTCCGAATCATGTGCCCAATCCTGAAGACAAGGTAGCAATGGCTTCGATCTGTCAAGCGACAATCGAACATCAGGCTGATTTAGGGATTATCTTTGATACTGATGTCGATCGCAGTGCGGCGGTAGATTCTACGGGTAAAGAATTAAATAGAAATCGATTAATTGCCCTAATTTCAGCGATCGTTTTACAAGAACATCCTCGATCGACAATTGTGACTGATTCGATTACTTCCGATGGCTTAACCAAATTTATCGAGCAAGATTTACAAGGTATCCATCATCGGTTTAAGCGTGGTTATAAAAATGTAATTAATGAATCACTCAGACTCAATCGATCGGGACAGGAATCTTGGCTAGCGATCGAAACTTCTGGACACGGGGCGATGAAAGAAAATCACTTTCTCGATGATGGTGCTTACTTAGTGAGCAAAATATTAATCGAATTAGCTAAGTCTAAATTGGCTGATAAATCACTAACAGATCTAATTGCCAATTTACAAGAACCAGCGGAGAGTGAAGAATTTCGGATCGGAATTAAAACTGATAATTTCAAAGCTCATGGTGAGCAAATAATCGAGAAATTGCAACTATTTGCAGCCAATCAGTCAGATTGGAAAATTGTCCCCAATAACTATGAAGGTGTGCGGATTTCTTGTCCAGCACCGAACGAAGATGGTTGGCTCTTATTACGGTTATCGCTACACGATCCAGTAATACCATTAAATATTGAATCTAATGTTCAAGGTGGTGTCGATCGAATTGCTAGTAGATTAATTTCTTTCTTTGAGACTACGGAATTTCTCGATCTTTCAGCACTTTTAACATTAATTAATCATTAATACTCAATTCCCAATTTTAAAGCGGGGTTATTCTCCCATCTGTCACCAACGTGGGCATAAATCGCCGTCGTGCGAGGGTCGGCATGACCGAGTAAATCTTGTACCTGTCGCAGAGAGGCTCCATTGCGCAGAGCCAATGTCCCTGCTGTGTGTCTTAAACTGTGTGCTGAGAGCGTTCTCCCCTCCATATACTTGAGATTTGTTGCCTGGAGATATTTGTCTACAATCTGGCGAATACCCCGCCGCGATAACCGCTCACCTTTACCACAATGACTAAGGTTGATCAGCAGGGGACTATCAACTGTACTATCAAATCCCGACCCGCGCAGATGGGTGAGATAATTCTCTAACACCTGCGCTAATTGGGGAGTTAATGGCACCACCCGCGTATGTCGCTTACTACTGACTTTTAAACCTACGCGCGAACCTTGACGCACCACATCGCCGATATTCAATCGATACATCTCGACTGTGCGGGTGCCTTCTAGGGTCATCACGCCAAGTAATAGTTTATCGCGGAAGGTTTTCAGGGTTAAATGTTGACCGACGGATTTCAGTAGCGTTGAGGCTTCTCCCTGTTCGAGATAGGTAATTCTCGCGGCTGGATCGATCGATTCTGCGGGTGCTTTAATCCCCCAAGCTGGGTTACTGCCAATTAGTCCGTATTCTACTGCGGCATCGTATAATCGACTGACTGCGGTTAATTTAACGGCGATCGTTTTAGGCTTATAGCCCTGTTGCTCTGATAACCACCATCGATAGACTTTGATTGTCTCTCGTGTTGCTGCACGCGGATCGATCGAGCTATGTTGGCACCATACTAAGTATTGTCTTACCTGTGTCCAGTAGGTGACGATCGTGTCCCCACTCGCCTTACCATTTGCAACATCAAATTGGAGAAAGTTGGTAAACACTCCAATCAATTCATCACAATTGATGGTGACAATCGGTTCTGTCTGCTCTTCGGTGGTAGTAGGCATCTCGAACAGTTTGCTGTCGGCGTTAGCCATCGCGCTCCGCACCTTGTTTGGTTATTACAGTTAACCTCTTGCCGGAGTTTTTACGGCATTTCCTATCCTCAAATTACTACAATCGATGGTAAAAATCTTCCGCTATATGACGGATATAGTAGAGAGTTGGGCGTTGCTGATTTAAGGTATGATTTGCCTTTTTGTGCAACTACTGAAATCCCTCAGTCCCCCCATCCCCTAGTCCCCCGTCCCCCACTCTTTCATACATCAATTCAGCAACGCCGAGAGTTGCAGATGCGCTCTCTCGATCGAGTGTGGTTGGGTTCCCCGATGGGTTAGCGGCTTTTTTATATCACCGACCGGAGATAAAAAAAAACGACTCCTTGGCAGCGAATCAAGACAGCGCGCCAAGCAGGGAGTTGGGTAGAGTAGCGTCGCTGCTCATTCTTCTACACCCTACCCTCCAATACTTCTCAGTTACTGCTGACGATTGAAATCGCAGCTGGTGATGCCAAGTCCGCCTGCGCGGACTAACTGAATTTTTAGATTAACCGAGAACTATTGCCCTACCCTCTACATTTACCGCTGATGTTGTCCGAACTGTAGCTCGTAGACCTCATCTTCTTTTTCGGTGACTATTTTCAGGTTCGATCGAGGGTAAGCAATACATAATAAAACATATCCTTGGGCTTGCAGTTCCAGACTCACACCCATCCCATCGCCTTGTTCGACTTCCCCTTCTAGTATTTGTGCGGCACAGGTGGTGCAGACACCAGCATTGCAGGAAGTTGGCAGGTAGATTCCCGCTGCACCAGCCGCACGTAAAATTTGCTTATCTTCAGGCACCTCGATCGTGTGAATTTCGCCTTGATGATGGATTTCAACAGTGTAAGTTTTAGTCATTATATTTTAAATATGGCAAGATATCATAAGCAGATCTTCTTCACTTTACCAATTTCTGGTACTGGCAAACATGTTTGAGCAACTCTTTCAGATCTTCACGTCTACATCACTGGAGGATCGTCAAGGGAAAGAATTACCAATATTAGGCTGTAATATTGCTGTGAGAATACTGCTAGGAATAACTATTGGTGGATGTTTGACCGACTTTCTGCCTGTAAGTGCAGCCATCTACGATCGCACAGGACGTAAAATACCCGATCGAGAGGTAAATTCCGATCGAGTTAATTGGCAAATCCTCTCGGTCTCTGCTAGTCGTAAATACAATGGAATTGGTCTAATTGATTTGGATCATGGAGTCTGTACTGGCTTCCTCATTACCACAGGTGCCACGCAGCCTAATGCGCCTGCTTATGTCGTTACTAATGCTCACTGTCAAGGTAGTTGGGGCAAATTACCCAATCCCCATGAGATTCTGATCGATAAGCCGAGCAAAACTCATTTTGTTGTCAATTATTTTCATGATTTTAAACCAGCAAGACTAAGTATTCCCGTGCGCAGAATGGTGTATGGAACAATGAAAAATAATGACATTGCCATTCTCGAACTAACTAAAACCCAACGGGAGTTGACAAAAGCTGGAATTACGCCGCTGAGAATTTCACCCAAACCGGCACCTCCAGGTGAACCTTTACTCGTCGTGGGAATTCCATCGCAAGGTGTCCGAGATGCCTTAAATTTCCTCCATGCCGCTACCTGTCAAGTGGGTGCGACTGTCCATCTTAAAGAAGATGTCTATAGCTGGAAAAGAGCGATCCGGCATCGATGCAGCATTATTGGGGGGATGTCCGGTTCGCCGATGATTTCGCGGAAAACACATCAAGTTATTGGCATCATTAACACTGGCGTGAATGATAGTGCCGCCAAAGAACCTCAATGTAGTCTGAATCGCCCTTGTGAAGTGAGCGCGGATGGTCAAAGACGGACTTTTGCACAGGAGAATTATGGTCAATTAGTTTATCAAATTCCTACCTGTTTTAATCGCCAAGGTAAATTCAATCTTCAACAAGCTAGTTGTCAGCTAGAACGCCCTTAAATTGTTACGGTTAGCGAACCAATCTATTTACTCAAACTTGCCTAAAACTTTCCGGATGGACTCCTGACTGAATTGAATTGTAGATACAGGAACTTTCAGATTTTTGTTCAAGTTTACCTGGTTTTTTGTCAGCGATCGCGATCGCATCTATCTAGTTATTGTGTGCGCCGACACAAATTAATTTAGCTAGGTCGATTTATAAATCTTTTCTGCGCTATTTGTAGCTAGTCTGGTTGAGATAATTAGCTGATTCCAGCAGGTAAAATTGTCGAATATCATTGTGGTATTAGAGGAGGCAAAGAGACCGCGATGGAGTTTCCCTCACACAATAGCGTTTGTTGGCAAAATATCTCTCCCCCTGAATTTCCGCCGAAATTATATTTCGAGTAAGCAGAATTGTTAAGATCGACCACTTTATAAAGAGAAAATATTATGGTATTGTCAAAGTCATTATCTAAAAGTGATATTCTCGAACAAATTTGGGAAACAGTACCAGTTGGCGCACCCGATCCAACTGATTCTGCTACACTAGCTAAATTAAGCGCGCTAACAAACCAACTAATTGATGTATCTGGTCGGCAAGGATTAGGTGTAGATCCATTCGCTGATGTTTACGAGCGACAGGTGGCGATCGATCGGCAACAAATCAAATCAATCTTAAAAAATAAAGTCGTTTTAATTACTGGTGGACAGGGCTTTGTTGGCACGAATTTAATTGCCAAACTACAACAATTTAATGTCAAAAGAATTGTTTCTTTAGACATTACCTCGGATCGATCGCAGCGAGTCGCGATCGATACAACTCAAAGCGATTTTGATATTCCCGTTAGTTATTATTATGGTGATGTTCGCGATCTGCCAGCATTGCAAGATATTTTTGACTTAGAACAGCCTCAAGTCGTCTTTCATTTAGCCGCAGAAAGATTACCTGGACTCGCTGAAACTCGCATCCATCATACAGTCAGCACCAATATTTTAGGTTGCGATCATATCATTCAACTATGCGAAAAAAATCAAGTTGAGGCTTGTATTTTTTCATCAACTGGTAAAGCGTCTAGGTACTTTACACCTGATATCTATGCAGCTTCCAAGAAGATTGCTGAATGGTTATTTAGCGACAATTCCCAGCCGAGACAGTGTAAATATGCCATCGTCCGGTTTACCCACGTAATTGAAAATAGCCCAGTTAGTTCTGATTTAGACCAACGGGTTGCTCAGGGTGTTGTCAGTATGCACGCACCCGATCGACACATCTACACCCAAAATATTGAAGAATCAGTCAATCTGCTCCTCAATGCACTAACAATCTTGAAACCAGGGCGAACCAAACTGTTAGCAGTCAGAGATATTGGTTGGCCAATTAACACGCTAGATTTAGCACTGCACAAAATTTTGAAATCCGGTCGAACCGATATTCCCATTTACTTTAAAGGTATTCCGGCTGGTTACGAACGCCATGTCTTTATGGGTCAACTAGATCTTAGTGGCGAGCGCGAGATCTTGCCCATGCTAAATGTGTTAGAAGCGAGTCATAGCGAGATTTCCAAAGCTGGAGATACGGTGATGTCTGCTATTACACCTTTCGATGCTGATGTCGTGCATCAGTGTATGGAGAATATTAGACAGGCGGTTTCATCAACTGACACAGATATCAAAGAGACGGTGATCGATGCTGTCAAAGAAATTGCCCTCTCTTCCTTCTTCCTCGCCGATCCGTTCAAATTACTGGATATTCTCAGTTGGGGGATTAATTCCAAAGAAATGTCCGCCGCAGGAGTTGATATTACTTACTATCAAGAAACAGTCGCACTACTAGTTAGAGGAGTGGGTATTCCACCAGCTAAACAGATTGTCCCGAAAGTGACTGTCACCGCCTCCCCTGTACTAGAAGTAGTGAGTGTCGCTACTACCAGAGAACCTGAAGTCGAATTGGTCCAAGTTCCCATTCAACAAGTCAAGCAATCTTCTCAAAAAGTTGCTGTTGCCAGCTAACGATGTCAATCAACCGATGTTCTGAGCCATTGGATCGGATCGACAGAGGCTCCATTGACATATAAACCCCAATGCAGATGGGGACCTGTTGATGCGCCAGTACTACCGATCGCCCCAATTTGGTCGCCGGCTGCGACTTGTTCGCCTTCTTGAACAGTGATTTTGCTCAGATGGATGAAAATACTAATCACACCCTGTCCATGATCGATCCCCACTGTATTGCCGTGGACGCGGAAGCCGTTTTTTTCGTAGCCGATTAAAACAACTTCACCACCAGCCGGAGCCACCACCGCAGAACCATATCCACCAGCATAATCTAGACCTCGGTGGTAGTAATCAGTGGCAAATTTGCCATTGTAGTAACGACGGACACCATAGGGTGAACTAGTTCTGCCCTTATTTGGGGCGATAAATTTGCCATCCCACAGTTTATCAGTACTAACTTTTGCTTTGAGTGCGGCGACACTTTTCAGTTCTAGTTCGGTTGCTGCAATTCCCGATTTACCAGGTGGAAGATTGATCCGTTGGATCGGGAATTTGCGATCGATCACGGGAATTTTCAGTGTTGTTGAGCCAGTATCGTCGGTGATTGTCACCTCGCGCGTTCCTGGTTTCTCCAATGGTGTGGTGGGAATCATCGCCCGAAACCGATTATTACTGAGCGGAAAAGCCGGATAACTTTTATTCCCAACTTCAACTTTTGGCGTGGTGACTTTGCCAGCGGATGCGGCAACATTGATCACAATCGTCTCGCCTAATCGAGGTTTGGTCGGTGCAAATTGAGCAGTTAGAGACAGCCCAGGGAGATTTATCGCTGAGAATAGAACAATCGTAAAGGTCATTGTGCTGATTACAGCCGTTCGCCACTTGCGGCGAGAGAAGAGATTGAGATTAATCATAAATATTGAACATATAGGGTTATCGGGTGATGGGATAGATTATCTCACAAGCTGATGAAAAGGGAGATAGAGAGGTTTTCGAGTTGCACAAACAGGAAAATTAGGCGTTGCTGAATCGATGTGTGAAAGAGTGGGGGACGGGGGGATTTCAGTAGTTGCACAAAAAGGCAAATCATACCTTAAATCAGCAATGCCGAAAATTACGTCTTAGATTAGCATCGACGGGTTTTAGCAGTCTTCTGTTTCAGATCGATCGCAATCCCCGATATTTACCCAACTACTCGCACCATCGGCCCAATGTTCCTTTTTCCAAATGGGTGCTTGATGTTTGAGCGTATCGATCGCATACTTACAGGCGGCAAAAGCCTCCGCTCGATGGGGACAACCTACAGCCACCAAGACACTAATTTCGCCGATCTTTAACTTACCCACGCGGTGATGAATGACCACACGAGTCACGTCGGGCCATTGCTGGCGAATTTCCCCAGCAATTTGAGTAAATATCCGCATTGCCATCGGTTCATAGGCTTGATATTCCAAGTATTCCACGGCTGCGCCATTGGTTCGATCGCGCACGGTGCCGCTCATGAGTACTACTGCCCCATTGGCGGGGTTGTCGGCTAGGTGATAGACTTGATCTAGACTGAGCGGTGCAAAGCCGATCGCCACACGATCGTCAGGATGTGCGCTGATATTGGTTAGGGCCGTAGGCGTTAGGGTCATAGATAATCCAAAGTTTTAGCTAAAAATCTATTGCACCAGTCTAGACTATATGCTATGATAAAGGGTGTTAGCCAATAGCCATGAACGTGGAGCGGTGGCTGAGTGGTCGAAAGCGGCACACTGCTAATGTGTTGTAGGAGTAATCCTACCGAGGGTTCGAATCCCTCCCTCTCCGTTCTTAAAATTATTCAAGCAGGGTCGAGCAATTGCTCGGCCCTGTTTGTTTTTGGGAAGTTAGCTTGGAGTTGTCGATTCTAATTTCTGACCTAACTTTGGTTCAGTACCCGCAATCAGCCGCTGGATATTCTTGCGATGGAGCCAGATCACATAAATACCGCCGACAAGAGCAAAAATCGTCGAAGGTAAAGGTCGATCGAAGATTAACATCGAAATCGTTACAGACATTGCCCCCGCGATCGAACTAATCGAAACAATCCGACTAATCGCGATCGAAATTGCAAATACGGCGATTGTCGCCAAGCCCACTTGCCAAGACATCGCCAGCAATACACCCACCCCAGTCGCGACAGATTTACCACCACTAAAACCCAGCCAAATCGATTTACTATGCCCCAAAATCGCCCCGGTGGCAGCGAGAGGGACTAAATATTGCTCCCATGCTGTTGGCAGTGTGGGGAATAAATTGAGGGTATAGATTAGTTGGACGAGGGTGACTGCGAATACACCTTTGATTGCATCGATGAATAAAACGATCGAACCTGGCACTTTACCCAATGTCCGCAATACATTCGTTGCCCCCGTCGAACCCGAACCATGTTCGCGAATATCAATCCCCTGCAACAATTTTCCCGCCAGGTATCCAGTCGGCAAGGAACCGAACAGATAAGCGAGGATAAAGATACCGATGGCGATGATAATGTTAGTCATTCAAAATTGGATAGTTAAGCGGTAAAGGAGACTGAATTAATTTCTCGATCGATCGAATAGATATGCAATGATCAAAATGCCGATGACGATAACGAGGATAGTCATTCAAAATTGAATAGTTAAGTGGGAAAGGAGTCTGAATTACTCTATCAATTATCAATTACCGATATTCTCGAAAATCATCTACCTGCTGATTGGGATCGGGGGCGAAGGCTAGCCAGAGAGGATATTGAAGAATAGAGAGACTGATTTGCCCTTCGGAATTATCGATGATAATCAGCGGCATTTCCTTATTGGCGATAATCCGATCAACCTTTTGGACTAAAGCTTCGGGATCTTCAAATAAAATTATCCCACCATTGCCGCCGAAATCAGCCTTGGACAGTCCCAAACAATCCTGAAAACCCCGTCGCCAGTCACCGAGGCGTTCGGGCAGGTTAGCAAGGACGAGGGTGCGGAGATAGTCACCATATATTTCTCGCAGTACAGATACCGCCGTCGCCGCTACCAGGATATTTTGGAGCCGACTGCCCATGGTGCGGACCGCACCCCGTCCATCTTTGGAGAAGAACCATTCGGCAACCTTATCAGCGTGAACTGGTTCGAGGGTGCGGCGGAGTTGCCAAGCCGGGGCATAATAATCTGGTGCCGTGCGATAGCGATCGATCGATGCTCTGACTTTGCCAGCGGTGGCTTTAAAGGCAGGTTCGACAAATTGAGGGTTTTGGGTTTTGGGGGTAGTTTGCTGGGCAAATGAGGGCTGACTGACAGGGGTTTGAATGCGGATTTGGGCGGGTGGGGGTTCGGGAAATTCGATTTCCTCAGCGATGATGACTAAATCTTGTAAACTACCAACGAGATAATCTTTGAATCCCTGGAGACGAATGGCGATATCTTGGGATGCACCAGCAAAGCTTTTATTGATTTCTTTTTCAATGCGATCTCTTCTGCGTTCGAGTTGTTCGACGGAGATTTGGAGTTTTTGGCGGCGTTGTTCGAGATCGGAAATCGAAGTTTGGACGATTTGAGCGATTCCAACCTGGGTATCGGCGATTTGTTGTTCGAGGAGAGCTTTAGTAGTTTGGAGTCTAGCAATTTCTGCTTTAATTGCAGCTTCTTTGCGCAAGAGTGGTTCAACTTTACGCTCGTTGAGATCGACCGGTTCTGGCTCTAATTCTTGGCTGATTTCATTGAGCAGAATATCCCAGTTGTCTTCGGGAGTGGGTAGATCTGGAGTGGTAGTTTCTGACTGCGCTAAATCGGGCATGGCTGGCTGCGGTGCTACTGACGGCTGAGTTAAGGGAGTGGGCAAATCTAGAACCTCTGCACTAGCCCAGACATCCTCAAGCGGCTCTGGCACTGTCGAGATCTCTTCTACCACTTGAACGTCAATGATTTCTTGTGGTTGAGCGGGTACGCTGCGATCTGGTTCGTGATTTGTAGTTCCGTCAGGATGCATAGATTTTGGCTAAGTGAGCAGAGCTAAAGATTGACTAAGAAGTAGATTCAGACTTCAATCTCGTGCTGGGAGTGGGAGGTAATGTTCGAGACAAGTGCATAACGCCTGAGGATCGAAGATAATCGGGAGAAAGTGAATGCTGTTGACTTCTTTAAAGTAAAACAAAATGGGTACAGGCTGCCAAAAAATCTCCCAATTTTCCCATTCGTGATAAGGAAAAGTCCGAATCAATTTGCTACCACGATAAACTTCTAGAGCAGTTGGCGTGAATTTTAGCTTGATCAGGGCTGTTTGGATCGAGAGGAATAAACCGAATCCGCCAATAGCCAAACCAACCCAGGACTGAATCCCGGCTGCGGGAATAGCTGCGGCGCACAGAGTGAGCGGAATAGTATAACTAGGTTGAAGTTCGACGGTATCTGGGAACCGATCGGCTGATGGGGTATTTGTCACAGAATTTCGATCGCGAGAGTCCTTATTATTCTAGCAGGGCGATCGATTGAGCAAGAATATTAGTTGTTTTCTAGCAAGGTTAATTCGATCTGGTTGCCATCAGGATCTTGAGTAAATAGTGCGGCTCTACCAGAGTTACTCATTTTAACCGCACAATTAGCTGCGAGTAAGTGCTGTTTGGCTGCATCTAAGTTTTTGACACCAAGCGCAATATGGGGATTACGAGTTGATCTGGTCAAATCTATACTATCAGTGGTTCGATAATTAATATCGACAATTAAGTGAATTTGAACATCTCCAATTTGATACCAAGCTCCTGGATAATTGAGAGATCGATCGATTCGCTCTAGCCCTAAAATATCAGTGTAAAAGGCAACGGCGCGATCGAGATCGGATACCATCACCGCTGCGTGGAGGAAATTAACAGTTTCAATCATGGGGCTAGCCGAGGCATTAAAATTATCTCTATCATAGATCTAAAGTCTCAGGATCTGAGCAGCATATAGCCATTAACAACAGATATGGATGAAGAGTTAATCTGGGTGAAAATTGCCGAGGAAATTACTCAAGCTACAGGTCAAAAGTTTGAGATAACTAGTCGTCAACCTGTCGGGGGTGGCTGTATTAATCAAGCATATCTGATTAGTGACGATCGACTCGATCGCTATTTTGTTAAACGCAATCAATCATCGCGAGTGGAAATGTTTACCGCAGAGGCAAAGGGATTGCTAGAAATGGCTGCCACTAAGACTATTGCCGTACCAACGCCCATCTGTTGGGGTGTCGTCGAGCAGGATAGTTATCTTGTCCTAAATTATCTCGATTTGGTCGATCGCCCTAACTCTCAAAGCTGGCAGCAAATGGGGCGAAATCTTGCGGCAATACATCGTTATCAACTGCCGCATCAGGCATTTGGCTGGCATCAGCATAATACGATCGGTTCCACTCCACAACTAAATACCTGGGAAAGTGATTGGGCGACATTTTTTAAAAACCAGCGGATCGGTTATCAACTTCAACTCGCCGCTCGTCGAGGGGGAACTTTCCCTAAAGCGGCTGAATTACTCGATCGAATCCCCCAGATTTTAGCCAACCATCACCCACCCGCATCTTTAGTACATGGCGATCTTTGGGGTGGAAATGCTGGGTTTACAAGGACTGGTATCCCCGTCATATTTGACCCGGCAACCTATTGGGGCGATCGAGAGGTCGATTTGGCTATGACGGAGCTATTTGGGGGCTTTCCTGCTGCTTTTTACGAGGGCTATACGGCTGTTTATTCACTCGATCCTGGCTATTCGCAGCGGAAGATTTTGTACAATCTTTATCACATCCTCAATCACTACAACTTATTTGGCGGGAGTTATCAACATCAGGCAAATGAAGCGATCAAGCGATTACTTAGCTAGATGGGAATGTTGCCAATATTGATATGCGGTGTATGCCATAGTGACAACTCCAGTGATAATCGCCGACTCATCCACCATAAATTGGGGATGGTGAAGGGGATAACTTTTGTGATCGGCAGTACCCACACCTAATCGAAACATCGTTCCTGGTGCGTGTTGGAGGTACACCGAGAAGTCCTCCGCCCCCAGGGATGGTTCGGGGAGAATCTGAACTTTATCATTGCCCCATGCGGCTTTAGCTGCTGATTCGAGGATTTGGGTGAGCAACAAATCATTCTGCACTGAGGGCACCCCCCGGCGATAATTGACCTCACATTTTGCACCATAAGTCTGACAAATATCTGTGACAATTTGCTCGATCCAGCCAGGAAGAGTGTGATGCGTTTCGGGATGAAGCGATCGGACTGTCCCGGACATCTGCACTCGATCGGCGATAATATTTGGAGCGCGTCCACCACTAATCGTCCCAATACTCAAAACGATCGGGCGTAAAGGGTTCTGGGTGCGGCTAATCGCCTGTTGTAGCCCCGTAATTACCTGCGAGGCAATCCAGATCGCATCGATCGCTTCATGGGGTCTAGCACCGTGTCCAGACTCCCCTAAGATGACGATTTCGAGATCATCCGCCGCCGCTGTTAAGGCACCATACCGAATCCCGATCGATCCAGCCGGAATCGACGGAAATACATGCAGGGAAAAAATACTATCGACATCCTGCATCACCCCATCAGCCACCATCCAGCCAGCACCCTGAGCGATTTCTTCGGCGGGTTGAAAGATAAACCGGGTAGTTCCAGGCAATTCCTCGCTTAATTGGGCTAGAATCATCGCCGTCCCCAAGCCTACAGTAGTATGGACATCATGCCCACAAGCGTGCATCACCCCTGGATTGCGAGAGCTAAATTCCAAACCAGTCCGCTCGACGATTGGCAGTGCATCCATATCCGTCCGAATCGCTAACAATCTAGCATCTGTCCCCGCACCTGTTAGTTCGCCGACAACACCCGTTTTGCCAACCGCTTCTTGAGTATGTAACCCCGCCGCCGATAGTACCCCGGCAATATATGCCGATGTCTGGTATTCCTTGCCGCTCAATTCTGGATGCGCGTGCAGATGACGACGAATTTCAATTAGTCTAGGCGCGAGGTTGGTGGCAATGGCGTGAATGCGATCGAGCATAATTAGCGTAAGTTACTAGAACTCTCTAAATGTGGAGTTGGGAGTAATGCAGAATACTGCCAGTATAATGGCTTTAGTCAAGATGATTTTAATTGAGATCCAAAACCAAGCCAACTAACATAATCTAATCTGTAGTAAAAATCACTATGATAATTGGTCGTGGGTCATTAAATCTAGAGTTAGTTTTTAATGCTCTCAAAATATTTATGTCGCGATAACTATCTTCATTATATCTCGATCTATACATCATTTATTATTAGCATGATACAAGATATAGTTCATCGACGAGCCATCGTTGGTATTTTTATTTTTGCTATTTTTACATGTACTTTGAGCTTGTATCTAAGTATCTATCCTGGCGTTTTGCAAGGTTTAGGGGCATATATAGGTATCTCATTTCTATGGCTATTGACTTTGGCAAGTATCGCAATCTTTGGACTCAAATTATGGTGCCGACGCTCGGAACCAGCAACAAAATTAGGATTCTATCTGTTAGCCTCGATCGGATTACTAACGATCGTGTGTGCTGGGTTATTGAAATTTTATGTACCGCGTCGGATTATTTTCGCGCTCTCCCGTCCAGCGTTTGAAAGTTGGCTGACAGCACATCGAAGCAACGCTGATAAATCACGATCGATCGATACTAAAATTGGGTTTTATCATGTCGAAAAATATGCTGTCGATCTCCGTGGTGGAGACTATTTCCAGGTTCATAGTCATGGCGATGGATTAAGTCCCGATACTATTTCCTACGGCTTTGTTTATCGTCCCAATTTAGAAGGTAGTCCATTTGGTGCGGCTCATTATCGAATTTATCGATTGGGTGATGATTGGTATTGGTTTCAGGCTTCTGATGATTGGTAGTTAGCGATCGCGCATTTTTAAAAACCGCATTACTCTCAGTTTCACTAATTTTAGTACCAATCCGATTCCCACCGTAACTAAGCTGACAATTACTAATGGCTCGATCATCAATTGATTTTCAAATGAGAACCAACCGTAACACGGGCCATCACAATTAGTTCTCGGTGGTTCAAACCAAGGTCGATCTTTGTAATTCCAAAACAGTTGGGCAGCAACGATAATAATCGCGATCGAGATTCCTGAAAATCCTAGATCCTGCCAGATTTTATCCTGAGATAGTAGGAAAATAATTAAGATTGCCGCAATCGATCCATAGATAAAGTAAGAATGATACTCACCACTATCTTGTGGTCCTGAATGTTGCCAAATGCAGATCGATATCACAATAGCAGCAACGAACATCCCGATCGCAAATGCCCAATAACTTTTTAGCATTTTGATGTTTAATTGTAAAAGTCTGATTTATCATCCAGCCCAACAGGAAGCGATTACCCCAATTCCAGCTAATCTGTTGGTGAAGTGGGATGTGGCAGATTCACCCCGCATCATCACACAGCAAACGGCTCAACAGCAAGTCCCCTGTCATTGGCAAACTATTCCCCCTGTCACACTTTTACCAAATTTAGCGCAATTTGCGATCGCCTGTAGTGGCAGACATCAGAGCTATATCGATCTTTACAATTGGACAGATCTAAATCTGATTGATTCAATCCCTGTGCCCCATGCTGCTTATCAAGAAATTGATGATGACGATCCCTTCTGCGCCCATGAAATCACCACCAAACTTTCCCATCTGAGCGTTACCCCTTGCGGGACTTATTTAGTAGTGTTAGAGGAGTATGGAGATATCCATCTGCTGCATTTAGCAACAAAGACATGGACTCGTTTAAAGCGGCGAATTTTCGCAGACTATAGTGAAATGGTGGCATTCGATCGAACTATGAAATTCATGGCGATCGAATTCCTGGACACTGATGCTGTGTATGAATTATACCGGATCGATCGACTGGAAACCGATCTCCTAACTCACTTAGGTACATTTGAAGGAGTCAGCGGCTGTCATCGAGGACAGTTAATGTTTAATCCCCTGGCCGATGCAATTGTACGAACGGGTTATCGATGCAACATCGATTATTATATCTTTGACTCTCAAGAACTTGCGGATGTCGTTGTCCCAACTGATACCCCATCGAATGCCACCACGCCATATTTAACCAAGCAGTGGACATTATCGCTCCCCTATCTTCAACATCCCCACAGTTTGCATCATCCCTGGCAAAGCTGTGTAGTCTTTCAGGCTGCCGATCGACTTATTTTTGGGGCTGGAGAAGCGATCGTCCAAATCGATACCTTAGAGGGCAAAATCGTTGGAGAATATCATACCGCAGCAATTGTTAATGCGATCGCTTTTGATGCCACAAATCAGCGAGTAATTGCCGCTACGACAGCAGGGGTAATCGCTATTTCTTTAACAGAATTCGATCCAGATCTTGCTTATTTGCGATCGATTCAAGCTGCTCCAACTATCAAGAAAATCCCAGATCCTTCAATACCAGCAGATATGCCCCAAGGGTCTGCTACATCTATTTTTTCCATTATATTTTTTGGCATCATCTCAATTTGCTGCTTAGGAATGATCCTTGGACCGTCCTTTCTCTTGGCGATCTTTACATTTGGTGATAATCCTTTTCCAGATCCAGTCGTAGATCGATCTTATTCCCTAGGTGAAAATCGAATTCGCGAAAAAGTCTATCCAACTGGGATGAATTGGCCAGACCAAAAATACGAACATATCTACAGTCTAGAACATAAAAATGGCAGTATTGAAGTAGATCGTTTTACTAATGAAGAAAGGCAAGGTGGCGGTACGAAAACTAAACCAAAACTGGTGGGAGAGTGGTTAGCTATCTTTAGTACGAGTCGAACTTTTTTATGGAAATCAGGCAGTAAACCAATTGAATTTTATCCTTACCAAGTCGCAGGATGGGATGATTATGTCATTCGGGATCTACATGATTATAGTAGTTATCATGCTAAGGATTTTATCATCGAGGGCAATCGCTGGATTATTGAATATCAATGCGAAAATTTGCCTTGTCCACAAATGCAGGATAATCGAATCCCACCTACAAATATTCGTTTCTTTTCAGATGATTTCGGTAAAACATTCCAAATCTTGAAAGATGCTGACAAGTCAAAAATATTAAAAAAACGCTAGTAGCGTCAAAATATCTCCGTAATATTGCTCATCTCAAGTCTCTGTACAGTAGCTACAATGATATTTACATCCTCTCAACCTTAATTCAATCAACCACAGACGATGATGAACAAACCATTTCTATTGGTGTTATTAGCGGCAATGCCGATCCTCTGCCTGCCAGGATCTGCCTTTGCTAGTGTTTATATCAAATACTATAACAAAGATTCGCAAAAGTATGTCTTCAAAGTTCAAATGGATGGATTGACAAAAGAAGTCACATTTGATGCTAGCAAAACTTCTGCTTCTACCATTCAGGGTACTGGCAAAAAAGCTGTCATCGAAACAAGCTGCGGGAAAGTCGAAATCAAGGATGATTCAAAAATTGAAATTATCAAAGGTTGTATTAAAATCTTGTAGACTTTGGTAATAGGAATTTAATTAGATACAATTCTCTCGCATTCTTCAAAGCTTAGGTAGGGGTAATTAATAGATTGCCCCTAAAATTACTATAACTTCCCTTGACAAATTTCCGCCAACAGCCATTCGATAGTAGCAACTAATTCTAATCGATCGCGTGTCCTCAACTCATAAATTAACCGTCCACAAAAGTCCCCCTCATAGACGACTAAGTGATAATTACCCTCAACTAAATTGCCCTCTGGATGCCAACCGAGATCGAGCAGGCGATCAAACATATCGTTCTTCATTTGCAGCATATCTTCCTTGAATATCTCCTACGGTATTTCATCAGGAAATAATTCTGACAATGGATCGATTTCAAATAGTCCATTATTATATGCAACCAGCCATCCTGTGGGAATTCTCAGTGGTTGGAGCGGAATTTGTGTTAATTTTTCGGACATAAACAATGGTACTGGAGTCACGAGTTAGGTCAAAATTTATTCATTAGGTAATTTTGCTATTTTTTTCAACTTACCCATCATAAAAACTAAACCAGAGGCAACAATTTGATAAGGGATGAGCAAGATCGCCCCAATAAGAGCTTGGAAAGTCCACCCAATCCCCATTCTTGACTGATAAAGTTTTGTAGCTTCGTCTCTGAATTCAGGAACAATATTTTTGACTCGATATTCGTTTGACCAACCATCAAAATCAAAACCTAAATAATCAAGCCGCAAGCTGGCATATATTTCGATCTCAAATCAATGATTAAATCGGGTACTTGTGCCATAAATGTCGATGCAATCTTACTGCAATCTGGCAAAAGTGCTGGTAGATCATCTCGCAACAACTGTATTGCTGCCGATAAGTCATCATAATCACAGTAAAGATGATCGAGTTGATATGATAGTGACACTTCGCGATGTTCGATATCTTCCCCGTCACAGTTGCCGGAAACCCAGGCGATGAAATCTTCAGCAGATCGATCGCAAGCCAAATCTAATAGATGTGCTTTTAAAGAAAATTGCTCAACAAATGTCAGTTTTATCGATCGAGAGTCGATCGATTTTCGATTTAGACACAATTTTACACCATTCGCCGAAAGCTCGATTAAGTCAGCAGACGGATGTTCTAGGGTAAGGATTTGAGCATCCGCCCAATCAGTCACGGCTGTCTCAGATGCCAGCCCAATTTCCCACAGGGTTAGGACAATCTCGATTGCTGTTGCAGACGGCACGCCGTGCGGATTTAAAGGAGGAGAATCAATCATTACAAATATGCGGTGATTCCAGTCTCGCGAATGATTAAAACGTGTTTATTGTCGAGGTGAATATGTGGAATTATCCCCATATAATTCTTCCCAGCGCGTTGCGATTGCCAATCTCGATCGATATAATAAACATTACCATAGCACCAATCATCGTCATCTAGAAGCGTCAAATTACTCACAAACGCAGTGATATCGGTATCCCGATAGTAAGTAAAATCGCGCTCGACTTCCAATAGATATATAGGATAGCGATCGATTGGAAATTCCAATAACTTTGGCTCTAAATCAACAGGAATAGTCCCAAAATAAGCGATCGCTAGCTCCCGCTCTTGAAATATTCCCGAAATCCAGCTATTCACAGAATTATTATGAACGATTGCGTACATACATCGATTCTAGCCGCATAGTGACAATCTCATCACCTTGGGATTGCTATAATCGCAATTATCTGGGAGTTGAGCAAAACCCAGCCAATATACCAATCCGCCCAGTAACAATAATTGCACGATCGACATTGACAAGTGTACCCGCCGACGTTGAATCCAGATCGTCCAAGCCGTGGGAATTAACAACAATGCACAATTAGCATACATATACAGGAGTGGATTCCATTGTACTGGCGTGACCGGACTAAAACTGTGGGTAAAGATGATGCAGTTTAATTCGAGCATCTGCGGTGGTAAATTGCCATTTTACTTTAGCATGTTCTCGGTTCCGTTCTTGTTGCCAAGCTGCCAGTTCACTTTTAAGAAGATCTGCACGGCTAATTCGGCGATCGAGACATTGTTGTGATAACACACTCAATTCAGTTTCAGCGATATTCAACCAACTCCCATTTCGTGGAGTATGATGAATCGATAATCGTCTGGCTAATCGGTGGGCTGTTTCTGCCGGAAATGCATGGTATAAAGAGCCGATATGATGCGTGTTCAAATTATCACAGACTAACTTTATCATTGGGGCATCTGGATAATCTTCATCCAGTAATTGTTTAATTTCTTCAGCCCAATCTAAACGAGTTCTTTGAGGACGATTACTCACTCTCCTCCATCCGTTAATCGGATCGACAAACATAAATATTGCTTCGACACCATTACGCTCATAATGATAATCTTCCTTCTTTGTTTGTCCAGGTTTGGCTGGAATACTTGGATAGAGATCGCCTGTGAGTTCAACCGATGCTTCATCCATGCAAATCAGGGGAGCATTTGGGTCTGGTGGCTCACTGTAGACATCTAGTACGTCTTCCATCTGAGCAATAAATCTCGGTAAATCTTCTTCTGGTATACAAAATCTTTCAGTTTTCCATGGCTGTAACTCAATCTGATTTAATTTAGTTCTGACCGTTTCTTTGGCGATCGATATTACAATTTTTCTTGACACTAACTCCTGTGCTAGTAACTGAATTGTCCATCTTACTCTTCCTGCTGGAGGCTCGCTGCAACAAATTGCAATTAAATGAGCCTCTTGTTTCCCATCCATTTTTGGTGGGGTTGGTGGAGTCTCCCTCTGCTTTCTTTGTAATGCTGGCTTGACTCCATCTAACACAAACTTTTTTCTAATTGAAGCAATTGTATTGACGTGCATGTTCAATGCTTGGCTGATGTCTTCATCTCTCCATCTACCTGCTACTGCATTGTCATCTGCCATCAACAGCACATTCGCATGATTCACTTGTTTTGCTGCTTTTGTGCCATTTTTACTGATTTCTAACAGTTCTTGGCGTTGCTCTTCGCTTAGTTTTATTCGATATTTTAAATTTGGGTTACTCATAGATATATTCTACAATTTTTACCCACAGTTTTAGTCCGGTCACGCCATTAGCTATTACTAGTTGCGGCAAAAAAGACGAAACCGCCACTACTGAGACAACTACAACTACGACCACTACAGCTACTACGACCCCCGCAACTAGTACTCCTCCTGCTGCTAGTGTCGATACGCCCCTCTCCGCAGCCGAAAAAACTCAATTGACACCTGTAAAAACTGCACTAGTCATGGCTAACAGTGCTGTAAAAACTGGTGATATGGCGAAAGCAAAAACTCAATTCGATAAATTTAGCGGTCTGTGGAAAGTTGTAGAACCAATGGTGAAAGCCAAAGCTGGTGCTAGCTATCCGATGATCGAAAGTGGTATCAGTATGGTGACAACAGCAATGAGTGGAGCATCGCCAGACAAAGCTAAAGCTGGTGAAGGCTTAAATATGGCTATTAAAGCCCTCACTGCCGTGATTGATAAAAAATAGAAACGAAGCATTTGAACCGTTAAGATTCAGTATTCCCAATTTTGCATCCTCACACTCCCTGCAAGGGGAATAATACTGAAATAATTTGGAGATTCACGACCCATTATCAACGGCGATCGAGATTTAACACTCAACAGATCGTGACTCAATAGCAGACGGAACGAGTTTTATGGCTGAAAATTCGATTTAATTATACCTAGACTGCTGAGTTTGGACTTTGGGCAGATGTCCACCAGCCATTGGGAACGAGTATACCACCCGATTGAGAGATCCGGGCAGGAGTCATCAAATAAGCCCAAGCAGAAAGATAGGGAATACCCTCAGATGTATATGTAGTTACTAACTCGCGAATGTAATCATTTTCGGCGGGTTGTCTCTCCGGTTGGTAGTCTTCCAATTCGTCTAAATCTGCGAGGATCGCTGCGCTACTAAAAGTTAAGACAAATCCATGTACTCTACGTTCGCCATGAATTGCCCCAGGGTAGCCGAGCGATCTCAAATGATATAACTCACCATGAATATAAGCTTTGTGGCTGGCAATTACTTTAGTGCCACAGTAACGAGCGAAATTACTCTCTCCAGGTTTGAGTGTACCGTAAACGAAGACGTGCAAATTGGGATGCTCCTCATAAATTCTTGAGAAACCAGATGCTGTGCCACAATAATTGAAACCCTATTTTAAATTATAAATCAGCAGGATCGATCTCATGGATGCTAAATATATCCCCAGTAACATCGAGTCCAAGTGGCAACAGGTATGGACGATCGAAGAATTATACAAAACTGATACTAGTAGCGATCGACCTAAATTTTATGCCCTGTCAATGTTTCCCTATCCATCGGGGAATCTGCACATGGGGCACGTGCGTAACTATGTGATTACTGACGCGATCGCTAGATTCAAGCGAATGCAAGGGTTTCGGGTCTTACATCCGATGGGGTGGGATGCCTTTGGTTTGCCTGCGGAAAATGCGGCGATCGAACGGGGGTTACATCCGGCAAAGTGGACCTATCAGAATATCGATCGAATGCGCGGACAGTTACAACAATTGGGGCTATCGATCGATTGGGCGCGGGAAGTTGCCACTTGTTCGCCAGATTATTATAAGTGGACGCAGTGGATTTTCTTACAGTTTTTCCAAGCTGGATTAGCTTACCAACGCGAAGCAGCGGTAAATTGGGACCCGATCGATCAAACGGTGTTAGCTAACGAACAAGTTGATGCCCAGGGGCGTTCCTGGCGATCTGGGGCGATGGTTGAGAAAAAATTACTCCGCCAGTGGTTTTTAAAAATCACCGACTATGCCGACCAATTAGTCGCCGATTTAGAGCAATTATCGGGCTGGCCAGAAAAGGTCAAAACCATGCAGGCAAACTGGATTGGTCGATCGGTTGGCGCGTATTTAGAATTTCCGATCATCGGTTTAACCGAAAAAGTCCCCGTATTTACCACCCGTCCCGATACCGTCTATGGCGTTTCCTACGTCGTCCTCGCCCCCGAACATCCATTGGTGGCTCAAGTGACCACTCCAGAACAATCTGCGGCTGTAGAGGCATTTATTGCGGCAGTTAGTAGCGAGAGTGAAATCGATCGCACTGCTGATGATAAGCCCAAACGGGGCGTACCGACAGGCGGCTATGTGACTAATCCCTTCACAGGGAAGGAAGTTCCAATTTGGATTGCTGATTATGTTCTATATGAGTACGGTACGGGGGCTGTCATGGGCGTACCCGCTCACGACGATCGCGACTTCAAATTTGCCACTCAATACCAATTGCCCATCACCACGGTCATCCTCAACCCCAAAGCTGACCCATCTGAGACTGCGAAGGCTGCCTACACTGAAGCTGGAGTGATGACTAATTCTGGTAAGTTCACGGGCATGGATTCTATTGCTGGCAAACAAGCAGTAATTAGCGAAGCCGAAGCCCAAGGCTGGGGTAAAGCCAAAATTCAATATCGATTGCGGGATTGGTTGATTTCGCGCCAACGCTATTGGGGTGCGCCGATTCCGATTATCCATTGTCCCAATTGTCGCGCGGTGGCGGTACCCGATGCGGATTTACCCGTTCAGTTACCAGAAAACGTCGAATTTACTGGCAAAGGTGGTAATCCGTTGGCGAAATTAGCCGATTGGGTGAACGTTCCCTGTCCTAGTTGTGGCACTCCCGCCCAGCGCGAAACCGATACGATGGACACATTTATCGATTCCTCCTGGTATTTCCTCCGCTATACCGACGCAAAAAACCCCGACAAAATCTTCGATAGCAGCCAAGTAAATGATTGGATGCCCGTGGATCAATATGTGGGTGGAGTCGAACACGCAATTTTGCACCTATTATATTCGCGCTTCTTTACCAAAGTATTGCGCGATCGTTCAGATAGCGATCATCCAGCTAGCAATCTCCTCAAATTTGACGAACCATTTAAACGGCTACTCACCCAAGGGATGGTGCAAGGTTTAACTTACATGAATCCGGCGAAGGAAGGGAAAGATAAGTGGATTCCTTCCCATTTAGTCAACGTCGCTAATCCGGTCGATCCCACAACTGGCGAACCACTAGAAAAACTCTACGCCACCATGTCCAAATCAAAAGGGAATGGGATTGCGCCAGAGGAGGTAATTGCTAAATATGGTGTCGATATTGCGCGGATGTTTATCCTCTTTAAGGCACCGCCAGAAAAAGATCTGGAATGGGATGATGCTGATGTTGAGGGACAAGCACGTTTCCTCAATCGCGTCTGGCGATTAGTATTTGATTTCGTCAGTAATCCGGCTGCGGCAAAATTAGATCTAGCCGAACTACCTGCGGCGACAACCAAAAGTGAGAAAGATTTACGCAAAGCAATTCACACCGCCATTAAGGAAATTACCGAAGATTTGGACGGCGATTATCAATTTAATACGGCGATTTCTGAGTTGATGAAATTAAGTAACGCGATGAATGATGCTGAGTGCAAAAATTCGCCAGTTTACGCTGAGAGTATAATTGCGCTGATTCTATTGCTGTCACCATTTTCTCCCCATATGTCCGAGGAACTGTGGCAACTCACCGGACATACTGGTTCTGTCCACACTCAAGCCTGGTTAAAATTCGATCCAGATGCTTTAGTTGCCGATGAAATTACCCTAGTAATTCAAGTAATGGGCAAAACACGGGGAACGATTCAAGTACCAGCGACAGCAGATAAACAACAGTTAGAGAAATATGCCCGTGAATCAGAATTTGCCCACCGATTTATTGCCGACAAGGAGGTGAAGAAAGTTATTGTAGTGCCAGGAAAGTTGGTGAATTTTGTCATTTAATAGTTAAGACGAAAAACATAAAATAAGGTTAAAATATTCTCATCTTATTTTATGTTTTTTTCCGTTCACCATATATTACCTCGCGCACACATCGAGTTTCTGACGGGTTGTTTTCATAGGGGTGATTTTGTTACTTCCTGGCAAATTCAGCCGGATTTTGATCGCGCCGATGATTGAAGGGAATGGGTATACCTTGGTCATCACCAACTAACGCAGCAGTTTCCTCCAAAGCTTGCCGCAGCCGCTTGGCTGCATAGATGGACATATCCCGTGGGACATTAATTCGATCGCGTAAATAGCGCAGGGCTGAAGCCGATCCTGATGGTGGTGTGCAGGTTTCACCTGTCATCATCTGGGTGAGGGCACAACGGAATGCTTGATCAAATAACTGGTCGTCAGCCGGGTTGACTCGAACTATGTTAACCCGGTGTTGGATCGATCGAAATAACGCTTCGGCGCGAGAGTTTTCCGGCTCTGGATAAGTCACATCTGGTAGCCCCAACCAAGGGCCATGATCGACTCGCGCTTTATTAATGAGCATCTGAGCTTCACCATTTTCCCAACAGCCACCCATTTGGGGGGGCAAATCATGGACGTGGGTGTGAAAATCACTTTGGGTACCTCGATAGGTGGAGCGGCTCTCCATGGCATCAAACCAGGCGGACATCCCTGGGTTTTCCTCGCGCAGCGAGTAGCCTTTATAGTAAAACAGACTAGCATTCATCCGTTCGACATAGGGCGTAAAGATAACATCAGCAGTGCCAAATTGTTCCAGGAAATAGGCACCTGGCGTTTTCGCCAGAGCATCTTCAACCATCCCAACAACTTGGACAAATTGATGGCGGCTGTGCTGTTCGGCACGGACGGAACTAGCTGGGCGACAGAGCCAATTACACCAGGCTCTAAATAACAGTCGCTCTAGTTGGCGGAGTGGTAACACTGTCGGGTCTTCCATTCCTGCACCTAATGAACCAAAAACCCGCTCTAATGCCAGTAAAATATCATCACTTTCGGTAATGATCCGCCCATCTAATTCGATTGCAGGGAGCATTCCTGAAGGTACTTTGCGCTTATACCAGGCTTCTTTCTCTCCATAGCAAAACATCGTTACTTTGGCGACACGATAGGGGATCTGCTTTTCCTCCAGCCACAGCCAGACTTTTTGGCAATAGGGGCACCAAGCATGATTGTCTCGGTAGAGCGTGACGCGGACATCGGCTTCGCTCATCCCAAATAGGCGCAATCGAGCTTGAGAGTTCGTCAAACCGTTAATGGGATCTAATTGAAAGTCGGTGAGGATTCCTAGTTCTTGCCAGGTGAGAGGAGCGATCGTCATGAGATGGGTGTCATAATAAAAAAGACGGGCACAGCCCATCTACAAGTCTAGAGCATTGCTCGATCTGTTTGATTTAGCTAGCCTTGATCATCCGACTTGGTAAGAGTGCCGAAGTAGAACTTAACCCTCTATTAATGCCTGGATCGAGCAGCGATTGGGCGAGGAGACGACGGTAGAGGTCACTGAGTTGAATGGCTACGCCCGTCCAACTGAAATTCTGCTGAACTCGTAATGAAGCTTGCTTCCGAACTTTCCGCGCCCACAGGTCATCAGTGAGAATCCGACCGATCGCGTCAGCAAATGCGTTAACATCATGGGGTGGTACTAGTAGTCCAGTTTCTTCAGAAATGACCGTGAATTTCAAACCGCCAACGGCGGAAGCCACTACTGGAGTACCGCAAGCCATTGCTTCGATCGCAACTAAGCCAAAGGGTTCGTAATGGCTAGGAATGACACAAACATCGGCAGCAGTATAATATAGTGGCAAGCGATCGTGTCCAACCATTCCCACAAATTCAGTATTAGCTTGTAAGTCCAACTCAGTGACAATTTGTTCGATCCGTCGCCGTTCCGCGCCATCGGCTGCCTGGGGGTCGCTACCACCGATAATTAATAATTTTAGGTTGTGGGGATCTATTTCTTCGCCTTGTTCTAGTTGCGATCTCAATTCGCCAGTTGCCCGCACCAGGGTTTCGATCCCTTTGCGTTTGTCAAATCGACCGACGTAGAGGATGACTTTCTGGCGCGAATCGATGCCGAGTTGTTTTCTGGCTTCAACTTTAGAAATCGGGTGGAAGTTACTCACATCAGTACCACAGGGAATGATATCAACATCACCTTGTGGAGAAACCAAAGTCTGTAAATCTTCAAGTTCCTGGGGACTAGTGGCGACGACACGATGAGCCTGTTCGAGAATTTGTCGTTCGATAGCTAATCTAGTTTGGGCAATCGCGGGAATGTCGCTGACAGACTGATATTTAACCGCACCGAGCGAATGATATGTATGGATCAGTTGGAGATTTTGGGACTGTTGGAGTTGTAATCCTACCCAGCCGGACATCCAGTAGTTAGTATGGGCGAGTGGATAGTTAATTCCCTCTTTTTGCTGGAATTTTTGGAACGCCGCGACGAATTCGGGCATATATTGAAATAATTCGTCTCTGGGAATGTATGCTTCCGGCCCAGCGGCGAGGCGAATCGTCCGACAGTGAGGTGAATGCTGAACAATTGTGGCATCGTAGGGACTACTCTTGCGGGTAAACATATCTACTTGCCAACCGAGTTTGGCTAAAGATTCGCCAACTTGACGGACGTAGACATTTTGACCGCCAGCCGCATCTTTCCCAATTTCAGCGGCGGGGTCGCCATGCTCGGAGATCAGGGCGATGGCTTGACGGCTCGGAATTTTGGTACGCGCAGAGGCAAATGGTTGATGGTTGGTAGTGGTTGCGGCACTGCTACCAAAGGTGAGCGGGAATTTTCCGTTAGACATATCGGCACTTGAATAAAGAATAAATGTTCAATCCTCTACTCATCAGATGTGGGTAGAGGTGGAAGTGAATAAATTCATCTATCTTGTGGCAAGAAGATGTCCATTGTTGGCAAACTTCTGGGCTAATACCTGCTGATAGACAGCTTCATAGCCAGCAGCCATTTGATCGACTCCAAAGCGACGATCTGCATAGGCACGACAACCAAATCGAGAGATAGTCGGGATTTTCGCCACTGCTGCGATACATTCTGCGACCGTATTGCAGATAAATCCGCTCTCCCCATCGGTAACTACTTCGGGCACTGAACCGAGGTTCATGGCGATGACAGGGGTTCCCGCAGCCATCGATTCAATCATCACTAGCCCAAAGGGTTCGCGCCAAGTAATCGGAAACAGAGTGGCAATTGCCCGTCCCATCAAATCATTTTTGCGGAAATGATCGGCTTCACCAAGGAATTGAATTTGCTCGTCGTCGATGTGGGGCACGATTTGGGTATTGAAATACTCCGTATCGACTGGATCGACTTTTCCCGCCATTTTCAAGGGGATACCCGTTGCTTTCGCAATGGCGATCGCATGGTGTGGCCCTTTTTCTGGGGACATCCGCCCGAGAAATGCTAAGTAAGCTGGCTCATCCGCAACAGGAAAAAAATGATGGCTACTGACATCAATACTGTTATAAACAGTTGCCACGCAGTTAAGTCCCAACCGATCTTCTCGCTGAGAATTGGAGATGCTCACGAAGGGCTGTGCCTTGGCATATTTAAACATTTTCTCATTATCTGGGGTGAAGATGCCATGCAAGGTATGGACTGTCGGTGTTTTGGTTAGGCGGCTATATGGTAACGCCGCGCAGCCCATGTGGGAGTGAATAATATCGAATTCTCCTGCCCGTTCGTAAACATTCGCTAGCTGGAGCATTTCATAGATGCCATACTCCTTGACATTGGCATCCAACCGCAGGGCTTGGGGATGGACTGATTCTAATTTAGCTGCGGTGATTGAGTCGCCAGAGGCAAATAGAGTCACATCATGGCCGCGTCTAACTAACTCATCTGTTAACAGTCCAACAACCAATTCTATACCGCCGTAAGCTGGTGGTGGAACTCGTTCCCACAAAGGTGCGATCTGAGCAATTTTCATTTTATATTCTCCTGAATATGTGAGATATTCTAGCTGGCGGGATCGTATATTAAACTAAATTTATCAAGACTAAACATCACTATCTCAGTGGTCAAAACCGTCCCGATTTTCGCTAGAAATCTATAAAAAATGTGTTGAACAAGAATCTATCAAGAATTTAAAAGTGTCTGCCAGCAAGGATAGTAGCTAGGATTGTCTTGATTATTTAGTTCTGTGTTTATTTTGTTAATGTATCTTTACTTTAAACGCTATTTATCATTTTTTCAAGTAATTTAATAAAATCTTTATATTTGTCTTTTTCCGTCACTCGATGCCATTGCTAGAGTTTGGATCTGGCTATTAATGTAGCCAAAACAACAAATCTTTTCCCGTATTGATATTTGTTAACTGTTGTTTCAGCTAAATATCTTTGATTGATATCTTTTGCTAGGAAAGTAATATTTAATACGATCTAACCACCAACCCATCTGTCACGATCGCCCCACATCTCCAAAAAATATCTCTCGCCCCCTTGACATCTCCCCGAATACTTGTGATATGATGACAAGTGTTATCGCAATGGGGTGTCGCCAAGTGGTAAGGCATCTGGTTTTGGTCCAGACATTCCGAGGTTCGAATCCTTGCACCCCAGTAAAATTTAAGTTTGAAAAGTAGCTTGGTTAGAGGTAAACAGTGGACACTCTAACCAGTCGTGATGTTAGCCAAAGGAATAATAACTGTATGAATGCTGCGCGAATTCTCGCCCTTGATTTTGATGGGACGATCTGCGATGGAATGGCGGAGTATTGGCAGACGGCATGGCGGACTTACACGCAAGTTTGGCAACTCGATCGATTGGAGCCATCAGCCGGTGTGGCAGAGAAGTTTCGGGAATTGCGTCCCCTAATTGAAGTTGGCTGGGAAATGCCTGTATTAATTCGGGCGATTAGTTTAGGTATCTCTACGGAACGGATGCAGAGTTCTTGGCAACGGATCCGCGATCGAATTATCGCGGACAGTCGGCTTAGTGGGGTCAAAGTCAGCCAACAATTGGATCTAGTCCGAGATAACTGGATTCAGCAAGATCCGGCTAGTTGGTTGCGCTTACATCAATTTTATCCCGGCGTGGTAGATATGTTCAAAACATTTCCCGATCGCAAGATTCAGCCAGTGATCATCACCACCAAAGAGAGCCGATTTGTCAGTCAACTCCTCCAAGAGCAAGGCATCGAGCTAAGTAGTGAGTTTATTTGGGGTAAAGAACTCAAACGGAGTAAAACAGACAGTCTGAAGCAAATCCTCGATCGGGGTGCAAAAAAATCACCCACAGTCTGGTTTGTCGAGGATAAGCTCAGTACCCTATCCAAAATTGCTTCTCAGCCAGAGCTAGAAGCCGTTAAACTGTACCTAGCAGACTGGGGCTATAATACACCTGCCGATCGAGAAGCAGCCCTGCAACAGCCGCGAATTCAATTACTCTCGCTGGCTGATTTGCCAACTCTGGGTGGCGAGGCAAAAAAAACCGCAGCGAGTAAAGCTGCGGCGATTTAGCCGCCTAAATATTTAATTATGTATAGGGGAAGGGTATCCTTTCCCTGTTGTTTGAGGGCGTGAGTTTTTCTGATAAATGGGCGTGATAAGATTCTGGTATGATCTAATTTTTGTTGGGTAAAAAGCTTTTTTATCCTATTTTCCCCCATACTATTTGTCTAAAGTTGTCTCTCTGTCTGATTTTCAGGCGATCTGTCAGGAACATGCGCCCACCTCACATGATTAATCGATCGGAAAATCCAGAATTCGATCGATCTTCATTAAATCAATTTATCCAATGCGTTAGCCAAGAACTGTTACCCCAGATTCAAATCCGCAGTAGTGCTAACCATAACCCGGTGGTGGTGGAGAAGGTACCAATTCCCTGGCAGATCTTGGGTGCTGGCAATTATACAGCAGTATTCTCTCATCCCGACTATCCCCAACAAGCGGTCAAAGTTTACGCTCCTGGCTTGGCTGGCTTTGAAGAAGAAACCGAGGTTTATCGGCGGCTTGGCTCTCACTCCGCTTTCTCGGAATGTCTGTATGCGGGAACAAATTTTTTGGTGCTGAAGCGGTTGTTAGGCAGCACTCTCTACGATTGTGTGCAACAGGGGTTAAGTATTCCGCCGCAAGTTATTGAAGATATCGATCGAGCCTTGGATTATGCGCGGACTCAAGGACTGAATCCCTACGATGTACATGGGCGAAATGTGATGATGTATGAAGGCAGAGGATTTGTCGTGGATGTCTCTGATTTTTTACATCAGGGTACTTGCCCCAAATGGCGGCACTTAAAACAAGCTTATTATTGGCTATATCGCCCAATTATCCAGCCATTAAAATTGCGTATTCCTTACTCATTGCTAAATATTGTGCGGAAGAGTTACCGATATTACTCTCACTGGCGATCCTAAAATAACTGGAGTTTAGACTAAAAAAAGCGCATACCAAAAATGACTGCCATTAATTGACTGGAGTTTAGACTAAAAAAGAGAGAACGGCAGAGAGATCAGACATTTTAGATTAATCTCTCCGCCTTGATTTTCCCTACTTCTGCGGTGGTCCAGCGGTGACGACGACAAAGCGATCGGGTTGAATTAATTCCTGGGCGACTTTGTTCACTTGTTCGATGGTGACAGCTTGAATTTTCTTGGGAAATTCGCTAATTTCGTTGGGATTCAAGCCATAAATCGCATTCCCCAATGTCGCCCCGGCGATCTCATCAGGTGAGGCGAGATCGACGGTGTAGCTACTGGAAATACTCCGCTTGGCACTGGCTACTTCAGCTTCGGTTACGCCCTTAGTCTGCATCTCCTTTAATAGCGCGATCGTACTTTGAATCGCTTTTTGTGTATCTTCAGGGGCAGTTTGCATCGAGATAATAAAGGTGCCCTGCCGTTTACCAGCGGCAAAGCTGCTATAAATCCCATAGGTTAAACTTTGTCTGTCCCGAATTTCGGTACCCAGGCGGCTAGAGAGTGTATCCCCACCGAGAATTTGATTTAGGACCACGGCTGAATAGAAGCGCGGATCTTGACGATTGATCGCTTTATTACCCATCAGGGTGACTGATTGAGTTTTACCTGGGAGGGTGGGATTGACTAAAATCTGTTTGGCTGGTAGTTGAGGTGTTGGGTATTGCGGTTTCGAGGGTTGATTTGGATTTGTCCATTTACCCAAGTTTTGTTCCAATAATTTTTGCACATCAGCAACTTTGAAGTCACCAACGATCGCGAGCATCGTTTGACTTGGCACATAGTACTGACGATAAAAAGTTGGCAAGTCCTTCGCGGCGATACCTTTGAGGGTTATTTCGGTGGGAAAAATAGTAAAAGGATGATTTTGGGGATAGACTGTCTGTTGAAACTTCCGTCGCGCCAAACTGCTGGGGTTATCTAATTCTTGCTTCAATCCAGTTAACGAACGTTGACGGCTGAGTTCAAATTCTTTAGTTGGGAAGCTCGCATTTTGCAGAACATCCCCCAATGTTTGCAGCAGAATGGGTAAATCTTTCGACAGGGCACTACCACCGATGCCTACTCCTTCTCGCCCAGCACCAAAACCCAATCCGGCACCGCGATTTTCCAATGTTTGGGCGATTTGTAAGGCTGTACGTGTTTTTGTGCCACTCATGATGTTCGCCGCTGTCAGTGTTGCCAATCCAGCTTTTGTGGGACTATCATATTCTGTTCCGGCTTGAATGTTTCCACTCAATGTCACCGTCGGCGTACTATTGTCCGGGAGTAAAAATACCCGTAGCCCATTGGTGAGTTTCACCTCTTGGGGCAAGGTTTGCGCCTGAGTGGAAGTATCCGGATCTAGTGGGGGGAGATATTTGGCAACTTCGGCGGGGTCTACAGGGGCACTGGGGCTAAAACTGTGGGCTGTTTGCTTGGGACTACTAGCTTCTGGGGTAGGTTTACCAGCTATTTTGGTCGGCAGAAAGTAACCAGTGGTTTTGAGATTAGCTTGTAGATATTTTTTCGCTACCCGCTGCACATCGGCAGGGGTGACACGTTCGATGCCCGCCAGATATTTATCGGTAAATTGATAATCTCCGGTGGTGGTTTGGTCATTACCTAGTTGTCTGGCTTGAGACTCAATATCCCGATTGCCGAGAAGATAACCAGATTTGACTTGCGCTTTGGCGCGGGAGATTTCTTGCTGGGTGACTCCCTTGGTTTGCAGGAGTTTAATCTGTTTGGCGATCGCCGCTTCTACTTTTGGTAGGGATTTTCCTGGTTCGGTGACGGCGGAAATTTGATACCAACCACCAGCCGCCAGATTGGTGGCACCACCATCGATGCCAGTGGCAATACTGGTTTCGACGATCGATTGATACATCCGCGAACTGCGTCCTTCCGTGAGGATATAGTTCATAATATCGATCGCCGGGACATCTGGATCGATCGCCGGTGGGGAAGGATAAACCTCGATTAAAATCTGGGTTGTGCCCGGTTCTTTAAGTGTCAACCGCCGAACTGGTTTAGCAGTGGCTGAAGTTGTGGCTGATTGGGGGACTTTGACATCGCGGCGGGGGACTTTGCCAAATGTATCTTGAACTTTGGTCATCAAAGTGGCGGTATCGAAGTCGCCGACAACGACTAATGTGGCATTATTCGGCGCGTAAAAAGCATCATAATAAAACCGCACTTGTTCTGGGGTGAATTTCTCGACATCGGCTTTTGTCCCACCTACCGTTAAACCGTAGGGACTAGTGGGCAATGCGGCCCGTTTGACAGCCCGATTGAGTCGATAGCCAGGACTATTTTCATACCCTTGCAATTCAGAAATTACGACTTTTTTCTCTCCAGTTAGTTTTTCCGTATCGATCGTCGCATTTTGCATTCGATCGGCTTCTAATGTCAATAGGCTAGTCAGTTTATTTTTTTCAACAGTGCCATAATAAGCTGTCTGATCGTAACTAGTAAAAGCATTAGAATTACTGCCTAATGCGGCAAATAAGCGGCCAAATTGAACGGGACGATCTTTGGTACCCTTGAACAACATGTGCTCTAACTGGTGGGCGATGCCATTTACCCCAGGAGCTTCGTTGCGCGAACCAATGTTGTACCAGACTTGCACTGTCACGACGGGTGCCGCGTGAACTTCTTTGGTTAATACCGTTAGCCCATTGGCTAAAACTGTTTTCCGCACGTTACTAGTTAACGTCGTTGGCGGAGTGACTGTTAGGGTAGGTGTCTTACGCGGTTTAGTTATTGGTTGTTTGGCAAGCTCCGATTCTACTGTCGTCGCTGTCGTTGTAACTGCTGCCTGAGTAGACATGATTGTCAGTGGAGATGCTAGCAAGGCACTCAGACAGATGCTTACCAGTAATAGTCCGAATCGATATCGTCGCCAAGTCACCCACAAGTCTCTAATTTTCAACATATCTCCACTAATATCAATTATTAATTATCAATTAAACTGTGCCAATGCCGATCGAATTTCTTCAATCCGTTGCCGATTTACACCCAAGTCTGATTCACCTAATCGAGAAGCCGATCGTGCTTGAATATTTTTACTATTATCATCAATGAAAAATTCAACATCATCGACAAATCCCATCAGCTTACTTGTGAATTCTACATAGAGATAGTTATTGGTTTCTGCAACAATATTTGTTCGTGGCATGGTTTGAATTAATTGCTTCAAATTAGCCATAACTGTGGCGTTATCACCTGTGAATTGTAAGGGTGCGATCGCATGTTCTGGATCGCCAATTGACGTTTGACTATTCACACAATTGGGTGTACTGGGACATGTCGCTAATTTACCGTCATGTACCCCAATATTTGTCGGTCGATTGCCCGCAAAAATATGGCTACTCCACAGTAAAAACGCTAATATTAATGTGATCGCCAGTAATACGTATCTACTGAACTGAGATTTTACTGTGTCCATTTTACCCTCTTGCTCTACTTCTGCATGGTAGATCAAAAATCTCTCACTGGAGATTGTACCCAGGAAGATTTCGATCTATTTCGATCTTTCGATTTTCTCGAAATAGATATAAAACAACAAAATAAATTGCTAGTTACAGTCAAAGAGTAACTAGCAACTGTCTCGATACAAGAGCCAATCCAAATTAACTATTTGGGTTTACATCTGGTAATAGACATTTATCCGAATCACAACCAGCCGGGCCAGCTTCATCGGCTGCATTGCCCAAATCGTATTGACTCAGCGCAGTGTGGAACTCAGCAGTCTTGCGCCGAGAGAGAACACCCACCATCATCTCATCGAAAGTAGCCTTATCGATCGGTTCAAATGGCAACCGAGGAAAGGTTTGGTGGTCGTCAAAGCGGGCTAAAAGTGCCGCAGAGATGTAACCCTCATCATTTTGAATTGCCTCGTAAATCCGCTTACCGAGGGCATCTACCTCCTGCTCGCGCAATTCGATCGTTGCTGAGGTATTATGCCGAACATAATGCTGCTGGACACCCATATAGAAATCCATCTGGGTGAGTGCGCTAAATTGACTAATATCGATCGCATCTGCACCTGGAATATCCGCCCAGGATACAGCTACCGGAATCTCAATCAGCCATTCGGTACAACGCGGATCGTAGGCATCATCCAAGAGATTGCCATTTTCATCTTTATCCGATTGGGAGGGAATCACACTATAACCATAATCGATACAAGCCAACGCCACCGGATCGTTTTTGCGGAAGGTAATCCGGCGAATAAACCGTTGCGCCTTGGGTGGATGCCAACCAGGGGATGCCCCTGTGAGCAGGGATTTCGTCCCGCTCGGCTGGACGGTAGTACAACGATTGGGGCGTTTGATCCCATGTTTATTGCAGTAGTCCCAGACTGTTTGCTCGACAACTTTACGCCACGTGTTGAGATACTCGTGCTCTTGCTGTTTATAGGCAATTCCAGCTTCAGTAGCCGGACGACCTTCTGCCCACCAAGCCAACCATTCGGCACCAAAAGCATGAACGAAGAAGTCAAATAGTCCGGTAAATGATACCCCGACAATGGGGTCTAATTCTCGACTATATTGATAGCGCGGTTCTTGAAATTTATGGTTGAGTAATGTGGCAACTGATAAACCAGCCGCAGTGAAGGCTTCTTCCTGTTCTTTGTAATTATTTGGATCGAGTTGGTTCAAATGTACCTCACCCAAATTGCAGTGGAAATTAGTACCGATAATCTCCAATTTGTTATCCTAAAGGCTTTTTATCCTCTAGTTCTACAGATTCTAAATTTTCTGTAGTTCGGCGTACATTTTCACTTAACTTTAATTGTAAGTGCCCCGCACTCTTGGAGGTTTATATTCTGAAATAAACAGTTTCACCCTCTACGCTCTACAGTGTTAAAGGCTTTTTAGTTCCTCTAATTACCTCGGTATTGGCAGATTAATTAATAGCTGAAACATTAATAACCATTTCACAGCTTTTACCGATTTTACGGGGTTTTTAGTGTGAGGCAATTTTATCTACCACACGGATTCAATCCAAACCTAGACATTCGATGCTCTAGTTCGAGTTCAATATCTTGGCTCGTAATTTCTTTTGTTTCATTAATTATTATAGTGAACGTCATTTTTTTGCCATGTCAAATACCTTATTAGCCGCAACAGACAGCTAATAAGGTATCCTAGCACAAAAATGTTGTCACACTATGTCGGTGAAAACTACGCTTACACTATGCAAGTACTAAATATGTGATTTTTGCTAAATTGTGTATCGTAGTTTACTTTTATTCTCGATCCATCTTTTTATGTTCAATTAACAATTCCCTTAGATATCCTTTAGCTAATTCTTGTGATTGTCCATAAAGACTGATGAAATGTTTTTTCTTCTCTGGTGTATCAAGAAGATCGGCATTAGACCTGGCTACAGCTTCGCCAGCCCACTGAATTGCACCTTCACCGGAATAATATTGCTTCTGAACTGCGGCAACACACTCTTCTAATGTAGGTTTGTGATGGAAAACACGTGTATGATTAGCCATTCTCAAAGAATCGCGTTCTGGGTCGATTCTCCAGTTACCATGTTCGTCTTGTTGCCAGAGATTATCTTTGGCAGTTTCACCTAATGTGTCATTAGCATTAAATTGGCGCATTCCGGCACTATTTGAAACCAGAATTCCTTCACAGACAAACTCATGAATATTGGCCACTTCAATATCATACGTATGTGATGTTCTGACATCCATTTCTACAGATTCAACCTTGACTGGGATTAAATCTGTAGCTTCGGGAATGAATTTCTTTAGGGTAGGAACTATCATCTGTTCCTGATGATTACTCCAGCCATATTGATAAGTATTTACCAATGATCTGACCATTTTTTTGGGAAATCCGTGATCTTTAAATGATTTCGGACGTTCTTTACGATTTTCAGCAAATATGACTGAATATCGATCAAATATTAATGCGGTATCATCGAATGCTTTTGCGCCAACTGTGACTAATTCACCTTCCCATTTACCAGTGCGTTGGCGAATTGATGAGCAGAGACGAGTACTAATCCCTAGAGAAGCGTACATCGCCTGAATTTGGCGTAAGAAATCTGAATGAACGGATGCAACTAATACACCTTGACTGTGACAACCATCGGCATCAGCTAAACCTGCAAGATAAGCTGCGCGAATATCTTTAGTACCTAATAAAATGCTATCGGGAACTGAAAGGCTGGCGAAAGGTTGTTTAAATTGAGACAGGTATTGATTGAGTGCGTTGGAATTGAATTGGAGTTCAAAAGCTTTGGCTTGAGACTGTTCTGGCGTTCTCAGTGTGTGAGTATCTAAGCCAAATAACTCACCAACACTAATTAATTTTTCGAGAATTTGCCGTTGATGTTCGGCAACTCGAAATCTTACACGCCAACCATCGCTAGCAACAGAACCATCTCCATGTAAATATCCAAAGAAGTAAGCAACTTCAGGGGTTAGTGCTGGAATAGTAATTCGTTTGGAATGGGGAGCTAATTCACCTTTGAATTCTGGTAATTCGGTTGCAGTTCCTGGAATAGATTGAGGGACAAATACCAGCCTGTCGTTTGGTTGAAGATCTTTGGCTTTGACCATTTTATAGTTGCCATAGATATCGGTAAGAACAGCAACCTTATGATCGGCGGTACATTCCAAATAACTATCTTGAGTCTTAATTCGACACAGTGATTGTTCACCTTGATCGAATAAATTAGTAACGGGATAAAATCCTTTACTGGTTAAAACTCGATCGCCAATCCGGATTTTTTCGATGGGAATTAATCCTGATTCTGCATGGACTAAAGCACCCGCAGGCAAACATCGCCGGATGTTCCCTGCCACGATCGTGACTGCGGCTTCATCGATTAATAAACAACATTCAACTGAGTTCAATTGTCTGCCAACTGCTTTATTAATAATCGTCGCACAACGTCCATATAACTCTGGTAATTTGACCGGATTTGCCATCCCGCCAAAGCCCTTGAGCAGTTCGCCTGCTGGACGGACATTGCTCAGATTGATCGAGACTTCTACTTCACCATTAAAGCGATCGTCACTAGATAATTCTAAGAGAGTTTTATAAGATTTAATCCAACCTTGGCGACTATCTCCGACAGTAATTGTAGCTCTGTCACCAGCAATTTCTGATGTGGTTAATTCCTGTCGCAGAGTTGGGAGAACCTTACCAATTTCACTAATAATTGTGACATTGAGTTGATTTTTGATAGCGGGTAATTTACCGATTAAATCGGGTTCTAAAATAGCCCCCGTACCGCAACCCATCATCGCCAAATCCATCATCAAGGCAAAAGCTGACCAATCACAGACATTCGTACTCGTGCAATTGTACGCCCCAGAAAAATTCTGCGGTTGTTCCAACCATTCGCTACCGCCCACCCACAGCCACCGTCCCGATGGCATCGCCTTGACCTGACGCTGCATTCGATCGATAATATCGGCCTCAGTATCAGTTAATTTCCCTAATTTGACCAATCCTTTGAGAGTGCGGGTACAGACATCTTGCCATGTCTCACGTCCAGTAGCAGTGAAGCGACTATATGTCCTGAAAAAGACTGGATTTGCTGTAGGTGCAGTGGCGGGAAAATCAGATTGTGGGAGTGAATCGGGTAAAATCTCCTCGCCCGATTTAGATTCGTGACGAACTCGGTCAAGTCCTCTAACCATGAGTGAGCTATGCTAAATTTCTGAACAGAACTAGTAATATACGCGATCGAACCGAGATTATCAACGTTGCCAAAATCCTTGATATAGGTTAGTCACAGCCATTCGATTGACCTCAAATGGTGAATCTCCGCTGAAAATTAATTTAGTACCTAATAACTAACGTTTGGCTAGTCATGGCTGGCGACGAGGGAATGAGGAATGTTAATTTTTCTAATCCTGTTCTAATCCCTAAAATATCCCCACGATCTAATTTTGAATTCTATCCTCCCACCTTGGCGATCGCCAATTGCGCGTGCCCTCCATCGGAACCGTAGTTTACCAAATGCGCATTATCTTCAACTGGCGACAATCGATGCTAATAATCGACCAACCAACCGGACACTAGTATTTCGTGGATGGCTGGAACCGGAGAGCGCGCTTAAATTTGTCACGGATATTCGTTCACAAAAAGCTCTGAGCCTCACATCTGGCTCATCTAATTGGGCAGAGATTTGCTGGTATTTTCCCAAAACGCGGGAGCAGTTTCGAGTTAGTGGGTTATTACTGTTGGTAACAGCCGAATGTTCGATTGATCGGCATCAAAAGGCTCGGCAAGACGTATGGCAGCAGATGTCTGATAGTGGACGCATTCAGTTCACTTGGGCAACTCCAGGGGCTAATAGAAGCACAGATCCCGCCGCATTCATTCAACCCCAGCCAGACCCACTCCAACCATTAGCCAATTTCTGTTTATTACTATTGGTACCCATGTCGGTAGACCATTTAGAATTGCGCGGAGACCCGCAAAACCGGTCTAGCTATGAATTAGTCGATGGCGAATGGTTGGTTCGGCAGATCAATCCTTAAGATTTATCACTTGAATTACCAAGCAAACTCGGTTGACCGTGGACTGACCCGATCGAGCTACAATGGGTGCAGTTTGCTGGCTGTCTCGTCGGCAAATATCCAAAAGTGCGGAACTCAAATTTGTCAAGTACAATCTTAAAATCTATTGCTTGGCAGGATTGCCAAAGCACATTCATCAATATATCGCCAGGGGCGAAGGTATATCAATGAGCATGAGGCTGTATCTACCTCATCTCACAATAATTGTCCGCTCTTTAATAAATATCAGCAATTTAATTAGCTTCTTTGTCAACTTAGGTTAATATTCATGACTCTTGCTTTAGAACAGATTGACCGGATTGTTGGCAACAAACATCACAATCCCTTTGAAATATTAGGACCTCATCAGATTGAGGAAGATGGCAAAAAGGTCTGGGTGGTGCGGAGTTATCTGCCCAATGCCGAGGCTGTCTCAGTAATGATTCCAGCAGCCCGTCAGGAATATCAAATGCAGTCAATGCATCATCCACATTTTTTCAGTTGTACGATCGATCTACCAGAATTAAGTAACTACCAACTTAAAATCACTGAAGGTGGCCACGAACGAGTAATTTACGATCCCTATGCTTTTACTTCGCCGTTATTAAGTGATTTTGATATTCACTTATTTGCCGAAGGTAATCATCATCGGATTTATGAGAAGTTAGGCGCGCATCCGATCGAAATTGAAGGAATTAAGGGTGTGTACTTCGCAGTTTGGGCACCAAATGCGCGGAACGTTTCCGTCATTGGCGATTTTAACCACTGGGATGGACGCAAACACCAGATGGCCAAACGGGAAAATGGGATTTGGGAATTATTCATTCCCGAACTCAAAGTTGGCACATCCTATAAATATGAGGTCAAAAATCAAGACGGACATCCCTACGAAAAAACCGACCCATATGGATTCCATCAAGAAGCCCGTCCCAAAACTGCGTCAATTGTTGCTGATTTAAACATCCATCAATGGCAAGACCAGGATTGGATCGATCAACGCAGACGTACAGATATACTGCGCCAGCCGATTTCTGTCTATGAGTGTCATCTCGGTTCTTGGCTCCATGCCGCCGCCAGCGAACCAGCGAAATTACCCGACGGATCCACCTCTGCGGTGGTGACAGTTTCCGACTACAATCCAGGGGCAAGATTCCTCACCTATCGGGAATTAGCAGATAAATTAATTCCCTATGTGCAGAATCTCGGATTTACCCATATTGAGCTATTACCAGTTGCCGAGCATCCCTTTGACGGTTCCTGGGGCTATCAAGTCACCGGATACTATGCGCCCACATCGCGGCATGGTTCTCCTGAAGATTTTATGTATTTTGTCGATCGATGTCACCAAGCGAATATCGGTGTGTTAGTCGATTGGGTCCCTGGACACTTCCCCAAAGATGGGCATGGTTTACCCTTCTTTGATGGTACCCACCTCTATGAACACGCCGACCCACGCAAGGGCGAACACCAGGAATGGGGCACCCTGATTTTTAATTATGGGCGCAATGAAGTCAGAAATTTCCTGTATGCGAATGCCCTGTTTTGGTTCGATAAATATCACATCGATGGGATTCGGGTAGATGCAGTCAGTTCGATGCTCTATCTAGATTATGCTCGTGAACCCGGGGGTTGGGTGCCCAATCAATATGGCGGACGTGAAAATATTGAAGCCGCCGACTTCCTACGGCAAACGAACCACCTAATTTTCAGTTACTTCCCGGGCGCACTATCGATTGCCGAAGAATCCACTTCTTGGCCGATGGTCTCCGCACCCACTTATCTTGGGGGTTTGGGCTTCAACCTCAAATGGAATATGGGTTGGATGCACGACATGCTCGATTATTTCAGCATGGACCCGTGGTTCCGCCAGTTCCACCAAAATAATGTCACTTTCAGTATGTGGTACAACCACAGCGAGAACTTCATGCTCGCCCTTTCTCACGATGAGGTAGTCCATGGCAAGAGTAACATTATCGGTAAAATGCCCGGGGATGAATGGCAGAAACTCGCCAATATGCGTGCCCTCTACGGCTATATGTTCGCCCATCCCGGCAAGAAAACCCTATTTATGGGGATGGAGTTCGCCCAGTGGAGTGAGTGGAATGTTTGGTCTGATTTGGAATGGAATTTATTGCAATATGCACCGCATCAGCAAATTAGTCAGTATTTAACTGACCTCAATTATATTTACCATCACGAACCCGCTCTCTATACTCAAGACTTTGAGGAAGCCGGGTTTGATTGGATTGATTGTACCGATAGTCGTCATAGCGTAGTGTCATTTATTCGTCGAGCAAAAGATAGCGATGAATGTATCATCGTCGTCTGTAACTTTACCCCACAGCCACATTCTCATTATCGAATTGGTGTGCCCGAACATGGTTTCTACAACGAGTTATTTAATAGCGATGCACGCAAATATGGCGGCAGCAATATGGGCAACCTCGGTGGTAAATGGGCGGATGAATGGTCGATTCACAATCGTAAATTCTCGCTAGATTTATGTATTCCCCCATTGGGTGTGTTGATGCTCAAAATCGATCGAGAGCGTACCGCAGCCGCCTATCAATGGCGTGATGAGCAGTAATTTGACCTAATTTTAGCTCGGACATTGATGACCTTGGTTTTCATCACTAATTGACTGAATCGTCTAGTCCAGTTGTGGCTCAACCCGATCGGTTAAAATGGAACCAGCCCAGCACCAGTCATCCATGTCCGAAACTGCTCCCGACTTAACCGGAATTCGCACCAGCCAAAGTCAAATTCGTAACGCTGACTATCGCGAACTCGATCGATCGAAACTTTCCCCGATGTATCAACATTACGTCGAGGTCAAATCACAATATCCCCACACCTTACTCCTCTACCGTTGCGGCGATTTTTTTGAAACTTTTTTCCAAGATGCAATTACTATCGCTCGCGAACTCGAATTAGTTCTCACCAGTAAAGAAGGTGGTAAAGAAATTGGGCGCGTCCCGATGACTGGTGTGCCGCATCATGCAGTCGATCGCTATTGTGCCATGTTAGTCGAAAAAGGCTACGCGATCGCCATCTGCGACCAAGTGGAAACCGCCGCTGAAGCCGCCGAAGCAGGGAGTGGTTTAGTTCGGCGGGAAGTCGTTCGTGTGCTTACGCCGGGGACAATTCAGGAGGAGGAAATGCTCCAATCTCGCCGCAATAACTTCCTCGCGGCGATCGTCCTGGTCGGCGATAATTGGGGACTAGCCTATACAGATATTTCTACAGGTGAATTTCTCACTACCCAAAGCACCGATCTAGAAGTCCTCACCCAAGAATTGATGCGGCTCCAACCGCCGGAAATCCTGATCCCCGTCGCTGCACCCGATTTAAACCGTCTCCTCCGTCCCGGTGAAACCTCCGATCTCCTCCCCGCCAATCTGCCTAATTGCTTCTGCTATGCCATGCGCCCCCTGCTACCATTTACCCTCGCAGAAGCCAAGCAACGGCTGCTAGACACATTCAAAATGCGATCGCTAGAATCTTTGGGGTGTAGTCCATTTCCCTTAGCTGTGCGGGCTGCTGGCGGTTTATTAGAATATCTCGAAGCGACTCAAAAGGGAAATCCCATCGCTCTCCAACCCCTGCGGACTTACTCCCTCGGCGATTATCTCGTCTTTGACAATCAATCTCGCCGCAACCTAGAAATTACCCAAACTGTCCGCGATGGTTACTTTCAAGGCTCTCTACTCTGGGCACTAGATAAAACCTGTACCGCGATGGGTGGACGCGCCTTGCGTCGCTGGGTTTTACAACCGCTGTTAGATATTGTGGCGATTAATAAACGCCAGGATACGATTCAAGAACTCGTTGAGGACACCTTCCTCCGTCAAGATTTACAGCAACTGCTCAAACAAATCTATGACATCGAACGTCTGACAGGAAAAGCTGCATCGGGACGCGCTAATGCACGGGATTTAGTCGCCTTATCCGAATCCTTCCTCAAACTTCCCGACCTGGCTATCATTGCTAGCCAGGGCAAATCCCCGTTTTTAAAAATTCTCCACCACGTTCCCCCCGAACTCGAAACACTAGGTAAAGAAATCGCCGCCCATCTCGTCGAACATCCACCCCAACATTTGAAAGAAGGTGGTTTAATTCGGCCAGGAGTTAACCCCCAACTAGACGAACTCCGTGCCACGGCTGCCAATGATCATCAGTGGATTGCCAATTTGGAAATCACTGAACGAGAACGCACCGGAATGGCTAATCTCAAAGTCGGATTTAATAAAACCTTCGGCTATTACATCAGTATCTCCCGCCTCAAGGCCGACCAAGTACCCGCCGACTATATTCGCAAACAGACCCTCACCAATGAAGAACGTTACATCACCCCCGAACTCAAGGAACGCGAAGTCCGCATCCTGACCGCTCAAGATGATCTCAATCGCATCGAGCACGAGATTTTCGTCGAACTCCGCACCATTGTCGCCGCACACACCGAGCTAATCCGCACTGTGGCGCGAAGTATCGCCGCAGTTGACGTTTTATGTGGTTTAGCGGAAATTGCCGTGACTCAGGGCTATTGTCGCCCCCAGATGGTCGCGAGTCGAGAAATTCAGATTACCGATGGTCGTCATCCAGTGGTCGAAAAAGCTCTATTAGCTGGATTTTTTGTGCCTAATTCGACGCAATTGGGACAAACAGAACATCAGACCCCCAGCGTCGAACATCCCGATTTAATCATCCTGACTGGCCCAAATGCTAGTGGTAAAAGTTGCTATTTACGGCAATTAGGTTTAATCCAAATTATGGCCCAAATTGGCAGTTTTGTTCCGGCAACAAGGGCGAGATTGGGTATTTGCGATCGCATATTTACTCGTGTCGGTGCAGTCGATGACCTCGCCACGGGACAATCCACATTTATGGTGGAGATGAATGAAACTGCCAATATTCTCAACCACGCTACAGCGAATTCGCTGGTTTTATTAGACGAAATTGGACGAGGAACAGCCACATTTGACGGACTTTCGATCGCTTGGGCAGTTGCTGAATATTTAGCCACGGAAATTCGGGCGAGAACTATTTTTGCCACTCATTATCACGAACTAAACGAACTCGCTTCAATCCTATCTAATGTGGCAAATTATCAAGTCACAGTCAAAGAACTTCCCGACCAAATTATTTTCCTCCATCAAGTTCAACCAGGCGGCGCAAGTAAATCTTACGGTATCGAAGCGGGAAGACTAGCTGGATTACCACCAACGGTAATCAGTCGCGCTCGTCAAGTCATGTCCCAAATCGAAGAACATAGTAAAATCGCGATCGGACTACGGGAATCGATGTCATAAAAGTCCTCCCGATATCCACGTAATCGTTGACATAGACCTAATTGATTCCAGTCAATCATCTGAAAATAACATCGAGCTTACCGTTAAGTATCGAATCGAACGTCATCATCCATATACGATGGGGCAAAACCCACGCTTCTGCGTAGGCGGACGCTTCCCGAACGCAAACGAATCACAATCGATATTTGCTGGTAGGGTTGGGCGGGTTCGATTATTTGTAGAATAAACTTAAACCTATGTTCTGAATGAAACTATGACTTTTAGTGATTTAGTCGAAACTATCAAAGATCTATCGATCGACGAAAAAGAGGAGCTTCAAATGCTGTTGAAGCAATACCTTCGAGAAGAACGGCGTGAAGATATATATGAGAACTTTAAGTCAGCACAAGCAGAAGAAAAACGAGGTGAACTGAAATACTCTGCTGAGATCAATGAACTTAAGAGATCGATCGAGGAATAGTTGTGGAAGTTAGTTTCAGTTCTTCATTCAAGCGTGTTTTTCAGAAACGGATTAAAGGTAATCCCGATTTAGAAGCTAGGTTTTGGCAAAAGTTGGAGCAGTTCACACTCGATCCATTCGATCCTAGTCTAAAAACGCATAAACTGTCAGGTAAACTGAAGGAATTTTGGAGTTTCAGTGTAGATTATGACGAGAGAGTGTTGTTCTATTTTACTGGTGACGAAAAGGCTGTGTTTGTAGATTTTGGCAGCCATGACGAGGTGTATTGATGAGATCGAATTCCCCACCCACATATTCACCTGTAGGCGTTCGTAGGGGCAGATTTATGCGTTGGCGTAGCTTACCGGAGGTAATCGATTTCAAATAATTCCAAAAATCTGAATCAAACCCGCCCTCACCTACAAATCACTGATCGAACATTATAGCAATACGAGCTTCAGTTAGGACATATAATAGTAGGTGAAGTTAGAGATCGAAATCAGGATGCCAGCACCTTACAGTGAAGATCTTCGTCAAAAAGTAATAGCAGCAATAGATAGAGGTGAACGCAAGACAGATGTAAGTCGGATGTTTAACATCAGTCGAAATACCCTGGATCTATGGTTGGCGCGTCAAGCGGAAACTGGAAGTTGTAGATCGAAAGTGATGGTGGCCAAGCCAAAAACAAAGATTAGTGATTGGGAAAGATTTAGAGAATTTGTCAAACAACATGGAGGGAAAACACAAATTGAAATAGCTAAGTTATGGGGAGAAGGGGTCACACAACAAAACATAAGTGATGCCATGAAGAAAATTAGGGTGAGTCGAAAAAAAAGAGTTATGGATATCGAGAAAGAGATGAACTCAAACGTCAAGAGTTTCAAGAAAAGTTAAAAGCTAAAGCCAAAGCACAAATTGTCTATATAGATGAGGCAGGGATTGACAATCGAGACGATTATCCTTACGGATACTGTGAAATTGGAAAGAGATTTGAGGCTTTAAGATCGGGGAGACGAACGGAAAGAGTCAGTTGGATTGCAGCACTTAAAGAGAAAGAAATATTTGCACCAATGACATTTACGGGCGCGTGCAATCGAGACTTATTTGAAATGTGGTTAGAAAAATGTCTACTCCCAAAATTAAATCCAGGAGATATCATAGTTATTGACAATGCTAGCTTTCACAAATCTCAAGCAATCGAGGATTTAATAGCACAATTCGGATGCGATCTGTTGTATCTGCCACCTTACTCTCCTGATTTTAATCCGATTGAAAATTGGTGGTTTGTACTTAAAAATTGGATGAGACAACGTTGGGATGAGTTTGACAACTTTCATGACTGTGTTGATGCTGCTTTTGCAGCTTGTCCTAACGTTAGTGCGTAGCACTATAACAGATCGGCGCACGCTCGATTATTTAGCAACTGGATTTAGATTAGCTATCTATCGGGGCGATTTTAAATATAACAATCCACAATATGAAAGCCTTAACAAATTTATGAAGGCACTAAATGAAGGAGCCAAATTAGATTCGGCTGCATCCTATGGATTAAATCTGAATTTAGTAGCTAATTTAGTTAGTTTAGGCACTCCTGTTCAATAATGAAACTAACTCATCACCATTCAATCGCTAAATTCACCTATTATTCAATTACTGCTCTGGGCATAGTTTTTTATCTAGCAGGTAGAGCCGCTGCCGAAGTTTCTCCTCTTAAATCTACTTTCGAGCGACTGACGATTAATTCGATGGCTCCAGCGACGGAGAAAATGGAAGCTACGATTCCGTCTCAAGCCCAAGCAATGTTTGGTGGGTTGACTAAAGTTTCCTGTCAAATTGGACAATCTCCCGCTACTTGTATGCCGATGGGGTTTTTAAATACCGCCTTTGGAGTTGGACAATTCACCCCGCAAACAGCCGCTGCTGCTGCCGGAAAGACACCTCTAACAGGGCTAGAAACTCTCGCCACCGCTACCCCTTGGCTGGGCAAGATTACTGTTAAAGATGCTCTCACAGCTAATCCTGCGCTGGCTGGAATTCTACCTCAATCTGCATTTAGTTCTGGCGGTATCCGTGGTGGGAAAATACTCAATCCCCATCTTCAAACTACTCTATTTGGCAGCATAGTCGATCTCAAATCGATTCAGCTTAATCGAGTTCCCAGTCTGGCTAATACGCCGTTCAATAATTTTGCAGGTATTCAAAAGTTAACGGCTGCACAGATTCCAAATATTGGCAAAATTTCCCTCGCTAATATGCCCAGTATTACCATCCCTGCGGGTGCGGCGGTGATGAAGATGGATGTAGTCCGTAACAAGGAACGGAATATTCAACACATGGTAATGACTGGCTCGGAGCAACAACCAAATGCACCATGTCAAACTAATTGTGACTATATTGAAACCCATCCTTTAATTGGAATGCCTTATTTAAAAGGTGCGAGGATTATTTCTGGCGATAGTCTGCAAGTGCGCGGTGGTAAAGGATTACTCGCATGGGTAAATGGTGGAAAAGAACCGACTGGTATCCATTTTGCTGGGATGAAGTTTGTCGTTCGCAATGTAAATGCGAAGAGAGGTACAGCGACAGTCAATCTCAATTTTCGGAGTTGTTTTTACTTATTCGGCGAACATTGTACGCCTTACTTTATCGGCTTTCCACTCTGGCAATTGAGCGAACGACATAATAGTCTGCCGCTGATTACTACCGATGCAAGTGTGGCGCGGGTGATTCGGCTTGGAAAGTAGGGGTGCGCTTCGCGCAGGGTGTCGGGTGTCGGGTGTAGGTAATTCTCCCTTCCCCTTTACCCCCTACACCCCTTTCCTTTGCCCTTTGCCCTTTCCCTCCGACACCCCACACCCCACACCCCACACCCCACACCCTGCGCGAAGCGCACCCCAATTAAAAATGGACATCCTCACAAACCTAACCCTAGCCGCATCATCAGCCAATATCGCTGGTTCGACTCAAACGGGTGCAGACTTGGCGCAGCAATTTGCTCAAGATTTTTGGTCGAATATTTTCAAAATGGGGATATTTGGGCGGGTAGCACAGGCATCCTTATTAATTGCTGGAGCTGGAGTTATTTACAAAGGTTACTATCTATTCCAGGAGATCGGCAAAAATGTTTTAGATATCGAAAAACTGATTGGTTCTTTGATGTCAATTATGCTAGTTTTGTTAATGCTAACTAACAGCGGGCAGATTTCGATGTACACGGTGTTAGGATTAAGAAATTATAGTAATAGCGTTAGCGATATTATTCTCAATGGGATAGCCAGCGATTTTCAAAAGCTACAAACGACGAGGAAGTTTGGAGATAGTGTGGTGGCACAACCACACTTTATTGCCTTTCAAAAACAGTTGGATACTTGTGCGGCTAAAGCCGAGCCTGACTGTTTTAGGGCGGCAATTTCAATTCTCAGAGGTAAACTCCAAGCAGACAATATTACAGATCCAGTTATTCTGGATAAAGTAATCGCGATTCAGGCAGATGCTAATGATGCGGCAACTAAAGCAGCAGGGGGAGATGTGAACGCGAATAAATCATTCATCGAGAAAACCGGAGATACAATTTCGCTACTGACGAATCCTGGTAATCTTGCCCAGCATCTAATTGAGATTTTATTGACAGGTTTAGCAATTGCTTTTTACGTGGCAATTGAGTTAACACTATTAGTATTTGGATTTACATTTCCGATTAATGTCGCGCTTTCATTATTCGATCCAGCACCACTGAAAAGTTGGTTCGGTAATTTTTGGACGCTGGTAAATGCCAAGCTGTGTTTTTCAATCGTTGTGGGGATTATTGTTTACTTGCAATTATGGGCAGAGACAAAAGATGGTGGAATCGGAATTTTTGTGATTGAATTACTGATGGCAATCTTTGCACCCGTGCTGACTTTCTTCTATTGTCAGGGTTCGGCGTTAGCTCTGGCTGGAGCGATGAATTCAATGGCAAGCGCACCAGTGAGAGGGGCAATGGGGGCAGGAATGAAGGCATTAGGGCAGTTTGGGGGTGGGATGGCAAAAGGAGCAGGCATAGGTGCTAAAGGTGCAGGTAAGCGGACTGGTGCTGCACTTGCCAGACAATTTAAAAGATAGGTATCGAATTATTTACTACGAATATAAATATTACTGGTAAATCAAATTATGACTCATCTTGAAGATCGCGTAGCATGGTAACAGAATTTAGTAGTCCCTGATTTGCTAGAGTTTCCAGATAATTGTTGAATGTCTGGGGAGGATTCTTCAGCCTAGATCCGATCGCTTCAACAGATTGCAAGACTTGTTGAGGATTTTTATCGATGAAATCACTGATAAATACAGCGGTTTGCGGGTTTATGAGGGACAATAGCAACAGTGTGCAAACCAATTACGAAGGTGAACAGGATTGATTAAATCTATCGCTATTGCAATCAAAGCATCCACCATCATAGAGTTGGTAGGTGAAAACTGTCGGAG
>JBGSPI010000093.1:0-24805 GCA_041738715.1 Chamaesiphon sp.
TTCTGACAAATGGGCATGATACAATTCTGGTAACATTTTATTGTTTTTGGGTAAGAAGCTTTCTTACCCTATCTTTTTTTAGGCAACTTGCCTAGAATCATCTCCCTGTTTGGTTTTTAGGCTACCTGTCGCCCCGTCAGCACTCACCCTGCCCTCCACCGGAGCGCAACTCAACAGAAGATAAGCCTGCTCACCCGTAAAGCCAAACTTCTTGAGATATTCGATCGCATTTAGACAAGCTCGACGGTAAGCAATATGCACATCCATAAAGTACTGTTTACCTGTATATTCATCCACCGAAATCCCCTCAAAGACCAAATACTCCGAGTAATGTGGTTCCACAGGCCCCGGCTTGAAAATCGGATTAACCATCGCGTACTTCTCCACCCCACCCTTGATAATTTCGACGTGGAGGTCGATGTATCCAGACATTTCGATCGCACCACAGAAAGAAATTTCGCCATCACCCTGAGAGAAATGAATATCCCCCATCGACAACTTCGCCCCCTCAACATAGACAGGGAAATAAATCTTGGTGCCTTTGGAAAGATTCTTAATATCGCAGTTGCCGCCATGCTCACGAGGCGGAACTGTCCGCGCAGCTTCTGCTGCCACTCGATCGAATTCTGAAGCCGCCAATGTCCCTAAAATGGCATTAGTTGGATTAGGTAACGCCGCCAAAACCGGTACATCTCCCGCGAAACCAGCCCCGTAGGTGCGCCTGTCGGGTTGTGTCGCCATCAATTCCCTCTCCCGCTTATTCCATGTCGCCAGGAGTTCGTGAGAAGGCGCACAGCCAATCAACCCAGGGTGAGTGATGCCCGCAAAGCGGACACCTGGAATGTGGCGAGACTTAGTATAAATTCCTTCCAAATCCCAAATTGCCTTAGCCGGATTGGGGAAATGGTCAGTCAGAAAACCGCCCCCATTTTTTTTGTCAAAGATGCCTGTAAAGCCCCATTCATCGCCCTGGAGTGCGCCGATATCGAGAATATCTACCACCAAAATATCGCCAGGTTCGGCACCATTAACCCAAATCGGACCGCTCAAAACGTGAACAACTGTGAGATCGACATCCCGAATATCATCAGGACTATCATTATTTTTGATTTGCCCATCCGTCCAATCTTTACACTCAATCCGAAAAATATCACCAGGATTGACAGATACAACCGCTGGGATATCTGGATGCCAGCGATTGTGCCCTGGTAATTCCTGCTGATCCATTGGCTTGGTAAGATCGACCTGAAATAGAGTTTTCGGCATAAAACTTAATCCCCTCAGTGATGTAAACTCCAGCCCCAGAAGAGTTGCTGTGATTCACTTGGCTGTCAGGATTATTGACTAACTGTACTGATGATTATTGTGTGTAAATATACATTCTTTAGAAAATAATTTAGCTTAAACCGTGTTGAAGTCTAGGGATAGAAACTGAGTTGAGGTAATCCAAGCGTTTCCTCCCAACCCATCATCGCATTGAGACATTGTACTGCTTGTCCAGCTTGACCCTTGATCAAATTATCGATCGCTGACATCACAATTACCCGTCCAGTTCGAGGATCGACTTCAACAGCGATGTAGCAGAGATTGGTGCCTGCTGCCCATTTTGTTTGGGGATAGACTCCAGCATCTAACACTTTCACGAATGGGGAAGAACGGTAAAAAGCCTTGTAAATGGTAATTAAATCCTCCGTTACTAACCCCGGATCGCGAATGGTAGCATAGACGGTCGCTAGGATACCGCGCACCATCGGCATCAGATGAGGGGTAAATTGCACCTTCACCTCATGACTGGCCAGATCTCCACATACTTGCTCGATTTCGGGTGTATGGCGGTGTCCAGCTACACTATAAGCCGAGATGCTATTATCCGCCTCAGCCAATAAAAGATGAGTTTTGGCTTGTCTCCCACCGCCAGAGGTACCAGACTTCGCATCAATGATCGCAGTATCCGCATCGATTAAACCTTGCTTGAACAACGGCGAGAGAGCCAATAGACTAGCTGTAGGGTAACAACCTGGACAACCGACAATTTTGGCAGTTCGGAGTTTCGATCGATACAGTTCCGGCAAGCCATATACCGCCATCGCCGCCGTTTCTCGATCGGTACGCGGAATTTTGTACCATTGGGTATAAGTATCTAGATCGTTAAACCGGTAATCTGCCGATAAATCTAAAACGCGACAGCCTTTGGCTAATAATTTTGGTGTGATCTCGCAAGCTAACCCATTGGGTAGAGCGAGAAAGACTACTTGACAGCGAGCGGCGATTTTATCGACCTCGATAGACTCGATCGTCAAATCGACAGCATGAGCAAGATGGGGATAAATATCCGCAAACTTTTTACCCGCACTACTATCACCACCCAAATAAGCAATTTCTACATCAGGGTGGTCTTGCAATAAGCGCACCAACTGGACTCCGCCATAACCTGACGCACCGACGATCCCAACTTGCAAGCGGTTCTGCTCACCCATGAATGTTATGACCTATATAATAAGAACTAGCACCATCTCCATCACTGGGAAAGACCAACTAATTCAAGACAGAAATTCAGTATAAATTGTGAATTTTGGTTGTCCCTAGCGTAGCGTTTTCGCGATACGCAGTTGAGGTATGAATTTTGAATTCCCATAGTGGACTATATAGTTTACCAACATTTGAGCGATCTGTGATAGCAACTTCTTCTACTGACCTGTCGAAATTTGAGTTTGACGCGATCGATACTGCCCTATCTGACTTTGCAGCAGGCAAAATGGTCGTGGTCGTAGATGATGAAAATCGCGAAAATGAAGGCGACTTGATTTGTGCTGCGCAAACAGTTACACCTGACCAGATTAACTTCATGGCTGTCCATGCGCGAGGCTTAATTTGCGTCGCCATGACTGGAGACCGATTGGATCGCCTCGATCTTCCCTTGATGGTCTCCAACAACACCGATCCCAATCAAACTGCTTTTACCGTCAGTATCGATGCTAGTCCCCATCTCGGAGTCAGTACGGGGATTTCCGCCGAGGATCGCACGCGCACGATTCAACTAGCGATCGATCCCAACACCAAACCAGAAGATCTCCGTCGTCCCGGTCATATTTTCCCCCTGCGAGCGCGTAAAGGTGGGGTGTTGAAACGAGCCGGACATACTGAAGCTGCCGTTGATTTAGCTAGGCTTGCTGGTTTAGCCCCCGCAGGGGTAATCTGCGAAATTCAGAATGCTGACGGTTCGATGGCTCGGCTCACTGATTTAGTCACCTATGCACGGATTCATCATTTAAAAATCATTAGTATTGCCGATCTGATTAGTTACCGCCTCCGCCACGACAGATTTGTCCATCGTGAAGCGATTACCAAGCTGCCCAGTCAGTTTGGGCAGTTTGAGATCTACGGTTATCGGAACTTACTGGATAATACAGAAACAGTTGCGATCGTCAAAGGCAATCCCGAAAATTTTGTCAACAAACCCGTGATGGTGCGGATGCACTCAGAATGTCTCACGGGTGATGCCCTTGGTTCGCTTCGCTGTGACTGTCGCCTCCAACTCCAAGCTGCCCTGAAAATGATTGAAAATGCGGGCGAGGGCGTGGTAGTCTATCTCCGCCAGGAAGGGCGCGGGATTGGCTTGATTAACAAGCTCAAAGCCTATTCACTCCAAGATTTAGGACTAGATACTGTCGAAGCAAATAATCGCCTCGGATTTCCTGCCGACTTACGGAATTATGGGGTCGGTGCCCAAGTTTTGAACGATTTAGGCATTAGTCAAATTCGACTGATTACTAATAACCCGCGCAAAATTGCCGGACTGAAGGGTTATGGCTTGGAAGTGGTCGATCGAGTGCCATTATTGATCGAAGCTAATGACTACAATACCAATTATCTCGCCACCAAAGCCACAAAATTGGGTCACATGCTCCTCCAAACTTATCTAGTGACTGTGGGGATTACCTGGAAGGAAGAACCTCTCGATATCTCTGCTAGGTACGATCGATTGGATAAACTGCGGCACCTGGCAAAGAATAGTCATCTACTGCTCAAAGAAGAAGCTAGACCCGTTGGCATTGCTTTATTTGGCACCCCTTCACTCACCTTTCATCTGGGATTCGATCAAGCCAATCTCGCGATCGAAAACTGGTATCAAGATCCGACTCATCCCTATGTCCAATCGATTTTTCAGATCCTCGATCAGATTACACTCATGCCGCAAGTAAATCGGCTAGAGTTTATGATCGCCAATGGCCCAGATCCGCTCACTGGTCTACAAATGCAACTCGAAAGACACATATACGCCAAACCCCAATTACCGTCAACTTTGAGCGCAGAATTGGAACTTCAGGTGATTTATAGCTTCAATAAGTAAATAGTAGTTAGTGTATAAACTCACCAACATATGAATTACCGTTTTTATTTGTGTTGCACGATCCTCCAACTGGGGATAATTCCCGCTGCTTATGGTTATAATCCGGCGGATTTAAATACTTTAATTACTACCAATAAATGTATCGGTTGCGATCTCAGTGGTGTAGATCTCAGTCGCAAACAACTAGTCAATGCCGATTTGCAAGCGGCTAACCTAGTTGGTGCAAAGTTGGCTGGCGCAAATTTAACAGGTGCTAAATTGGGTGGGGCTAATCTCACCGGAGCCGATCTGACTAGCACTAATCTCTCCGGGGCTGTAATGCAAGCTGCTAGTTTAATTGATGTAAATTTTGTCGATACAAATCTTACCCGCACTGATTTGACCTATGCCAATTTAGTTAATACCAATTTTAGTCGTGCTATCCTACGTCAAACCAATCTAGGAGCGGCTAATTTAGCTCTGGCTGATTTTACGGGTGCTAACCTCACTAGTACTTCTTTGACTGATGCTAATTTAGTCGGAACGAAGGGAATAGTTCTACCGCCATCGCGAACAATTCAACCAAAACCCTCGCCCGCGCCCATTTTGAGACCGCCAACGAGAGGGCTGCCAGATATCGAAGAAAGCAGTCCAGTCTTTCGCCGTCGTCCGGTCTATCGAATTCCACCTGATTTGGGTAAACCACAAAGATTAGTTCCAGGGGGAACGCGAGTCGTGCCATCACCAGGAACTCAGGAATAAAATATGATTTGTTGATGATTGAATCTACTAATGTCTGCCATTTCTACTAGTACTTTTCACAATAAAATAACTAATCGACAGTGCAAAAACGGCAACAGCTAAGGCAATTAAATCATTACTTCCTTTTTTTTCTAAATCGAAAATAATAATTTTTCTCGCCACTGCTATTAAAGATGTCACAATCACTAATTCTGCATGGATTATATGCTTACGAAGATAAGCGGTAATGTTTTCTAGAATTTCCAAAGCAATGAGAACATTAAGAAATAGTCCAAATAGCTCGAATAATGTTGTGTTAAAGTTAGTATTGCTTGGTCGGTTTACTGTGATGAAGATTTTTTCCACTAATCCATAACTTAATTGCATAAGTGCAATTAGGATTACTACAATCATAGATATGGATAAAATTTTAGAGACGATTATTTCAACATCTTTAATATTTTCTAAAAACTTTTCATCTTCAATTAGTGAAGATTTTATCCTACGAATAATTTTTACTATCAAAATAATCTCTCCCTTACCTACATAGCTAAAATTGATTAAATAATAACAACGCCCCATTGATTTACTCTCAGGGGCGTTGTTATTTGTCTCGTACTCATTCACGCTAGACTAGGATAACTATCCAGCACTGGCAGCCTGTAGTCTAGCTCTTGCCCGTTTGAAAGCTTGGGTAGCTTGAATTTGTTCTTGACGATTACCCGTGGGCACATTCGCTAATTTCTGTTCGGCTTCGGTAAATGCTTTTTGGGCTTGTTCGCGATCGATTGTTTCGCCTAGTTCTGCACCATTTACTAGTACAGTAACTTCATTATTATCAACTTCTGCAAACCCACCCATCAAAGCAATTGGTGTCCATTTATCTTTACCAGCTTTGACCCGCATTACCGCAGTGTCTAAAGCGGTAATTAGGGCTGCGTGACCAGTCAAAATCCCTAATTGTCCAGTTGTACTCGGTAAAATTACTTCGTCAGCCGATCCATCCCAGACAGTCTTATCTGGCGCAATCACTCTTACTGTTAATGTCATATTTATTTAGTAGTTAGTTTTTATAGTGGATAGTGGATAGTGGATAGTGGCGGATCATAGTCACAATGTAAGGAGACCGATCCCACCCACAAGGTTTCTATTGACTACTCACTACTCACCATCCACTAATTCCTAGCCTTTGAGCAATTTCGCGCCTTTTTCTTTGGCTTCGTTGATGTCACCAACTAGGTAGAAAGCTTGTTCGGGTAAATCGTCTAATTCACCATTGAGGATCGCTTGGAAACCTTTGATGGTATCTTCCAATTTCACATATTTACCAGGTGAACCAGTGAAGACTTCGGCAACAAAGAAGGGTTGGGATAAGAAGCGTTCGACTTTCCGGGCACGGGAAACAATCAGACGATCTTCCTCAGCGAGTTCATCCAAACCGAGAATTGCAATGATATCTTGTAATTCTTTATAACGTTGGAGCGTAGATTGTACAGCACGAGCAGTGTTGTAGTGTTCTGCACCAACTATCGATGGTTGGAGCATGGTGGAAGTAGAATCGAGGGGATCTACTGCGGGGTAAATTCCTTTGGATGCCAAACCACGAGAAAGTACGGTAGTACCATCCAAGTGAGCAAAGGTGGTTGCTGGTGCGGGGTCAGTTAAGTCATCCGCAGGTACATAGACCGCTTGCACGGAAGTAATCGAACCTTCTTTAGTCGAGGTAATCCGCTCTTGTAGGTCACCCATGTCAGTACCGAGAGTAGGCTGATAACCTACCGCCGAAGGCATCCGACCGAGGAGTGCAGATACTTCTGAGCCTGCTTGGACGAACCGGAAAATGTTGTCAATAAACAGCAATACGTCTTGCTTGTTTACATCACGGAAGTATTCCGCCATGGTTAACGCCGCCAAACCAACGCGCATCCGCGCTCCGGGTGGCTCGTTCATTTGTCCGTAGACTAGGGCGATTTTAGACTCATTGAGATTATCTTTGTTGATAACGCCAGATTCGATCATCTCGTTGTATAGGTCATTTCCTTCGCGGGTACGTTCTCCCACACCACCGAACACCGATACACCACCGTGATTAGTCGCGATGTTGTTAATCAGTTCCATCATGATGACGGTTTTACCTACACCCGCACCACCGAACAGACCGATTTTACCGCCCCGACGATAGGGAGTGAGCAAGTCGATCACCTTAATTCCGGTTTCAAATACGGAAGGCTTGGTTTCGAGTTCGGTGAGTTTGGGTGCAGCGCGGTGAATTGGCGATCTCGATTGAGCATCTACTGGCCCTTTATTGTCTACAGCTTCACCTAAGACGTTAAAAATCCGACCGAGGGTAGCTGTACCTACAGGTACGCTAATCGGTGCGCCCAGGTCAGTTACTTCCATGCCGCGTACTAGCCCATCGGTGGTACTCATGGCAACAGCACGAACTTGGTTGTCGCCTAGAAGTTGTTGAACTTCGCAGGTTACAGACACATCTTGTCCGGCTTCATTTTTGCCTTCAACTTTGAGGGCACTATAAATCTGGGGCATCTTGCCGCCAGTGAATTCTACGTCCACAACTGGACCGATAACTTGGGTGAGTCTGCCCACGTTTGTTTTTTCTGCGGTGGTAGCCATGTGCGCGTTACTTATTTATTGTGTGTTTTTGACTATAGCGAATCGATGCAACCAGAGTGATTATCATTGATGTCGTTCGATCGGCAAGGCCAAATTTTTGACCAAACTAACCGCATTAGCCTAGAAGTAGTCAAAACTCCCGACCATTTGCTTAAACAACTGTTCACTGATAACTGTTCTCCGATCTGTTAGCTATTCTTAATATTTTGCAATGCTACCTGTCAGTTTATCATCGAACGCGCACTGTGCCGAGTGTATTTGTCAACGATCCCCATTGAATTTTTGAAGAGTTGGAAGTTGGAAAGCAGCGACCCTGCTCTTCCCCTTTCCCCTTTCCCCTTCTTGCACTGAGCGAAGTCGAAGTGTCCCCCTTTCCCCTTTCCGCACCTGCTATCGATCGCATCAAATTTGGGCAGACTAAAACTACAACCGTGTCCAATTGTCAAGGTTTTACCCCATGAATCCCGAACTGAATCTGTTGCAAGCTGGGATTTCAGCGATGCACAAACAGCAATATCCCCAAGCAGTAGAGGCACTAGAAGCTTTTTGTCGTCACAATACTGGCTCGAAGCCCAGTGAGTATTTTGAAGCCCAGCGGTGGTTGATCAAAGCCTATCAGCGGAATGGACAGGTAGATTTAGCCATCTATCTCTGTCGGCAAATGACCGATAGCCCCAATGCCCAAACTCGCAGTTGGGCGACAAGTAATCTCCAGTGGTTGCAAGAAGAGTCTGGAGTTAATGCCGATAACGTTCAGGTGCCGTCGCCTAATGTTGGCGAGACTGGTACTCCGCCGACTCCCGCAATCGAAAATTTTATTCCATTGACATCAGCTTCACTGGATGACGATCGAGCAGACAACAGTGATGTTGCCCGACTTCCAGTGCATGTCGATCCGATCGATCTTTTGCCGCCAGCAGAAATCGATCGACTACTCAAAGACGGACAGAAAGCTCTCAAGATGGGGAGATTTGGAGAGGCGATCGAGCAATTAGAGCGCGTTTGTAGTGGTATTGCAAGCAATCACAAAGATCTCGCCCAAGCGCAGATGTCTCTGGTCAAAGCTTACCAGGGCGGGGAACAGCCAGATCTGGCGATCGCTTTATGCCGTCAATTGATGCGCAGTGAGAAAGAATACGTTCAAATCTGGGCAAGTCAATTTCTATCCAAACTCGCCCCAGATATCGGTAATGAGCCTGTGCAGTCCAGTCAGTCTACCTCGCCAACATCTAGTTGGTCAGAGTCACAGTCAGAGGAAGATGCGATCGAAGATGATCCACCCGAACAGGTAGTTCGCGCACCTTTACCCACGGCTGGACGAGCGGAGCAAGGCTGTGTCAAATTTCTCGGTAAGGGTGTAACAGCTAATCTCGGACTCGCTTCTGCGGTCACTTTGTCCCTGTTATTTGGGATGGTCTTAGTCCTAAGTTTGGTCGTTATCCCGCACGATCTTCGCACCAATCATCCTACTCTATGGCTGGGTCTATCTGTGAGCATCACGATCGGGTTTAACCTGCTGATGTTCTTTGTCTCGCCGTATGTGATGGATGTCATGCAGCAGTTGCTCTACAGTACGCGCTGGACGAGTCTATCGGAAATCGCCCGCCACAGTCCTGAAAGTGCCAAAGTCATTAGGGAAGTCTGTCGGCAAAAAAATATCCGCGAACCGCAGTTAGGCATCATTGATGATAATAACCCTACCGCTTTTACCTACGGTTCTCTCCCCAATAGTGCCCGATTGGTAGTCAGTAGGGGACTGTTTGAGTACCTCGATGATGATGAAGCAGCGACAGTTTATGCCCACGAACTCGGTCATATCGTCCACTGGGATTTTGCCGTGATGACCCTGGCAAGTACGCTGGTACAAATCACTTACCTCGTTTACGTTTATGGTCGTCAAGTTACTAAGTGGTTGGGCAATAGCTCTGTCGAAAAGAATATCAAGCAAGCCGCCCAAAATGCCGCTTTAATTGCCTATGTATTCTACGTTGTGGGTGAGTTTATGCTCCTGTACCTCTCCCGCATCCGAGAATACCATGCCGATCGATTTGCTGCCGAAGTAACGGGCAATCCTAACGCCCTCTCCCGCGCCTTGGTCAAAATTGCCTACGGGATTACTGAAGAAGAACGGCAACATCCCGAACAATCGAGGGTAATGCTGCGGGGTACGCGAGCATTGGGGATCTGTGATGGTAAAGCTGCGGTATCCTCCGGTGCTGCCTATCGTGCCGCGACGACACCGCGCAAGGTGGGGAAAGTATTTTTGTGGGATATGTTCAATCCTTGGGCTTGGTGGATGGAATTAATGTCTACTCACCCATTGATAGGGAAACGCATTCGGGCATTGACAACCTATGCCGAACAGTTGGGTTTAGCTACTGAGTATGACATGGCGGCGATCGTCAAAGAAGGCAATCAACTAAACAAATCTCGCTTATATCGCAGTTTCTTCGGTGATTTACTATTACTGTTTGCGCCACCCCTGGGCTTCTTTGGTGGACTATTGATCGGTTTAGTCTTTGCCACTGCTGGCGGTGGCTGGCGAGTGGCGATCTGTTGTACGCTGGTCGGTTTGGGCTTGGGGTTATTATTGAAAATGGTGGTAATGTATCCCGATTACGATCGCGCGATCGATACGGATATCTTGACCCTAATGTCCGATCCCTATGCTAACCCTCTGCGCGGCAGACCAGTAAAACTCAATGGTGAAATTATCGGGCGTGGGGACTCAGGGAATAAGGTTGGAGCCGATCTTGTCCTCCATGATGCGACTGGTAAAATAATGTTACACCACAGTTCTCGGCTGGGTTGGCTGGGAAATGTCTGGTTTGGCTGGACACAAGCAGCATATTTAATTGGCGAACAAGTATCTACCGTCGGTTGGTTTCGTCGGAGTATCGCCTCCCGTGTCGATTTGATTTCTTTAGACTGTCCGCGCATTCCGCTCCACGTTTCTAGCTACCATCGCTTTTGGACGGTGGTTTATGGGCTAGGATCGATCGGTTTAGGACTAGCTATTCCCCTCATCTTTCGGTAAATGACTAAAATACTAGACAAACTCTAATTCACCCTGCTATGATGGTAGTCTGTGAATTTTTCCAAAACACATGAATGCTCAGGAAATTATTCGCTCGATCGAAGCGGAGTATATAAAATCCGATCTGCCTACCCTTCACGTTGGCGATACCGTCCGCGTAGGCGTAAAAATTCAAGAAGGTAACAAAGAACGGGTTCAACCATACGAAGGCATCATCATTGCCATGCGTCATGGTGGAATCAACGAAACTATTACTGTCCGCCGCGTCTTTCAAGGTGTTGGTGTGGAGCGGGTATTCCTGTTGCACTCACCCAAAATCGATAACGTGAAAGTAATCAGACGTGGTAAAGTCCGTCGGGCGAAACTGTTTTATCTCCGCGATCGTGTGGGTAAAGCAACTCGTGTCAAACAGCGGTTCGATCGTCCCCTGGACAATTGAACAAAAAATATCGGGTGTCCTGACCATTAACTTTATTTTAAGACTATACTAAAGCACAGGGTCAGGAATAGCACTCTCATTTTTACATCTGCGTCCTTAGTTCAGTTGGTAGAACGTTGGTCTCCAAAACCAAATGTCGGGGGTTCAAGTCCTCCAGGGCGCGTAAATTAGTTAGCAGTTGATACTAGTGTCTAGTAAATAGGTGGCAACTACCCACTTCAAAATTGATCAGGCACCTGCTGTCAACGTCTATATCCGATGACTAACTGATCAAGCATGATTATGTCCACAGAGCAATCTGAGTCCATCCGCATAATCTGAAAAATCATCTTCTGGACAAAAAATCACTACCCTTGCCACAGAAAAAACCGTTAAGATCGAAAAGTAGCGATCCCTCGGACAAAACAAGAGCATTATGCGTTTAATTTTGATGACTGGCAAAGGTGGTGTAGGTAAAACCTCAGTCGCGGCAGCAACTGGGTTGCGGTGCGCCGAACTCGGTTATCGCACCCTCGTCCTGAGTACCGATCCCGCTCACTCCCTCGCAGATAGTTTCGATCTAGAGATGGGACATGAACCGAGAGAGGTTCGACCCAATTTATGGGGAGCCGAATTGGATGCGCTGATGGAGCTAGAAGGTAACTGGGGCGCAGTTAAACGCTACATTACCCAAGTATTACAAGCGAGAGGATTAGAAGGGGTTCAAGCTGAAGAATTAGCCATCTTACCAGGGATGGATGAGATTTTTGGACTAGTACGGATGAAGCGGCACTATGATGAGGGCATCTATGATGTGCTGATTATCGATTCGGCACCGACAGGAACTGCCCTCAGACTGCTGAGTTTGCCCGAAGTCGGCGGCTGGTATATGCGTCGCTTTTATAAGCCGTTACAGGCTGTTTCTGTCGCACTCAGACCATTGGTAGAGCCGATCTTTCGGCCGATCGCCGGTTTCTCTTTACCTAATAAAGAGGTAATGGATGCACCCTACGAATTTTACGAACAAATTGAGGCGTTGCAAAAAATCCTGATGGACAATACGACCTCATCTGTACGGTTGGTAACGAATCCAGAAAAAATGGTGATTAAGGAATCACTCCGCGCCCATGCTTATTTAAGCTTGTATAATGTGTCCACCGATTTAGTCATTGCCAATCGGATCATTCCAGCGGAAGTCACCGATCCATTTTTCCAAAAGTGGAAAGAAAATCAAGAGAAATATCGTCAAGAAATCCATGCGGATTTCCATCCGTTACCAGTTAAAGAGGTACCCTTATATTCTGAGGAACTGTGTGGAATCGCAGCATTAGAACGGTTAAAGGAAACTTTGTATGGAGATGAAGATCCTAGCCAAGTTTACTATAAAGAAACGACGATGCGGGTTGTCCAGGAGAGCAACAATCAATACAGTCTGGAACTTTATCTACCAGGCATTGCCAAAGACCAAATTCAACTCAATAAAACTGGAGATGAATTAAATGTACGGATTGGCAATCATCGGCGCAATATGGTATTGCCCCAAGCTTTAGCCGCGCTCCAACCGACGGGAGCCAAGATGGATGAGGATTATCTCAAAATCAAGTTTGCGTAGCAATTAACATTGTGGGTCGAGCGATAATGGTGGAATAATCCACCATAATAGAGTGATTGAGATTTCCCGCGCAGAATAATTTTCATGTCTACTGCTAACGCAACAGTCACCCCATTTAGTCTGAAAACTCTAGGTACAGGATCTGTCTCACAGGATCGCCGATTAACAAAAAAGCCGATCGATGTTCTGCAAATCAATCTTGGACGACGCTGCAATCTAGCCTGTAACCATTGCCATGTCGAAGCTAGTCCAAATCGGACAGAAGAGCTAAATCTAGAAATTTGTCAGCAAATTATTCAACTAATCGAACAGTTTCCGCAGATTGAAACGGTTGACTTGACAGGTGGTGCGCCAGAGCTAAACTATGGTTTTAAACCGATCGCTGAGGCGGCGCGAAAGTGTGGGAAAAAGGTAATTGTTCGATCGAATCTGACTATTTATTTTGAGCCAGGATTTGAAGATTTGCCTGAATACTGTGCTGATTGGCAGATGCGAATCGTGGCTTCTCTGCCATGTTATCTATCCAAAAATGTTGATAAAATGCGTGGTGCGGGCGTATTTGATGCTTCAATTCGGGCGATTCAACAGTTGAACCGACTGGGTTATGGTAGCGATTCAAATCTGATCCTAGATTTTGTGTATAACCCACCAATCCCCCACAGTGCTGACAAGTTTTCACTTTCACCCAGTCAGAAACAGTTAGAACAGGATTATAAAATGTTCCTTAAAGAACATTTTGCCATTAGTTTTAATAACTTATTGACAATTACTAACTTGCCGATCGGTAGATTGGGAGAATATCTGCACCGTCACCAACTTTATTCACAATATCTAAAATTTTTAGAAGATAACTTTAATGGTGATACTCTAGAAAGTTTGATGTGCCGCAATCAACTGTCGATCGACTATTTAGGCAATGTCTATGATTGTGACTTCAATCAGATGGAAAATCTACCTGCGAAAACTCGGACTGGTGAGTCGCTGACAGTCGCTAAATTCCTAGAGTCTGGGAGTTTAGATTTGATCGAGGAAATCGCTACTGCTCCTTTTTGTTATGGTTGTACGGCTGGATCTGGTTCTAGCTGCGGTGGTTCACTAGTTTAAGGAAATTTAGATAGTGAATTTAGCGCGATCGACCGCAGACTGTCTGATTATTTTTACACGTTATCCGATCCCTGGCGAGACAAAAACGCGATTAATTCCGGCGGTGGGTGCGGTGGGTGCCGCCAATCTACACAGCCAGATGACCCAACATACTGTCAATCAGGCTCGAAAATTACGGGATACCGATCCGATCTCGATCGAAGTTCATGTTGCCCAAGAACGAGACGATCGAGATCTGACGAACTGGCTTGGGGTGGATTTATTTTATCAAGTCCAAGGCAATGGGGATCTCGGCGAGCGAATGGCTCGATCGATTTCCCTGGCTATTCAGGCTGGATCTGAACGTGTGATAATTATTGGGACAGACTGCCCCGGTGTGAATCCAGATCTACTGAAATCAGCATTTGAACAATTGATCAATCGAGATCTGATACTTGGTCCGGCGATCGATGGGGGTTATTATTTAATTGGACTGCGTCGTTTTATCCCCGAATTATTTGGAGGGATTAATTGGAGTACGGCAGCAGTATTCCAGCAAACTGTAGATATTGCCGATCGGTTGGGTTTATCGAGGGGGACTCTTCCAGCATTGGCTGATATCGATCGACCAGAAGATTTGCCGGTCTGGGAACAGATCAGAACTGAAACCAGTGACCTTCTAATCCTACCACCAAAAATTTCGATTATTATTCCTACCCTCAATGAAGCGAAGACGATCGAACAAACGATCTCCAGGATTATCGCCAATCACAATATTGAGGTGATTATCGTCGATGGCGGTTCTACCGATCGAACAGTAGAAATTGCCCAAAAATTGGGTGTCAAACTAGTCTCAGCATCTGGTGGACGGGCAATCCAAATGAATGTAGGTGCAGCAGTTGCCACCGGTAAAATTCTTCTATTTCTCCATGCTGATACCCTCTTACCACCTGGTTTTGCCATCATGGTGCGCAAGTGCCTCTTGCCCTCAAACACTCATCTAGGACCGATTGCTGGAGCGTTCGCCCTACGAATTGATGCACCTCAGTGGAGATTACGGTTAATTGAATGGGGTGTTAATTGGCGATCTCGTTTTTGCCAAATGCCCTATGGCGATCAAGCAATCTTTCTTACCGCCGAAACATTTGACAAAATTGGCGGTTTCCCGGATCTGCCCATTATGGAAGATTTTCAATTAATCCGGGAATTAAGCCGTTTGGGGCGAGTTGAAATCCTTTCTACTCCTGTGCTGACCTCCGCTCGTCGCTGGCTGCATCGGGGCATTTGGCAGACAACGATGATTAATCAGCTAGTAATTATCGGCTACTTACTTGGCGTTCCGCCGATTCAGCTAAGGCAGTGGTATCGAGATCGATCGCCGTTATTACACCGTGAATTTTTTTTGGCTCTATTTTCAGCTAAGGAAAAGGATATCTGAGCAGATACTCACTTAACTAATTTACCCCAGGTAAAAATCTAGACAAAGATAATCATCGCTATAGTGCTTTGATAGCAACAATTCCAGCCGTTATTTCATCGATCTGGCAAATTCTTTTGTAAATAATACTTGCTTTATTGTAAAGATATTGTTATATTAATTTACATAAGTAAATATTTAAGGCATTAGCCACCCAGGAAATAATATGCAAGGCAAAATCTTCATCGATAACGACGGCAGAGAAAATAATTTTGCAATCGAGCCTAAAATGTATGTCACCGATGGGCCTCAAGCTGGCTGGACTGAGTATGCAGAGAAGCTCAATGGTCGGATGGCAATGATTGGCTTTGTAGCTTTACTCATCCAAGAAGTTTTGACAGGACACGGTATCGTTGGTTTCATCACCAGCCTGTAGTTTCAAGTTATCCCTACTGCTCTAACCTAGTTTTCTTATCTTTTTTCCTCGCGGCGGCTAATTAGCCACCGCGATTTTTGATTTAACCTTTGATACAAACTACCTGCTTGAGCGTTGCCACAACTTCGACCAAATCTCCTTGATTTGCCATCACCTGATCAATTGGTTTATAAGCTGCGGGAATTTCATCCAGGATACCTGGATCCTTCCGACATTCTACGCCCGCAGTTTGGGCGATCAAATCATCAAGAGTATAAGTATTTTTTGCCATCGATCGAGACATAATTCGACCTGCCCCATGTGAACAACTGCAGAAACTATGGGCGTTACCCTTACCTTTGACGATATAAGATTTAGTCCCCATCGAACCAGGAATGATTCCATAATCTTCCGTCTGAGCGCGAACTGCACCTTTCCGCGTTACATAGACATCTTCCCCAAAATGTACCTCTTTCTCGGCGTAATTATGATGACAATTAACTGATAATAATGGTTTAATTTTCTTGCCACCATTGAGGTGCTGCTCCATCACCCGCGTAAATCTCGTCATCATCACATCGCGATTGACCTTGGCATAATTCTGCGCCCATTGCAAATCTCGCCAGTAGGCTTGAAATTCTGGCGTACCAGCGACAAAGTAAGCTAGGTCTCGATCGGGTAGACTAATATTAGCTAATTTAGCGAGATCTTTGGCTGTATCGATATGACATTGCGCCAGTTTATTACCAATATTTCGTGAGCCGGAATGTAGCATCAGCCAGACTTGACTATCTGTATCGATACAAACTTCGATAAAGTGATTTCCACCACCCAAAGAACCAAGTTGTCGAAGTGCTTTACCTTCTAAGCCACGCACGCCGCGATGTAACTCTTTAAAATTTTGCCATCCTTGCCAATTAGTAACATCCTTCGATCCTTGTTTATTTTCCTCAAATCCCACAGGAATTTGAGCTTCTAAATCGAGGCGAATTTTTTTGAGTTTGCCATCTAATTCCGCCTCAGTAAATGGTGTCTTGATCGCCATCATCCCACAACCGATATCAACACCGACGGCGGCTGGGATGATGGCATCTTTAGTTGCAATGACTGAGCCAACTAAGGCACCTTTGCCTAGATGAACGTCCGGCATCAATGACACATGCTTGAAGACAAAAGGTAATGACGCAACATTTCTGGCCATGCGCGATTCTGGCTGCGCTAAATCGTGCCCCGCCCATGATAATACGGGGTTAGGTGTACCGAGGGCTAGTTCTTGATAAGCCATGAAATTAGGGGATAGAAAATAGAGGATAGATACGGGGCGTTTTGTTAACCTTCATTGCGGAATCTGAAGTCAGACAGATAAGATATGCTAACTTCTATGATATACATTAACTATCAAACCTTAATTTTTTAAGAGTAATCGGTGATGGAGAACAATTTCGCCCAGAAGACTTTAGAGAGTCAAGTAGCAGTAGGTGAAGAAATGAGTGACTATGTAGCCCACCTCCAAATGCACATGGCACTTCAAGCGCGTAACCTAGTTCCCACATTAACTGATGCCGTTGGTAGTCGCGAACAGTTTTTGTATCAAACCCAAGTACACTTTGAAAAGTTAGCATCTCGGCAAATGTGCTGGCCGGGTTAGGTGGATTCGTTCAAAATTCCCGGAATTCAGGAATGATTGTTGGTATCAAACCGCTGCTAAGATATCGACGGATGAATTTAAATTTTTAGTTGCGGCAAATAACTGGCGATCGATATCAGTCAATCATTTTCCAGTGTGCTCAATTGAGAAGGTTAACATGAAAAATTATCATATCTTAACGATCGGGGCACATTTGCTCTGATTTTTTTGCATTTAACTACTACATAATATGGGCTACTGTCTCAATCCTAGTTGCTTGCATCCAGAAAATCCACCTCAGAGTAACTTTTGTCTAAGTTGTGGCAGTAAATTGAGACTACGAGATCGATATCTAGCAATCAAACAAATCGGTCAAGGTGGTTTTGGGAAAACATTTCAAGCGATCGATGAAGATAAGCCATCCAAACCTTTTTGCGTGATTAAACAATTTTTTCCTCAGATGGAAGGGACTACGGCAACTCAGAAAGCCGCAGAGTTATTCACCCAGGAAGCAGTTGCCCTAGAGCAACTAGATCATCCATATATTCCTCAGCTACTTGCCTATTTTATCACACCAGACAGTCGCCAATATCTAGTTCAAGAATTTATCGATGGTCAAAATCTCAAAGATGAGTTAGAGCGGCAAGGCGTTTTTTCAACGGCCAAGATTCATGAATTGTTGACAACACTGTTACCAATTTTAGATTATATCCATAAGTTGGGATTTATTCATCGCGATCTTAAGCCAGAAAATATTATTCGACGTACCGAGGATCGGCAATTGTATCTAGTCGATTTTGGTGCAGCTAAAGTGATCAAAGCCAATCTGGCTACTCAGCAGGGGACAACGATTGGCACACCTGAATTTATGGCACCAGAGCAGAACTGGGGTAAGGCTTTTGCCGCTAGCGATCTCTATAGTTTAGGTGTAACCTGTATTCATTTGTTAACGGGAATTTCGCCATTTAAATTATTTGATGATGATCTAGGTCGATGGAAATGGCGTGATTTTGTGGCTCAACCGATCGAGCTACAATTAGGTGAAGTTTTAGATAAATTAATTCAATCTAAACCAATAGATCGATATGCTACAGCCCAGGCGGCGATCCGGGATCTCCAGGGAAATACTGTGAGTTTACTACCAACCGCAGCCACTATTAACAGTGCCCAGACTACACCACCTGTTAATCAAATCGAATCAAAAATACCAATTATAGTTACACCACCCCTAACTACCAACTTGCAAAACTGGGAGTGTATTTATACCGTTGAATGGCATCGCAAACCAATTAATACGATCGCTATTTTTAGTAGTGGTAAATATCTAATTAGTGGTGATGATGGTGGGACTGTTGCTGTCTGGAATCTGTCCATGCCCCAGCAACCGATCGCCACTTATTCTACAAATAATTCTGTTTGGTCAGTTGCCGCTAGTCCAAATCAGAGTCAGATGGCTAGTGGCGATAAAAATTGCAAAATTCAACTACGGCGGCGGGAATCGATCGGTAATTCGATGCAGGAATTACATGCAGATTTGAGTAGTTTTAATAGTCATGGTGGCTATGTCTATTGTGTCAAGTTTAGTCCAGATGGGCAGATCTTAGCCAGTGGCGGGGCAGATCGTCGAATTCGCTTGTGGAATACGAATACAGGCAAAATTATCTATACACTCGAAGGGCATCAGGAATCGGTAACTGCGATCGAATTTATGCCTAATGGTAAAATTTTAATTAGTGCAGGTGCCGATCGCACGATTCGGTTTTGGGATTTAGCCCAAAGACAGCTATTAAAAACGATCGAGGCTCACGAACAGAAAATTTATGCTTTGGCAGTTAGTGCGGATGGACAGCTAATTGTTAGCGGTAGTAGCGATCTCACTGTCCGGGTGCGTCAGTTAGGTACGAAAAATAATTATATCCTCCACGGACATCAGGATGGAGTCCTAACCGTCGCAATTAGCCCCGATAGCAAAATCATCGCTTCTGGCTCGATCGATGGTGTGGTGAACCTGTGGGATGTGCTTACACAGCAGTTAATCGCAACCATCCAAGCACATGCGAGCGCAGTGAAATCAATCGTGTTTCAACCAATGGGTCAAACTTTTATTAGTGCTAGTTGGGATCGATCGATTAAAATTTGGCAGATTAGGGGTTAGGGAATTCGGCGTTGCCGAATCCAGGTATGACAGCTTAGGGGACTGGGAGACGGGGGGACTGGGGGATCTATGGGTTTCAAGAACAGCAAATCATACATCAATTCAGCAACGCCGGGAATTCATCGAGTCATCCCACTATATGGCGGATGTCGATCGATAAATCGGGAACCATAATGGAATCTAAATACTCGATTTCTACTACATTGCGCACCGATCATGACCAACATGGGAGCTACATCCGAAGAAGATAATGCGATCGTCAAATTAGTCAGTCGCATTTTAGCAAAAGCGATCGAAGATCGGGCAACGCACTTATATTTTGAACCCCAAGCGAAATCACTTCAGATTAGAATTCGGAAAGATGGTGTCCTGCAAACAGCGTTGCAGAACTTGCCACACAAAATGGTTGCACCGACGATTGAATATCTCAAGTCCACAGCACAAATTCCTGCAAATCTGATTGCACCTCAAATTGGCACCGTTAATCACAGTAGTAAAATCGGTCGAGTTGTGGTTGAGATTACTACCTTGCCAACTCAATTTGGTGATAGTATTACGGCTAAAATTATTTATACTCAACGTCAGCCACTAGCTCTGTCTAATATCATTCCTGATCGCGATCTGCTCAACTCAATTCAACTTTTAATTCAGAGTAATCGCGGCTTAATTTTAATTGTTGGTGAACAAGATAGTGGTAAATCGACTACAGTTTATACCAGTTTAGCTGCACTCGACAGACCCGATCAAAATATTTATGCAATCGATCGACAGTTAAAATATACCGTACCAGGAATTAATCAAATTCTCCTGCCAAATGCTCATAGTCAAACGACCGTTCAGACAATTGAAACTTGCCTAAATCAGCAACCAGATATCCTTACCATCGGCTGTATCGATAGTCTGGAAATTGCTCAAGCGGCATTCCAAGCTGTGGCGCAAGGCTGTCTGGTTTTCGCTACATTGCAAGCACCGACAGCAGGTGAAGCAATCGCTCAATTAGCTGGTCTTGGGGTGCCCTTAGATCAACTCTACACCGCTACTATTGGCATTATTGCCCAAAAACTACTTAAGCAAACATGCGATCGTTGTCGGCTACCCTATGAACCAGACAGCCGCGAATTAGCCCAACTAGGGAACACTCCATTAAGTCTGAGCGACAGGCGACAATATTATCAGGCAAATATTCTCAGTCTCTATGAGATCGAACAGGCAAAACAAACTGGTAAATTATGTCCTAAATGTCAAGGATTGGGCTATCACGGTCGAATTGGCATCTATGAAGTGTTAATCCTGACAGACCGACTCAAATCAGTGATTTTAAATGGTGATGCCGAGCGAATAAATTTAGCCGCACAGGAAACTGGAATGCGATCTTTCCTGGATTTGGCAGTTCAGTTATTTCGGGTGGCAGATACCACACTGGCTGAAATTAAGCGGTGTGTTGCGCCTAAAACTCTATTGCAAAATCAGATGGCCGAAGCAGATACTTATAAGGATATTAGTGAGCCAGATGTAGATGATGAGGCAAATCTTGCAGCAACTTTATATTGGAAACAACAAGCAGAGCAAGCTAAAACTGAATACAAACAGTTATTAAGCGAGTTGGAGAATTATCAACAGGAATCTGACCAATTTGAGCAACGGATCAAACAAAGTCGATCGCAGGTAGAACAATCTACTCGTGCAGAAATTGCCCTCCAATTGTTGTCGGTGATTGACGTGATCGAACTTGCTAGAACTTCGATTAAACCACAAACAGATCGGGAAGCCGCAATTCAAAAAGGCTATTCGATGTTAGAGCATAAAATGCTCGCGAGTATTAAGGAAATTGGTGTGCGCGTCAGTGAAACAATCGGACATCAATTCGATCCTCATCTCCATGAAGTAGTCAAGGAAGTAGGCACTCACGAACATCAGCCTGGCATAATCTTGGGCGAGTTCAAGCGCGGTTACACGCTCGGCGATCGAGTATTACGACTAGCCCAGGTCAAGGTAGCCGTGGCTTCAAGCTTTGTCTAGGAGTAGGTAATTAATAATTGAGAATTGAGAATTAATAATTGAGAAAGTATAGTTCACTCTCCCCCAGTCCCCCAGTCGGAGATGCTGCGCCAACGACTTCGCTCAGTGCAAGCCTTCCCCCGTCCCCCCATCCCCAACTTAGCGATTCCACACCACTGAATATTCGGTTTATAGCCCCCTGCAAAGCAGCGAAGATTGTTACAATAATTAACAGGGCTAACAATTTTCAATCTAGTCAGCATGAATAACACATCCTCCACTCAGTTCGATCGAGTCGATTCGTCATCTACCCAGCCAGCAGAGGCAGCCGTACCAACTGAACTAGTGGCTGATGCCGAAGTTCTACCTTCACGGCGAGTACGTGAAGTTACCAGTGATACGTGGTTAAAGTACGACCCAATCGCGATCGCCGAATACTATAGCACCCAACCTCTCAAAGTATTTGCCCGTTTTATCAATATCTTTTTCCCCATCATTAGCTTTGCCCTGGGTGTTTGGTTTGATAAGCAAACCAACAGAACCAAAAAAAATCTGGGTAAACGTGCCACCCAGATGCGGAATATGCTCACAAAATTGGGGCCAGCGTATATCAAAATTGGTCAAGCACTATCAACTCGTCCTGATTTAGTCCCACCCCAATTTCTAGAAGAGTTAGCCCAATTACAAGATAATATTCCAGCATTTTCTAACGAAATTGCCTATCAATTTATCGAAGAAGAATTGGGAGATAGACCTGAATCGATCTACGCTGAGATTAGTGCCATTCCGATCGCCGCAGCTTCATTAGGTCAAGTATACAAAGGCAAACTTTGGAGTGGGGAAACTGTCGCGATTAAAGTCCAGCGTCCCGGATTGGCTGATAGTATCGCCCTAGATCTCCACATCATGCGAAGTCTTTGTACTTGGGCGCAAAATACTTTCAAACGGATTCGGAGTAACTTAGTCTCCATCACTGACGAATTTGCCGAACGCATTTTTGAGGAGATGGATTATGAAAATGAAGGGCGAAATGCTGAAAAATTTGCCGAATTATATGGCAGCATGGAAGATGTATATGTACCCCAAATCTACTGGCAATATACAGCTAGACGTGTTCTTACTATGGAGTGGATTACGGGGACAAAATTAACTAATCTCGAAGCAGTAGCTGCTCAGGGAATTGATGCCACATATTTAATTGAAGTAGGCGTACAGTGCTCGCTACGTCAGTTACTAGAGCATGGATTTTTTCATGCAGATCCTCATCCAGGCAATCTGCTCGCGATGCCCAATGGTAAATTGGCATATCTTGATTTCGGAATGATGAGTCAAGTAAAGCCGTATCAAAGGTATGGTCTAGTAGAAGCAATTGTCCATCTAGTCAACCGCGATTTTGAGGGCTTGGCACGGGATTATGTTAAGTTAGAATTTCTTACTCCAGATGTAGATCTAACACCGATTATTCCCGCTTTTGCTGATGTCTTTACTAGGTCTTTTGGTACGAACGGCACAAATGTTGCTGACTTAGATTTTAAGAGCGTTACTGACCAATTATCTGGTGTAATGTATGAATTTCCCTTCCAAGTACCAGCTTATTATGCCTTGATTATCCGATCGCTAGTCACCCTCGAAGGCATTGCGATCTCAGTCGATCCCGATTTCAAAGTTCTGAGTAAAGCCTATCCCTATGTCGCTAAACGCTTACTCACAGATCCCTCGCCAGATTTGCGTAACTCCCTCAAAGAACTATTATTTAAAGATGGCTCTTTCCGGTGGAATCGACTCGAAAATCTCCTGTCTAATGCCAGGAGCAGTGATGAATACGATCTCAATCAAGTGATCGACCAAAGTTTAGAATTTATTCTCTCCGATCGTGGGACATTTATTCGCGATTACTTAGCCGACGAAATTATTCGTGGCTTAGATGATTTTGGTCATAATACTCTCCAAAATGTCACTCAAGCAATTCAGCGCACGATGGGTATCGAGGTTAAACAGACTGTTCAACCTCAACAAATGTCTGATGGACTCCAACACATCCAAAGGATTTGGGGTATCTTACAACAAACCAAAGGTTTCGATCCGACAATGATCTTACCCAAAATCCCCCAGATTCTGATGAAATCAGAAACCCAAAACTTTGGTCAAAAAATTGCCAGTGGTTTAACCCAAAGGATGGCAGCACGGTTAATTCGTGAGGTACTACTGCAAGATATCCCTGGTGATGTCTTAGTCAATAATCAACCCCAACTTGCGCTACCAACACGAAAGTAGCTCTTGACTGAAAGGCGAGGTGCAATCCCCTTACTGAAGGCATGGGGTCGAGCCTGTCGCGGCTACGATGCACTCCGTCGTTTCAATTAAATCCCGTGCTGCTCTGGGCGCACGGGAACCTAAAAACGACTCACACAATGCGCCACACCAAAACCATTGCATTAATTGCCCCAGTACCTTACCGGGGTCGGGGACGGGATTATCGTCTTTAACTCAGGAATACCAAGATAGATTTTGTCTTGGTGAAGATGCAGGGTTTTTGTTGCTAATTTGTGCGCCAACCACGATCGATCCAGTAGTAGCCGAATTCTTAATGTTGATTTACAATCGAGATTTAATCGTTCTAGATTCCCAAAATCTCCACATCTTATTGATGAATTTTCAGGTTGGTGAGATTTGCTAAGGCTGAAACATCGCTCACCTGCGTTCCCCCAAGATACAGACTGGTGAGGTTGGTGAGATTTGCTAAAACTGAAACATCGCTTACCTGCGTTTCCTGAAGATACAGACTGGTGAGGTTGGTGAGATTTGCTAAAACTGAAACATCGCTCACCTGTGTTCCCCCAAGATACAGACGGGTGAGGTTGGTGAGATTTGCTAAAACTGAAACATCGCTCACCTGTGTTCCCCCAAGATGCAGACTGGTGAGGTTGGTGAGATTTGCCAAGGCTGAAATATCGCTTACCTGCGTTCCCTGAAGATACAGATTGGTGAGGTTGGTGAGATTTGCCAAGGCTGAAATATCGCTCACCTGCGTTCTCCAAAGATACAGACTGGTGAGGTTGGTGAGATTTGCCAAGGCTGAAACATCGCTCACCTGCGTTCCCCAAAGAGTCAGACTGGTGAGGTTGGGGAAGTTATTTAGTTGAGTGAGATCTCGAACTTTACGTAGGATTTGAATTGGAATTTCCCCATATGCTCGAATATACAGCGGTTTGCGGGTTTATGAGGTACAGTAAATGAAATAGTATCATCAACGCAAATGGTGAAGCCATACTCGATGGATTTAAGAAAAAGGATTGTCACCGCAGTTGAAGAGGGCGGCTCGATCAGAAAAGTAGCAC
>JBGSPI010000094.1:0-29528 GCA_041738715.1 Chamaesiphon sp.
GTGCTACTTTTCTGATCGAGCCGCCCTCTTCAACTGCGGTGACAATCCTTTTTCTTAAATCCATCGAGTATGGCTTCACCATTTGCGTTGATGATACTATTTCATTTACTGTACCTCATAAACCCGCAAACCGCTGTATATGCAGATTTGCCACTTCCCAATTCCAAATTTAGTGCTATTTTGGGTTATCCCATCTCTGTTGAGTTCGATTCAATTATTCTACTTTGGGACTTTTCTGCCGCATCGAGAGCCAATTGGCGGCTATGTCGAACCTCATCGAGCCGATACAATCGATCGACCACGTTGGTGGTCACTGATTGCCTGTTATCACTTTGGCTATCATTGGGAACACCACGAATCACCACAAACCCCTTGGTGGCAATTGGCTAGACGGAATTAAAGCATCCTGATGCGGCATGCATCAGCCGATCTGTTGTGAAGAATTGACTGTCTTCGGCTGTTTTGGCTAGATTATGATGTATCCTGATTTGTGGTAGTCAATCACTAGTATCAAAAAATACTTCCAAAACAAAACCTGCTAATCTCTGCCCCACCAAACTTTTGTAAATATTTGTTAAGGATCGGGTAGAATAACAATGGTAAGCATTTGCTGACATGGCAACTGGCGATCGAGACAAACCATTACCGATGATGCCTAGTTGCATAATTTTCAAAGTCTTGCCAAAAAGTGACGGAAAACACCGTCTTCCTCGTGTAATAAATAGCAGAATTACCTATATAGAAGGTCATTCATCAACAGTTTCACCAGCTTCGGGCTGAACAAATTATGTTCGATATCGCTTCCGAACCCGCTATTATCCGCGTTATCTGTAGTGCTTATTTACTCTCCACTTGCTTGCTACTGAGCTTTACCACTTGCGGTTGGTGGATTATCTCCCATCTCGAACAACAAGATCATCAACACCCCAAATGGTTCAGTTAAAAATACTTGTTTGTATTCATGGATCGAAAATCTCCCTTGCCTAACTGTCTCTAGAATTTCCGTAAATTCTCGCCTTCCAGAAGCATCCAATTGCTGATAAGATAGTAAATCCTTGCTTCTGCGGAAGCCAACATGTCCACAAGGAGAATCTGTGAGCGATAAATACGAAATCATGTACATCCTTCGTCCCGATTTATCGGACGAGCAAACTGAGGAAGCCATCAAAAAGTACAAAAGCATCCTCGAAACTAACGGTGCTACCGACATCGAAATTCAACAGCGCGGCAAACGTCGTTTGGCTTATCTAATTGGCAAGCACCGTGACGGCATATACGTTCAAGTCAACTACACTGGTTCCGGTAAAGAAATTGCCCCGTTAGAGCGGGCAATGCGGCTAAGTGAAGATGTAATTCGTTACCTCAGTCTCAAACTAGATCCACCTAAAAAAGCTGCGAAGGCTGCTGCTGCCGCTGAAGCTGCTGCATAATCTATTCTGGTAGATCCGTCAGGATTTACTGGGTCGAATTAAATATCGAACAAAAGCCCGCACTTTGCACGGGCTTTTGTTGTGTGGCAGTAAAAAATATTGCTATATTCCATCTCTTTTTCAAAATAGTGTTTTTATGCTGGTAAGTAATTTTCAGGAACTTATTAGTTGCCAAACACTTCAAACAATCTGTAACGTAAAGATCAATTAGCTCGCTTGGTTTTACACCACGTCCTATGACAACTCCACACACTCACACCAATTTTCACGTTTTATCTCATCCACTACTGTTAAGTGCAATTGTCAGTTTCCTGAGTATAGGATCTGGCATTGTTCCCGATGTAATGGCACAACAACCCAGTCAGGTCTTCAGTAGCATAGCTCAGGCAGATGACTTGAGTGATAGCGATTTGCGTAATTATGCTGCGGTGTTAATGCAAATCGAACCTATTCGCCAATCTTCATTGGCTCAAGTTAGTCGGGCGAATGGAGGTGGTAAATTACCCAACTTGGTTTGTAACCAAAGACAAACGATGGAGGGGTTAAGCAGTGAAGCAAAATCCTTGTTTATCAACTATTGCAATCAGTGCGAGAGTATTGCAGCAAGTAAAGGACTGAGTATCGACAAGTTTAACCAGATTACCCAAGCTTTACGCTCTAATCCACAACTGAAGGAGCGAGTTTTGCGCTTCATGAATTAGTTAGCGATCGCATCGCAATTGAACCGATCTAGGTGACAATAAGTTAGCATCTATCAACTATGGAGGTTAAAGCTGTCATGTCGATCATCCTCAGTCAAAGATTGCATCACCATCATCTCGACACTTCATCATCACTGCGATTACTGTGGCTGACAGCAGAAGAACGCACCCGGAGCCGTCACCGCTTTTTGACAGAGGATCTCACCCCCGTTTATCTGCAACTACCACGGGGAACCACCTTGCAAGATGGGGACATTCTCTCATCCGAGACGGGTGATGTCTGCGTAAAAATCCTGGCAAAACCAGAACCAGTACTGACTGTGACGACAGATCGATCGATCGATTTGTTACGGGCTGCTTATCATTTGGGCAATCGTCATGTCAGTCTTGAAATTACACCTACCTATCTTCGACTTACACCAGATTCAGTCCTAGAGGGGATGTTAAAACAATTAGGATTACAGGTTATTACTGAAGTCGCACCATTTTGTCCACAAGGAGGTGCTTATACTCATCAGCATTAAACTAGTAAATATTGGCACTAGCAATAACCAGTAGCAAGTAAAATATAGTTGAATAATTCCCAACAATTACTAAAATTATTACAGTTAGCCAGCCCACTATTACCAGTGGGCGGATATGGTTATTCTGAAGGGTTAGAGAGCCTTATTTCACGGGATATAATTAGCGATCGAGTGTCTCTTCAAGCTTGGATTGCCGGTGAATTGAGGGTTGGGGCGATTCGGATCGAGACAGCGGTAATGGATCGGGCTTACACCGCAGCTTTAGCTTCAGCGGAGAGACAACTAAAATATTGGAATCACTGGCTATCCGCAGCTAGAGAAACTGAGGAACTACGACAACAAAGTTGGCAAATGGGTGGTTCCTTAGCTAAATTATTAGTTGAATTAACGCCAGAAATTCAAGATTTAATTACCATCATCGACCGTCCTTGTAATTATGCGATCGCTTTTGGCATTGCCGCACAGTGTTGGCAAATTGACAGACAGGCAGCAATTGTAGCTTATTTACATAGTTGGCTGACAAATCTTATTGGTGCTGGTGTAAAGTTAATTCCTCTTGGACAAACAGCCGGACAGCAGATATTATGGCAATTTCAGGCAGAAATTGAGTCGCTTGGTAAAGAGATTCCCCTGCTTGCCGATGAGGATCTTTATGCTTGTAGTTGGGGCTTATCACTAGCTAGTATGCAGCATGAAACTCTCTATAGCCGCCTATTTAGAAGTTAAGTACCCATTTTCATTAAAATCAACATCACTTAGCCAAGATATTAAAGTTTCATTTCTAATTTTTGGAAATTTAGCTAGAAGTCATGTAGATAGTCTTATCATGATTTTTTCAGCAGTTAATCGATCGAATCAAATGAAAAAAAATATAGCCAAAACCCTATCTGTACTTTTGAGTGGTATCACCATTCCCGTACTACTAAACCCTGTAAGTGCATCTGAAAGTTACATAGACAATCTGCCTATTGTTCATGAATATATTAGTCCATTATCAGCAGAATTAAAGTCTCAATCAAGAATCGCTCAAGCAAATTCTACTCAAGAGATTTTTAACGCCTATTTCAACGCTGGTTACGGCTATTGTGATGCTCAAATGTTAGGTGCTTTTTGGGGGACAACTCCCGCAAGTGCTAAGTTGCTGGCTGGCAAAGGACTACTTGGTTGGCAAGGTTTTGCGAGAAATATTCCCAGTAAACTATCCGCTGCGCGCCGAGAGTACACTGGGCGGGGTATTTGTAACTATACTAGCGATTTTAGTTATGATGATGCAGCTGCGCTTGCAACCTATTGGAATGTGCCTATTGCACAGGCTAAAGACAGTTTGACTAGTAAATTAGAATCCGGTAACTTCCGCCTAGCGAAAAGAGTAGTGAGTGAAGCTCGTCAGTCAACTAGTCAAGGCAATCGAAGACCTTCATCTCGAACACCAAGCTATCGTTTGCAGACAATCTTTACAGGTAATAAAAATTGTTTAGATATTATTAATGATGGTCGGAATAATCAACTAACGATGGCTGAATGTGGTAATTTCTCTGGACAAAACTGGAAAATCTTACCGAGCAAAAAAGCTGGCTATTCTCGCTTACAGACTATGTTTACAGGTAGGGCTAGGTGTTTAGATATCATTAATGATGGTCAAAATAATCAATTAACTATGGCTAATTGCGGGGATTTTTCTGGTCAATATTGGAAAATTTTACCGAGTCAAAAAACTGGCTATTCTCGCTTGCAGACTATGTTTACAGGAGGAAATAAGTGTTTAGATATTATCAATGATGGCCAAAATAATCAAGTGACTATGGCCAATTGCGGTGACTTCTCGGGTCAATATTGGAAAGTGACTAAAATCCAGTAGTATTTTAGTCTGTGATGTTTGGAATAATTTGGGTTGAAAGTAGCCAAATATCGACCCCAATTGATCAATTTAGGCAAGAGCGTGACTAAGATTAACTGGAAAATTGGAGTTGAAGTAGAGTTATTAGCTCCACCAACAAAAAGTCGTCTCGACCTAGCTCAGGCGATTAGTAGTCAATATCAGGGTAGTATTCATTCATTTTTTCATCCCCAATCCGAGCCAAGTAAAGTGCCGGGAACGCCGATCTTTCATAATTTAACAATGGGTTATGAGGTTTTGGATTCCCAGCAGAAGTCGATCGCTAAATGTGTTGATGATTTAACCTTACAATTTGATTTGAACCGTCATGCACCACCAAAAGCCGGTTGGTATCGCATCGTCACTGATGATGAACGGTTATTGCGACTGATTAAACGGCAAGCAAATCCCGAATTACCATTGTCAGAAGTTCTGGGATCGATCGGCTCTTTGTTTGGGACAGTGCCTGAAATTGGTCCTGGAGGGATGATTAGAGTAAATGATGAAGCAGGTGTCTCAATTGCGATCGCGGCTCCTTTACCGGGCGAACGAGAACGCACCTGTGAGCTAATTACTGCGCCATTAGAAAGACTTCACTATCAAAAATTAGAAGATTTATTAAGTCTCGCCAGATTGCTCAAATTTACAGTTCCACGAGAAGGTGCCACGCATATTCACTTTGATGCAACCGCCCTGCAATCAGCCCCTGTGCTGGCTAATCTTGTCAATCTAATTTGGACTTATGGCGATCTTCTCAAACAATTAATGGGTACGAATCCCCACTGTAAACGATTAGGTTCATGGCCAAGTTCTTTGGTCAAAACAGTTTCGACACCAGGTTTTAACAATCTTTCTTGGCAAGAAGTTCAAGCTAAATTACAACAGGTTAAACTCACCAAATATTGCGACTTTAATTTGGTCAACTGCATCCAGAATATTCCCAATAAAAATACGATCGAAGTACGAATTCTACCTGTACATCTTGATACTCAGCCAATTATCAATGCAGCATCTTTGTTCGCATCAATCTTAGAGTATTCATTAGAATCTAAAACAATTAAAACCACATCAGCCAAAAAATTCTCGATCGAAAATACTCATGTTTTGCTAGAAATGTTACCTTTGTCCCAAGATCAAAAAGATGTTTGGCTCAATATTGCTAGAGACTCGTTGAAAGCTCGTAATCACAATCAGTAAACCATCACATGACGAAACAAAACCCCCACTGTAACTGGTGGGGGTTCTGTCTATTTGGTGAATAGTTCGGAATTATCCAAACTTACCAGCAGTAGAGGCGATCAAGAAGGCAGCATATGTGAGGATATAACCAACTGTGAAGTGAGCTAGACCAACGACACGAGCTTGAACAATCGAGAGTGCAACGGGCTTGTCTTTCCAACGAACTAGGTTCGCCAGAGGAGTCCGCTCGTGTGCCCAGACAACAGTTTCAATTAACTCTTGCCAGTAACCACGCCAGCTAATTAAGAACATAAAGCCAGTTGCCCAGACGAGGTGTCCGAAGAGGAACATCCATGCCCATACAGACAAGTTGTTCATCCCGTAGGGATTGTAGCCGTTAATTAACTGAGAGGAATTCTGCCAGAGGTAATCGCGGAACCAACCCATTAAATAAGTCGAAGACTCATTAAATTGGGCAACGTTCCCTTGCCAAATACCGAGGTGCTTCCAGTGCCAGTAGAATGTGACCCACCCTAGAGTGTTCAACATCCAGAACATCGCCAGATAGAAGGAGTCCCAACCAGAGATGTCGCAAGTACCACCACGACCGGGGCCATCACAAGGGAAGGCATAGCCGAAGTCTTTCTTGTCGGGCATTAGTTTAGAACCACGGGCATCCAACGCACCTTTGACCAAGATCAATGTAGTGGTGTGGAGTCCCAACGCGATCGCGTGGTGAACTAAGAAGTCACCAGGGCCGATCGTTAAGAACAAGGAGTTCTTGTCAGAGTTAATTCCTTCCAACCAACCAGGTAGCCAGACATCTGCGTAATTTGGATAGGCAGTGTAAGCAACGCTGTCTGGATTGGATAGCAACACGTCAAAACCATACAATAGTTTTCCGTGTGCTGCTTGAATCCACTGTGCAAACACAGGTTCAATCAAGATTTGTTTCTCAGGTGTACCAAAGGCAACTACGACATCATTGTGAACATAGAGACCAAGGGTATGGAAACCTAAGAACAGAGACACCCAACTCAAGTGGGAAATAATTGCCTCTTTGTGCTCTAGCATCCGAGCCAGAACGTTATTCCGGTTCTGCTCTGGGTCGTAATCCCGTACCCAGAAAATCGCACCGTGAGCGAAGGCACCAACCATTAAGAAGCCAGCAATGTACTGGTGGTGGGTGTAAAGAGCGGCTTGGGTAGTGAAGTCCTGTGCCAAGAACGCATAGGGCGGCATCGAGTACATGTGTTGAGCCACCAAAGAAGTGACTACACCTAACGAAGCCAATGCCAAACCTAATTGGAAGTGGAGGGAGTTGTTCACAGTGTCATAAAGACCTTTGTGACCATCACCTAAATTACCTGAGGGTGGTTTGTGTGCATTAAGGATGTCTTTAATGCTGTGACCGATCCCAAAGTTAGTCCGGTACATATGCCCAGCGACGATGAAAATCACTGCGATCGCTAGGTGGTGGTGAGCCATATCAGTCAACCACAAGGATTGAGTCTGAGGATGGAAACCGCCTAAGAAAGTCAAGATTGCTGTTCCAGAACCTTGGGCTGTGCCAAAGACGTGTTGAGCGGTATCAGGATTTTCTGCATATACACCCCAATTTCCAGTGAAGAAGGGAGCCAAACCTGCGGGGTGAGGCAATGTGCTCAGAAAGTTATCCCAACCAACGTGCTGACCGCGAGATTCGGGAATAGCAACGTGAACTAAGTGACCAGTCCAAGCGAGTGAACTAACACCAAACAAACCAGCTAGGTGATGGTTGAGGCGAGATTCAGCATTCTTGAACCAGGACAGGCTGGGGCGGAATTTTGGTTGGAGATGAAGCCAACCAGCAAACAGCATGACCGCTGCGAGAACGAGCAAGAAGATCGAACCCATGTATAAGTCATCGTTTGACCGCATTCCCTGGGTATACCACCACTGATATACGCCGGAATAAGCAATATTAACAGGATTGGAGGCTCCACCTTGGGTAAAAGCATCGACTGCTGGTTGACCAAAGTGAGGATCCCAAATTGCATGTGCAATCGGACTAACGTTCAGTGGATCTTTGATCCACTGTTCAAAGTTGCCTTGCCAAGCTACATGGAACAGGTTGCCAGAAGCCCAGAGGAAGATGATGCCAAGATGACCAAAGTGAGTTGCGAAAATCTTTTGGTAAAGATTTTCCTCAGTCATGCCATCATGGCTTTCAAAGTCATGAGCCGTGGCAATCCCGTACCAGATCCGACGGGTGGTCGGATCTTGTGCGAGGTCTTGGCTAAATTTGGGGAATTTAGTTGCCATAGTTTTCTTATCAGGTTTCCTCGCTGACAGACGAGATAATTACGGTTTGCTGGTGCTAACCGCAACCATCTTGTTTGGCATTAATTAGCATTAATTTATGATGCTGCTAAATCCAGTCGGCTGGATTCAGTCAGTAGCGACCGCTTTTTGTAATCAATTGCGTTTCGCTACTGAGTATAGACATGGACTTCATTAACCGATCGAAATCGAGCGAGCTAAGAAGAATGCCCATGTAGTCGCAATACCTCCAAGGAGATAGTGCGCCACACCTACCGCCCGACCCTGAATAATGCTCAGAGCACGAGGCTGGATTGCCGGTCCAAAGTTGAGCTTATTATGTGCCCAAACAATTGACTCAATCAGTTCTTGCCAGTAGCCACGGCCGCTGAACAAGAACATCAAGCTGAACGCCCACACGAAGTGTGCGCCTAAGAAGATCAAACCGTAGGCAGACAGAGCCGAACCATAGGAGTTGATCACCTGTGAAGCTTGCGCCCACAGGAAGTCACGCAACCAACCATTGATTGTCGTCGCACTAGCCGCAAAATTGCCACCAGTTACGTGAGACACAGTGCCATCAGGTGCTACTGTACCCCAGACATCCGACTGCATTTTCCAACTAAAGTGGAACAAGACAACGGAGAGAGAATTGTACATCCAGAACAGACCAAGGAAGACGTGATCCCAGCCAGAAACCTGACAGGTACCGCCCCGACCGGGACCGTCGCAAGGGAAGCGGAAGCCCAGATTAGCTTTATCAGGGATTAACCGAGAGCTACGAGCAAACAGTACACCTTTAAGAAGAATAAGGACGGTGACATGGATTGTGAAAGCATGGATGTGGTGAACCATAAAGTCCGCCGTACCCAGGACAATCGGCATCATAGCCACTTTGCCACCGACAGCGAGGGTATCGCCACCGAAAGCTAGACTGGCAGTTTGCAGTGCATTTGGTGCGGTGTTACCAGCAGCAGCAGTGTGCAAACCTTGCACCCACTGAGCGAACACTGGCTGCAACTGAATTGCTTTGTCCGAGAACATATCTTGGGGACGACCCAAGGCTTGCATAGTGTCGTTATGGATATACAGACCAAAGCTGTGGAAACCCAAGAACATCGATACCCAATTTAGGTGTGAGATGATCGCATCGCGGTGACGCAACATCCGATCGAGCAGATTGTTCTGGTTCATAGCTGGATCGTAGTCCCGAACCATGAAGATTGCTGCGTGAGCAGCACCGCCAACGATACAGAAACCGCCAATCCACATGTGATGTGTAAATAACGATAGCTGAGTCGCGTAGTCAGTTGCCTGATAAGGATAGGGAGGCATCGAGTACATGTGTTGTGCAACGATGATGCTCAAGGATCCCATCAATGCCAAGTTAACTGCTAACTGAGCGTGCCAAGAAGTAGTCATTACTTCATACAGACCTTTATGACCTTCGCCAGTAAAGGGACCTCTATGATTTTCTAAGATTTCCTTCATGCTATGACCGATGCCCCAGTTCGTGCGGTACATGTGACCAGCGACGATGAATAGCACCGCAATTGCTAAGTGATGGTGAGCCTGATCTGATAACCACAAACCACCAGTCGTAGGATTGAGACCGCCTTTGAAGGTCAGGAAGTCTGCATATTCTGCCCAATTCAGAGTAAAGAATGGGGTCAGACCTTTAGCAAAACTGGGATACAGTTCTGTCATCTTGGATGCGTCCAAGATAAATTCGTGGGGTAAGGGAATATCTTTAGCAGCTACACCAGAGTCCAGCAGCTTGTTAATTGGTAACGATACATGGATTTGGTGACCAGCCCAACCAAGCGATCCCAAACCTAATAAACCAGCTAAGTGATGGTTCATCATCGACTCCACATTCTGGAACCATTCCAGTTTGGGAGCACGTTTATGATAGTGGAACCAACCAGCAAAGAGCATCAAACCAGCCATGACGAGCGCGCCAATAGCCGTGCAATATAACTGGAAGGAGTTGGTAAACCCAGCACCTCTCCACATTTGGAAGAGGCCAGAGGTAATTTGAATCCCGCGAAAACCGCCACCAACATCGCCGTTGAGGATGTCTTGACCGACAATCGACCAGACGACTTGGGCACTGGGTTTGATCCCAGTAGGATTACTCAGCCACGCTTCATAATTGGAGAAACGGGCGCCATGAAAGTACATCCCGCTTAACCATACGAATATGACTGCGAGGTGACCGAAGTGAGCACTAAATATCTTACGCGAAACGTCTTCTAAATCACTGGTGTGACTGTCGAAATCATGGGCGAGGGCATGAAGGTTCCAAATCCACGTGGTGGTTTTTGGTCCCTTAGCTAAGGAGCGATCGAAATGACCTGGCTTACCCCATTTCTCGAAAGAAGTAGGAACTGGATCGTTGTCAACAACTACCTTTGCTTTTGCCTCCCGCTCTGGAGGACTGATTGTCATGAGGATTCTCCTCTCTAGACCAGGAACGAGGTGATACCCAACTGGGATTGCCCATTTTGAAAGTCAAATGAGGCCAAAGACTTGCTTGATCTTCCGATCCTAAATGGAACCGAGTCTCAAGCTGCACTCGATTGACAAAACAAGTTCATCTAAATCAGTGCTGCTGTTGACGAATTATAGGTTGATGAATGACCCATATTCACTATTCGTTAACAATAATTCAAAGTCGCTCCCCCAGATGCTTATGTCGATCTTAGTTCAACGAACCTGGTTGAAAAGTCAAGCTTTATACATTTTTTTTAAATAAACTTAATAATTAGCTGAAAGTCTTGATAGTAAATAGTTCCGCTTGATCGAGATCGTCGTAATATTGTTGATTTTGGTAAATGTATAGAAACTTAATCACTCTTACTGTTTACATATCTACATCATTTGCTCGATCGACATGTTGCGGATCGACATGTTGTCGATCGAGCAAATGATGAAAAAATACTAGATATTTCTAAATTATTTCTCAGATATAATTTACAAAAGTTATTATCTAGCACCAGTCTTTGTGGAAGTTGATAGTCGAGTAGACACAGATCGTTAAAAAACTCGCTAACCCTAGTAAAATAGGCAGTGCCAACTATGAACTTGTGAAGCAGAGGTGGGAGTGTTGAGAGCAAATCTGAAGTGGAAATTAGTTTCTCAAGTTTTGGGATCCTGTTTATTTATCTTGCTAACAGTTGGGGTGGCTAGTTGTGAACAATCTCCCATGACAAACAATAGCGGCTTGGTGAATATGAAGACAAGTGCCCTGGCAACTACGGATGGGCCATTATCTGAAGTAAATGTTCCTGACAGCATTGCTAAACTAGTTCCCAGCTTAGATAAATTTCAACCTCAAGTTCAAATCCTCAGCCCCCAACCAGACAAAATTCTGACTGACGATCGAGTGAGTGTCAAATTGGAGGTTAGTGATTTACCCATTTTTAAAAGTCCCGAACTAGGATTAGGCAATCATCTACATGTCATTCTCGACAAACAGACAGATCGGGACGTATACGATCTGTCTCAGCCTCTGGTTTTTGAAAACTTATCGGCTGGAACTCATACTTTACGAGTATTTGCTGCTCGTCCATGGCATGAAAGTTTCAAAAATGAAGGCGCGTATGCGCAAACGACCTTCCACGTGCTGACGAAAACTAGCGAAAATAATCCCGATCCCCAACAACCACTGCTTACATATGGTCGTCCACTGGGCACTTATGGTGTAGAGCCAATAATGCTGGATTACTATTTAACCAATGCGCCATCCCATTTGGTTGCTAATGGTAGCTCAGATAGTTTATCTGACTGGAGAATTCGGGCTACAGTTAACGACCAACAGTTTATTATCGATCGCTGGGCACCAGTTTATCTTCAAGGCTTTAGACCTGGCAAAAACTGGGTGAGATTAGAACTAGTAGACGATCTGGGCAATGCAATTCCGAATGTCTATAACGACGTAGTATCGATCTTCACTTACGATCCCCAAACCAAAGATACGCTAGCGAAATTGACCAAAGGGGAACTTAATCCCAATCTCACTCTTGGCCTCATCGATCCTGATTATATCGTCGCTACGACAACTCCAGTAACATCCCCAGTAGCGATCCCCACGCCTATCGTTGCTCCAACTCCGATCCTCCCGCCGACACCACAACCAATTCCCAGTCCAAGTCCAGTTATTGCCGCAACACCGCAACCAATTCCCAATCCCGTAGTTATAGCACCTGAGCCAGTTGCGATTCCGAGTCCGGTGGGAATCGTCCAACCCGAGAATTTGCCATCTCCAGCCCCGTTACCGATCACGATCTCACCCCCTCTTCCGCCAATCGTCAAACCCACCCCGATGACGACTCCAGAGCAGAAAATTGTCAGAACTCCAGTTGGTTCTACGCCACCACAAATCTCGATTCCTAGTCCAATTATCACTCCCGAACCGAATAGCGAGCCATTTGTGCCAGCAACTAGTATTCCCCGCACACCTGCTACCACACCTCCGCCACAAGTAACTAGATTGATCGAACCAAATGCCATTACAGCACAAAATCCCATCGCGATTCCACCAGTAGAACAAGAACAGAAAACTTGGCAAGATCGAGCGATCGAATTAATTAATATTGCTGGGGTTAAAATTAGAGCATTTACGCATACGATTCCCGGCAAAGCTCAACGATTTGGACATAACGTGCAAGTCTGGACTGGGAAAGTGATTGAGACAGTGCAGTCGTGGCGAAATACTGCCAACGAGGCGTAGATTCGCTCTAATCAATCACATGAATTGGTCCCTGGGTACTAGCACTAAAAAATTGCCGGACTAGAGCATTTTCCGTTGTGTCAATGTCACTAGTTTTTCCATCCCATTGCACCTTACCTTGATAGAGAAAAACAATTCGATCGGTAGTCCGGCGAATTGTACTATCTTGGTGCGTCACCATCACGTATGTAGCGCATCCGCCTTCAATCTGCTGTAAATCGCGCACCAAATCTTCGATCACCGTGGAGGCAATCGGGTCTAGCCCAGCAGTCGGTTCATCATATAATAGAACTTCAGGATTATCCTCAGGGCGTTCGGGATTGGACATAATAGCCCGGGCAAAGCTCACCCGTTTACGCATCCCACCGGATAATTGAGCCGGATATCGGTCTGCAACATCAGCCATCCCCACCAATCCTAACTTAGCGTCTACCAACTCTCGAATTCTTTTACGTGGGAGATGGGACTGCTGAAACAACCGAAAACCAACATTTTCTTCGACTGTCAGTGAATCAAATAATGCAGCTTGCTGGAATACCATCCCAATATAAATCGGGTCATTACCATCTTCGATCGATCCGCGCCGCAGTTTACCCTGAATGTAAACTTCACCCTGGTCTGGGGTGAGTAATCCGGCAATAATTCGGAGAATTGTTGATTTACCTGTACCTGATGGACCAATAATACCTAATCCTTGACCAGGGTAAATATCTAAATCCATCCCATCTAAAATTACATTCTTACCAAAAGCTTGGCATACTCCGCGCAGTTGAATTATGGGTTCCATGATTAGGGGGTAGGGATTAACCCGCCGAATTATACTTTTGGGTGAATATACCACCAATTGTGGTAATTGCGGCTAGACAAAATAAGACGGTTGGCACACCTAGAGTAGTCTCGGCCAATCCAGTCAGAGCTAGTGGTAAACTCAGCGCAATATTAATAGCATTATTCTGAAGCCCAAACACCTTGCCGCGCATTTCTTCAGGTGTTTCGAGTTGAATAGTAGTCTGCATCGGAATAACTACATATGAGCTAAATACACCCATGCCAACTAAGCACAATAGACTCAACCACAAAGAAGGGGAAAAAGATAAGCCAATTAAACTTGCAGCTACTCCCAGGGAACCAGCTAGACTGAGTTGGGCGCGAGAAAACTTGCGATCGAGATAATTCAAGCCTAATGCACCCAAACCCATCCCAACACCACCAGCCGCCAACAAAAACCCAAATTGCGAAGCTTTAATTTCTGGTAATAATTCAGCCAGTCGGACTGTCACCACAGTCATGGAAGCAATGACTGACTGCAAGATAACTAGTTGAATCAATGCGCCTTTAATCTGTTTATTCTCACCCAAATAGCGAATTCCATCACGAAGATCGGCTAAAACATGTGGTTCATCTCCAGTGGCGAGTTGCTTTGTTTCTCCCGTTCTCATCACAATCAGTAGTATCCCAGCAATGGTATAGCTGATTCCAACTAATAATTCCTTACCAATATTTACACCCAAGCCCATACTCGCCCCTAGAGTATCTGCCAGTGCTAAAATCGGCTCGCCGATCGCAAATCCAACAATGAGCGAACCCATTGCTGTGGTGGTATAAAGCGAATTAGCCGCGAGTAGATTAGGTTTATCCACAATCATCGAAATTGCCGATTGTTCAGCGGGGGAGAAAAATTGAGTTAGGGTAGATACGGCAAAAGTAATCGCGATCAAAATCTCAAATCCCAAAGGTAAGTTAGCAACCACTTGCCCTCTCGTCAACCACAATAATAATGGCGCAAGCAGTACCAAAACGCCTCGGAGCAGGTTGGTAATTACTAAAACCTCTTTTTTGTGCCAGCGATCGACAAACACCCCAGCTACAGAGCCAAACAGCACTGCGGGGATCGTGTTTGCCACCATGATCCCCGACACCCAACCGCTGATACTTTGATTCTCTGATTGAAATTGACTTTCGATGATGGCAATCATCAACACCAGATAGACTTTATCGGCTAACTGAGAAAAAATCTGTCCACTCCACAACGTGACAAAGTTCCGATTTTTGAGCACGGCGAGAAACCCTGGCGGGTGGGTTGCACTTGGAGCTTGTGTCTCGGCTACTACCGGATTCTCCCCGTGTATCTCTGCTGAATCAGGCTGCTGGAGAGAACTAGAGACATCTGTCTCCGTGGGGGCAGTCAATTCATTGTCTGGAGCTTTGTCAAAATCAGATAGTCGCATTTAGTAATGTGGTAGGGCTTTGATAACCGATCGATTTAAAGTTTGACCCTAAAAAGTTGATGGAAATATATATTCTATTGTAGATCTTTGGCGTGTTTTCTCTGCGTTTGACTAGGTTGCGTAAACGAGTCATTGCTGCGGATGTGAATGCTTGCACCTAACTGCTTCACTATATTAATTGGAAAATTAATACAGTGGGAGGGTGAAAGCCGCACGTTGTACTTATTCTGATATTAGATATCTATAGATCGATTAATGCAGCCGATCGAATCTGAAGATTGAGGTGATAATGAATATACTGACGTAAAATCCGCTCTAACCGCCGCCAGCAGACAGCTAGCTCTAGATCTGAAATTGTGTTGATCGAGAATTTGTCGATCACCAGATCCAATCTGTTGAGGTTAGGATCTGAGAGATGCTGAAATAATAATAGCTCCAAGGCATTTAAGCGATAATTGGCACTAATAGTTGGATCGTCCCTCAATGCGGTTAATTCCAGCGTACCCCCAGATTCGATACTAAATCCAACTTGCCATTGCTCAAGGGTAAAATTGGGTTCGATCGCTTGTTTAGTAATACAGCAGTCATATACCTGGGGGGCAATCCCACCTAATGCCAACAGGTGAAAAATTCCCTGACAGAGATGGGCGATCGAGGCGGTATGATCTTCTGGGGCGAGATCGTTAATCCGACCCAAATGGAGCATCAATAATTGATACAATTCTTCCTGGGGATACTCACTCAAGGCTTGAGCTAGAACCACTTCAGCTAAATATTGACTGGCGGCTAACTTGCCTAAATCCCCACTCAAACCACCATAGGTCTTCAGTGTCTGCGCTTCAATAATCTTATCCAACGATCGACCCTTGGCGATCGATAAACTATTCACCACAAAAATCGCACTGCGCCCACCTAGACTAGAATTAGACTTTCTCGCGCCTGGGGCGATCGCCTTAATTAAACCATGTTCGCGGGTAAGAATCGTCACCAATCGATCGCTCTCACCCATGGGGATGGCTTTGAGATTGATACCTGTTGCTTTATATGTGCCACTCATGGGCGGGGTGATCCGTGCAAACCTGTATTTTAAGCGATCGATCGGTTAATTGCGCCTAACTTAATTTATTGCCACAACCAGCACAGAATTTATCGGTTGGCTTCACAGGTGCGCCACACTGACTACAGAAACGTGACTGGCTAGCTGCTGTCCCCAGATTTAATTCCATATCACCCATCCGCATCACCATCGGCTGCATACTCATCTGCATATTGCCCATTTGCATCGGTGGCATGGGTGAGAAGCCGGAGGTAGAAGTAGAACTACTCACCGTGCTAGATTGACTACCACCACTGTGACTACTGTGCATTTGCACGCTATTACCCTGAATCTGGATCGAGGATTCACCACTGGCGGTGACAATCTTCAACATCGCACCAGTCGGCGTTACAGTCATTTCTGGTGGTACGATCCAAATACCCGTGGTGAAACTATTACTCGATCGCTGCTGTTGTCCTGCGCTAGTATGCTGGATAGTCACAACGGTTTGTGCCCCTTCATTATCTACAGAGATCTGATGTCCGGTTGCTAATTGCCAGTTGTAGACCATAACTGTTTCGATCGATACCACTACTTCAATTGTAGATCTAGATTCTCGGTTTTATCGTTACCTATCTGACAGTATGACGCGCACATCTCTGATTTCTCCGCCCAATTTGCTCAAAAATCATGGCGAAACTGTTGCCGCTGCTCTATGTGGAGTCTTGTTATTACTTGGCTCTCTGGCATTACAATTTTCTGGTGGTGAAGCTACCTCGATTTCTCTCAGTGCAAGTACCAGATCGATTTTACAGGTGGTGGGATTGTGTTCATTGCCGCTGGCATATCTAATTGGTGGCTATGGCAGCGCGGTGGAAGGTTTAACGACATTGTGGGCGGATCGAGAGCTGGATGTCGATTTATTGATGATTGTAGCGGCTCTGGGGGCGGCGGGATTGGGCTGGTGGCAGCAGGATTATGAATTAATCATCGATGGTGGCGTGTTGATTTTGATTTTTGCCATTAGTGGGGCATTAGAAGGGTATGCGATGGCCCGCACAGAGCGAAATATCCGTAGTCTGATGAGTCTGACACCAGATTTAGCACGGGTGATTGTTGCTAATAACGAACAACAACTGCCGATCGATCGATTACAAATTGGGGATATCTTGCTAGTTAAACCAGGTGAACTGGTGCCGACAGATGCGATCGTCATGGCGGGATCGAGTAGTATCAATCAAGCAGCGATTACGGGCGAGTCTCTCCCTGTCGAAAAAACGATCGGTGATGAGGTGTTTGGCGGTACGGTGAATGGTAATGGTGCCCTGACGTTGCGCGTACATAAACCACCCGCTAGTAGCCTGATTCAACGAATTATTGCCCTAGTCCAACAGGCACAAACAGAAACCCCAGTTTCCCAAGCCTTGATCGAACGGTTTGAACGGGGTTATGCCAAGGTAATTATCATTGTCGGCATATTATTGGCCACATTACCACCGTTTTTATGGCATTGGGATTGGGAAACGACAATTTATCGCGCTTTGATTTTTCTGGTGGTGGCTTCCCCTTGCGCTTTGATGGCGGCGATTATGCCCACGCTATTATCGGGAATTGCCAATGGAGCCAGACAGGGAATTTTGTTTAAAGGTGGCGGTACCCTCGAAAAAATCGGCAAGGTTCAGGCTGTGGCTTTTGATAAAACCGGAACTCTGACTACTGGAAAATTAGCAGTAGTCGAAATCATCCCGATCGAGCAAGCCAATCCGCAGACTATTTTACAACTGGCTGGGTCGATCGAAAGTAGCTCAGAACACCCAATCGGTCAAGCGATCGTTAGAGCCATCGCCGAACAGAATTTAACCATTACCACTGCTACCGAAATTACGGCAATCCCTGGTTTAGGCATTACCGGAATCCTCGCAGATCGGTCTATTGCCGTCGGCAAGACACAGTTAATGTCAGATGAAGTTCAAGCTAAAATTGCGACTCACCAAGCTTTAATCGCCGCTATTGCCGCCACTGGTAAAACGATCGTCTGGGTAGTCAGTAATGGTGAATTAGCTGGGGCGATCGCTTTAGCCGATACCCTGCGACCGGAAGCAGTAGAATTAATCCACAGACTAAAAAAAATGGGCATCGAGCAAATCATGCTCACTGGAGATCGCCATCAAAGTGCTGATGCGATCGCCAAACAATTAGGGATTACTCAAGTCCACTCGGAACTACTGCCGGAGGATAAAGTTAATCTGATCCACAAGTTGCAGTCACAGTATCAATATGTGGCGATGGTGGGGGATGGCATTAATGATGCCCCTGCTCTAGCTGCGGCTGAGATCGGTATTGCGATGGGCGTAGCTGGCAGTGATGTGGCGTTGGAGACGGCGGATGTGGTGCTGATGACGGACGATCTCGATAAGCTGGAAACAGCGATTAAATTAGGCAGGCGGACGCAACAGGTTGTCAAGCAAAATATTACATTTGCTCTGTCTTTTATTGTCCTATTATTAATTAGTAATTTTCTCGGACGGATTAATATGCCATTGGGCGTATTAGGACATGAAGGTTCGACGGTCTTGGTAACATTGAGTGGTTTGCGTTTATTGCGCTAATTTCTGGGGTGCCAACGATTGAAATGGTGGCTAATGCTGGGAATTCCGCTTGCGCGGACTGGTTTTTAGGACCCCTCCTGTTAAGGATCGAGTGCTAGTTGTTTAATTATTAGTGGGGAGAACCCGGATCTGGGGGTTACGACCCCCAGACCCCCCGTTGAGGGGCGGAACGCCGCCCCTCAAACTCCCCTACGTATTTTGGTTGTTTTTACTTTGTGGCTTGTGCATTTCTTTCACCTGGTGGCTGTGGGGTAGGGTTTGGCTGGTTTTAATCCAGATTGATTGTGCATCCACCCTCCCCTGGGCGCAAACTTGGAGCTATGACTCTCAAGCGGCAAGTTTGTCGATCAATTAGTACAAATAGTCACCTTAACAGCGGTAAACTAGCAACTTGGGTTAATAGACGTTTAAAGATCTTTATGCGACGATCGAAGTAAATTGAGCTACCTTGCTGTAATTGTATGGAACCTTTGAGTACTTTTTTCGGATCGAACCTAGCTAGAGTAGCCATAACAAAAGTATTTAATGCTCTTTGGGATGAGGCGAACACTCGGTTGAATCCAGATGAGATGGTATCAGCCTTGCAGCAAGCAGAACTAGCCGCAGATGCCGCATACTCAGAACTTGGCGGATTATTTCGGCGGATCGATCGTGATGGGGCGAATGGATACCAAAAGTTTCTCAAGTTTTTTCAGTCAGGTGAAGTGCTGAAAGAATTGCAGAAACCGGATAAGCCTAATGTAAATATTTTGGTGGAAGCGTTCAAAAGATCGGTATCAGAGCATCCAGAAGCAGAGGATTATCTATCCGATTTGATGCCGTTGTGGATGGAGACGTTTGTTGAGAGCTATTTCGAGCAAACTAAGGGGATTTGCTTTCAGGTTGCGAAGGAACAATATCTGAAGCAATTAGCGCAGCGGGTAAATGATGTGAAGTTTGTTGGAATTGCAGTGTCGGATTCAGATATTGAACAGCCGGAAATCTTAGCGAAGATTTTTGTGATGCCAGATGTACGAGAAGAAAAACGCAATTTTTCTGAGACAAAGACTTTTTTTACTTACTTTCAACCAATCAGATTGATGAGGATAATGGATGGTAATACTGGTGAGGAGATTTCAATAACTCAGATTCCAGAACAAACATCAAATTATAAGACTCAATTATCAGCTACTCGCAATAATATTTGCGAAGAAGAAAAATTGTGGGCGATGCGAGATTGATCCGCACCTCGAATTCCAGCGCAAAAAGTCATAAATCTCGCTCAGAAAAAAGCAGTAGTATTGGGCGCACCTGGTTCGGGGAAAACCATGCTGGCGAGTTATTTTGCCCTGATGCTGTGTAAAACTGAGCAAAGCGATTCGACTCAAATCGGCTTACAACCAGATGCTGATTATTTGCCGATAGTAGTGCGAATTCGGGATTGGATTTTGTCGCAAAAAACGGGATTGCTGGAGTACTTGCGATCGAATGCCGAAGCTAGTTTAGTTTGTAAGGAATTACCCGCAGGATTTTTCGAGCATTGGTTAGATCGGGGTAAAGCGTTGATATTGCTCGATGGATTGGATGAGGTGGTGGATGAAGCGCAACGGCGCAAGGTGGCGGAGCAGATCGAGACATTTCTGCATCAATACCAATACAATCCGGCGGTAATTACATCTCGCCCAGCAGGGTATCGGTGGGACTTTTTCAAACTCGATGAGTTTCCTCACTATACGCTGGAATCCTTCGACGACAATCAGGTGGCGACGTTTATCGACCATTGGTATGATAGTCGGCTCAAGAACGATTCGGCGCAAGCAGAACGGCGAAAGGCGGATTTACAGAAGGCGTTTGCCAGAAACGAGCGAATTCGACTGCTGGCGAAAAATCCGTTGTTATTGACAATAATTACCTTGATTCATCGCTATCATGCCGATTTGCCAAAACGACGTTGCGATCTTTATGAAATAGCAGTAAAAACTCTTTTGACTCAGTGGGATATTGGCAAGGAAATTAAGTTGGATAACAACACCTTGCATTATCTCAAACAAGACGATCTGTTGTATCTATTGAAAAAGTTAGCCTACTGGATTCATAGCAAGGGTAGTGTGGGGGAAACTGAAGGCGGCACAATCATCAAGAAAAATGATTTAATTGAGCAGTTGCGAAAAGAGATTCAAACTCGGAAAAAATGCGAATTTGATGAGGCAGAGGAAGAAGCTAAAAGATTTATCGAATTCATTAGAAAGCGGACAGGTTTGCTGAACGAACAGGGTAGAGAACGCTATGCCTTTGTACATAAAACCTTTCAGGAATATCTGACAGCAGAGGAGATATACTCTCGTCATAAGCGGGAAGATGATACGGAGATTATTTGGGGTCAATTTCGAGATCATTTGCATGATCAACATTGGCGTGAAGTCTTATTATTACTGGTCTCGAAATTAGAAGGGCATCAAGCACGGAAAGCGATTCAGACAGTTCTAAGTGCTAATAGTGAGTATGAACAGTGGCTACATCGAGATTTGTTATTTGCAGGTTGGTGTCTGATTGAAGATCCACCAGAATTAACAATAGTGGCAAAAGATTTTGTGGGAGAAATACTCGATCGATTGGTGGGTTTAGAAGCTAGTAATTCAAGTCAGATTGGCAGCAAAATTCGTTGTGAAGCAAGAAAAATTCTACATTGTTTTGGGGAAACTAGTGTCGAGCAAGATGTGTGGGTAAAGTTGCAAGCACAGGGAGATCGGATCGATCGTTTTCGACTACTAGAATCTCAGGCTGTTTTAGGACAGGAAGCAGAAGCGATCAAATTATTGCTCAATTTACTGGATAATCAACACTCCCTTGTAAGTCTTCATGCAGTAGAAGTGCTTATTTCAATAGGAAATAACAGTGAGAAGGTGATGAGTTGCTTATTACGACTGCTAAACAATGAACATGATTTCATTCGCCTTCATGCAGTGACAATTTTGGTTCGTTCCGGTAACTCAACAGATAGTGTGGTGCGTCGCTTGCTCTTACTGCTAGATAATGAAGATTCTCTTATACGAATTGATGCAACGGAGATATTAATTAAGTTAGGTAATATCAATGAGAATGTGATTGAAGCCTTGCTCTCTTTACTAAAAGATCAGTCTTCACATGTACGTTGTCGAGCAGTGATAGCATCAGCCCAATTAGAGAAGACTAGCTCAGAAATGATTGGTATTTTACTATCGTTACTGAGTGATGAGGATTCCTATGTGCGTTCTAATGCTGTAATAGCATTATGTCAATTAGAGAATGCTAGCCCAGAAATGGTAAGTATTGTACTGTCGTTATTGAAAGATGAGGATTCTTATGTGCGTTCTAACACAGTAGCAGCATTGGGTAAGTTAGGAAATGCCAACATAGAGGTTGTAAGTAACTTACGATCCTTGCTGGAGGATGAGTATTTTTCTGTGCGTTTTAATGCCGCAGCAGTGTTGGTTCAATTAGGGAGTGCTAATACAGCGGTTATAAGTAACTTGGTGTCTTGGTTGGACTATGAAAATGCCTCTTCTGTAGGTTCTAATGCGGCAGCAGCATTAGCTCAATTATCTAAAACATCAAATACAATTTGCCCCGAAGTGGTGCAATGGTTGGAACAACATCCGAATCATGATGGAATTGGTAATGCGATCGATTGTTTATGGTCGATCGTGGTTGAATGAGTGATGGTGAGGTTCGATTCGCGTGGTTGAGTCGATCGATCGTCCTGTTAATATGAATATATGAATTAACGGATCCCATGGATCGTGGGCAAACTAGAAAAGTTAATAGAGCTATTCCTGCGCCAGCCGCCAGAAGTAAGATTTGCAGATGTCCTTTATCTCCTAGAGGCTTTTGGATATATCGAGCAGCGTTCCAAGGGTAGTCATCATACATTTTCAGATCCCGATGGAAGGACGATCGTTATTCGTAAAATTAGCGGTCAAAAAGTCAAAAGAGTTTATGTGAAGCGGATTATCGAACTGCTAGAATTGAGTAACATAATAGCTGCTAGCGATCCAGAACTAGACTCAGTAGTTGCCGAAGTAGAACCAGAGGAAAATAGTTATGACTAACGCAGTTGAGTTACTAACGCTGGCAGATTATCTCAATCTTAATTATCCGATCGTACTTCATGCCGATCCAGAAGGCGGTTACGTTGCCGAAATTAAAGACTTACCTGGCTGCCTGACCCAAGGTGAAACGATCGAAGCAACACTGAAAAATATCAACGAAGCGCGAGAGTTATGGTTAGAAACAGTATTTGAATTGGGTAAATCTATTCCATTACCCAGTGATTAGAACGGTCTGCTGTGAATACGCTGCACCAACCGAGAGCTTGATTAAGAAGATCGTTAGATGCGAGATCGATTGTTTATGGTCGCTCGCATAGCGTAGGCAAAGTCTAATCGTGCTTGAATGAGTGGAAGTGAGGTTCGATCGCTGGGGCAGTTGCACCCCAAGTGGTAAAATTTTGATCAATCCCTTGCTAGTTGGTGCCGCAAAAGATTGCATCGATTATCTGATAAAACACGAACTTTGTCATCTGCGATTACCCAATCATTCAGCTAGTTTTTATCAGTTGTTAGCGAAGATTTTGCCGGATTGGATCGATCGAAAATATCGTTTAAATAGTCAGGTCGAACTGCGTTCTAACCGATACTTACAGCCCTCACAAGGACCAGTCGGGTGAACTGCACAGCGAATCAGGGTAGACCTGGCATTATATTGGCAATTAGCATCGCCAATCACCCATTGACCATCAACAAGACTCTGTTCGTCAGGTCGAGTAGCTGTTTGAACGTACAGAGCAATTTTGTGAAGTTTGTAGCGACCAGATTGTAAATGATAGCGATGACGGCGTTCCAATACCGCATAAGTCGAACCATCCAAATCGAGATAATTACCTGGCTGTGGAGTCCAATCTAGCTTGAGTTTGGCGAGAACTTCTCTCGATTGGCTCAAAATCACCTCAGTCGGTAATGACTCTGGCTGGGTCATTTATTGTTGTCCTTATCGATCGATTAGTGAGTCTCTATTCTAGGACAAAATAGGATCGGGCGTTCGTGAATTTGACCCATATGGGCAGAGGGTCGCAATCGATAACTGTTAAAAACCTTTAACTTATGTAGCCTTTTTAAGTGCTGACATGAGAGCGTGGGGTAAACTAAGCCTTGATCCTAAGTTTTAGTTTTGCTAAAGCTTTATCGTTGGGAGGACGATTATTATGTCTCATAGCGTCAAAATTTATGACACTTGTATCGGCTGTACTCAATGCGTCCGGGCTTGTCCGACCGACGTATTAGAGATGGTACCTTGGGATGGTTGCAAGGCGGGGCAGATTGCCTCTTCGCCACGCACCGAAGATTGTGTGGGGTGCAAACGGTGCGAAACCGCTTGCCCTACCGATTTCCTGAGTATCCGTGTTTACCTTGGTGCGGAAACTACCCGCAGTATGGGTCTGGCATACTAAAAAATCTTGGTGACTGGAGACTAAGGGTATGTCGTAGTACTTTTAGTCACTGGTCACTATGGTTAGGATTTAAAGTAACATTTTGACTACTTTCGCAATAACTGTTACATTTAGTTGCAAATTGGGCAACTATAATGGAGTCGGGAAAATTCTTGGCATTGACGAAAATTGCCACAAAATGCCGAAACTAGGATAGCCTAGTTTTGGCAGTGGAGATCTTCGAGTGATAGATTTGCGGGAGCATCAGAATATATGTGTGGAATTGTTGGCTATATCGGTACTCAATCAGCCCAGTCTATTTTAGTCTCAGGCTTGGAAAAGCTGGAGTATAGAGGTTATGATTCCGCAGGGGTGGCAACAATTGTAGAGGGTAAACTCGATTGCATTCGGGCCAAAGGCAAGCTAAATAATCTGCGCGAGAAAATAGACTTAGCCACAAATCGATCTCCGATAGGGATTGGACATACTCGTTGGGCAACTCATGGTAAGCCAGAAGAATACAACGCACATCCGCACACGGATACCAGCAGACGATTGGCGGTGGTGCAGAATGGAATTATTGAAAACTATCGCGAACTGCGGGAAGAATTAAAAACTCAGGGACATGAATTTCGATCGGAAACGGATACAGAAGTTATTCCTCATCTGATTGCTCAGTGTTTCGCCGAAGGTGCGGACACCTTAATGCTAGCAGTCCAACAATCCGTACATAAATTATCTGGCGCATTTGCGATCGCGGTAGTTTCAGCAGATTATCCCGACGAACTGATTTTAGCCAGACAGCAAGCACCGCTGGTGATTGGGATTGGAGAAGGGGAATATTTCTGTGCCTCAGATACACCAGCGATCGTTCAATATACCCGCACTGTTTTAGCATTAGAAAATGGTGAAATGGCGCGGCTTACCAGAGATGGTGCTGAAATTTATACCTTTGAGGGCGCAAGAGTCCGCCGCACACCCCATACAATTAATTGGAACCCGATCGCTGTTGAAAAACAAGGCTTCCGCCATTTTATGGCAAAGGAAATCTACGAACAACCAGCGGTAGTGCGTACCTGTCTCGAAGCATATCTCGATCTAGATTGGACTCCAGGTAGCGATCAGTCTCCATTTAAACTTAACCTCCCCGAATCTCTCTACACCAACCTCGAAAATATTCAAATCGTCGCCTGCGGTACCAGTCTCCATGCGGGAATGGTCGGCAAATATCTGCTCGAAGAACTCGCCCAAATCCCCACCGCGATTCAGTATGCGTCTGAATTTCGCTATTCACCCCCACCATTAACACCTAACACACTCACGATTGGAATTACCCAATCAGGCGAAACAGCGGATACTTTAGCCGCCGTCGAAATCGAACAATTGCGCCGCCAAGACCGAGAACCTAAATATCATTCCCGCTTACTTGCCGTTACAAATCGGACAGATAGTGCCATTACCCGTGTCGTAGACAGCGTAATCGACACCCACGCGGGCATGGAAATCGGCGTAGCCGCCACCAAAACCTTCATGGGTCAATTAATGGCATTTTATTTCCTATCGCTCGACCTAGCCCATCGTCGTGGGACTATTACAGTCGATCGACTAGCCGAAATTATCGCTGGCTTAAAAGTTCTCCCCTCACAAATCGAAGTCATCCTCGAAACTCAGGAAAAATACATCGAAGAACTCTCCCATAGTTTTCTCGACACCCAAGATGTGATTTTCTTAGGTCGCGGGATTAACTTCCCGATCGCCTTAGAAGGTGCCTTAAAATTAAAAGAGATTAGTTATATCCATGCGGAAGGTTATCCCTCTGGCGAGATGAAACACGGCCCGATCGCGTTACTCGATGCAAAGGTTCCAGTAATTGCGATTACGATGCCAGGGAAAGTATACGAGAAAGCGGTTTCAAATGCTCAAGAAGCTAAGGCGCGAGATTCGCATTTGTATGGGGTAGTTGCTGCTAGCGATAAGGATGCAGCGGAGATCTTTGATAAGGTTTTACCTGTGCCAGATGTGGATGAGTTGTTATCGCCAGTTTTAACAGTTATTCCAATGCAATTGATGTCTTATCATATTGCGGCAATGCGCGGATTAGATGTCGATCAGCCTCGGAATCTCGCAAAATCTGTAACGGTTGAATAGTCTAAAAATCGATTTTTATTTGAATTCAAGATCGAGTTGCTGCTAAATAAAAAGTTATGTTTTCTCCTGTAAGTATTATCATTTGCAGGTGTTTTTTTGTATATTATATTATCAATTGCACCAGTTAGGAACCCAAGCCCCTATGCCCCCTGAAACTAATATGCCACCTCAGCCGACTACTTTAACTTGGCTGCATTTATCAGATCTTCATGTTTGTAAGCCAAAAACAGGTTGGGATGCTAAACGAGTTACTGATGCTCTATGCAAAGATTTAAAAAAGATGCAGAAAGATCGTGGTTTGCGACCAGATCTAATTTTCTTTACAGGGGATGCCGCTTACGGTCATATGGGCAATAGTGAAGGCAAATCCATTACCGAGCAATTTCGGGATGCTCATGATTTTTTTACGGCAGTTAGAGAGTCTTTTCAGCCCGCGATCGAGCAACGCAACTTTTTCATCGTACCTGGAAATCATGATGTTAATAGAAATAAGATTTCTAAATTTGAAACGCAAGCATTAGAAAGTATTGAATCTCTTAATGAAATTACAAATTTTGTCAAAGATACAGGTGTAGAGTGGGAGCGAATTATCGGTAGGCTGGGTGATTATGCGCATTTTTTGCAAACTTATGGATATGAGCATTTGCTGACAGGAAGAGATCGATTGATTTACGCCGATGCACGGGATTTTAATGGATTACGTGTGGGTATCGCTGGATTTAACTCGGCTTGGTCATCTAGGGGTATCGGTCGAGAGGAAATGGGACGGTTATGGATGGCGGGGAGGTTTCAATTGGAAACCCTCAATCAGCAGATGCCACCCTGTGACTTTAAAATTGCTTTATTACATCATCCTTCTAACTGGTTGTTTTCTGAAGAAAATCCAACTTTTGGCAGGCAATTAGAGCGAGATTTTCCTTTTGTTTTACATGGGCACGAACATCAAGATTTTGTAAAAGGCGATCCAGGAAATGGACATACGGTTATTTCCGCAGGTGCTTGTCATGAGTGGTCGGAAAGTAAAAATAATGGCTATAACTTTGTGCGGCTAGATTTTGCCGCAGGAAAAGGTGAGGTTTGGCTGCGTCAATATGACTCGGCAGGTGGAGGCTGGATTCCTCGAATTATCCACGATCGAACGGACGATCGCGGTTGTTGGCATCTAACCCACATACAGCCTTGGATGCGAAGGCTAATGGAGGTCAAAAATCCAAAAAAGAACAATGAGCATAAAGAGAAAGACTCAACAGAAATTCCTACTAATAGCAAAATCGATCGGACAGAAGATTATGAGGGTCGTTATCTGCAATCTGTAGCTAAAAAATTGGATTATATCGAATTGTTTGGGATCGATCTGCCCAGAGAATCAAAAGAATATTCCTTAACTGTTGCTTATGTTTCCTTGAACCTTTCTGACGAGGAGGCGACGGAAACAGAAGTAGAAGAAGTCGAAGACGATCTTACTTCGACGAATCAAACAACATTTCCCGCAGAGCAAGTCTTTGATAATCTTGCTGACAAGGGACGTTTGCTGATTCGAGGGATCGCTGGTAGTGGCAAAACAACCATTCTCCGTTGGGCTGCGGTTCAATCTGCTCGAAATCAATCTACTGATGAGAAGAATGTCACAAAACAAAAATTACTGCCCATCAAACCCCTGCTGAGTGGTAATGAGGAAGAAATTGATGCTGCTTTTTCAGATCCGGCTCGCGACTGGCGACACAAGATTCCCTTTATCATTCGATTGCGAAATTGCATTGATGGTCAGTTACCACGACCCTGTAAATTTCATCTGCTACTAGCAAAAGAGCTACCCGATCCTCCTGCTGGTTGGATCGATGACGTTTTGAGCAGTGGTCGTGCGCTGGTAATGTTTGATGGTGTTGATGAAGTTCCGCTGCGGTTGCGGGATACCACAATGAGAGAAATCCGCGAGCTAATTGATGCTTACGCAGATAACTACTATGTCGTCACAACTCGCCCTGAAGCTGTGGAGAGATATGAGTTTATCGAGCGTGGATTTGTATCTGCTCGTGTCGAACCGATGGCTCCAACCGAAAGGGATGAATTTATCGATCGCTGGCATAAAGCAATGGAAGTTCGGTTGCAACACAGGAACGAACCAACCGATCTCCGACCTTTAGCAAGGCGATTGAAACAGCGGCTAGAGTCAACTCCAGCGGTAGCGCGGTTGACTAGCAATCCGTTACTATGTGCGGTGGTTTGTGCGCTGCATCGGTTAAGAAATGAGAATTTGCCGGAAACGCCCGTCGATCTGTGTGAAAAGCTATGTGAAATGCTGCTCGATCGCCGGGATAAGGAACGCTTGAACGTTGAAGCCCAAAAGTGGATCGATGAAGCCTACGGGCAATTAGATTTTCGGATGCGGAAAGGGGTCTTATCCCAACTTGCTTACCATATGGTCAATTCTGGTTTATCGGCGATTACTGAAGACGAAGCAGACCAGCAAATCGCCAAAGCATTAGACAGCTATAAAGTTACCAATGTTCGACCTGCGGTTATTCGTCGGGCACTCGTTGAGCGGAGCGGGATGCTTCAGGAATCAAGTGAGCAAAGGATCGAATTTCTGCACAATACTTTGAAAGAGTTTCTGGCAGCAGAACGTTTCGTCAACATGGGAGATGTAGGAGTTTTAGCTGACCGCGCTGATGAAGCTGCTTGGCAACCTACGATCTTGTTCACGCTGGCGTTACCGCGAGATGGTTCCAGTTTCGCTACCGATCTAGTACAAGCAATCCTGGAGAAAACTTCCTTAGAGGCTCCTGCTAAAGGTCAATCCAAACAGGCTAAACTCCAAGCTGCAAAAATTAGGGCAAAACAGTTTTTCTTATTGCGTTGCTACACTAATGCCTACCAGATAAACGATCCCAAGATTACCGCAGCATTCGATCGATTATCAAAACAGCTATTGCCACCTCGAAATATGACAGATGCAGTAGCATTGGCAGCCTGTGGTGAAGCGATCGTTCCTTATCTAAAATATCAACCACAATTAAAAGCATCAGAAAGTGCCGCCTGCGTGCGAACCCTCGGATTAATCGGCGATGCACGAGCAAACAACCTTCTCAAAGATTATCTAAACGATCCGACTTTAGCAGTCGCTCAAGAACTTGCAAGCTTTATTGATAATTGGAGTCAAATATCAGCGATCGAACCATACAGCGGTTTGCGGGTTTATGAGGGACAATAGCAACAGTGTGCAAACCAATTACGAAGGTGAACAGGATTGATTAAATCTATCGCTATTGCAATCAAAGCATCCACCATCATAGAGTTGGTAGGTGAAAACTGTCGGAG
>JBGSPI010000116.1:0-30711 GCA_041738715.1 Chamaesiphon sp.
CCATCATTGAGCAAAGATGGCATCGATTGAAATAAACCCGATACAGATTCCTTACCAATTAGTGAAAAATTGGCAACGACGATATCAAATTTTTCAGCTAATTTACCAGCCGCGATATCTGCATAGGCAGCTAATTCAAAACTACCTAATCCCATCGTTCTCGCTCGCTCGATTAATGAGGGGATAATATCAGTACCAAGGACATTCAGCCCTTGAGCGGTTAAAGCTCTTGTCAGCCAACCTTCGCCACAACCCAGATCCAGCACTGTCTGACCGCCACGACTGACGACAGCATCGACAATCGATCGATCTGTGATGAGTTTACGACTTTCGATTTGCTGTTCCTGAATTGCGACAATCCAAGGGGCAGCATTTTTGAACCAAGAATCGATAATTTTGCGGTCGTTCTCCAGATGTATCGTCATAATGAGGTCTATTTTATAAATAATGCGGGTGGCTTTTTCGGGGCGAGTTTACCTTCGATCGATTTAACTTGATGGGGGTGTGCTTTGCCGATCTCTACCAACCTGTCAGCTTCGGCTTGACTCAACACCCGTGTCGATTCGGCGACTTTTTCGGTCGTGCCAGCATCGTCACTAGTTTCCTCGTCTGGGACTAGTGAAATAGATTGGGTAGTACCATTGTAGAAGGCTCTGAATCCTTCAGCATAGTCTACAAATACCGACCAATAATCTTGGGGTATGAAGGTCTGAATTTCCCGTTCTCGCTGACAGACTAAATGGAGAGTTGCCGACTGCACCCGTCCGACGCTTTTGGCTCCGTTATTCAGTCGCCAGATGAGGGGCGATCCTTTGTAGCCGACGAGCTTATCTAGACAATCACGACATCTACCTGCCTCTACTAGAGCCATATCGAGCGACCGCCGAAGACGGCGCGCAAGCTTCGCGGACTGGCGATCTCTTTTTTGACTGCGGACTCGGTAATCTCATGATAGACAACGCGCTGGGGCTGTTTAAGCTTCAGTACTTGAGCGATATGCCAACCGATAACTTCACCTTCCCGATCTGGATCTGAGGCGATGAATACTCGATCTGCTTGTTTAGCTGCGGCAATTAGCCCCGCGATCGTTTGTTTGGCTCTGTCGTCGCGAGGAATGTAGCGACAGTCGTTGGCGAAGCCTACCGTATTGGGACGACCGGACTAAAACTGTGGGTAAAGCGATCGCTTAAAATATTACCAATTGTATTTTTCAGGGTTCTGAATGCCCACATTTTTAGTCCGGTCGTCCCAGTAGGTAATCGTATTTGAACCCAATTCAAACCCTAATGAACCGTCCCCATCGTTGGCGAGTTGGCGGATATGCCCGATTGAAGCCTTCACATCCCAATCCGAACCGAGGATGCTTTTGAGCTTTTTAATTTTGCCAGCAGATTCAACAATCAGCAGATTTCGCATAAATTTAGGTGAGCAGTCAATCGTTCATAATAATTTCCGTCCCGCCCCGATTACCACACTCATAGGCGGCTCGTTGGCGAAGCCTAGCCTCTGGCTAATCGTTTTCACCATCTTACTAGAACCATCGGGAAACCGTTCCTAGATAATCCCATTTTCACTTTATAGAACGCTGTTTCCATCCGCTAGTGATTGCCACAATCGATCTGAGGCAAGTTACCACGAGAATCTAGTGATGTTCGATACTAACTCAAATGCTGCTGTCAGTTTTGGCGATAAATTGGGAACCATGAATATATCGATCGAGCTTTTCGATTATTTTCGGGATACGGTACGAACGAATTAGTGAGTTCGTCTCTACGAGACTCTTCATCCCAAATCTCAAATATGGATCGTTTGAATCGGTTTTTGTCAGGTTCTGCGATCTGGTGGATGCACTTTGAGAGAGGCACGATCGCTCGATGCATAAATACACAGCAGTTGGCAAGTTACGACCAGAGAAAATAATTCTCCCGAAATATCAAGCTTTTCAGCAACCATACATCATGGGTACATATCGAGGTTCATCACGAAAATAGGTCGATTGGATTTTTCTTTCTTGGTAACTTGCCAAGTCGTGAATACAGACTTGGAACAGATCGATCCTGCCGTGGCAAATTCATAAACAATCTAAATCTGTATGCATTACGATCTATTACTAATTACTCATGTTATTTGTGCCGATCGACAGATTCACAGTGAAGAAGTTAGATATCTTAATGCTCTATCCAAAAAAAATGGAGCTGATGCAACTACTATAGAGCTGGTAGACAAAATTTTTGCTCAAGATGAAAATTGCCTGTCAGTAGAAGATGTAGCGAAAAATATTTCCTTGGAAACCCGTCAAGAAGTATTTTTGCAAGTTTTGGAAGTGGCTCATGTAGATGGCAATTTCTCACCGCTTGAAAAAAATATCATCGACAAAATTGCTGAAATTTGGAATTTATCAGAAAGTAACGTCCAAATAGCGATCGCACAAGCAGATAGTAATTATCGTAAAAGTCAATCTCAGAAATCAATTCAAGATGAGCATGTCGAACTATCATTAAGTGCGAAGGTATTAAAAGGTGCAGAATCAGTTTTCTCGCGGGGATTAGTCAAAAAGTTAGGAGAAGCCGCTCCGGTGGATATCGGTCAAAGGATCGAACAGTTGCAAAGAGAAGTTCTTCTTTCAGGGACTGAATATGACGAAGCAATTCAGAAGTGTGCGAAAATAGCCCAAGAAGATTATAAATTTGCAGAATCCCGCCTCAAGCAAACCGAATTAGCACTCCAACAGCTTCAAGAAAATATAAATATCCAGATCGAAAAACTTCAAAAGCTATCGTTTACCGGAGGGAAAGGTGGGAGTGCAAAAGAAGCGATCGAGCAAATTAGTCAGACGAAGCAAGCTTTAGAAGTAAAAATCGTTCGACAACTTCAAGATACCCGCATGTCTTTAGATTCAAAAGCAAGAGCATTAAGTCATTTTAGTATTACTTTTATGGGTAAAACTAAAGCAGGAAAAAGTACACTTCATGCAGTCGTGACAGGTGAAGGATGGAATGCTATCGGGATTGGAAAACAAAGAACTACTCGGTTAAATCGGGTATATGAATGGAAGCATATTCGGATTATTGATACTCCTGGTATCGGTGCGCCTGATGGTCGTTCTGATGAAGAGATTGCAGAAAGCGTTATTGATGAGTCTGATGTGATTTGTTATGTTGTAACTAATGATAGCGTTCAAGAATCAGAATTTAAATTTTTGAGCCTTTTAGAATCAAAATCTAAACCACTAATTATCCTCTTGAATCTCAAGAATAACTTACGCGATGCTCGGCGGCTAAAAAGCTTTCTTGATAATCCTGAAAAACTCTTTTCGATGAAAGGTAATAATGACTTAACCGGACATATTGATCGGATTCGGACGTATGCACAGAAACATTATAGCAATAACTCTTTTGAAATTATTCCTGTCATGTTGCTGGCAGCTCAACTTTCTCAAGAAGAGGCACACAAAGAAATTAAATCAGATTTGCTTAAAGCTAGTAAATTGAACAACTTTTTGGATATTATCCGTGAGTCGATCGTCACAACTGGAGCGATACGCCGTTCGCAGACATTTTTAGGTTCTACGGCTGGAAATATTGAAAGTCACCTTGATCGAATTAAATCTGAAGTAAATGCATATGAAAAATTATTATTAGATTTAAAGAAAAAGCGCGAACAGTTTAAAACAGACATTATCACGCAAAAAAATACTACAAAGACATCGCTTCAGAATGAGATAAAAAGTAGTTTTAACCCAATCCGTGGTAAAGTTCAATCCTTTGCAGATCGAAATTACAAAAATGATAGTGAGTTAATAACTCAGAAATGGAATAATGAAGTTAGCAGCATGAGGCTACAAGAAAACATTGAGGCTGCTTTTGTACAAGCAAGTAAGAGGTATAACAATAAAGTCTCAGAAATCCTGGAAGAGTTAGGTCGCGATTTACAACTTGTTGCACAACTTTCGGGTGGTTCATTTGACGTTAAAAATACCTATGATGGATTTAATCTAAAAATTGGAGGACAAATTTTAACTGTTGCTGGGATATTAATTAGCTTAGCTTTTCCACCTTTAGGAATTGTAATTACTGGGATTGGTGCTGTGCTTGGTTGGCTGGGTGGATTTTTTAAATCAGATGAAGATAAACGCCGAGAAGCAGTTGAAAAAATTGAAAAAGCTTTAAAATCTCAGATCGATCTTCAAGAATCTCAAATTATCGAGCAAGCAAATGAAAATCTTCACAAGCAATGTCAAAATATCTCTAGTGCAGTTGATGTGTATTTAGGTGGTCTGATTGTTGGCTTAGAGGTAATACTCAAAGAACTAACGGGGGCTGAGAAAAAGTTACAATTAATTGTTAGAGAACTAAATTTCGGCTATAGCAAACGGATTCTCGACTACTGTCAAAATAAATACGAGCATCTTACGCTAGGAACTACTCGTGCAGATATTTCATCAGTTGAACGTGATTTTGGAAAGCAGATTACGATAGATCTTAATCAAAATTATCGAATATCCACCAATCTTCTCAATCCAGAATATCAAGAAAGTTTAGGAAAAATATTACAAGAACGAGTTTCTATTACTCAATCCAAGAAGCCAAAACTATCAAACATATACAATTAAGAATTATTAAAGTCATGAATATAAGTGCAATTCTTGAAGCACAAGAAATCAACCTAAAAATCACCCCGCTCGTTGCCGAATTATCAAAACTACTACTTGAGGTAGACATAGAGGAATTCGATCGAGTTCAACAAGGGTTAGTTGAAGATATCAAAGAACATCAGGAAAGAGCATCTCTCACAGTTGCTTTTGTCGGACAATATAATGCAGGTAAGTCAACAACAATTTCTGCTTTAACCGGACGCAGAGATATTCGGATTGATTCTGATGTTGCTACAAACGAAACTTCTATCTACCAATGGAATGGAATTAAAGTAATTGATACACCTGGACTATTTGCTGACAGATCGGATCATGATGAAATTACTTATAACGCAATCGAAAGAGCTGATTTGTTAGTTTTTTGTCTGACATATATGCTGTTTGACTCAATTACAGCAAGCAATTTTAAAAAACTTGCTTATGAACGAGACTATCGTTGGAAAATGATGCTTCTAGTAAATAAAATGTCCGATGAAGCAGGGAATGAACTTCAAAAAATTGCTAGTTACAAAGAGAGTCTTGCATTAGCTTTACAACCCAACAGACTTGATGAAATTCCACTTAGCTTCATTGATGCAAGAGATTATTGCGAGGGATGCGACAGTGATGATGATTTATTACAGGAAATTAGTTATTTTCCAGATTTTATAGCGACTTTAAATGGATTAATTCGCGACAAAGGTATTTTAGCAAAATTAGACACTCCGATTAGAATTTGTTTAGGTTACATCGACGAAGCAAAGTCTATCGCTCGTAGAGATAAGATTAAAGATGACACCTTTTTTGAATTACTCGATCGGTTCAAACGTAGAGCAGATAAAAGTAGATCGCACTTAGCTACTATTTTCGATGAAGTCTCGATCGATACTTACAGACAAATTATTGCAGAAGGAGACTGTCTTGCTGATTGTATTGGTAGAGATAAAAATCTTGAAAGTAAAATTGAAATTCACATACATAACACTAGAAAAATCATTGGTTCTGCCAATCGAATAGTTCAATCTAAAATTGAAGATGAACTTAGGCTCATGCAAGATGAGCTAGATAAATTGAGTAATAGCGATCTATTTTTGGCTTTTCAATCTAGGCTAGAAGCTGCTGAGAGCGGTAAAATTCCTCTTCCCGATCTCGATCGAGAGAGACTGAAAAAGCAGGTTGAGAGTTTTAGAGATCTTAGTGCCGCAGCCCAAGGACTTACCGCCGTAGGAGTAGGAATAGGCGCAATGGATTTAGGTTTATTAGGGTTTGGAGCCGCAGAAGTCTTCTTCAATTTTCTCGGCCCGGTGGTGGCAATTGCTGGTATAGGTATGGCTATTTATCAGAAATCGCAACAGCAAGAGAACGAAGATAAAATTATTGTTGCCAGAAGCAACATCCAAACTAAGTTTGCTGAAATAGCTAGAGGAACAGCAAGTAATTTAAAGCAAAATCTCAACAAAGTTGAATATGACTTTTATGACAAAATTTATGTACTAGTATCTGGTGCAAGACAAAAAGAGGAAGAAATAATTGCTGCATCTAGTGAGACAATGAAAAAACTTCTGGTGATCGAGAAAAAGCTTGAAATTATTAGGAGACAATTAACTCGTACGAGCGTATAAATATTCGAGAACAAGTGCAACAAAACCATTGCTGTAGATAAATTACAACACTAGTACAGCTACTTGTTTATGAGCCAGGTAGTATAGATCTGTTTTAATACTTTTCGCGATCTTGAGACTTCAGACAAAAAGATAAAATTCTTCATTTAGTCAGGGAGACAATGAATGTTGCTGATGCAGCCAGAGCGGTTAACGTCTGAACGTAAAAAAACAACAGATTGATCGATTGTCGATATTGCTTTTGTCTGTGGATTCAATAGTCACAGCCATTTGAGAAACCAGTTTCAGCTTACAGACATGATACCCAAAAGCTACCGATCGAGCTAATCAATTGGGCTTGTGTTTTGTGTCGATCCGACCGCTGTAAGTAAAGTTAATATCTTGCACTTATTTAGTTATTATCTTGCTAATTCTACAACCCAAATCCCCGCTCGATCGTAGAAATCAACACTAAATTCTACCTCACAACTCAACTGACGACGCAGCAAACAGCCAGTATCTCCCAATAACAGCCCTAACCATAAATCTACCAGATGTAAACCAGACTTTTGCTGTAGCTCCACCAACAACATTTCCCCACATTCCACCATCACCCCCCGAATTCGACTCGCCCACAGCTCGATCTCTTCCCCGTGAGTATTCCCCATCACCGCGTGAATCATCGCTTCACTCACCACCTCATCCGCCTCCACCCCCAACTTAATCACCGACTGTCGCTCTTGGGGATAGTCATGTTCCACTTCTAGATATAGATGCTCATCCCGTAAAATAAAAGTAGAACGATATAGATGCGCCCATAACTCATCAGGTACAATCGGCTCTTTAACTGGCAAATAAGCCGCCGTAATTTCAGTTAAAATTGTCTCCGCTCGAACTCGATAAATCTCTGTAATCTCTCCAACCGCCCGCGCTCCATCAACCAGATTCAACCCATCCAAATGACCGCACAGTTCGATAAACTCGACCGTAGCTGGTTCGGTTTGAGCAACTGCCAGAATCTGCCACAAATCTAGTTCTAATTGCTGTGGCATCGAGGACAATCCAAGATTGGACACTGGGACGGATGTAACTCCACCTTCGACGCAAACTTAGTAATTTCTACCCCCAATTCACTCGAACAAGCCTTCAAAATCTCCACCATCACCTCCACCACCTGAGTCGGAGACAAACCCAAACAGTGTATCGGTTTTACCGCCAACACCTTCCCCTGATCCGTCTGCCACACCTCCGCCGCGATCGCATGTACTGGAGCATCCTGCCGTTCTCGATAGAAGATGATGCTAGCAGCAAACCCCGTCGGAATGTTGACTGCGATCTCAACAATATTACTCGTACCTAATCGCTTTGCCTTGCGCTCTAGAGATAACTTGCCACGATTGCGGTGATAATGCCTTCTCGCAGGGCAAAGTTTACTGTCCCAGCAGGATTTTAACTTAGCCTCATCAGTGCCGACCTTGGAGCATTGAAAGCAGTTGTGGGGAACTTTAGTGGGCATAATCTTACCAAATCTCAGAACGATTATTCTGGCTCATGCTCTGGCTCAGAATAATCACACTCATTGCAACTGACTGTATTGGTGTCATCGTGACCAAAACTATTACTGCCACAAACCGGACAACAAACTTCCAATTGTTCTAGTAAATCTTGTTCTTCCATCATTTATTCCTCTGTAAAGACACATTGCCTAAGAACTGGTAAAACAACCATCTAATTCCTCAAATGAGATTAACTCGCGGCGCGGCTACGCCAACGTTTCAGTCATGTCAACTGCGGCGGATGCTCGTTCAATTTAACCCACATTGCTCTCGCCCGCACCAAGACTGGACGATTCATCTGTAATCCAGCGATTGTAGCTCGACCAACCGCTGTTAGTCCCTTCATTTCTGTTCCCATCTCATTCCAACCAAAATGTTGTTCCCAAACTTGCTCCTGGGGATGAAATAATGCCACAGTTTCGCCGCTTTCTGGATCGATGGCAGTCTGACGATCTCCCTTGTAGCGATTACAGGACGGACAGGCAAAACAAAGATTCTCAAATATCGTTTCTCCACCAACTGCCAGGGGGATAATATGCTCGAATTCAAACGTCATCGCCGTCAGAAATTCTGCCGTCCGGCAATAGGCACAGCATTCACCAAAGCGATGGCGAATTTTTCGCTGTAATTCAACCCGAATATAAACACTCATGCTGCCTTTTCACTCTGTTCCAGGCACTTGAGCGTGTATCTAGCACGAGTTTTGAGAATTGTTAATCGATCTGCCTTCCTTAATAAATCATCTAACTCGGCGATTTCATCGGTGGAGAGCAATGATTCTGTGTTTCTGGACACTAGATCGTCCAAATGGTCTTGCTCTGCCACAGCCAGTTGACAACTTGCCAGTGCTTGTAGCTCATCGATACTCAACCCCACCAAACATTCCTCATCCAAACTTAATGGAGTGGTGAGTCTGGCATAGGTATTCCAGTCCAACAGGACTCCCACTCGTTCGCCCTGCTCATTGGTTAGGTATTGTAATGGTTGGGACATAAGAGAAATGTTCCGAATAGATATTTTCACAACGATCGTAGCTACCTTTAGACTGCTTTAACTTCTAAGCTGTCTGTTCATCTTAAATCCCGATCATGAAGGGTTTTTGACCAATCAATTATATCATGATCGAGCCGAACATCACTAAATTTTGTCTAATGCTAATCTAATATCCGATAATGTCCCTTTGCGGACATCAATCTATGCTAAAATAGCGACATAGCGTTAAATCAAGCTCATTTACGGCTTATTTGCACATTCCCTCGAAAAGGGGGATTAGCGGTGAATTGAGCAACCGTGCAGAAAGTGACGCTAAGGGGAATATTGTCTCTCCCACCATGCAAAATTGGGAAAATTGTCTGCTAGGACTGGATGTGTCTAAATTGCCCATCCTGCCAAAAACGTCAAAGTAGAACTGAAAGTCAGTCTAGATAAAGCTTTGACCGCAATCTTGCAGGTTTTTACATATATCCGATACTGTTGGCGAATTCATCAAACCCGCACGATTGCGTCGGTAACAGCCACGACAGATCCAGGATTACATCTGATTCTGGGCAATTCGCCAACAGTATCTATATCCTGTCGCGATTCACTATTCATTTTTGGGAAAACCATTCGTTCGATTCTTCAACTCCGCTGATGTTTAACCCCACCCTCCTTACCCAAATTGATGCACTCAAAGCTAGATTAGATCGCATTCGTCCTCTACCACCTGATTTAGTGGACAATCTGCGGGAAGTTTACAATATCCGATTAACCTATCACTCCAACGCGATCGAAGGTAATACTCTCACCCAATCCGAAACCCAAATTGTGATTGAAAAGGGGATAACTATTGGTGGTAAACCCCTTAAAGACCACCTCGAAGCCATCAATCACGTTGAAGCAATTGACTTCATTCGAGATCTGGCGATGGATGAACGAGCGATTACCGAATGGGATATCCGCCAGATTCATGGATTGGTGTGCAAAGGAGAACGGAGTGCAGGTGCTTACCGAACTGTGAATGTGATGGCTGCGGGTAGCAATTATCGTTATCCCGATGCGATTATGGTGCCGGAATTGATGCAGGGATTTGGTGATTGGCTGCACTCTAGTCCAGCTTTGCATCCTGTTGAAATAGCCACAGAGATTCATTATCGATTAGTCACAATTCATCCTTTCCAGGATGGTAATGGACGCACTGCTAGATTATTGATGAATCTCAGTTTGCTCAGATCTGGGTACCCGATTGCGGTGATTAAAACTGAAGATCGCTCTGCTTATATCGATGCCATTGTTGCTTGGCAATCTGGTGGAGATAATTCCGCGCTCAAGGAGACAATTGCCAGATGCGTTGAGTCTTCACTCGTGGAAATCTTGAGTTTAGCTGGTGAGGAGGTATAAATAATTATGAAGATCGTTCAACCTTATAAACTACCTTTTCTAGAATTTCTCGGCTGGCAAATTGTTGATGTTTATCGATTGACTCAACTGGAAATGCTTGCCAGTTACGAACGGGGTTGGCGGTATCGCCATATTACTAATCTTCCTGCCAGTGAGTTGGCATTTATTAAGCAACTCGCTGTAGAGCGCAAATCTTGGTTATCCAGTGAATTTATGGACTTTCAGATCGGTCATCATCAATTAATTCATCAGGTTTTGGAGAGTTTAAATTGTGAATTTCTGAGTGAATGTCGAGCTTATTTTGGTGGTGGAACGTTAATATCATTAGATCTGCATGAATATCGCACTAGTAATGATATTGACTTCATTTGTCCACTGGGATCTGATTATCGCAAGTTGCGTAATGCGATTAGCGATCGAAATCCTCAGATACTATTAAAGGATAACTCCGCTCTAGAAATTAAACGGTTTACCGCCGACCAATATGGAATTAGAATGGCGATTGTTGTCGATGGAGTACCGATTAAGACTGAGATTATTGCTGAAGCAAGGTTTGAGTTAGATTCACCCCGTCAACCGATTTGGTCGCCTGTTGAGTGTTTGAGTGTTAGCGATTGTTTTACAAGTAAATTATTAGCTAATGCCGATAGATATGCCGATCCTAGCGTTCATTGTCGCGATCTTATCGATCTAGCTTTTTTGCGAAATCAGCAATTTATACCACCTTTAGCGATCGAGAAAGCTGAGGCAGCTTATCGAGTTATGATACCATTAAAAGCTGCATTAACTAAGTTTCAAGGGGATGCAGATTTGAGATTTCACTGTTATGAGAATTTGGCAATTGCTAAGGCTTTTCGTTCTAAGTTAATTGATGGTATCGATTTATTGGCAATCGATCTGGGGTTAAATAAAACCACTCGAACTATTGGTGAATCAGGAGATGAGGTTTTTCCATTTATGTGAAATATCTGTGAATTAGCCATCATAGCGATTCAAACGTTGGCGTAGCTGCGCTCGCTGTAGGTAATTGGATTTAATATGCAAAAGATTTAGTGGGAGTAAGTTAGATGAAACTAGCAGATTTATCTGAGGTGACACGTCAAAAGATTGCCAAAGTAAGATATGACCAGATTGTGGAAAAGCATGAAGGGCCATTTGACTGGGATTGTATCCTTGATGAAGAGCCAGAGCCGCTTATCTTTGCCAATCGTCCAGATTTATTACCGACTCCTCCCCAACAGGAGGATATTCCAGAATTCCTGGTTATCGATAATCGCCCAGTTTTACTACCAATTCCGCTTAAACATCACCCCAATATTGAGATTATTAGGACTATTTGGAGTGCTGATGGAAAGTCTGTGACGATATTTTTGACAGATACTACCTATGGGAGTGAATGGTATGAGATCGGTTATTTAGCTGTATGCGATAAAGTTGTAGGCGAAGATTTTTGGCTGGCGATTCTCTATCATGAGTGGTTTGTCATCGAGCCAGATTCAATTTTTTTGATCGATCCGATTAAAGATCGGATCTCATCTGAGCATGATATTACTTCGCCGATCAAGGGGATTTCGTAATGCAGATTCCAATTCCTCAACTGGTTAGAGTAAATAGTGCGCTGGAAGTTGTTCCCGTTACTCCCGATTCGAGAGTGGAGATTTGGAAAAGTTTTCTGGATCTCCAAATTAAAGAAACTACTCGCAAATCTTATACTAAAGCTCTGGCTGATTTCTGTTTGAAGATTTATCCAGCTTTTTCAATTTCCGATGCACTCCAGAGCTTTTTATCACTCTCTCAATTCGACGCTCTTCATCAAGTTCTGACTTATCGAAAGATCTTAATCGATTTGAAGTTATCTAGTGCGACTATCAATCAACGTTTATCAGCCCTCAAATCTTTAGTTGACTATGCGAGAAAGCGAGGTTTGTGCAACTTTACTTTGATTGATGTGAAGGGGTTGAGAAGTCAGAAATATCGGGATACTAGGGGGAGAACTGTTGATGAATATCGCAGTGTGTTGGCAGAGATCGATCGGTCTACAATATTGGGTAAGCGTGATTATGCGATCTGTCGGTTGTTGTGGGATAATGCTTTGAGAAGAGGTGAGATTGTTTCACTCGATCGAACGAGTTTCCTACCCCAATCAAGCAGATTGATGATTCTGGGGAAGGGAACGTTAGAATTACAGTTGATCGATCTTAATCCAGCAGTAGTTGAAGCTATTAATGATTATTTGGTGACTAGAAAAGATGAGAATTTAGCCTTATTTGTGAGTAATAATGGCAACCGATTAGATGGCAAAGATATTGCCAGAATTGTCAAGAAATATGCCGAGCCTGTGGGGATCGATCTTTCTCCTCACAGGGTTAGACATAGTGCAATTACGGCTTATTTAGATGTGAGTGAGGGGAATGTTCGAGCGGCTCAATCCTTATCTAGACATCAGAACTTGAGTACGTTGATGATTTATGACGATAATCGCCATCAGTTGCAGGGTAAAGCTAGTAAGGATTTGGGTGATTTACTAGAAATAGTTGACAGTTGAGATCGATGACACGACAATATTCAGAAATAGTCCACAATTAGTTTCGCGGCCAGCGAAACTTCCGTTCGGATTCCTGGATCGGCAGATCGTTAATACTCGCAAATCGCCGCATCATCAAACCATTTTCGGCAAATTCCCAGTTCTCATTACCATAGGCGCGATACCATTCTCCAGAATCATCGTGCCACTCATATTCAAATCGCACCGCAATTTTATTGTCCATAAAGCACCACAATTCCTTCTTTAAACGATAGTCCAATTCCTTTGCCCACTTGCGGGTGAGCAAATCTTTGATGGCGGTTCGTCCAGTAATAAATTCGATCCGATTCCGCCATTCAGAATCTTCGGTATAGGCTAATGCCACCCGCTCTGGATCGCGAGTGTTCCAGGCATCTTCAGCCGCCTGCACTTTGGCTATGGCTGTTTCGAGGGTGAAGGGGGGGAGAGGTGGTTTGGTTTCCATAATTTTAATTGGGGTGGAGAGACAAGAATTTAGGAGATCGAGAAATAATAGTGTTAAATTGACGGGATAAAAATCTAACTTCTTTAATACCAAGAACCCATGTGTTCTAGAAAGGGTGAGAATTTTGGATTTGACCAGCGGAGGGGTAAGCTACTTTCCATCCGGTATCCTCGAACTAGTCGAAAGCGAAATAATCGCTCTGCCCCCGCATAATTTATAGCTTCGGTTCCTTCCCAAATCACTTCGGCGGTGCCTGTAAGATAAAGTAGATCGCCTGAATTAAAATCTACAAATAGCAGACCTGCACGGGGATTTAACTCCAGGTTGCCGAAGGTATTGAAGTGACAATTGCCAGAAAAGTCAGGAATGGTTAATGTGCCATCCTCATCAATACGGACGAATCCCGATTTACCACCCCGATGGGAAACATCTACCCCTCGCGCAGCACCCGCTGATTCGGCTTGATAGGCTGTGGCAATGAAGAACGTGTCAGCCGCTGTAATGATGGCGCGTTCCGCTGCGCCTAAGGTTGTGAAGTGATGAACTGTGGGGACCGTTGAATCGGATTCAACTAGCTCAAACATCCGTGCTTGAATATATTGAGGACAATTACCAAAGCTCTGTCCGACATGGACATCGAAGCTATCGGCATGAATTGCCGTGATGGTGCCGTTCAAGCGGTTGCGGCGGCGGGTATGTAGTTCGATGCCGAGTAAGCCAATGTCGATTCCTTCGGCGAGGGTGGTTGCTAGAGGATCGCCAAAGAGTGGCTGGGCGGCAACTAGTAATGTGTGCTCATTTGGGGAGGAGAGAAAACCTGGATTTCCTACCAGTATCGAAGCCCAGAGATTACCCCCTGCATCCACCGTACCCACAATTAGATAGGATAGTTGGGCGAAAAACTGTTGATGCTGCTCTAAGAGATAGTCTCGCACCATCCGGCGGGCTTGTTTGTCCATCCGCTCCTGCGCTCCGAATCGGGCTTGAATTGCCAGTTCGCCGGCGTGAAAGGGCGACTCTGTATGTGTCCAGCCTGGGTTTGCCATGTTGTTTTCTCCTGAGAGTTCGATCGATGTTTAGCCGCCATGAACTGATTACTCGATGCCATCCAAAACGATCTTGCCAATCGTCTTTCCAGACTCTAGTAATTTATGTGCTGTTTCTAGATTGGTGCTGTTCAAAACACCTAAGTTTTCAGTAATTGTCGTTTTAACAATACCTCGATCGATCAGTGTCGCCACCTGGTTTAATAGATCGTGCTGAGACTGCATATCATCTGTTCCAAACCTCGATTTTGTAAACATCAATTCCCAAACAAATGTAATGCTCTTAGCAAAGAATGGGTTTAGATCGAATGGACTATTTGTGCTGACAATCGAACAAATTTTGCCCTGTGGTTTGATGATATCTACCATGTTGGGTAAATGCTGGGCAGTATCATTGAGACAAAGAATATAGTCCACATGATTAATGTCGATCGCTGCTAGTTCTGATTTGAATGACTGATGATGATTAATCGTATAATCAGCCCCCATTTTTTTACACCAGGCGATCGATTCTGCTCTAGAAGCAGTGGCAATTACCCGCAAACCTGCCACCTGCTTTGCTAATTGAATCGCAATCGATCCTACGCCACCAGCCCCACCGATGATTAATATGGTACTCGATCGATTCTCCGGCGTTTTCTCTGGCTCAATGCCTAACCGTTCAAACAAGGCTTCCCAAGCAGTAATTGTAGTTAAGGGCAATGCCGCAGCTTCGGCAAATGATAGACTAGTTGGCTTTTTCCCAACAATTCGTTCATCGACTAGATGATACTCACTATTGCAGTCCGCTCGAATCACACTACCAGCATAATAAACTTCATCACCTACTTTAAATAAGGTAACTTCTGCCCCAACAGCTTCCACAATTCCCGCAGCATCCCAGCCTAAAATTCGCGATTGATGTTGTCTCTGTGGCGATGAGCGGACCTTATAATCGATCGGATTGACGGAAATAGCTTTCACTCGGACGAGTAAATCTCTGGGTTCTGGTGTGGGAATTTCTATCTCTGTTTCAATAAAAAATGGGCTAAAATCATTTGAATTAGGTGAATTTAGAATAATTGCTTTCATGAGAATTATTTTTATCTGAATTTGGCGATCTGTCTAATATTAACTTATTGATAAATCATTTAATAATTGAATAGATCGGAGTTTCCAACAGCGATCAAAGTGCCGATACTGTGGCAGAATCTATTAGCTTACCCCGATCGTTTAACTTAGCGAAAATAGCTGGAATACACATCGTAAATTGAGATATTTACATCAGCAGTGGCTAATTCCATCACTGTTTGCAAAATGGCTGTGTTAGAAGATTGAGGGCGCAAGCTACCAGAAATTGCCAAGATTTTCATCGGATTTCGTCAGCTTTAGCATAGGCGCGTTTGACGGCTGGACGACTCTGGATGGACTCAAACCACCGCTTGACGTTGGGGAAGGCATTAAGATCGATTTGCTGGCTGGCATGGGGTACAATCCACGGATAAGCCGCCATATCTGCGATCGAATATACACCCGTAATGTATTCCCGATTTGTTAATTGCTTATCTAACACTCCATACAACCGCTCGGTTTCCTTGAGATAACGTTGAATTGCATAAGGGATTTTTTCGGGTGCATACTGGGTGAAATGATGATTTTGACCTAACATCGGCCCCAGTCCACCTACTTGCCAGAATAGCCACTGCATAGTCTCTATTCGACCTCTGAGATCGGTGGGCAAAAACTTACCAGTTTTTTCTGCCAGGTATTGTAAGATCGCCCCGGATTCAAATATACTAATTGGTTCACCGCCATCGATCGGCTCTCGATCTACAATCGCTGGGATGCGGTTGTTGGGTGATATTTGTAAGAAAGATGGCTGGAATTGTTCGCCTTTGCCGATGTTAATTGGATGAATGGTGTAAGGTAGTTCCGCTTCTTCTAAAAAGATCGGAATTTTGTGACCGTTGGGGGTTGTCCAATAGTAGAGATCGATCATGATTTCTCCTGAAGATTGAGTATCTGATTCGATATCTTGATAAAAAGGATCGAATCAGATGATTTCTCCTCTCCCAAGTTTGAGAGAGGTTTGAGAAGTTGGGATTTGTTAAATTCCAGCCATTGGAACATAACCAGGTAGTTGTTTGATGCGATCGATCCAACTTAAAACATGCGGATAAGCATCAACATTAATCTTGCCATCTCGCGCCAGAGCAACATAGGGAAAAACAGCAACATCGGCAATTGTAGGATGCTCGAATTCTAACCAAGTGTGCGTACTTAAATGTTCGTTCAATAGGTTCAGAATATATTCTGCTTTTTGGGTGGCTCGATCGATATTAATCTTAGTGCCAGCCCCAAACAAATGATACAGTCGGGCATTTTCTGGTCCCTGGCGTATTTCTCCGGCTGTCGTCGATAGCCAGCGAATGACTTGAGCTAGAGATAACGCATCCAGCGGGAGCCATTTGTCACCACCATACTGCCGTGCCAGGTATACCAAAATCGCTTGAGCATCTGCCAATTTAGTCTCGCCATCGATTAAGAATGGCACCTGTCCAAATGGATTTAATGCAAGGTATTCCGACGATTTTTGTTCGCCTTTCATCAAGTCTACTTTGATCTATTCATACTCGATCTTTAATAATTCTAACAGCAGTTTTACTTTGTAACTATTACCAGATATTTCGTGACCATAGAGTTTAATCATGATGTCAATCCTGATGCCATGAAGGTGAATATTTGATGTGTAAAAATCTGTGTACCTGTTCATCTAATGCGAACAGTCGGTTGGTAAAAAACCACGCTCTAACAGGGGCATGAGAGCTAGCAAAGCTAAGATCCAAAGCCGCTCTGGACAAATAGGCTGATTCACATCGATTTGCTGCTGATGGCGTTGCGCTTGTTTCATCCCAATCCTCTCTCGGAAGGTAAGCTCGTTTTGTACCGTTCGTTCGCTATAATTGTCAATAGGTAAATTAAACTTTTTTGTTCATGTCTAAACAAATCTATGTGCCAACTCTGCTCCAACTGTTTCGGCAATTCGGTTATGAGGGTGTGACGATCTCCAAAATCTCTCAGGCAACTGGATTGGGGAAAGCCAGCCTCTATCATCACTTCCCTGGTGGTAAGGCAGAGATGGCGAAAGCTGCACTCACCGAGGTTAATCTGTGGCTAGAGACGAGTATTTTGCCGCTGCTTAGGAACGATGAAAAACCGATCCAGCGATTTCAAGCGATGTGTGCGGAAACGAATCGCTTTTTCAACGAGGGAAAAAATTCCTGTCTATGGGCTGTTTTAGTATTAGAAGCAGCGAGTGACGATCTGTTTCACACCCAAATTAGGTGGGCATTTTTGCAGTGGATTGAAGCTATCTCCAATGTGCTGATTGCAGCAGGATTGGATGAAACATTGGCAAAACAACGCGGCGAAGATGCAATTATTGCAATTCAAGGAGTGTTAATTTTGTGTCACGGTTTGAAAGATTTTGCACCATTCGATCGAGTACTCAAACAGTTACCACAGCGACTCTGTGAAGGTATCTGAGAAATTGCTGAGATTTAACTGAGCAAAGTTTCAGTATAAATTCAGGAAATCCAGCGACTAAGTTCAGAGTGCTTTCAGTGCTGGCTGCGATAGTTAAATCAGTGAACCAGTTGGGTTCGGCTGAAATACATTCTATCGATATTCATTACTAAATTTTATGAAATTAACTTCTTTGGTTACAAGTGTTGCATTGTTGGGCTTAGTTACTGTCGGTCATGTTGCCCCCCACACATTCACTCCATCGATCGGGATAGTTGCTAGTGCCGCTGAAGGCCCATCTGTCCAGGAAAAAATCAGTTTAATTACTAAAAATAAGGGTCAGATTGGTGGTGGCGATCAACTGCGTCGGTTCTTTTATGGTGATTTAGAACCACTAGGAGTTCAACCTGGTGGGGCAGGAATGGTCGTCAATCTATACAATAAAGCTAATAACGTCACTTTCTCCTATTGCGCTACTTATGATGTGGTAGTTGCTGTTAAAAAAGGCAGAATAACTGCATTTCCAGCAAGTGAAGTTAAGTAATTGCATCTATCTCTTAAAAGGTTAATTGCTAATGGGATGGGATCTAGACTCCCATCCTAGCCAACCCAATTATCAATTATCAACTAATTAAAAGAGGTTTTTTATGGATAGAGATACGATCTTATTACTACATCCATTTATTGCTGTGATTGTGGTATTTCCATTGATTGGCATAGTTGTCAATCGTGCGCTCCAAACTCGTCAGCGGCGGTTAAAAGTATCGACTGGAGCAAAAAGTGCAATTTTGCCCAGTGCAGGCCCAGAACACGTTCAATTAGGTCGGTGGCTGACTGGTTGGGTGGTGGGTATCGTCCTAATTGCATTTGCAGTCGATGTGTTCGGCCATATTGTAGATAAACAAGTGTGGGCAAAAAGTCCATTTCAGGTAATCTTAATTAGCCTGGTTTTTGTGGCGGCGATCACATCATTATCATTACTGTACCGTGCAAAAACTAGACTCTGGCAAGGCGTATTTGCCATCCTTACCAGTGTTGCACTGATTGTACTAGGCAGTCAGGATGGGGTTTATCGTAATGATGCCCAATGGTATATTTCTCATTACTATTACGGTATTGTTGCGGCATTACTGATGATTTTTTCTCTAGCGATCGTCAAAGAGATCTATCAGGATCGCACTCATCGATGGCGGAATATTCATATTATTTTAAATTCGATCGCACTCTTCCTGTTCATCGTGCAAGCTTTTACTGGAGTTAAGTCATTGCTAGAAATTCCCCTGGTTTGGCAGAAGCCCTATGTCGGCAAGCTCTACGAGCAACAATGTGACAAAAAGCCCTGTATCGTACAGTCCGCTCCAGATCTGAAAATGCCTAAATAACCGCCTAAGCACGGATAATTAGTGAATGGGTACCAATAAAGGCGAAGGAAAAAACAGATGACAGCACAACATATCCTGTTGGTTGAAGATGAAATCAAACTCGCCCGATTTATCGAATTGGAATTGGCATCACCGTGCCAAAACGGGAAAATCGTACGCTAAGGCCGAAAGCCTTTCAGGATAAGCACTTCAGCTACCAAGCATTTAACAAAAATTAGCCAAAATTAGCCAAATAGCTTCAAAACCTTACTCATAGCTAATTTGAGCGATTTCGGCTCCTGCCGACCTGGTTATCGCTCGGTTTATTGGTGCAGAGTAGTATGTATTCTCCGCACCATCTTAAAATTTAGTATTCAACACGATCGCTTTACATGATCGAAATCAGAAAGCAGCTACGAAAAATTGGCTAGACTTCTGAGGGCTAATTGTGCCACTTCTTCAGCACGTTGGGAGGTGACTTTTTGATATTTTAAGGTAGTCTGAATGCTCTCATGTCCCATCAATGCCCTGAGTTCCTCAATCGCCATCAGACCTACCCGCTCCGTCGCAAAAGTGTGTCGCAAATCGTGAATCCGAATCGCTTGGAGTTCTGGAATATCCCCAATCAGACTAGACCAAGATTTATGCGCCATCCGGTAAGAAAGTCGAGATACCGCCAAAGTTTTGGGCTGACTCGCAGTAAATAAAGCCGAATGGTTAGAGTGTCGGTAATATTTCAGGTAACGGTCTAGATGGGTCTGTGCCGCTTCACTGTAGAAACACCATCGTTGCTTATTTCCCTTCCCAACGACTTGAAATTTGCGGTGATGGAGATCCAGCTCATCTAAATTAAGAGCCAGTACCTCAGAAATCCTGGCACCACTGGTATGTAATAAGCGCACCAGCGAATCTAAACGAACATCCTGTCGAATTACACCATACAGCAAACCTAACTGGTGAGGAGTCAGATAACGCACGATCTCATCCGTCCCATGCTCCCCAAGCTCGCGGCTGGGATTGCGCCTGGGAAGTCCAGCCATCGGATTAGATTGGAGATAGCCCAGATTGACAGCAAAGTTGAACAAAGCCGCAATGACAGTCTGATGACGGCGGTGAGTTGTGTAGGAAAGATCTGTCAGACCATCGAGATAGGTCGTTAATATTTGGCGGTCGATGATTTCAATCGACCAGCGACCATACTGCTGGAGCAAAGGGAGCAGGGTAGACTCATAAGAACGCACAGAGCTGGCGACCAATCCCTGACGCTCTAAAAATTCAGTGGCTAAAGCTGCTAAATTCATGATTTAAAAAAAGTAGTGCCAGAAACGGTGACTACGTTAAAGTTTTGCCCTAAATGTTGGACTCCAGGGACGACGCTCGACAAAATGTGGACTGACTTACGGTCGAAATATTGCTTTAGTTGTGGGACATCCTTACGAAATAGTTGTGTTGATTGCAACAAGCCAATTCTATCGCTCAAGTTCAAATTCTGTCCTTACTGTGGCGCAACTTACAAACAAAACTAACTTCTTTCTCGCTCGTTAAATATCTAGGTAACATCATTGGCAACTCGCGAACTTTTATCTCCAGCACAACGACTACAATTCACTGAAATTCCCACATCGATTACGGCTAGAGAGATTGCCAGCTACTATACTTTTGGTAATGAAGATCTCAAAATTATTAAAGAACATCGCCGACCACACAATCGGCTGGGTTTTGCAGTCCAGTTAGGCTATCTGCGCTTTCCCGGTCGCGTCTGGAATATCGCAGAAGTAGTGCCTCCGGCGATCTTAGATTATATTGCCGTTCAATTAAAACTAGATCCAGCAATCATCGCAGAATATTCACAAAGAGATCCAACTCGGCGCGAACATCTGGTAGAAATTCAGGCTAAATTTAGATTTCATACTTTTAACACCTCCATCTACAAACAATTATCGAAATGGTTATTGCACGAGGCAATTCCATCAGATAAAGGCATGGTACTAGTTGGGGTCTTGATTGATGAGATGCGCTCACGCCAAATTATCATCCCAGCTATTTCTACGGTAGAACGTTTAGCCTGGGAGGTCAGACATCAAGCCCAAAAGTTAGTATGTATCGAGCTAACTAAAAGTTTGACAAGCTTTCAAAAAATCGCTCTAGACAAATTACTAGTTGTCGCACCTGATAAAAAACTAACCGATCTGATTTGGCTGCGTCAACCGCCAGGTCAAGCTAATCCTAGCAACTTTTTAAAGATCGTAGAGCGACTGATATTTATTCGTCATCTTCAGCTCGATAATGACTGTTTAAAAAGAGTTCACCAAAATCGGCTGTTGCAATTCACCAGAACTGGAGCGAAGTCTACACCCGCTCACCTGTTGAGATTGGATGAATTGAGACGCTATGCAATTTTAGTAGCTTTCCTGGTTGAATGGAGTACATCATTGGTCGATGATGCCATTGGAATGCACGACAAGATGATGGGGCGATTATTCAATAAAAGCCAGCATCAGCATGGCGAACAGTTTCAAAGCGATGGCAAAGCGATTAATGAGAAAGTTAGATTGTATGCGGCTGTGGGCAAGGCATTAATTGATGCTAAAGATGAGTCAAAGGATGCTTATCAAGCAATTGAGTCAGTGTTGGCTTGGTCGGACTTTATTAGTAGTGTTGCTGAAGCTGAAAAATTAGCAAGACCTGCTAACTTTGATTATCTCGAATTGCTTGATTGTCGTTATTCACAATTACGACGATATACACCAAAGTTGTTGGAGTCTTTTGAATTCAAAGCTACACCTGCTAGCTTACCCGTACTCAAGGCTTTAGCAATTATCAAGGAATTAAATGAATCCAGTCGGCGCAATGTCCCAGAATCTGCGCCAACTAGTTTTGTGAAACCTCGGTGGTTGAAACATGTATTTAAAGGTGAAGCTATCGACCGTCATTATTATGAAATGTGCGCGCTGGCTGAGTTAAGAAGTGGTTTGCGGTCTGGAGATATTTGGGTCGTAGGCAGCAAGCAATTTCAAGATTTTGAAGATTATTTGTTAGCAAATAGTACATGGCAAGCAATGCGTGCTGATAATACGATCCCTGTGGCAGTGACAACAGATTTTACTACCTATATCGAACAACGTGCGCTGGAAATGTCCGAACAATTAGTGCTGGTTTCTACTTTAATGGCCGAGCATAAGCTGGTAGATGTCAGAATGGAGAACGAACAGTTAGTTGTTACGCCTTTGACTACGACTGTCCCCAAAGAGGTTGATGAATTTAGTCGCAAAGTTTATGGGTTACTACCAAAAGTTAAACTGACAGATCTGTTAGTAGAGGTTGATGCTTGGACGGACTTTACCAAACATTTCACCCATGTTCATTCTGGCGAACCAGTATCCGATAAAGTTGTGTTGTTGAGTGCGCTGCTGGCAGATGGGATTAATTTGGGCTTGACCCGGATGGCCGATGCGATTCCAGGAATGTCTTTCGAGCGGTTAGCTTGGGTTTGTGATTGGTATATCCGAGATGAGACTTATTCTAAGGCAATGGCTGAGGTCGTCAATTTCCATACTCAAGTGCCATTTGCGGCTTATTGGGGAGATGGCACGACATCTAGTTCTGACGGTCAACGCTTTAAGGCGGCTGGACATCGGAGTTTGAATGAGGAGATTAATGCTAAATATGGTAAAGACCGCAGTGTGATTTTCTACACCCATATCTCCGACCAATATACTCCTTTTCACATCAAGGTAATTAACGCCACGATGCGGGACGCTAGCCATGTTTTGGATGGTTTGTTGTATCATGAGAGCGATCTACAAATTACCGAGCATTACACGGATACTAGCGGTTACACCGAGCATGTGTTTGCGATGTGTCACTTACTCGGATTTAGATTTGCGCCGCGAATGCGGGATTTACCAGATAAGAAACTGTTTACGATTGGAACTGCGCCTGTTGATTCGCCGATCTCACCGTTGCTGGGCGACAAAATTAATCTGAAGTTGATTGAGGACAATTGGGATGAAATTCTCCGCCTTGCGAGTTCGATTCGGACGGGAACGGTGACAGCTTCTTTGATGTTGCGGAAATTAGCCAATTATCCGCGCCAGAATCGGTTGGCATTAGCTTTGCGGGAGCTGGGGCGCATCGAGCGGACTTTATTTACACTGGAATGGTTGCAGAGTCCTGAATTGAGGCGCAGGGTGACGGCGGGTTTAAATAAGGGGGAGGCTAAGCATACTCTTAAAAGAGCGGTGTTTTTCAATCGTCTGGGTGAGGTGCGAGATCGTTCTTATGAAGACCAATTTTATCGCGCGAGTGGGTTGAATTTAGTCGTGGCAGCGATCGTGTTGTGGAATACGGTGTATTTAGATAAGCCGGTGGCGCATTTGAGGGAAGAGGGGATGGAGGTGCCTGAAGAATACTTACAGCACTTATCACCATTGGGCTGGGAGCATATTAATCTTACTGGTGACTATGTTTGGAATTTGAAACAGGCGACCAGTTTTGATAAGTTACGTCCGTTACGGATGAAGGGAAATCGGCAAGGATGAAACTGTTGCTATGTCTCTCTTTCAGCCTTAGCGTACAATTTTCCCGTTTTGGCACGGTGATGCCTTACACGCATCATTACTCGGTCTGTTTACCGTTGCCGATGTGCGCGATACACCAGCAGCCGCCCAGGGTGAACTGCTGCGATTTTTTGCCGAGATGCCTTGGTATCCGACTGCGCTATTACCCAGTCAGGGTGTGCGCTGGGAAGCCATTGACAACACCTCCGCTCGTGCTACGTTGAGCGATGCTCAAATAACTGTCTCCCTCGTGTTTCGGTTTAATGCTGAAGGTACGATCAACACCATGCGGGCTGAAGCGCGTTATCGCGACAAGCTGACTGCCATGCCTTGGAGCGGCAGGTTTTGGGACTATTCAGTGTGTAACGAGATGCTCATTCCTTTGCAAGGCGAGGTGGGATGGGAGTATCCAGACGGCATTCGGCTCTATTACAAAGGAAAAGTTACAGGGATTAATTATGAGTTTGCAGATTAGCAAACTAGAGCACGAATATTATCTTGCAAATCTGGTGTTATGTTTCGCCATTTCCTGGCAATATTAAACTGCTGAGAATTAAAATGTGTAGACAGTAACGCTATGAGCGATCCCAATTTTTTGCGGACGATATCAGATATAGGCAAGATAATCACGCCAATCGATAGCACTATCCGCTTTCCAGAAAGCCTCGAAATCCTAATTAACAAATACTCAGGTGCAGTCGAAACTTTTTGCCAGCTTATAAGAGAGTGCGATTCAAGCGAAGATGTGTTGCGTCAAATTCGCCAGCCAGAGCGTGATGCTGATGAACGGATGGCACTTCTTAAAATGTATCGACGTTGTGTTTCGCCAGTTCTGGATACCGAAACCACCAAAAAAATTAGAAAGATTAGCACCGAAAGTCTGATTGAGACTTATGGACTGACCTTCAAACCGATCGGCAAACTCAAGCAGCAGTTCCAGGCGATGTCACCAGAGTACCGATTCACGCTTGCTGCTTTGATTGGAGAGTATGATACACGCGGACAGTCAGGCTACGAGCTGACAGGGCTTTTCTTCGATTGGTTTACCACGCATTTTGAGGGCAAATATCTCATCGAAGGCCCACGCGGTGCAGGGCGAGACATCGAGCTTTCAACGCTATACCCGTCTTATCAAGGTGCCTTCCCGTGCGATTTTGTCATCCGTAGAGTGTCAGATAACGAAGTTGCTGCGATTGGCTTTGCCCGATACGATTCCACACGCGGCGGCGCACAATCGGATGACCGCACAAGCGGCAATGCGAATAAAGTCGATAAGGCGAAAGCTTTCGACCAAGTGACCTCCACCAAGCTCAAGATGATCTTTCTAGCTGATGGGCCTGGGTTGATGCACAATGACACCTGGGAAGAGTCCTGCCAGCTTGACGGACAATGGGATGGACGTGTGCGCGTGGTGACGCTCAAGCTAGCTGCTAAACGCATTACGTCTGAATGGCTCGAAGGCTAGAGATTTACCAGGGCATCAATGGCATCTGGATAGGTTTCATAAAGTTGTTCATCTGCGAAGAACATACATTCTACCTTGTCATTCCCCGATGACAACAAAGAGATCTGCGTCGCTTTCGGACTTTTGAGCTTCACATAGTCCCCCATCGCATTCACGCCATGCCGCATCCGTTGCAGTGTTGCTTTAGCTGCCGTGAATGAGGTGTCCACGCCGATAAAGCGGCGATCGAGATCCCGTGCTGCCTGTAACGTAGTGCCAGAACCGCAGAATGGATCTATCACCAAATCCCCCACATCCGAACTTGCTGCCACGATCGTCTTGAGCATGTCGAGGTTTTTTTCCGTGGGATAGCCTGTTATTTGAACGCTTTGATGGTGGGCATCACGGTACTGCTCCCAATAATCTGTTAGTTTGCGCTTTTTGTCAGCCGACCAGTAAACTTTGCGGCGTGGGTTGCCGTTCTTAGACCAATGAATATCACCTTGTCGATCGAACTCTTCGAGCTTTTGGGGTACGTACTGCCAATGCTTACCTGGAGGAGGTATCATATCTCGCCACGGCTGACCCGTCTCACCATTGCGCGTACCAGGGGCGTGAATAGGCACAAGCTTATAGCGTCGCCCCAAAGTGTCCAGCTTGGGATACTCTTTGAGCACCCATGCTTCTTCAGCCTCTATCTGTGGCTGATTCCATTTGTAGGAACGCCGTTTTGAGTAAAAGAGAATAAAATCATTGATATTGGCAAATTGCTTGCTCGTAAAATTCTTGCTACTACATTTGCGTCGTGTAATCAGGTTCCGAAATTGCTCGGGGCCAAAAACTTCATCCATAATTACTTTTATGTGTGCAAGCATTTGATGACCGATATGGACATAAATTGAGCCATCATCCGTCATGCACTCCCGCATCAGAATGAGCCGTCGTCGCATGAATTCAATATAAGCCGCCTGCCCCATGTCATCGTTGTAAGCGTGTTCTAGGCTTCGGGAATGAAAATCAAAGCCTGTGCGATAGGGAGGGTCTAAATAAAACAACGTCGCCTTGCGATTTTGCGAGATTAGTTGGTTAAGAACGAAAAAATTATCATCTAGGATGAAGGCATTATCTGTTAGTGATTGCACATCATTAGGTGTTTTTGCGCTGACATGTAGAAAGCGGTGTGGCACCACACGAATGATATCACTCAGTGCTGCCTTGTTCTGATAGGTAAGTTCAGCTACTGCGTCACTCTCTGGCAAAGGCAAGTCATTATCTATAAACTTGAAAGCTGAGATCGCATTCGCCGATAGTTGCTCTCGCTTTGTTATGCCTGTTGCCATGCTACTTTTTCATTTGGTAACCATAGGATATGATAAGCCGATTAAGATGTCAAGAAAGGCATCTAATGTTCATTAGCTTGAAAATAGGGTACACGAAATATAATAGGTAACCATTAATCGCCGCTCACTACTAAATATACAGTGACATCACGAGATCCTCACAGTATTAACCTAAGATCGATCTCAATACCTAGAAACTGCTATTTGTAACGATGCCAACTCGGAGTGTTGATTTGTGATGCTATCTACCCTATAAATTTATAAAACTTTAATCAGGGGTTCAAAGATTGAAACTTCAAATCGTTGGCTTCGCCTACCGGAGGTAATCGAAATATGTAGGGAATCTTCCTGATGAAGCATAAATGCAATGACACGATCATCATTATTGGGGCGGGAATTGCTGGGCTGGCGGCAGGTTGCTATGCCCAGATGAATGGTTATCAAACCCAGATCTTTGAGATGCACGATCGACCAGGTGGGCTGTGTACGGCATGGCAGCGACAGGGATACTTGTTTGATGGTTGTATCCATTATTTGTTTGGCTCTGCACGAGGACAGCCTTTTTACCAACTCTGGGAGGAACTTGGCGTTGTGCCGCAGCAACAATTTGTCCATCACGATGAATTGCTGCGGGTGAGTGAATCTAATGGGAAAACTTTAATTGTCTACAGTAATCCCGATCGATTGGAGCAGCATTTAAAAGAACTATCACCGATAGATCGGCGGTTGATTAGTGATTTCTGTGCAGGGATTCGCACTTTTACTCGCTTCGATCTGTCATTACTTCAGCAGCAGCCTAAGGCATTAATGCAACTGGATGACTGGGGAAATTTGGCGCGGAAAATGTTGCCATTTATCTGCCCACTGGCGCAATGGGGAAACATTTCAGCAGCAGAGTTTGCCAAGAAGTTTCAAGATCCCTTTCTCCGCCGCGCCATTCCCCAGATGTTTGCCTGGGAAGATATTCCCGTGATGGTGGGAATGTCTTTACTCGCGTATATGCACACCAAAAATGCTGGCTTTCCGCTAGGTGGATCGCTGCAATTTGCTGAAAAGATCGCCGATCGCTATCTGAAATTAGGCGGTGAAATTCACTATCAATCGCAAGTAGAAAAGATTTTAATCGAGAAACATCAGGCAATTGGTGTGCGGTTATATAACAATGAAGAATATTTTGCCGATCGAGTAGTTTCGGCTTGTGATGGGCACAATACACTTTTCAGTTTACTAGATCCGCAATATGTCCCCCGCGAGATTCAACGTTATTATGATGGACATTTACCGATTCATTCTCAACTACAGGTATCACTGGGGGTAAATCGCGATCTATCTGCCGAAGCGCACTGGACTACTCATTTGCTTGATGAACCTGTAGTAATTGCGGGAGAAAAGCGGTATGAGATTGGAGTTAAACACTATTGCTTCGATCCCTCGCTAGCACCACCAGAAAAATCGGTATTGATGGTCGTATTGACGACTAATTATGACTATTGGCAACGTATTTATGGTCGTTCAATTTACGATGCAGAGGAAATTCAAGAATCACAAATCCTTATCGATCTTTTAGAACGATTCTATCCTGGAATTAAAGGTGATATTGAGTTTGTAGATGTGGCTACACCGCTCACCTATGAGCGTTATACAGGTAACTGGCAAGGATCGAGTTGTGGTTGGCTCCTGACCAAACAAACTCTCCCATTATCGATAAAAGGTTTGCCCAAAACATTCCCTAAACTGCGGAATTTTTATGCGATTGGACAATGGGTCGAGCCAGGTGGAAGTGTTCCAGTGGTGGCAATGTCGGGGCGCAATATTATTCAGCAAATCTGTCGGGGAGATAAACGAATTTTTAGGGCAACAACACCCGTTTTTACTTAAAGATGATAAGGCCGAAAATGATGTCCCACTCAACTTTCACACTTCAGCATCGCACGATTGGCAGAGCCGCAGCTTGGGCTGTATTCTGCCTGGGCATGGTGTACGCTGCCACCACAATTCTCGGATTTCGCTTCCTCAAATCGCCTGATGATGCAATCGGCGATCCATTCTTTTCGATAATGGAGCTGCTGATTATATTAATGACACCATTGATGGTCGTTAGTATGGTTGCCGTTCATGCCTACGCGCCGCCTGATGCCAAGATATACCGTCTGACAGCACTGATTTTTACGATCCTGATGGCAGGTATCACCTCCAGTGTCCACTTCGTTATCCTGACGGTGAGCCGACAGCTTGAAGCGAATAGCGTTTCTTGGCTGCTCTCATTCAAATGGCCATCGGTGGCATATACGTTAGACATCCTCGCGTGGGACTGGTTCTTTGCCCTCTCTATGCTCTTTGCTGCACCTGTGTTCGGAGTGGGTAGGCTGGAGCAAACAGTGCGGATGCTGATGATTGTCAGTGGTGTTCTGAGTCTCGTGGGGTTAATCGGTGTGCCACTTGCGAATATGCAAATTCGGAATATCGGCATCATTGGCTATGGTGTGGTGGCTCCGATTGTATTTCTGCAACTGGGCATAGTGTTCGGGCGGACTAAATATGTCTAAAATCCCTTTTACTACGGAACAATTTCTTCGGGTTTTCGAGAAGTATAATCAAACTATATATCCGTTTCAGTTTGCACTAATTTTAGTCGCGATTATCTCAGTTTTTCTAGCAGCAAGTCGAAAACCATTCGCGAACAAACTTATTTCATATTTACTTGGTTTTTTCTGGCTATGGACGGGGATTGTTTATCATTTAATTTTCTTTACAGCAATCAGTCCACCCGCATATCTGTTCGGTACGTTATTCATTATTCAAGGCTTGTTATTTTTATATGAAGGCGTAGTCAGGAATCGGTTAAGTTTTCGGGCTAGTCAAAATTTTTACGGCATTTTCGGTGCAATTTTTATTGCTTATGCTCTGGTGATTTATCCATTAATTGGCTATGCACTAGGACGAACTTTCACGGCATCGCCTACCTTCGGTGTACCGTGTCCGACAGCCATTTTCACGTTTGGATTGCTGATTTGGACAGATAAAAGGTTTCCATTGAGTTTATTAATTATTCCAGTTCTGTGGTCGCTGGTCGGAACTTCAGCGGCATTGAGTTTTGGGATTAAAGAAGATTTTGGATTGCTCGTCGCCGGAACGATCGGCACAACTATGATTATCCGGCACAATTTAATGCCAAAAATGGAGAAAGTATTATGAACAAAAGAAAATTTATCAGTATTGCTGCTGGAACAATCATCGCCACCGGAATAACAGCTTATTTATTGAGCGATCGAAATAATCTTGTCAGAGCGAATCTAGAACCAATAATCGATCGTAATAAAACTCTCAAACCAGATGAAAAAGAGATTTTATTCCTCGCCTCACTTGCACCAAGCGGTCACAATACCCAGCCGTGGCTCGTTCGATATCTCGAACCTTATCACTGGATAATTGGCAATGATAAAAGTAAATGGCTCCCCGCTGTAGATCCGACTCAACGAGAGACAATTTTATCAATTGGTGCTTTCATTCAAAATATCGAATATGCTGCCAGTTCTCTTGGCTATAGCTGCGATTGGAATTTATTAGCTACGACTAATCAGGACGATAAAGTGATCGAAGTAAAACTGATTAAAAAAGGATCGAATAATAATTTTGACGTTGCCAAAATCAAAACCCGTCGTACTGTTCGTTCTGACTTTCTCAGCGATGTATTGAAGCAAGAAGATCTTAAATATCTGATCGATTCAGAGCCAGAATTTATTCATTACCTGCCTAATACCAGCAAAGAAAGCAAATTTATCGACGAACAAACGATCGCAGCCAATCGCCTACAATCTTACCGCGATTCGGCACAGCAAGAATTAGCCAACTGGATCAGATTTTCCAGCGAGGATGCCGGAAAATATCGTGATGGACTGACAACGGCAAGTATGGAAATAGATGGATTTCCGGGCTGGATAGTGCGAAATTTTTATAGCAAAGATAATGTGATGAAAAAAGATTTTCGAGAACTTAGTATCGAAAAAGTCAAAAAGCAAGTATCGGAATCAGCAGGTTGGATTCTAATTACTAGTAAAGGTAATTCAGTAGAGACACTACTAGAAACTGGTAGACGAATGCAAAGACTCTTCCTAAAAGTACGAGAAAAGAGTATCGCTATCTGACGGGGCGACAGGTAGCCTAAAAACCAAACAGGGAGATGATTCTAGGCAAGTTGCCTAAAAAAAGATAGGGTAAGAAAGCTTCTTACCCAAAAACAATAAAATGTTACCAGAATTGTATCATGCCCATTTGTCAGA
>JBGSPI010000132.1:0-150768 GCA_041738715.1 Chamaesiphon sp.
TAATTCTGTTTACCTTTTTTATGTCCATTCTTATGTATATGGGTTGATTTACATTCAGGACATTCCATCATTCTTCCTCCTCTATTCGCTGATGATTTCTACTATCGATCTCTTCTAATCATACCCCAATCCAGCAACGCCCGTAGTTCCAAACCTTGCGACAAATCACCAGCGTTCGTTCGATTTCCGAAATCTGCTCGTTTGTTGGCTTTAGTTTATACTCGTAACTGAGATTTAGCATGGTTATCGACTAAGTCTACAAAGTATTATATCATTTTGTAGATATTATCACAACAGCAAGATCTCATTGGCTGACTGGCAGGCTAAAGCCTGCGACTAGCTTTCATCCCTGGATTGAAAGGACGGGGTTCTCAGCATATTTTCTATAGGGGTTCGCTGTACCACTGTCAGGGAAAAATGGAAAAGGGATAAATAATGGGTTCTGAGTTACAAAAAAATTGCTGGGATAATCTTATCCTCAGCAATAATTAAATTTATCTGCAAGCAATTGCAGTCTGTCTGCGCCTAATTTACCCCAACACTGGATAGAGTTAAGAATTGCCGGATTGAGCTAATTTATCTTTGAGTTCGGCTAGTTTTCCTGCCCATCTAGGGTCAGGTTGGAAACTTTCGGTGCTAGTTGTGCTTGTGTAGGTATTGGCATTGTTATTGCCTTTGCTGCCCTCTTTCCGAGCACCTTTCTTACCACCACTATTGCGCCGAGGAGTCGGAGTGGCAGTTGCCGTATTCCCAGTCCCCTTATTGCTTAGATTGGGTTTGGGGATATCTCTTGGTTCTTTGGGTTCGCTGGGTTCACCAGCTTCACTATCTTCATCTTCCCCTTTGGCTTTGGGCAAAGCTTTCTCGATTTTGATGGCCATTTCTTGGAACATCGCACCATTGTATTTCTCAATGATCTGGTCTGCTTGTTCGTCAGTCTCGACGGTGACAAAACCAAACCCACGACATTTGCCCGTTTTGCGATCTTTGATTACTTTGACGGAGACTAAATCACCGGCTTCAGCAAAGACAACTTGAAGTTCGTCGCGCTCCACGTCATTTTTTGGTAAATTGCCCACATATAACCGAATAGACATATAAAAATTCCTCCAGAGGGAATCGAATTAGCTTGCTTGCAGGGTTTTCCCTGTGGGGATAGCCTTGATTTTAGGTGGACAAACAACCGTCGAAGAGGTGCCAAAGCATTCCCATCAACTGCGATGACAGTTTTGATTCAATCTAAACGCGAGATTAAAGCGGCCTCACTACCTATAAACGCTTGTTTGTCTGATGCTTGGGTATGAATTTGCAAATGCGATTTCTGTTACCTCAGCACTATATTTTAATGTTTTTTCACAAAGTTTGTTACACCCCTACTTAAATTATCACGTCTAGGGCTGGTTTAGCTCAGAGGATCTCGAATAAATTGCTCGAATTGTTAGTTTTGGCACAGTGGAGAACCGGATCGATGATTTTGCAGTCAGTCTGAATTTCGTTACATTCGGAGTAAATCTCTATTTTTTGACAATCTGCAATGGTTGACCAACGTGACAAAATAAGTAAGACACTCTGAGTGCGATCGATACCAGATATGGATAGAATTCTCGAACCTGAGGTGATGGATACCTGGCAGGAGGCGACAGCCTACGATGGGATGGATTTCACCGCTGTGAACACCGCCTTTGCCCAAGATGCGATCGCGTTAGATCCCGATGCTATCAAAATTTTGGATGCCGGGACGGGAACGGCGCGGATTCCGATTTTGATGTGTCAACGCCGACCTCAATATTTAATTACCGCAGTAGATTTGGCACAATCAATGCTGATTGTCGGTCAACGGAATGTGGAAGAAGCTGGATTGAGGCAGCGAATTCGACTGGAGCGGGTAGATACAAAAAGAATGCCCTATCCAGATTTGGAGTTTGATATGGTAGTTTCCAATAGTTTGGTACATCATTTACCCGATCCATTATCTTTTTTTCAGGAGGTGAAAAGACTAATCAAACCAGGTGGTGCCCTTTTGATTCGCGACCTGATTCGACCAGAAGATGATGCAGTTGTCAATAACTTAGTTAATAAAATAGGTGATAATTATGACACTCACCAGCAGCAATTATTTCGAGATTCGCTCAAGGCGGCACTCACTTTAGCAGAAGTTCAAGCGGCGATCGATCTAGTTGGTTTATCAGGAGTAAAACTCACCCAATCTTCTGAGCTACATTGGTCGATCGAACGCAAAAGAACATCAATTTAGATCGATGAGAAGTTAATAAATATTCCTACCCTCTATCCTAATGTTTAATCGTAAATCTTGGTTCGCCTTGCTAATTGTCATCGGATTGACATTATCGCTGATCTTTCCTACTATTTCTCTCTCTCAATCTGCACAAACTAAATCTCCTAGAGAAATTCGCGGCGTGTGGATTACTAATGTCGATAGCGATGTGCTATTTACCCGCAATAGGTTAGCAAAAGCAATCAAAGATTTGCGCGATCTAAATTTTAATACTATTTATCCAGTAGTGTGGAACTGGGGCTATACTATCTATCCCAGCAAGGTCGCTCAACGGGTAGTTGGGAGTAGTTTTATGCCCAAAAAATCGGCTGGGATGCTCATTAATCGAACATTGGGTAAGAACGAAGGATTGGAAGGTCGCGACGTATTGCAGGAAGCAGTTACTCAAGGTCATAAACAAGGGCTAGCCGTAATTCCCTGGTTTGAATTTGGCTTTATGGCACCAGCTACTACCGATCCTGCTGGCTCCGATTTAGCCAAACGTCATCCCGATTGGCTGACAACAAAACAAGATGGCGGGACAATCTGGAAAGAAGGAAAAGATCCCCGTGTGTGGCTCAATCCTTTTCGTCCTGATGTCCAAAAATTTACGATCGATTTAGTAGTTGAAGTTATCAAAAAATATGATGTTGATGGTATTCAATTTGACGATCACTTTGGCTTACCCCATGAATTTGGTTACGATAAATTTACAGTAGATCTATACAAGCGCGATCATCAGGGTCAATTACCACCCAAGGATACTAAAAATGAGGAATGGGTTAACTGGCGTGCCGATAAAATCACTGCCTTTATGCGAGATTTATTCACGGCAATTAAAGCTGTTAAACCCAAGGTAATTGTTTCAATTTCGCCTAATCCCCAAAGTTTCGCCAAAAGCTTCTTTCTCCAAGATTGGGCAAAATGGGAACGGCAAGGATTAGTTGAGGAGTTATTAGTTCAAGTTTATCGGGATAATTTCACCACATTTATTAAAGAAATCAATCAGCCAGCATTGAAACTAGCCAGTCAACATATCCCTGTGGGTATCGGTATTTTGAGTGGACTTAAGCCAAAACCAATTCCCATGAAACAAATTCAGGCTCAAGTAGAAGCTGTCCGCAAACAAGGTTTAGCCGGAGTATCTTTCTTCTTCTATGAAACGCTCTGGAAATTGACAAATGAATCAGAAATTAGCCGCAAGAATGGGTTTAAACAAATATTTCCTCGATCAGTTGCAAGGCAAAGTATTATTGCCAAGCGGTAGAATAAGTACTGAGGGAATAGAGAAAACTATGGAGTTACCAAAATTGGATGCTGAGACAATCGATCGAATCATCGAAATGGCATGGGAAGATCGGACTACCTTTGAATCAATCGAGTTACAATTTGGGCTAACTGAATCGCAAATTATCGCGCTAATGCGGCGAGAGATGAAGGCTGCTAGTTTTCGGATGTGGCGGCAACGAGTAACGGGGAGAACGACTAAACACGCGATGCGGCGGGACTTTATCGCCGGAAGATTCAAATCGCCAAACCAGAAAGGTTAAGATTGCAACGAGTAGCCCCTGAAAAACTCCTCATTTAGACGGTATTTTCAGGGGCTATTTTAGTGTGTAATTATATTGTAGGCTGATAGCGATCGATTGACAGATTCAGATTAAGACGCATTTCGCGTCTGGTATTGTAACCTATCAACCGTTAATGATTAGTGCTTACAACCATAGGAGCCAAAAAAGCCCCCTTTGCCTTTACTACCACTCTTGCTGCTACCACCTTTGTAGCCTTTACCGCTCTTGCTACTCTTGCTGCTACCACCCTTCTTCTTACTCTTACTGAATTTAGAGAAAAAGTAACCGAGAGTACCACCATGAATCTGAGTAGCCTCAGTGTCTTGGATTTCAGTCAAGAAGCTATCTTCACCTGCTAATAAGTCGCTACCAGCGGGATTTAAGTTGGAGATTTGGATATGGGACATTTTGAATCTATTCCTGTATTTTAGAAGGTTACTCGCCAACACTGAGGATGTCGCGATCGCCATAAAACTATGTTTGTTAATGCTACTCGACAGAGATCTGATTTTCAATTGATCTTACTGAATTGATCGGACATAAGACTATGTATAAAATCTCTTATTACATCTAGCTATATTTACTTACATGGGCGAGTACAATTAGGGATAAGTCATTTAAAACTAGTTCTGCTTGGACATTAGAACAATTTCACGTCATATGCCTTGCCAGGTGTAACATTATGATTATCAAAGTGATAAATCCATCACAATGAGACATAAAGATATTAGTTGCGACCAAAATTGTTTTTATCGCTATATTTGTAACTGAGATTGAGCCAAAAACTTAACCATCTCAAATGGTTAAATAGTTCACTTCAGTCTGCCAAAATACGATAAATATCGAGATTACCAGGATTCAGATGGGGCCAGCGCATATCGACTCTAGCGTCATTGAATTGCTGTTGAATAGCACAAAGTTTATCGGTAGCTGAAGTTTGGTTTTGCCAGATAGCCATTAATAACCCAGTAGCAACTAGTTCGCAGCGTTGCATTCCAAAACTACCCGGAGTATTCGGAACTTCAGCTAGCCCTATTCCCGGTGCGAGTTGCTTGGTAAATAACGGAATGTTTGGAGAAAAGCTCGATTGGTGGGCTTGATAAATTTGTGCAAGGAAGCTTTTGATGGTGAGATAACTAGATTGGGGGATAGAAAGTGTCCCCCCATCATACCGAGAAAATAATTCAGGATTGTGGAGAATGGCAAACTGAAACGGAATACCTAGTTGATTGAATTCATGAGTCAGTTTTGCTGAGATCGATACCGCTGCATCTGGTGTAAAGTTAAAGTAGAGTTCGACTGAATTTATTCGATCGGGTATACCATGATTTCCAACTATGATGTAAGTATCTTGTCCAGCCAGACTATTAGGCAAATAGATAGTTACTAAATCACCAATTGTAGATTGATGAAAGTCTTCGGCTAAATGTTGAGGTCGATTGATATGTAAATGTAGCCCATTCTTAACAACAATTAGTTCATCATGGTCAGTTTTGTCAATGATTTGCCAATCAGGATCGAAGTAGCCCTTACTAGTATTACTTTTTTGAAGAAGTTGATGAAAAGCGATATCGATTCCGTCGATCGTATTATTTTTTACGGAAATTGGTTCTTGAGTAATTGAATTAATTTCATTAAGATCGATTGCACTGCGATCAAAATAAATATCATACAGGTAATTTGTTAGTTGAGCAATCAGATATTTTTTTTGCAACTCAGGTGATATTTTACGGAATTGCTCGATCGATTCTGGCAACAATTCTATCGGTTCATAATTTCGATGCTGAATCCTAAAATCTCGATCTATTTCAAGTTGTTTAATGATATCTAAAATTAATCGATCTGTCTCTAGCATGTTTTTTAATGATTAACTAATTGCCGAAAATCGTTACCGAATATAGTACTTCTAGCAGAATGAGGATTGCAAAGTAGTTGTTTAGCGACCTGAAGCATAACAATACCTTGATTACCAAAGACGCGCTCATCGTTAGTCATAATTTCTAGTCTAATGATTAGTGATAAACCAGCAAATTGAATCACGCGATCTAAATAATCTGGACGGGCAGTAATAATCCGAGAAAATTCTTGGAGATACGCTTGGATCAGATGGAATAGAGATGGTTGGAGCATTTCCAGTGGAGTTGTCGCCAACTGTAATGACTCCTGAATACTTAAACTAGAATCGATCACTAACCCATCTAACCAAAGCTTTAAATAACTCCCTAATATGCGACCCAAATCGAAAGCCGGATCCCCCCATCTAGAACGTTCCCAATCTATGATCTTAATCACATCCGATCCCGGTTGTTCCCAATCTGATGCGATGAGAATATTGTTGATCTTTAGATCGTTGTGAATCAAACAACTAGATTGAACAGCATTACCAAGATCGATAATTGCTTGTGACAAGTTAGGGGAACGTTGGTAGAGCTTGTAAAATTGCAAACACTCTTGAGTCACAATCCGAAATATATTGGGGGTAAGATGAGAAAGACGTTGAATAATCTTAATATGATTAAGATCGGCTTCTGATGTAAGTGGATCGATCAAGAATTCTTTGTATTCTAAATCTTCAAATGTTAGATCGTGAAGCTTGCCCAGTGTTTTGCCAATCGATTTTGCAATTTTAATTGAAAAATTTTGCGTTTCTGCATAATAGTCACTCAGGTCGCAGTAATCCACCAGAAATTTAACGATCAAAATGGAGTTGTCAGGATCGAAATGTAATAGCTCTGGAAGAAAATTTTCAAATCCAGTACCAAAGCTTTTGAAATTTTTGACTAATTGCTGAATACGCCAATCTGCTGAGAATTCGGTAGATGGTTGACCGATACAACCACAAACTCCCTGCTTAACTAGTAAATTTCTTCCATCGATAAAAGAGATCGCCAGATTAAAATTTTTGCCGGAGATAACTTTAATCTGACTGGTAGATCGATCTGTGGCAGCACAGTAGCCAAGCGCAGCTAAATAATCAAAGACATTATCCGTATTTAAAACAATTGCCATGTGAGTAATTGTGCTCGATCGAAAGTATGAGTGCTAGACAATAGACATATTAAACAGTCAATTATCGACTGGTAGCCAGCATTCTTAAATTTTTCAGTCAAAATGCGGTGATGATCTTACTCAGGAACTCTGCCAAGCTGACTAATTGTTAGCGATCGAGCTATAATTTATGGTAGTGTAATCTTTAAGCTGCCAATCTAGTATCTTTTTGCCCTCTCGATCGTATGCCTCTAGATAGCCTATTCTCAACTCAAGGCATCATGGTGATGCTGCTCGCCGCCTATGCTGGGGCGATGTGGTTATTTCTCACTAGTGCCCCCAAAGTGCATACTGTGATGGTATCAGACCTCCAGATTGCTCAAGATTTATACGAGGGATTGCTCAGTCTGCCGATCGCCCAGGTTCCGCTCCATTATTACTACGACTATGAGCAGACCATTGGAACTGCCGGCATCGACCCAATGTACTTAGCAGCACCGATGGGTAGAGCCAGCGTTAGAGGCATGAAAGGTGCAGAAGGTTTATGGTATCAACTCAAGAAGAATACCCAACTGCACATCATCACCGGTGCTAGTGTCGGTGAAAAAAATCGTCAGCGACATGTTTGTTTCGATCGAGATTGTCTCGAACAACTCCTGATGCGGATTCAAACCCGTGGCATCAAGCACAAGATTCGCAGCGAAAAGCCGCTTAATTTTTTAGTTAAAGACTATGATGGTCGGATTATCGAAATGTCTGAAGCAGCGAGTTAGGGGAAAGGAATAGTTGAAAGTTGAAAGTTGAAAGTTGAAAGTTGAAAGTTGAAAGTTGAAAGTTGAAAGTTGAAAGTTGAAAGTTGAAAGTTGAAAGTTAAAAATTGAAAGTTGAAAGTTGACCCTTCTGCTTAGGCAGAGGCTGCGCCAACGACAAGATCAGGGCAAGCAGTTGACAGTTCCCCAGTCCCCCAATCCCCATGACAAGCTACGGTCTCGCAATACACACCAGCAGCCCAGCACTAGGTTTCGTAATTGGATCTGGAGATAATGTGCGTTGCCAGACATGGGATTTAGGAAGAGAAACTTCTAATTACCTTCACTCATATCTCCAGGGCTTTCTTCGTCCTCAAACCTGGCAAGATCTGGGTTGGATTGCTGTGGCGAATGGCCCAGGAGGTTTTACAGGCACAAGATTAGGCGTTGTAACGGCGCGTACTCTGGCACAACAGTTAGAATTGCCAGTATTTGCCATTTCCAGTCTGGCAGCGATTGCTTGGAAACAGCAGCAGTCGGGTAGAATCGCCGTTTCCATGTCTGCCCAGCGGGGCGAGGTATTTGGCGCAGTTTATCAGATTGACTTAGTTCGTACCGAAATGACCACAATCTTCCCAGCGACGGTATTAGCTAACACCGATTGGGAGACAAAATTAGCTTATTTCAATCCTACCCATCACCACTTCATCCCTCAATCAGCCAACCTAGCTGATACGGTTACAAGTGTCTTTGAGCTAGGGCAGTTAGCTTATTATCAAGGTCAAAGACCCCATTGGCATAGTATATTTCCCTTCTACGGTCAACACCCAGTTTCAGAATCGGCGATTAAAGATTAGAATTAGCCAAGCGACAGAATTGCAGTCTAGAATAGGAAGTTGCATCTTTCGCATCCCGATCCCTTCTATGTTTACGCCCTCCCCACGTCCGAAGATTCCTACGGCTACTTGGCAACGTCAGTTCGATCGAGGTTGGGATCAACCCTATACTGTCCGTTATGAAAGCAATTTAGATGATGGCCCTTTTCATGGGATGCCCTTGGGCGGATTTGGGGCGGGGTGTATTGGCAGATCCCATCGGGGTGAGTTCAATCTGTGGCACATCGATGGCGGTGAACATATTTTTAAAAACCTGTCAGCCTGTCAATTTAGTGTATTTGAACAAGTAGATAATGGTGCGACTCAGGCTTTGGCGATGTGTACGGAAGCACCCACAGATAATAGTTTAAGTCAGTGGCAGTGGTATCCTCAAACCACGCCAGCAGGTCAGCCAACGGGTACTTATCAAGCTTTATATCCCCGGAGTTGGTACAGCTATGAAAACGTCTTTCAGGCGCAATTAACCTGCGAACAATTTTCACCGATTTGGGCGGATAATTATCAGGAAACATCATACCCGATCGGCATCTTTGAATGGACGGCACATAATCCGACCGATCGACCAATTACCCTGAGTATCATGCTCACTTGGCAGAATACAGTTGGTTGGTTTGCCAATGGAAATCCATCGAATCAAGTGAAGATTCGTGATGATGGGAGTCCGGTATATGACTATCAATCCCAATGGGGAAATAGTCAGGGGAATTATAATCAATGGATTGTCGATAATTATCGAGTTGGTTGTTTACTCGATCGTTGGCGGAGCCTCTCGGAACGAGAATCGAGATCTGCGGATCTACCAACTGAAGGTGAAGGACAATGGGCGATCGCCAGTATTGCTAATCCTAGTGTAGAAGTATTTTATCATTCGCGCTGGAATCCGACCGGAGATGGGGGGGATGTCTGGAATAGTTTTGCTGCTGATGGTTCGCTGCCAGATATTGATGATGAAAGTCCGGCTAAATCTGGCGAACAAATTGCCGCCGCGATCGCTATTCGATTTACACTTAAACCCGGACAAACGAAAAAAATTCCCTTTATCTTAGCCTGGGATTTCCCCGTTACTGAATTTGCCAAAGGGGTTAATTATTATCGACGCTATACAGACTTTTTTGGTCGATCGAGTCAGAATGCTTGGGCGATGATTCGCACAGCGTTAAAACATCATGATACTTGGCAAGAGTCGATTATTCAATGGCAGCAGCCAATTCTTGATCGATCTGATTTGCCCGATTGGTTCAAGATGGCATTATTCAATGAACTATATCTACTCACCGATGGTGGAACACTCTGGACAGCCGCCGACGAACGCGATCCAGTTGGACAATTTGGCGTATTAGAATGTTTGGACTATCGCTGGTATGAAAGTTTAGATGTCCGATTATATGGCTCATTTTCGCTACTGATGCTGTGGCCAAAACTAGAAAAATCAGTCCTAATTGCCTTCGCCAGAGCTATCCCCACTGAAGATACTAATAAACGCTTAATTGGTTACTACGTCCAAACAGCCTTTGGCTACGAAGATCGTCCCCAAAATATCGACCGAGATGCGATGATGGCACCGCGCAAAACTCTTCATGCGACCCCCCACGATCTCGGCGCACCAAATGAACATCCCTGGGAGAAAACCAACTATACCTGTTATCAAGATTGCAATCTGTGGAAAGATCTAGGCAGCGATTTTGTGTTGCAAGTTTATCGTGCCTATATATTTACAGGTAAAGAAGATCTCGAATTTCTCGCCGAATGTTGGAGCGCAATTGTTGATACCCTCGCCTATCTCAAACAGTTTGATTTAGACAATGATGGGATGATTGAAAACTCCGGCGCACCCGATCAAACCTTCGATGATTGGAGACTCCAAGGGATTAGTGCTTATTGTGGCGGATTATGGCTCGCGGCACTTGAAGCGGCGATCTCGATCGGTCAAATCCTGACCCAAGCATATCACGCACCACTGACCCCCAACCCCGCAGATATTATCCCCCAATATCAAGCTTGGTTAAACACCGCCAAACCCATCTATCAGCAACAACTCTGGAATGGTAGCTACTACCGCATCGATACTGGTAGTGGTTCGGAAGTCGTCATGGCCGATCAACTCTGCGGTCAATTTTATGCCAAGTTACTTGACTTAGATAATATTGTCCCGCCAGACTGTGCCAAAACTGCCCTAGAAACCGTCTATCAATCCTGCTTCCTGAATTTTCAAAACGGTCAATTTGGAGCCGCTAACGGGGTCAAAATCGATGGCTCACCACTTAATCCCAAAGACACTCACCCCCTAGAAGTGTGGACGGGAATTAATTTTGGTATTGCCGCCTTTTTAGTCCAAATGGGAATGCGCGATGAAGGTTTAAAATTAGCCCAAGTAATTGTCGAGCAGGTGTACACTAATGGTCTGCAATTTAGAACTCCAGAAGCGATTACATCCGCTGGAACTTTTCGAGCCAGTCACTATCTGCGAGCGATGGCAATTTGGGGAATTTATCATAACATGAGTTTTCCTGACGGAAAGGCTACTTCTGCTAAGGCAGAGGCTACGCCAACGGCTCAATTCGGCTCCGCTCAATGCAAGCCGCTCAGTACAAGTACGCCAACTGCTTAAGTGTCAGCATCCTTCAAGTGCAAGCAAAGAAAAGAGTCATTGCTCCAGGTTTGCGCCCAGGGGAGGGTATATTCACAATAGATCGTGATCAACAGCAGTTAAACCCTACCCCGCCTCCTTAAGGTTGCAAAGTCTGCGTGGACGGACTAAAAATAGATACAGGTAGATATTGTTTAACCGTTGGCGGAGCCTGCGCTTTGCGCTTACTGTATTCCCCTATTTTCCTACCCTCTATAATTATTATGTCGATCCGCGAACGCTATCAACAGACGATCGCCGATATCGTTAATCGGATCTTGACCGGAAAACAGATTATCTCGAAAGAATATATCGCTCAAATACTAGTCGAACAGATCGAGTTGGGGACGAGTGAAGTTTTTGAGGGGTGTTTGAGCGAACAGATGCAGCGAGTCAGTGCTGAAATTGCTAGTGAAACTAGCGAAATCAAACAGGCTAAATTGGGGCATCAACTCAAGGCGATGCAATGGATTCAAACAGCTTTGGCGGGATGGCAAGATGAACGTCAAGCGGTGGCTGTCGTCAGCCAAACGATCGATCTAATTATCGCCGCTAGTCCTGATGAACGGTTGAGTATTCTCCTTCAAGCACTCGATCCCAATCGGGAACGACGATTTTCTACCGCCCAGGTGCAACTAATCATTAAATCGCTCCAATCGACGGCAAATATCCAGCTAGAGCCGTCTGATTTCGAGCAATTGGGACAACTAGCCGCCGGACTTGATCGGGGCTTACAAGCTCTCCCAGCCCTGGAACCCCATTTGGTCAGTTGGATTTATGAAAGCGGTCAACAGATTGGCTTTGGGGGTGTGGTAGAAAATGGCCCCTGGACGCTGTGGGCGAAACAGATCGATTCACCCTTGATTAAATCATTATTTACGACGATCGGCCGTCAACAGTCGATTGCTGACTTTGTAGCCGCCCAAGCTAGTGGAGATGAGGGCGAATGGACGGAGGTAGCGATCGTGTTGCAAAGTATCCAAATCGCTCTGGTGGCTTGGTTTGATGCCCAGATGTACGATCGAGTTTGGGGTGAGCGGATGTCTTTTAGCACCCTGATTACATTTGCGGCGATTTGGTCGGAGTTGGCAAATGGGGTCGGACGAGGGACGGGGATTAGTTCTAGCCATCGCGGGGCAATTGCCAAGGCTTGTTTTCAAGTTACGCTCCAAATTTTGCGGACTGCGGCGCAGCGACCAAATTTCCCACTCTACGGGGGGATTTTTGCGGCATTTTCCGGGGAAACACTTCGGGATACGCTCTCATATTTCGATCTCCCACTTAAACAGGTGGCGGGTACCCAGGAGAAGGGGCGATTATTAACTATTTTGGGCTATTCCCAGCGCACATTAGGTCAGATCGATCGCGCGATTTCGCTCCACCAGGAAGCTTTGGAAATTGCTAATCAAGCCGGAGATCGTCCGTGCGAAATTGCTAATTTCAACCATTTAAGCCGAATTGCGATCGGTCAAAAGGATTATGCACAGGCGATTAATTATAGTCAACGTGCGCTAATTTTGGCGAGACAAACGGGGGATAAATTAGGTGAAGCAAATGCCCTGACAAATATCGGTTATGCGGAAGTATTAGCAGCGCACTCGATTGATAGATTAGATCCAGATATCTACGAACAGAATATCAGTTATCTCGATCGAGGTTTAAAACTTGCCGAAACATTGGGCGACAAACAAAGTTTAGCTCTGTGTTATCACAGCCTCGGACTCGCCTATCTAACTATTCAAGCACCAGAAAAAGCGATCGAATATCTCCAGCAAGGCACCAAAGCGGCTCAAGCTGTGGGCGATGTGTATTTACAAGGACTGAATCTGACCTATTTAGCAGAAGCTCATCACTCGATCGCTAAATCCGAAACTGCTGTTTTTCATAGTTGTTTAGCAATGTATCAGTTATATCAAATTAAAGCCAAGGAATGGCGACAAGCAGCAGGTTTAGCAATAGTATTGCAAGGAAAATTAGGACAAGAAAAATTTGCTGAACTACTAACCAAATATCGCCCCAACTTATTACCGGCCATCGGTGTTGATGGCTATGATTATTTACCAACACTGATCGCCAAGTATATTAGACCGTGAATAGAATCGTAGATAAAATTTCCTTGCGCCGGCGATTACTTGGGCAACGACAGCAACTATCACCCCAACTCTGGCGAACCTGGAGCGAGCAAATTTGCCATCATCTCCAAAACTCACTCCAATTTACTCGATCGCAGACAATTTTGGTTTATCAAAGCTGCCGTCAAGAACCAGATCTCAGCTACTTATTTACCCACTCAAGCAAGCAATGGGGTTTACCTCGATCTGTCGGCAAAGATCTCTTCTGGCACCGCTGGAAGCCCTCAGAACCACTAGTAACAGGTGCTTATAGCATTTTAGAACCGTCAGCAGAATTACCTCAGTTAGAGCCAAATAACGTCGATCTGATGCTAATTCCGGCAGTAGCAATCGATCGAGGTGGTTATCGACTGGGTTATGGTGGTGGTTATTACGACAGATTACGCGCCGATCCATTGTGGCGAAAAGTACCGACGATCGGAATTGTCTTTGATTTTGCCTATGTAGACAGCTTGCCGCTCGATCCTTGGGATCTGAGTGTAGATGCAGTTTGCACCGAACTAGGTTTGATCGACTTCAGCCTTCCTACTGCCCTCTGATGAGGGAAGCAGGCATCTTTTCTTGACCCTTGTGAGGATCTATTTTTTCAAATTTTCGCCGCCTCTAATCACCTTGGCTGAGGTAATTTTATCGCCTTGCTGAATGGTATCAATCACTTCTATGCTGTCTTTGCTAATGTTACCAAAGACAGCATAGTTACCATCGAGGAAAGAGACATCTGCGAGGGTGAAATAGAACTGAGAGGAAGCAGAGTCAGGCGACTGGGATCTCGCCATCGCGATCGCGCCGCGTTTGTGCTGTAATTGAGGTATATCAGTAATTGTCTGACTATAGATCGGTGCGGATCCGCCTCTTGGTTTGATTTCTAGGGGAATTCTCCGCTCAGTAGTGGATCCAGCCGGAATATAACCGCCGGAACCATTCCCTTTGGGATCTCCACCTTGGACGACAAATGGCTGTGGCTGACGCACAACCCGGTGAAAAGTTAAGCCATTATAAAAGCCACGTTGGACTAAATCGACAAAGTTACCCGCACTGATTGGCGCATTTAGCCCATCTAACTCGATCGTGATTGTCTTACCTTTTACGACCATCTCAACAGTTGCCATACCGTTAAGTCTAGGCAAACCAGGAAATTGATTGGTGGTGCTGTCAGGAGTACTCGGACTTGTTGGCGCAGGTGGCGTGGGGGTGGAACTTTGCTGTTTGGGGGGACTATCACAACCACCCAAAACTAGGGCACCGAACAGAAAGCTAACTAAAATCAGGCGTTGAAATGGTATCTGCATTTGCTAATTTAGGGAATATAGGGTTTTCGTCAACTCAGTATAAGCCGATCGTGGACAATTTTCGGCTCCTCTATACTCCACTAGGACTGATGACACCAGTTTGAGTTCCCATGCTGTGTGTAAGTTCACTGAAGCTCACACAGGATTCTCTTAAGCAGATCGAAATTGTAGCGGTTAAAATTTCGGTCTATAGGAAATATGCTGAGAAACCCGTCCTTTCAAGGCGGGGATGAAAGCTAGTCGCAACGTTTAAGTTGCCCGTCACTGCACTGTGGTATAATCAAATTGACATCGCGAGCTTAAATTGCTGCACCGTCGAACAAATCAAATCACAAAAAAAACTGAAATTGTCTGAGGTGGGACGCATCTTGGACATAAAAGACATTGCCTGTGGAGGCGGTCTGACGGGGACTGACAACAGTCTAGTTAAGAGCCTAAGAGACAGGAAGAAGAAAGCGTGAGGTGTGGCTTTAGCCCACCGGAACGCAACCTTTGAGAATCCCCGTCGATTCATCGCGGGGAGTACGTCAATCAGCAAACATTTCTGCTAGAGTAGCCAAAACTAACTTCTGCTCATCGTCACTGATGCAGCCTAGCTGTTTCACCAATCGAGTTTTGTCTACAGTACGGATCTGATCGAGGATGATCAGACCTTCTTTTCCTTCAAATTGACACAAAATGCGGGTAGGATATATTTTCCCTTTGGTTGTCATGGGTGCGACGATCGTCGTGGCGATTTTTCGATTCATTTCATCCGGTGAAATTACTACACAAGGTCTGTTTTTTTGAATTTCACTCCCGATGGTCGGATCTGGATTGATCAGCCAGACATCAAATCGCTGAACTACCATTCCCATTCGTCTCGATCCCAATTTGTTGTCGTTAGTTGATCTAGTAATAAATCTTCTTGCTGTGCTGACATCGTGCTAAAAGCTTCATCCCAACCCGATCGAGGTTTAGCAGCTTTACGAATTGTCAGTTTATCACCCTCGACTTGAATTTCCACTTCGCTATTGATTCCACTTTGTTCGAGCAAAATCTTGGGAATCCTAATGCCTTGGGAATTACCAATTTTGATGATGCGGGTTTTGATGGTCGAGTTTGTCATTAAATTTGAACAATCCAGTAGTTACATTGTAGATACTTACAGCCCAATTGTCAATTTTAGAGATCGAGAGAGGAATAGTTGGGATTTGAAGGATCGCGATTTATACCTGTACTGGTAATATAAATTAAATCGTTAGATTCCCTCCCCATTGCCGCCATCTCCCGCTCGACAATATTTGCTAATCATCGGAGGTTTGAGTTCAGCCTTGTTATCTTCCTTGAAGTGCTGGTAAATTCAACCATTCACTTAGTTCAGCAAGCAACCATTCGCACTCAGCCTCACTGGTACTGTAAATTCGATATTCTCTTGTACCAGCAAAGATCACGATCTCTTTTGTTGAAGGTGGTAGTGTATTGTTACCTTTTGTTCGAGGTTGAAGATAATAGGTCAGCCGATCAATATTCGATCGTGGACTACTTGGAGTCTCCTGACCAAGTTGATATTCACCGATTGTTCTGTAAGAACTTATAGAGTTACTGTCAATTTTTATATGTAACTTCCCATAAAAGTAGTAAGCAAAATTATAAATAATCGGAGAAAAATTCAATAATTGAATCACTAATGTTAAAACTGCACTGCTAAAAAATATTGGTATGACTATCGAACTCAATATCGTAACAGGTATCGGTAAAATAAATAAGCTTAAAACAATCGCAATTCCCCAACCAATCGGAAAACGTCGATCGGGAACCAATAGATCGATTTCATCTAAATTTCTAGTTAAAACTACTTGACTGCAAAATGGTTTTTCTCTAGTAATATCAGCATATCGATCGAGTTGTGTCAGGGCTGATTTTGCCGTTCGGACATCTGAAAAACGGTTTTTTAGACTGGTTTCAGTCATTGTTTCTAACCACCGCTGAAAACTTTTGCTGAGATTATTAACTGGTAACTGAATTTTGCCATCTTCTTGAGGCAGATCGGTTGGATGTCTTCCCGCGATCGTATAAATTAAAGTTGCACCCAAACTATAAAGATCGGAAGCTGGAACTGTTTTACCCCCGAATTGTTCCATTGGCATATAGCCGTAGGTTCCCACCACTGTCATCGTGCCACTATCTTTCGTCGCCACATTTTGTACTGAGCCAAAATCGACTAAATACACTTCGCCAACACTGTTACCAGAACGATTGGTGAGCAGAATATTACTCGGTTTCAGATCTCGGTGAATGACTGGTGGTTGGAATGAGTGTAAGTAATCGAGGATATCGAGTAAAGATGCAGCTAATTCTTTTAATTCTACCTCCGTAAAACGTCTGCCCGAACTAACTACTTCTTCCAGAGAGGGAGCATCAATATAGGTTTGAACAAGAGCGAAACCTTTTAAGTTTGGTAAGTCAAATTCAAAATAGTCTAAGTAGCGAGGAATGGTGGCGAGATCGAGATGTTTGAGTGTTTCGGCTTCACGCTCAAATAATTTGAGGTCATCCCAAATAAATTCGTTATTAAAGATTAGTAATTTAACAACAACTAGTAGTTCTGTCTGGAGATCGATTGCGAGAAATGTTCTTCTGCCAGTTTTTTGACCTAACTGTTTTTCGATCTGATAGCGATCGCAGAAAACTTGACCGATAAGTTCTGCTGGTGAATTTTGCATAGATACGACCGTCACACGCTATCTCTACTATACCTATTGATGATCGATTCGTCCTCAAAAATGATGGTCAACAGTAAAGATTTTCGATCAAGGTAGCCAATGAGGTTGCCAGCCGGGGAGGGGTAACTCTTCTGGTTTAATCGCGGTGGTAAGTGTACGGATATTTGGTGGGATGGGTAATAGCCAGAGAATGCCATTACCTTGCCCCTGAATTAGTTGACTGGTGCTTTCACCTCGATCGATCTGATCGAACATCAAAGCTAGTCCATCTGGTGATAAACTCATCTGAATCCCCTGTTGAATGGGTAACAGGAGGAGGGGATTCACCTTGTTGGTGATAAGATCGATCGCGGCTAAATAGGGTTGTTCTCGACTATTTTCGCCATCTGTTTGTAGTTCAGTCACCAGACAGTAAATTAAATCTTTTGTCGGGGCAAATCTGGCATCCCAAATCGAGCCAGTGGTTTTCAATATTTCCTGCTCCGTACCTTGATTGGTAACGATGAATAGTGACTTAGTATAGTCACCATTGTATTTGACCATGGCTGCGGCTGTACCATCTTGAGTGAAGCTGAGAACGTTACCAAATTTGGGCAAAAAGTCGAGATTACTAGCAACATCGCTAGTCAGGGGGAAAATCGAGACTCCTTCACCCACGGCGGCGGCGACTTCGCTACTATCTGGGGTGATGACAAAATCGCCACTCTGTTTGAGTTTGGTGGGGGGAGTCGATTGATCTAGATGAACTACCCATAAAGCAAAGTCATTAGTATTTTTGTTGCTCACTCGTTGGACGACTATTTTAGAGCCATCGGGTGCAACATCAAATTTGACGTTTTGGTATTCTCGATTGTCGAGAATTAGTTCAACTTTGCCCGGTGGGATAAACTGATAATTGGAATCTGAAGGACGGCGATTTATTCCTGTACTGACACTATAAATTTGTTGGCTAGCGATCGGGGGTTGCCCATTTTTTAAGGTTTGAGCATCGGCGGCTGTAAATACTATTTTCTCACTAGTTCGATCGACTTTAAAGCTTGTGACGACTAAATTTGCTGGTGTGAGAATTGTCGGTTTGTGACTCTTAAAATTATATATGACTAATCTACCGCGATCTTTTTCGCCCGTACCGATATAGGCAAACATCCGATCGCGTGTCCGAAATTTGCCGCGAAAGGGGACGATTTCTTTCCCTCGTTTGCCGCCAATTTCTTCTCTCACACCCTGTAAATCGACTGTATAATCATTTCCATAGGGGGCTGGATTCGCTAGTGTATAAGCCATTTTCGAGCCAGCCCAGCTAGTTTTCCCTGGCAGTGGCGGTTGGATTTTCAGTTGTTTTTCAACGGCGGCTCGATCGACTTTGCGGTTAAATGTGAGCGTAAAGGCAATATCATCTGCACCAATGTTTTGGTTTTGCCAATTAAATTCGCGGACTTGTGGCATAGTCCGATCTCCACTAACTAATAAGATGATCGTGGCGATGACTAATCCAATCATCAAAGTAATGGCAGATCGATCAAGCGGAATGCGGTTTTTGGTTGAAGTCACTGATTTAAGCAATAAGTAATAAGTAGTACTGATTAAATTCTCAATTTTCAGTTAAATTTTAATCTTGATAGGGATTTTTGGGAGCAGAAGTCGGTTGTAGTTCAGTGGCGAGGATAACTAATTGACGTTTGCCATTGAGAGTTTCGGTGATCATTTTACCTTTGACTTGGAGCCAACTGTCTTGGGTATATGTAAGTCTATCCCCGGTAAATTTGACAGATAAAGCGACGGGATAAGCATCTGCGGCGCAGCAGGTAATTACAAATCTAGCGATCGTCAGATAATTATTTGGTAGTTCTTTTGGATGGAGCACAAAGCCTTTAATATTTACTTTTTGCCCTGTATAGGCATCAGGTTCGGGGTAATTATTCAGCGTTCTCACCCAATCTACCAGGGTTTTTGATTCTGGCTTGATGGTGCTGCGAAAGGATTGAGTTTGTTTCCGGGTGACAGTGACAGCTTCGGCGGGGGAGACACCTCTTTGAATGGCGGTATGGCTGGTAAATAATCGAGGGGTAATAATTAATCCCGCGATCGCTGTGCCTAACAATAACATGGTTGTCAGCCACTGAGGGAGAAGATTAACATGTTGAACTTCTAGCGGCTGACTAGTTGATGAATAGAGTCTCCAGCCTTGGAGTAAGCCGACAATGATTAAACAAATACCTGTGACAGTGGCGAGGGTAAAGTAACTAGGATGGATCAGGATATAGAGCGTACCATCGATCGTATATTTAATGAACAAAATCCCCCAGGCTATGACAGCAAGGACATCTAGCCAAGATTTGCGGAGGATACTCGATCGAAAATTAGGGGATTTAGTTGACATGAAAGTTCACAAACAAGGTCAGAAAAAAAGTTAATTGAATTGTAATTATAACTAGGTAAAAGATGGCTTTTGGTTTAAAGATTGAGAGCATTAAGCCGATACTTTTGAGATCGAACATTGGCCCAAATACCAGAAATGCTAAGAGTGAGCCGCTAGTAAATGCCGCAGCGAAGGAAAGTGCAAAAAAAGAGTCCACGGTAGAGCAAATTGAAATTGAGCCAGCTAACAGCATCATGACAATAATCGAAATTACTGGTCCCTCACCTAATGCGATAATTACTTCTCTGGGGGTGAGCGTTTGAATTGCTGCAGCAACGGCACTACCCAAAATCAGTACACCACCTAACTCTCTCAATTCTTGGATGACATTATCGAGTAATAAATTGAAATTTTCTCGCAGCGATCTTTTCGGTGTTTCGATTAAATCTTGAGTCATTCGTAAGGGCGCGTTACCCAAACCGCCCAACATAAAATCACCACCATCGAGTAGACTAGAACCATGACTTACCTTCGGTGTCGATCGCACCATGCTGAGGAAAATTGGCGGCTGCAAAATGGGTTTGAGATCTTTCTGAACGCTAAAAATATACCCAATAATCGTGGCAATTAATAGGGAAAATACTATTCTTAAAACGACAATTTCTGGTCGATCGCGAAAAGCAATCCAAGTTGACCAAATCACAATTGGATTAATTGTCGGCGCAGCTAATAAAAAGCCAACTGCTACGTGAATCGGTACTCCCTGGGTAATCAAACGTCTTGCCACAGGTACATTTCCACACTCACAGACTGGAAATAAAAAGCCCACACAACTCCCGACAAATGCCCCCAAAATCGGACTTTTGGGCATTCTGGCAATTAACCACCTTTCATCAATAAAGATCAGCAATACGCTGGATAACAAAACACCTAATAGTAGAAAAGGAATTGCCTCTACTAGTAAGCTTAAAAACAGGGTAAACGCATTACTGAGTTGTTCCATCTGGGAATTTAGGGGTTGGGAATTGGGACAATAAATTTGATTCAACTAATATCTTGTCTCATCTTAGTCCTCCTTCGCGAAGCGTCTCACAGAGAATGTGAACTTTGCTTGCGCTAGTGGCGACAATCATTCCCCTGACGGAGACGTTTCGCCAAGCGTTCCCGTTCTCAAACGGTCGCTGCTTAACAGAACTAAATTCGGCATTAGTCAAAATTTACAATTTATCTTCAATCAACATCAGAGTGAGATTTAGTGGTGGATAAATATAACTCGATTAAACCTGGTGGCGGGAGAACTTCGATGCGCCGATTGGTAAGATCGACAACTGGAACGATTTCTGTGACAAACGGAATCATCACCTCCGTAGTTTTACCCTCTCCCATCGGCGCAGTAACTACCAAGATCTCATGCCCAGCAGTAAAAATATCAGTAACTATCCCAATCTCCACTCCAGTCACCTGATGAAAAACAGGTAAATCGATCAAATCCTGACTATGATACTCCCCGACTGATAATTTTGGTCGATCGGTAATCGGTAACAATAACATTTTGCCCCGTAAATTTTCAGCTTGAGATCTATTATGAATGCCTTCTAGTTTGACAACATATAAGCCTTTACCCGGAATCTCATAACCCTTTTCCAATCTAATTGATTGAGGTTCTAGATCTTGACTTCCCCATAACCAGCGTTCTCCGGCTCGTTCAAATCGTTCGGGGAAGTCGGAATTGGGATAGACTTTAACCTCACCTTTAATCCCCTGTGCGCCAACAATTGAGCCAATTTCCATCCAACCTGTCGGAGGGACTAAAGGGGTAGAACTGGATGGTGGATTAGTCATAAATGGCGATGGTGAAAGGATCGATCTTCTATTAAACCGCAAATTTTTGATCGACGGGGGAGATTGCCACCAGAGCAAACGCCGATCTCCCCCAGTTCCGTCTATACTATTACATTGTTCTTTCTTCCCTCGACCCTATATTTATGGCTCGTCTAGCCCTGCTGAGTGTATCTGATAAAACTGGATTGATCGACTTCGCCCGTCAACTGGTAGAAAAATTTGATTTTGAAATCGTCAGCAGTGGCGGTACTGCTCAAGCTCTGAAGGCGGAGGGAATACCTGTGATGAAAGTGGCTGAATATACGGGCGCACCGGAAATTTTGGGTGGACGGGTAAAAACTTTGCATCCAAAGATTCACGGGGGAATTTTGGCGCGGCGAGATGTCCCTGAAGATCTGGCAGATTTAGCCCAACAGCAGATTCGACCGATCGATCTAGTCGTCGTTAATCTATACCCATTCGCCGCCACAATCGCTAAACCTGGAGTCAGTTTAGCAGATGCGATCGAGAATATCGATATCGGTGGCCCCGCCATGCTCCGCGCCTCGGCGAAGAATTTTGCCCATCTCACCGTTTTATCCAATCCCGATCGATATCCTGATTATCTAGCCGAATTAACCCAAAATCACGGTCAAACCTCGACCGAATTTCGCCAAGCCTGCGCCCTCGAAACCTTCCAGCATACCGCCACTTATGATACTGCGATCGCTGGATATTTGGCTGCTCAGAGTGGTGAAACCGCAAATTATCAACTTTCTGGTCAACCGTTGCAATCGCTCCGCTACGGCGAAAATCCCCACCAACCAGCCGCCTGGTACCAGACTGGAGTAGTGCCGACAGGATGGACAAATGCCAAAATTTTACAGGGCAAAGAACTCAGCTATAACAATCTGGTCGATTTAGAAGCCGCACGGCGGATTATTAATGAGTTTAACGACACTCCCGCCGCAACGATTATCAAACATAACAATCCTTGTGGGACTGCCCTCGGCGATACCTTACTAGCCGCTTACACCAGAGCGTATCAAGCTGATTCGACTTCCGCATTTGGTGGGATTGTCGCCGTCAATCGTCCCCTCGATGCCGATACAGCCACAGAAATGAGCAAAACCTTTCTCGAATGTATCGTCGCCCCTGAATGTACCCCAGCCGCCGCCGCCATCTTTGCCACCAAAAAAAATCTGCGTGTCTTAACCCTTGCAGATCTCGCCACAGGCACCAAAGATAATGTCAAAACCATCGCCGGAGGAATTTTAGTCCAAACCGCCGACGAAGAAATCGAAACCACCGCTAGCTGGCAAGTTGTCACCACCAAACAACCGACCGATGCCGAACTACAAGAGCTACTATTTGCCTGGAAAGTCTGTAAACACGTCAAATCAAACGCGATCGTTGTGACCAAAGATCGCGCTACCATTGGAGTAGGGGCTGGACAAATGAACCGCGTCGGTTCGGCAAAAATTGCCCTCGAACAGGCGGGAAATCTCGCTCAGGGTGCAACCCTTGCCAGTGACGGCTTCTTCCCCTTCGATGACTCCGTGCGGACTGCGGCGGCGGCAGGGATTACCGCGATCGTCCAACCAGGTGGTAGTATGCGCGACAATGACTCGATCGCCGCTGCTAATGAACTAGGGCTTGTGATGGTATTTACAGGTATCCGCCACTTCTTACACTAGTGAATATATATTATCTCCTCACACCCAATCTACCGTGCAATTAAAAAACGTCATTATCGTCCATAAAGCCGGAGACAGTCGCAGTCGGAGCCTCGCCGAAAAATGTGTCAAACAACTCGAACAACGAGGTTGTGATGTGATGATGGGGCCGAGTGGAGCCAAAGACAATCCTTACCCTGTGTTTTTGGCATCTACCAGCCAGCCTTTCGATCTGGCGATCGTTTTAGGTGGCGATGGTACTGCACTAGGTGCGGCGAGGCAGCTATCCCTCAATGGTACGCCAATTTTGGCGGTGAACGTGGGCGGACATTTAGGGTTTCTGACCGAGCCATTGGAGCTATTTAATATCGAACCAGATGGGGAGACAATTTGGGATCGGTTATCGGAAGACCGATATGCGATCGATCGACGGATGATGCTGCAAGCACACATCTACAACGGTAGCAGCCGCGAGGCCGAACCTGTCAGCGACAAATTTCTCGCACTCAATGATATGTGCATCAAGCCCGCTGCTGCAGATCGGATGTTAACCTCAATTCTCGAATTAGAAATCGACGGTGAAGTCATCGACAGGTATCAAGGCGACGGGATGATCGTCTCTACGCCTACAGGTTCTACCTGTTATAACCTATCGGCAAATGGGCCGATCGTCCATCCAGGGATGGCGGCAATTACTATCGCCCCCATTTGCCCCCTGAGTCTGTCGAGTCGGCCGATTGTCATTCCCCCTGCTGCTACCGTCAGTATTTGGCCGCTAGGTGATTATGAACTCAACACGAAGCTGTGGATGGATGGTGTTTTGGGTACTTCCATCTGGCCAGGACAAAGAGTAGACGTGCGGATGGCCGATTGTCAGACGCAGTTTATCATTCTGCGTGATAATTACTCCTATTACGGCACTCTCCGCGAAAAATTACTTTGGTCTGGTTCTCGCATTCGTTATGAGAGAGGTGATACGTTGATGAATAAGAGTATGAACAAGGAGACGGGGTGAGACGATCGCAATGCACTCCGCAGCACAATTAATTGGCAATCAATAAAACAAAAGTACTAAAGAGTGCTAAATATTTCGATCTTGGTCAAAACTTCAGCAAATTAACGGACAATTGCGGCAGGAAATTAGGTGGGCAAAGCCAAACTAAACAGTTAGACTATGGATCGAGAGTGATAAATATATTGCTCACAGCTAAAATTATGTAACTTAATCGTGAAGTTTATGTAACTAAATTGGCTGTCTATTTATACAAATGTGTCTCCGTTCCTACGTCAGGAAAGTTTTGTTAACGCCACTTAGACACTGAAAATATAAAGGAAAGTCCAAGATTAGTAAATATTCAATCGCAATCCGTCAGGATAGTGTTACGATTCTTAGCTGCCAATATGAGCAGCAACAGTAATTAAAAACTTCCAAGGGAGATCGATCTCAATCCACTCTTGCCATGTGATTAGCTAACAGTTCGCTCGATAACTTTCATATCGTTAAGGAGCGATCCATTGTCTCTAGTCCTCATTCGTCCGGCGGCTCTCGTTCAGGATGGGTTTTTGGCTGGAAACACTGTTTCAATCTTCATCGGTGGGACTCCACTCATGAGAGTGAAGTAGACACTATTCGATATGTTAATTAACAATCAAAACTGGCAGAATTTTTAATAAGAGCTACAATCAAAAGGGTTTTCCATCCAGAAGGATAAACCGGCGATTCTGCTCCGCAGAGGTTGTGCCAATGGCGATGATTAATTAGCTGCTGTTACAAATTAATATATCAGCTTGGCTAGAGACTCCCAAATCGCACGAAATTGGAGAAGATATACACCCAGACCAACTAATGTCCGCTTAAACGTATTACCCATATTGTTCGTTGTCATAGATAGGAGTAAGAGGAAACACACATGACCCAGGCTAAAGACATGCTCGCAACCTTAACTAAAAAAGACTCCGATAGCGAGTTAGAACTATTACTCGATGAAGACGTTGATAGTGATGACTTTTCTGCTGACGCGGAGGCGGACGCGGACGGTGATGCTGATGTCGAAGAAGAAGATGGCAAGCCTGGGAAGTTAAAATCCTCCCGTCGCCGCGTTCAAACTAAGAAAAAGCAATTTACTGAAGACTCGATTCGGTTATATCTCCAGGAAATTGGACGAATTCGCCTGCTCCGTGCCGATGAAGAGATCGAACTAGCGCGGAAAATCGCCGACTTGTTAGAATTGGAGCGAATGCGCGAGAAGCTCCTAGATGAACTAGAGCGCGAACCTCACGATCGTGAGTGGGCTGTAGTTGCCGAAATGCCTCTCAATCAGTTTCGCCATCGTCTCTTCCTCGGACGACGAGCGAAGGATAAGATGGTTCAATCGAACTTACGACTAGTAGTATCGATCGCCAAGAAGTATATGAATCGTGGTCTTTCCTTCCAAGATCTGATTCAGGAAGGGAGTTTGGGTCTGATCCGCGCTGCCGAGAAGTTCGATCATGAGAAAGGTTATAAATTCTCTACTTATGCCACTTGGTGGATTCGTCAAGCTATCACCCGCGCTATTGCCGATCAATCTCGGACAATTCGGCTCCCCGTCCACTTATACGAAACTATCTCGCGGATCAAAAAGACAACTAAATTACTCTCCCAAGAAATGGGACGCAAACCCACAGAGGAAGAAATTGCCACGCGGATGGAGATGACGATCGAAAAACTGCGCTTCATTGCAAAATCCGCCCAGTTACCGATCTCACTCGAAACACCCATTGGTAAAGAAGAAGATTCCCGCCTCGGTGACTTCATCGAAGCAGATGGAGAAATGCCTGAAGATCAAGTATCAAAAAGTCTCCTGCGTGAAGATTTGGAAGGGGTACTCGATACACTCAGTCCCCGCGAACGGGATGTCTTACGCCTCCGTTATGGGCTAGATGATGGACGGATGAAAACATTGGAAGAAATCGGTCAGATCTTTAATGTCACTCGCGAACGTATCCGTCAAATTGAAGCCAAAGCCCTGCGCAAACTACGCCACCCCAATCGCAATAGTATCCTGAAGGAATATATCCGCTGAATTAATTAATAATCAATAATTAATAATTGTGGTGTTGGTGAATAGGAAAGGAGAAAGGGGAAAGGGCAAAGGGCAAAGGAAATTAACAGTATCTCCCGTCTCCCCAGTTCGACTCCGCTCACTGAGCGTAGCCGAAGTGCCATCTCCCCCCGCTCTAAAAATTAAGTAATGTAATTGACGCTGCACAGTTCCTTCTGGGGGTTCTGTGCGTATAATATGAAATTGTAAAGTTATATTACTTCAGGTCTAAATGGAATTCCTATCGCTAGAGACGATCCAGGAACTGGCAAGTCAATATGGTTATCTCGCCGTCTTTATAGGCATTCTGTTAGAAAATTTAGGAATTCCCTTACCGGGTGAAACGATCACGATCGTGGGCGGTTTTCTGGCTGGGAGTGGAGAACTAGACTACTGGATTGTCCTTGGTTCTGCGGCGTTGGGAGCTTTTATTGGTGGAGTTCTTGGCTACTTTGTCGGCAAGTACGGTGGGTGGCAACTCATCCTCAGCGTGAGCAAAGTATTCCGCATTCAAGAGGTTCAGTTGGAAGAGATCAAGACTAAATTTAGCGAAAATGCGGTTAAAGCAGTCTTCTTCGGTCGATTTATTGCCTTAATTCGGATCTTTACAAGTCCAATGGCGGGCGTGGTAGAGATGCCTTTTGGCAAGTTCTTGGCTGTCAATCTAGCAGGTGCGATTACTTGGGCATCGGCGATCACTGCACTGGCGTTTTTTGTGGGTAGAGTGTTATCGCTCGAACAGTTGCTGGGTTGGGTGAGTAAGTTTGCCGTTTTAGCACTAGTGATTGCGATCGCGTGGATTGTGGTCCCAGTGTGGCTAGAGTCTCGCAGCGTTAAAACTGAGGATAAATCTGAGGTCTGAACTTCACAGAATGAAGGGCGATCGACTCTTGCTCGCGATCGCCACTAGAAAACCTTTATGCGATAAAATTGCTATTTATCGATCGAAAGCTGAGATTGAAACTTTGTTTGGATCACTCTCTCATCTCAGTCGGCAATAAATTTGGCGAAGCTTGGACGCTACTGGCTGGGGAATAATGCACGATCGCTGCCATAGGTAAGATCAGTGTGAAAATCGCAACCGTTGTTCCCCAGAATTCTCCCCACCTATGTGGAGGAGGTTCAGTTGTAGATTTGCCAGCCTGGGCACTTGATTCCATGTGATAAATTTTTTAACTCGATATTAGTGCTAACTGCTGAATTGACAGACAGTTAAATTGCACTACTGTTTCTATTGTACCCAACAATTAGTAGGGAGTTGTTACATAGCTCACAATTGTTAGCAAAGTAGCAAAACTAGCACAGAAATACCATAATAGATCCAAAACTCTCTATCCTAGAGAGTAGGTGCAACCATATTCTGGGTAAATCATGATTCCGCTGCAATTATCACTCAAAAACTTTCTCAGCTATAGCGAAGCCAGTTTAGATTTTACGGGGTTGCATACAGCTTGTATTTGCGGTGCTAATGGTGCGGGTAAATCTTCCCTATTAGAGGGGATTACCTGGGCAATTTGGGGTGAGTGTCGGGCGGTAAGTGAAGATGATGCGATTAGCAATGGGGCGATGGATGTGCGGGTGGATTTTACGTTCCAGATGCACGGGGAAATTTGTCGGATTATCCGTACCAGGTTGCGAGAGGGGACGGGGGGGCTGGAGTTTCAGATTCAGACGAGTGGGGGTCAATTTCGCACGCTGACGCAGAAGGGGATTCGCGCTACCCAAGCGTTAATTAATGAGTATTTAAAAATTGATTATGAGACTTTTATTAATTCTGCTTATTTACGCCAGGGAAAGGCAGATGAGTTTATGCTCAAAAAGCCAGCCGATCGCAAGCAGATTTTAGCAGATTTATTGAAGCTCGATCGATACGAGCAATTAGCCGATCGCGCCAAGGAGTTGGCGAAGCAATATAAACTCCAAGTGCAAGTATTGAAGGATAATTTAACCGATTATCAGGTGCAGTTAGCCCAAATCGATGGGATTACCCAACAACGGGATACGGTACAGGTGGAAATTGCCAGATTGAGACAGTTACAGGCGATAGCAGAGCAAGAATTGGAGGGGTATAAAACTACTGCCAGACAACGAGAAACATGGCAACAGCAGTTGGGTTGGGCACAACAACGCGCTCGGGAATCGATCCAGTCAGCGACCCAATTGCAGACAGATATCCAACTGCTAACTGTGGAACAAAATCGCCTGGAAGGTTTATTAAATCGACAAGATGAGGTAAACCTTAATTATCAAGCGTATCTAAGCTTGCAGCAGCAGGCAGAGGTATTAGATCGACAGTTTGATGTTTATCAACAATCACAACTTCAACGGCAGGAATTACAGCAGCAACTCGATCGACAAGTCCAAGAGTTACAATTAGCTTTGGGAAGAAGTCAGGCAGAACTAGCTTTAGTAGTTCAGCAGGAACAAGAATTAACAGGTATTTTAGCCTCGGCAGGTGAAGTAGCCAAGGGCATCAGTGAGTTGCAATTGTGTCGTCAGCGATTGGCGGAATTAGATCGGTTACAAGCCGAAGTTATGCCACTTCAGCAGCAACAAATTAGGTTGCAAAGTGAGATCGATCGAGCAGGGGCGAAAATTCAGGCAAAATTAAATGAGCTAGTTTTGCGCGAACGACAAATTCAACTTAAAGTTGATGAGTATCCACAAGCGATCGATCAATTAGCAGAATTAGATCGGCAGATTGGGGAGTTAGATAATCAGGCAGTTTATCAGGAACGAGTGAAGGAAAAGGGGTTAGCAAAAAAGGAGATAATTAGTAAACTAACGGCAGATTGCCAAAATTATCAACGACAATTAGTCGAATTAGCCAAAAAATTAGAGTTACTGCAAACTCCTGATGCTAGTTGTCCATTATGCGATCGAGGATTAGATGAAAATCATTGGGCGCATATCTCCACTACTTTTCAAGCTGAACGCGAACACCTAGAACAACAGATTTCGGCTACACAAGAAGAACAGGCACGTTACGAACAAGAATGTCAAATTCTGCGCAATGAATATCAACAGTTAACTACAGAAATAAGTGCTTGTGCAAGTTTACGCGAGCAAAGAGCTAAATTACAAGTCAAATTAGATGGGATCGCGGAATTAAAAGTTAATCTGGCAGAAATTGCGATCGAGAAAGCACAAATCGAAATTGAGATCGAGTCGAAAAGCTATGCTGGTGAATTGCAATTAGAGTTATTAGAATTAACTGCCCAATTAGCAGCGACACAGTATAACGAACAGAGCCATGCTTTAGCTAGAGGAGATGTCGATCGATGGCGATGGGCAGAAGTTAAGCAAGAACGGATTAAAGATGCGGAACGGAAACAACAACAATCGATCGTTCAAAGGGAAAAATTAGCAAAAAATATTGCTGAAATTAATGAAAATATTATCAAACTGCAAACCAATTCGGATCTTCAAACTGAACTAACAGAAATTGACCGAAAAATTAGTGAATTGGCATACGATCGCAATTATCATCAGCAAGTATCCGCCAATCTTCGCCAATCCCAATCGATCCAACTTCAGTATCAAGAAGTTCAACAGGCAAAGTTAAACTATCCCCAAATACTCGATCGACTGCAACTACTCCAAACTAATTATCAACAGAATCTAGAGACTCAAGAACAAGCCAAATTGGAGATAGATCGGATAGCTGCCGAAATCGCCAAAATTCCCGACACTGATGATAAAATTCACTCGATCGAGCAGCAACTAACACAACGACGGCAAGAACTAGATACTAGTCTGTCAATTCTGGGTAGTCTCGAACAACAATTGACCCAATTAGCCAATATTAAAAAACAACTGCACTCCCAAGAACAACAACTCGAAACTTATAATCAGCAGTATAAGATCTATGATGAACTAGGTAAAGCTTTTGGGAAGAATGGGATTCAAGCCCTAATCATCGAGAACATTTTACCACAATTAGAAGCTGAAAGTAATCAAATTCTTTCCAAACTCAGTAATAATCAATTCCACGTTCAATTTATTACCCAAAAAGCGACAAAAGCAACCAGAGCTAAAAAAGCTAGTATCAAAAATGCTAAGTTTATCGATACATTAGATATCATCATTGGTGATGCCAATGGCACCAGATCTTACGAAACATACTCTGGTGGCGAAGCATTTCGGATCAATTTTTCGATTCGATTGGCTTTAGCTAAACTGCTCTCTCAACGTGCCGGAACTCCGCTGCAAATGCTGATTGTTGATGAAGGATTTGGTACTCAAGATCGAGAAGGTTGCGATCGACTAATTGCCGCCATTAATGCAATTTCCACTGATTTTGCTTGTATCCTCACCGTCACCCACATGCCTCAATTTCGGGAAGCCTTTCAAACCAGAATTGAAGTTCACAAAACCAATCATGGTTCCCAACTTCAAGTAATTAGCTAAACAGTTTCTGATCCCATCGCCAATCTCCCCATCGTCAACCGGTAACTTAGGTGGGGATTCAGTTAAGATCGTCAGTAGTGAATCCTAGCAGTCTGATGCCAGAAAAGCTATGCAGCCCAAAATTTTATCAACTGTCGTCACAGATGAATATCAGGATAATTTAATCGATCGCCTATTCATTTGGCTATTTTCTCACAAGATGTCCCAAGCACTGGGATCGAAGCCAAAGATCGGTGGGTATGCTGGATTTGTCGATCTGTCACAACAAATTATGCAGGGGCGCAATGCCCAAGCACAACAAATAGTTGTGACCCAAGTGCTACAATCTCTCATCCCAGCACCAGTGCTATGGGCCATTCGCACGTTTTTCGCGCCGACGCGGCTGGTTTGTATACTCAATGCTTGGTTTGCCGCACAAACCTTCGTCTGGTTAGTTGGACCATGTGAGGTCGAAGCAGCTACGGTCGATTTGCCAGATGGTAGCGTGCGCTCTCAACGCTCTGGTGTTCATATTAAAAAATGTCGTTATCTAGCGGAGAGCGGCTGTGTCGGGATGTGTGTCAATCTGTGCAAGGTGCCGACTCAAACATTTCTCACCGAGAAGTTTGGTATTCCCCTGACGATGACACCGAACTTTGAAGATCTCAGTTGCAAAATGATTTTTGGACAACTACCCCCAACCCCAGACACAGACCCAGCCTATCATCAACCATGCTTAAAACAGCAGTGTCCAACGGCTAAACTGACAGCAGCGGTTTGTCCCAAACTAAGTTGACAAACTCCAGTCAACTCCACCAACAACCATCCACTAATGTAAGATCGAAATGAATGCCCAGCGAGAACCTAATGCCAGATCGATCCCAGCCAGCCAACCCCAGTACTGAATCAGTAGTTGAAGCTTACCTGTCGTCGCTTGACGAACACGTCACAGAGGAAGATTTAGCGCGAGGATTGATTCCGGCTGCGCCAGAGGGATTTCGATCGGGATTTGTCGCGATTATCGGCAGACCGAATGTTGGTAAATCGACCCTAATGAACCAACTAGTCGGTCAGAAAATTGCGATTGTCTCCCCCGTACCTCAAACCACCCGCAATCGCTTACAGGGCATTTTTACGACCGATGAGGCGCAAATTATCTTCGTCGATACCCCAGGGATTCATAAACCCCATCATAAACTCGGTGAAGTCCTGGTCAAAAATGCTCAAAGTGCGATCGGGGCTGTTGATGTCGTGCTATTTGTGGTTGATGGCCTGGAACTAGCTGGGGGTGGCGACAGGTTTATTGCCGAATTACTGATTAATGTCAAAACGCCGGTCATTCTGGGGATCAACAAAATTGATGCCAGAACAGATCTGAGCCAATCCCATCTCGATGCGATCGATCGTAGCTACCAAGAACTCGCCCAGGCGCACAATTGGCAGATTGTCAATTTCTCCGCTATTACCGAAACGGGCTTACCTGAATTACAAACTAGCCTGATCGACAAATTAGCCCCTGGTCCTTACTATTATCCCCCAGATCTCGTCACCGACCAGCCCGAACGTTTTATCATGGGTGAAATGATTCGCGAACAGATCATCTTGCTCACCCGTGAGGAATTACCCCACTCTGTAGCTGTGACAATCGATCGAGTCCAAGAAGATGCCAAAATCACCCGTGTATTAGCGACGATCTACGTCGAACGTGATTCCCAAAAAGGCATTTTGATTGGCAAAGGTGGTCAAATGCTCAAGCAAATCGGTTCGAGTGCCAGAGAACAAATGCAAAAACTAATTGCTGGCAAAGTTTATCTCGAACTCTTTGTCAAAGTTCAACCCAAATGGCGACAATCCCGCTTACGCTTGGCGGAACTTGGCTATCGGGTGGAAGATTAACTCAAGTTGGGAGTTTAGGGAACTGGGGGACGAGGGGACGAGGGGACTGTTCACTCTCAACTCTCAACTCTCAACTTTTAACTTTCAACTTTTAACTTTCAACTTTCAACTTTCAACTCTCAACTGTTCCCTAACCCCAAGCAGGGTGAGCAATTTTAGCAGAGATCAAAATTGCCCAACTGCCTCTCTCAGGATTACCGATTTTTAACCCAATAACTACGAACAACATAGTTAAGATCATAGAATATCCTATCTTGCAACATTAATTATGCTGAATTTGTTGTAAAGTTACAAATTAAGCTGCAACGCACTTAATTTGAATCATGGTATCAACTCCCCACCGAGATAGCATCGCCGATCCAATCGAACCACAAGTCGATCCGCATACCCTGGCACAGCTAGGGATTGCCATGCTCATCGATCTTGCCGAGCGTGGTGAAATCGACCCCTGGGATATCAAGGTCATCGATGCGATCGATCTTCACCTCAGCAAACTACCGCTCCAAGCTGATGCCACCCTCGCCCACAAGCAAGCCAACCTTTCCCAGTCAGGACAAGCCTTTTTGTGGGCAGCCATGCTCGTCCTGCTCAAAGCCAATAGCCTCGAACAAAGTCAATCTCAGGAGGAAGATTTTGACTTTATCGAAGAAGATCTAGACTTTGAAGCGATTAGTGCGGCTGGATTACCCCGCAACCTAGAACGACATATTCGTCGCCGGCTGACATCGCCCCCCCGCCAAACTAGACCTGTCACCCTCGACGATCTGATCCAACAACTCCGCCAAATTGCTGACACGATCTCTGAACCTACTGCTCGCCGCCGTTCCCTGCGGGTGAAAGCCATGTCGGTGAAGCGAGCGACCCAAACGATCGCCGGACTGGCTCACGACGAAAATTTGACCGAAATGGCGGCACTTGTAGCCGACTTCCTCGTCACCTACACGAGCGAAACTAACTTTTGGACACTTGAAGACCTAGTAAGCCTCTGGTCGAGTAAATTTCCCCCCGCGCCGGGACAAACACATGGAGTCAACCATGATCGAGTCGGCGTATTCTGGGCACTATTACTACTATCCGCTCAATCTAAAGTTGAGTTAGATCAAACAGAGTTTTACCAAACCCTGACCATTCGCAGACTACACGAGGAATTGTCGGTGGAAATGAACTAAACCTCAGCAGTACAAGTTCGCCCAACTCCCAATTGCCATCCCCCAACTCATAAGACTTATGGCGGGGGAATGTGCCGCCGACAATCGATCGCTGTTAAAGTAAATGGGATAGGGAGTTATATACAAAATTTAATATGAAAGCAATGATTCTGGCTGCCGGAAAAGGTACCCGTGTTCGCCCAATCACCTATACTATCCCCAAACCATTAATTCCCATTCTGCATAAACCAGTGATGGAATTTTTGGTAGATTTGCTCAAACAACATGACTTCACCGACATTATGGTAAATGTGAGTCATCTTGCCAAGGAAATCGAAAGTTATTTCCATGACGGACAAAGATTTGGCGTACAAATCGCCTATTCTTTTGAAGGGACGATTCGGGAAGACGGGGAATTAGAAGGTCAGGCGTTGGGGTCTGCGGGTGGAATGCGCCGGATTCAAGACTTTCATCCATTCTTTGACGATACATTTGTTGTATTGTGTGGTGATGCGCTGATCGATTTAGATCTGACCGCAGCAGTTAAATGGCATCGAGAAAAGGGTTCTCTTGCCACAATTGTCACCAAGTCCGTTCCGCGTGAGGAAGTTTCTAGCTATGGGGTTGTTGTCACTGACGAAGATGGCAGAATTCAAGCTTTCCAAGAAAAACCCTCTGTAGACGAAGCCCTTAGTACAAATATTAATACAGGAATTTATATCTTTGAACCAGAAGTGTTAAACTATATTCCTTCTGGTCAAGAGTATGATATTGGCGGCGATTTATTTCCGCAGTTAGTCGAAATGGGTGCCCCATTTTACGCGATCGCGATGGACTTTCAGTGGGTAGACATCGGCAAAGTCCCCGACTATTGGCAAGCCATTCGTAGTGTATTAATGGGTGAAGTCAAAAATGTACCCATTCCTGGACATCAAGTTGCTCCGGGTATTTACACTGGGATTAATGTCGCGGTTAATTGGGATAAGGTGGATATTACCGGGCCTGTCTATATCGGTGGCATGACCAAAATTGAGGATGGGGCGAAAATTACTGGCCCAGCGATGATCGGTCGGAATTGCCATATTTGCAGTGGCGCACATATCAATAATAGTGTGATTTTTGAGTATTCTCGCATTGCCTCTGACGTGGATCTGACTGATAAATTAGTATTTGGTCGATATTGTGTAGATAAAAATGGTGCAACGATCGATGTTCAAGCTGCTTCATTAGATTGGTTAATTACTGATACTCGCCAACCAGTTGAGAATATTCGACATCCGGCAAAAGTATTTGCTCAATCTTTTAGTGTTAACCATCTCGGTGTCAATTAGACCTATCTCATCAGTCTGAACTTGACGGTATTTGGTAATTTACGGGAGATGAGGAAAGCGGAAAATGGTTTTTCTCTCTCCATCTCCCGATGCTCTAGCCCCTATGCCTCTGGCCATAATAAGCGTAATGCCATCAAAGCAAATCCCAGCGCAGCAAATCCTTTGAGCACCTTAGTTGGTAAAAACGCCGCAATTTCGCCACCAGCTAAGACCCCAGTGGCACTAGCTAATAACAAGGCAACTACTGAGCCAAAGAATACGGCGCGTGGGTGCTGGGTACTACCACCCAAGGCGATCGCCGCTAACTGGCTTTTGTCGCCGATTTCGGCGATAAAAACTGTAATGAAACTTAAACCTAATAGTTGCCAGTCCATGTGAATGTGGTGAAAGTTATATTGCTCTAGTTTTTAGACTTTTGATGTTAGGAATTGTGGCTTTTGGCTAATTTTTCTATTGCCAAAATCGATACTTTACCGAGAGAGTTGCGGGGAATTTTGGCAACTTGAATCCATACTTTTGGGATTTTATATTTACTAATTTTACCAGAGATTGCTTCCCTTAACCGATCGACCGAAACTTGTGGATCGATCGGCACGTATAGAGCCGTTACTTTCTGTCCCCAATACGGATCGGGTAAACCAGTTACCCAGACATCGCCCACTAATCCAGTTGCCGTAATTACATTAATCACCTCGATCGGCAGCACATTTTTACCACCTGTAATAATTTTGTTACTATTCCGACCTAAGATAGTTAAATACCCCTGATCGTCAATTATACCTAGATCGTCAGACTGGAAATAGGTTGGTGCCTTCAGATCGGGGAAATAGCCCAACATCAGGGATAGAGCTTTGATTTCGATCAATCCGCTACCGTCAGTGGTAATTGTCTTCAATTCGACTTGAGCATGGGGTAAAACACTTCCACAACTATTATTTCCGGCTAAAAATTCGGCGGGTTTAAGACTGGTAATTTGGGAGGCTGTTTCGGTCATACCATAAGTCAAAGCCAGAGGTAATCGGGCAAGTCTCGCTCGCTCTAATAACTCGATCGATGGTGGTGCGCCACCCAATAAAATTGTCTGAAATTGTTTCAAATAATCAGGTGCTAAGTCTAATAATTTATGTAATTGAGTGGGGACGAGGGAAATAAAATAACTATCTAATTTATTTAATGTATTTAACCGATCGAGTAAGGTTCGATCGGTACAAAGTTGATGAAAATCTCCAATTACTAATTGACCATCTGTCAACAGCGATCTCAATAGTTGCATTAAACCACTGACATGATACAATGGCAGTATACAAACAGAATTAATCTGTTTAACTCCATAGAATTCCTGAAAACCCCATACAGATGCACTCAAAGTTTCCCAGGTGTGAATAGCAAATTTGATTTTGCCAGATGATCCCCCAGTCGGAATCATGATCTGATATTGATGGCGTTCTCGATCTATACTAGCTGTCAATTGGGCAAATTGTCTGCGTTCGGTGATGCCCCAATCTGGGTCGATCAAAAATAGCGGAATGCCCAACCGCCATGCCGCCATCAATTGAGTAATAAACTCGACTGGATCGTGAGTATCGATCGCGATAAAATTGGGTTGGGTTTGCTTAAATTCTGCTAATTTTTGTCTAGCTAATTGGTAAATAAGGTCGGTATCTGCCAGAGAACTCAACCCCAATGGCAATCGTTCGCCCTGATTGAAGAAATCATCGATCCATGTGTCAAAGAATACTCGATTAAGTTTTAAATTCATACCTACATATAAAAAAAATTACCCCCGACTACGTACTTACACGATTGCAGAAGAGGGAATAGGAGATATAAAGTTGAGTAAACGAGATATAGAGGTGTAGAAAAAGCAATAGAACAGTGGGCAACTGATTAATCAGCGTCTTTACTGACTACCTGGGGCAACCCCATGCTGTAATTTAACACCCTACTGTCGAGATTATACCCGATCTCACCATTTTGGAGAAGAGATCTCACAAAATGTTCTAGATCTGATCCGATCCGGCGGAGATTATATTCAGTTAAATCTGCACCACTGTAGGACTCTACTAAATCATCAAATTTTCCATAAACTTTACGGAGTGCATCTTCACTCCAGACGAGTTCGTTATCTGGATCTATATCGAGCGTCAGAGCTTGCTCACTGGGAACTAGTTCATTTTGCTTGACTTCAGCCGTATAGATATGAACGTGACGGGTTGTTGATTTTAGCAGCATTGGTTACTTCGGAGCTAGTGACTAGTTTACTTATCTTAGATCGGGATCGAGTTGATTAACCGATCTAATTTAACTATTGCGCTTCTTGGCGAAATTCGGCAGGACTCATTCGCATCGGACGATCTGGATTCCAGATCCCTTGTCCACTCAGTCGGGCATATTGACTACCGCGAATCAAGCGTTCGCGATACTTGCTATTGTTCGTCGGACTATTTGCCGAATTTGAATGCCGTATCCTTGCCAAAGCATAGCCGTCTTTGACTAGTTGTTCGTTTAATAACTGACCATCTTGCCACAGATAGATCGACTTCCTGCCAAATTTATCTGGCTCTGTGGTGTCAAATTCGACACTGACAGTGGCTCGATCTGATTTTCTAGTCAATTCTTCCAATCGTCTTTTTGCCTGCTCTCCCCAAGGTGCTTGGCGCAAATCGGGGGCATCAATTCCGGCTAATCGTCCTTGTTGGATCACTGGTGGTTGTTGAGATTTGTCCAACCATTCTACCGACTGTCCGCTGATTACCCGACTGATTTCGATCATGGGATAGTCCGGTGGTGGTGACTGACAACCAACTAGTAAGCAGAAGCAAGGCAATAAGGGATAGGGAATAGCACATTGGGAACGGTACCCTAATTTCCGCCGCATACTAGTCTTCATCCAAGGGTAATCCATATTTAATCTTGCCCTTGCCGAAATACTGACCAAACTGAAGTTCGTAAACTTCGTCCTCATCTTGGGTTTCAACTTCTAAATCGGAACAGGCGTAGCTGACACAGAGCAACGCATAACCCTGACGTTGCAGTTGGGGCGACAATCCCATTGCTTCTGGTTGATATAAGTTTCCAGATTTAACTTGGACAGCACAGGCTGTACAAGCACCATTTCGACAGGAAAAGGGTAGCTCTAAGCCTTGATTTTCTAAGCTGTGCAGAATATATCGATCGCTAGGAACACTGGCCTGATGGTAGGTATCATTTGCTCGATCGTGGATGGTGATTTGAAAATTCATAGGATTAGGTTTGAGACGTTAGGGATGAGGCTGACAAGATTAGGCTTGAGCGATTGGCAATCTGAAATTACTAGCCACTCCCTGCCCTCTATTCCCTACTTTTTACTCCCTATTCTCTAATTATGAGTTGACAGTTCATAAAAGTCTAGGCTATGCTAGTCAAGCGGTAAAATTCTGCAACCAACTAAAGTTGGAGAAGTGGCCGAGTGGTCGAAGGCGCAGCACTGGAAATGCTGTGTAGGGCAACTTACCGTGGGTTCGAATCCCACCTTCTCCGTCAAAAATCTGATAAAGCCGTTAAAATTCTTAGGAGTTTTAACGGCTTTGTGAGTTATGGGGTTCACCGAGGGAAAAAAACACCCTAGCTCGATCGCAGTCAAGTTGAATTTGCGCTGTCAGTGCAGCGAGAGAGGGAAACTTTTGTTCCGAGCGCAGGAACTGATGGAGGTAAACTGTCAGTTTTTGTCCGTAGAGATTGCCATCCCAATCCAGCAGGTGAACTTCCACCGTGGTATTAATTCCATCTACCGTCGGTCGTTTGCCGATATTCATCACCCCTGGCAATCGATCTGCTTCAGGTGTATCTACTCGCACACAGTAGACACCTTGACGGGGCAGAAATTTTTCCCCAGCGTAACGAAGATTAGCGGTCGGAAAACCGATCGATCTGCCAATTTCTTGACCATTGACGACATCACCGACGATCGAGTAGTGTCTGCCCAATAGTTCATAAACTAGTTTTAAATCAGCCGCAAGTAATGCAGCCCGAATTTGAGAACTACTAATCCGACTATGATCCTGGGTTTTTTCCAAAGGTGCAATTCGAGTCGGAATCTGATACTTAGCCGTAATCGATAATAAATCGCCAGCATCTCCCGCCCGTTGATGACCGAACCGAAAATCCTCACCCACACTCACAAATCGCGCTTGCAATTGCTCAACAACAATCTGCTCGACAAATTCCTGGGGCGACAATTTGACTAAATCTCGATCGAATGGTAACAATACAATCTGCTGGATACCCAACCGATCTAGAATCATCGCTCTTTCTGAATGAGGTGTCAGTAATTGCCGCTGTTGTCCTGTGAAATATTGTTGTGGATGGGGATCGAATGTCACCACCGTTTTATAGACACCCTCGTCATCCCAGTCTAAAACAGGTTGAATCACCCCCAGATGACCTCGATGAATGCCATCAAAGTTACCCAGCGCAATCGCTGTCGGAGTCATTACAGTAGCTAGAGATGAGTGTATTTGCACGCTTTAGGAGTTAGGTTTGGCCAGATCTTGCACATTTCAGTATACTAGCGATCGCTTTTATCCGTGGCGAAACAGGGCATCAGCAACTCGACAGACATCAACCATCTCCACAACATCATGCACACGGAGGATATCTACGCCCCGCTCGATTGCCGCACAGCAGGCGGCTGCGGTGCCCCACAAGCGTTGGTTCGGGTCTGGTTGGTCTAAGATCTTACCAATAAAACTTTTACGCGATACACCGACTAGTAGGGGTAGATCGAGAACTTGAAACCGATCCAGACGTTGAATTAATTCGATATTTTGCTGGTAGGTTTTGGCAAAACCGATGCCTGGATCGATCGTGATATTCGAGCGGGTAATCCCACTGGCAACTGCTCGATCGATCTGAATCTGGAAGAAGGTTAATATCTCGCCAACTAGATCGGTATAATCAGTCATCTGCTGCATGGTCTTCGGCGTACCGCGCATGTGCATCATGATATAAGGTACGCCCAATTGGGCGACCGTGGGGAACATTTCTGGGTCAATTTGACCGCCAGACACATCATTAACAATATCGGCACCAGCTTGAATTGCCGCTTGAGCAACTGCGGCTTTGGTGGTGTCGATCGAAATAGGAATTTGGTGAATATCTGGGTGCTGTCGAATCGCCTCAATTATGGGAATAACTCGCGTTAATTCTGTATTTTGATCAACAGGTATTGCACCTGGTTTGGTAGACTCTCCCCCAATATCGATCATATCTACACCTGCGGCGACCATTCTCACAGCTTGGGCGATCGCTGGATCGATCGTCTGAAATTTTCCCCCATCACTAAAACTATCGGGAGTGACATTTAAGACCCCCATCATATACGTTCTACTGCCCCAATTAAAATTATGTTGTCGAATCTGCCAAGACTTAACCATTACTTCTACTAGTCACTAATCTAATTCATCGGACGCGCTAAGTTTTTGAATTTGGTCAAGGCTGGATCGAAAACTAATTTCACTACTCCAGTCGGACCATTTCGATGTTTAGTAATAATCAACTCAGTAATATCTCGATCCGGTGTGTCGGGATTATAATAAGCATCTCGATATAACATAATAATCAAATCAGCATCTTGCTCGATCGAACCACTTTCTCTCAAATCTGACATCATGGGACGCTTATTATTTCTGGCTTCCACACTTCGACTTAACTGAGACAAAGCAATTAATGGTACTTGTAATTCCCGCGCAAGTCCCTTCAATCCACGAGTAATTTTCGATATTTCCTGAACACGATTATCACCACCGCCTTCCATTAATTGGAGATAATCGATCATAATCAAGCCCAATTGTCCACCATGTTCGGCTTGCAATTTACGGGCTTGACTCCGCATTTCCATCAGCATCATACTAGCATTATCATCGATATATATCGGTAGTTCCGAAATTCGATCGACGGCCTTATATACTGGGTCCCATTCATTCGGGCTAATTCGTCCAGATCTGAGGCGATTACTATCTATCCCTGCTTCACTGGCAATCAATCTTTGGACTAATTGATCTTTAGACATTTCCAAGCTAAATACCAGCACCGGAAGTTTATGCAATTTTGCCATGTTATAGGCAATATTTAGACTTATGGCTGTTTTTCCCATTGACGGACGACCAGCAATAATGATTAGATCCGAACGTTGAAATCCCCCTGTCATTCCATCTAGATCGCTAAAATCACTGGTTAATCCAGGTGGGATAATATTGTCATGGCGATCTTGAATTTCTTTATAAGTGGCCGTGACAATTTCTTTAATCGGTGTCAAGCCTTGTTTTGGTCTAGCTTGGGTTAAATTAAGGATTTGTTGCTCGGACTCATCGAGAACTATTTCTAATGGTCGATCCGCTGCGTATCCAAGTTGAGTGACTTCAGTTCCAGCTTTAATCAATTCTCGGCGAATATATTTATCCATCACTAAAACAGCAAGTGAGTCAATATTTACTGCACTGACTGTTCGTTCTAACAGTTGAATTAATTTAGCCTGACCACCAATTTTTTCAAGTTGCTTGCGATCGATCAACCAGTCTGTAACTGTGATTAAATCTATCGGTTTACCCTGCTCACTTAATGCCAAAGCTGCCTTGTAAATTTCAGCATGTGTTGGGGTGTAAAAGGCTTCAGGAATCAGCTTTTCTGCTACCCGTCCGATGGCTTCTGGATCGAGTAAAATTCCACCCAAAATTGCCTCTTCAACTTCAATATTTTGTGGTGGAGTTAGACTGATCGATCGAAAGTTCGGTTCTTCTGCCATAAGGATATAAAACTTAGATATTAGTCGATCTAATCGGGCATAATTGATAGATCTCTGCCGCTCCCTCGATCGACTTAATGGCGGGAAGGATCGTCGGTACTATTATACTGAATAAAATTCATTTGCACATAAAAATAGGCTGCAATTGCAGCCTGAATTTCCGATCGATGATCAGCTGCTAAGATTACTTAGCGACAACTTCGATCTCAACAGTAACGACGACTTCAGGATGGAGCTTGAGAGTTGCTCGATAAGTACCGAGTTTATCGACATCAGGAATTTCGATATCCCGCTTGTCAATTTCTTGATTGGTGACTTCTTTGATTACTTCCGCTACTTCCGCAGTTGTAACTGTACCGAAAATCGCTTCTTTTTCCCCGACTTGCTTGGAAATCGAGAATTTACCAACTTTCTCAATCGCTGCTTTTTGAGTTTCGGCTACTTCTTTGAGTGCTAGCAACCTTAGCCGTTCGATTTCACGACGTTTTTCTGCTTGCTTGAGAATACCCGGAGTGACATTGGTGGCAATCTTTTGGGGGAGGAGGTAGTTACGAGCATATCCAGGTGCCACTTCGACCACATCGCCATTCTTGCCCAGTTTACGGACATCTTGGGTTAAAACTAACTGTACGCGCTTCGCCATAATGATTTCTATTTAAGCTTTCTAAGCTATGTTTGAGATAGTGCCACAAACCCTTTATTATATCACATAACAGCGATTAGTTGCCGAGAATGTCAAGGAATTTTTATTAAGGCTTTGATCGTGTTGTTAGATTTTATGTTATGATAATGTAGCCTTGCGGGAGTAGTTCAGTGGTAGAACGTCAGCTTCCCATGCTGAATGTCGTGGGTTCGAGTCCCATCTCCCGCTTATTGTACATTTCATAAATATTTGTACATTGCTGTACATTTGTACATTGCAGAGATATTCGTCAGTTTTGCATAGTTCTTGTCCAAAACTCGATCCAAACCCTTGTGGTGGGCGGAATTTTGTTTTTTGATATAATTCTCGGTAGATCGCAAAGAGTGGAAAAAGGGGGTAGAGTCTGGCTAGACAAAAACAAAAACAGCCACGATGACTACCCCTAATCTCTGACTCCGGCTTTAACCGACGAAGGCACCTTGGCATCAGCCATCGATTGTTTAACCAGCAAAATTGAAATAGAGATGTCTGGCGGCTATACAGTCAGGGACTTATTTGAAATTTTGGTGCGGACAGCAACTCGAGGCGAGAGCATCGAACAAACAGTTAGGGGATTAGAGAGAACACCAAGCAGTAATGGCATCCGCTACCACCTGGAGAAGTTGGATGACATGAACAACCTAGAGCCATTCGTGACAAGTTAAGAAAAGCACAGAGTTGTCACGAATGTGTTCAGCGGACTGTTTTGGATGCTTTGCGCGGTTCTTTGTATCGATTTCAGGCAGTGCGGGGCACAATTATTACAACAGCAGGTTTTTCTAAGAGAGCGATGCAAGCAGCCTTTGAGGCTGGAGCACCGCCAATTACATTAATCGATGGGTCTAAACTTATGGACTTGCTGATCGAGTATGGCATTGGGGTGAGAACGCGCTCTATTGAAGTGTTAGAGTTGGATGCTGATGCTTTTGCCCAAACCGAAGAAGGTGAGGATTCTTAGCTATTTTAAACCCTCGTACAATGAAGAACCTGAAACATGGATAAGAAGCAGCTTTCCGAGCGCGATATTTGCACCAAATACATCACCCCAGCTTTAGAACGATCGGGTTGGGATATTTCGACGCAGATTCGGGAAGAATTTTCGCTGACTGATGGGCGAATTTTGGTGCGGGGTAAGTTACATGCTCGTGCGAAGAATAAACGGGCTGACTATGTGTTGTTTTATCAGCCTAATCTCCCGATCGCAGTTATTGAGGCTAAGGATAATAACCATTCGGTGGGCGATGGGATGCAGCAGGGTTTGGGTTATGGCGAACTGTTGCAGGTGCCGTTTGTGTTTAGCTCCAATGGCGATCGATTTTTGTTTCATAACAAGATTGCTACCGATGGCATCATCGAGCGGGAAATCGGGCTGAATCAGTTTCCATCGCCGGATTTACTATGGGAATGGTGGTGCGTTCATCGGGGGCTATCTGCACCGCAACAAAAGTTAGTTACGCAGGATTATTACAGCGATGGCAGTAATAAGACTCCGCGCTATTATCAGTTATTGGCGATCGATAAAACTATCGAAGCGATCGCGAAAGGACAGAATCGAATTTTGTTGGTGATGGCGACGGGTACGGGGAAAACTTTTACCGCTTTTCAGATTATCTGGAGACTGTGGAAATCGAAGGCGAAAAAGCGGATTTTGTTTTTAGCCGATCGCAATATCTTAGTCGATCAAACCATGACTAATGATTTTAAACCGTTTGGTTCGGCGATGACCAAGATTAAACAGCGACAGGCGGATAAGTCTTATGAGATCTATCTTTCGCTGTATCAAGCGGTAACGGGGAATGAAGAGGAACAGAAGATCTATAAACAATTTAGTCCTGATTTCTTTGACTTAATTGTGATTGATGAATGTCATCGAGGAAGTGCGGCCGCGGATTCGGCTTGGCGGCAGATATTAGATTATTTTTCTTCGGCGACTCAGGTGGGCTTGACGGCAACGCCCAAGGAAACAAAGGAAGTTTCTAATATTGATTACTTTGGCGAACCGATCTATACCTACTCGCTCAGGCAGGGGATTGATGATGGTTTTCTTGCACCGTATAAGGTGGTAAGAATCGATATCGATAAGGATTTGGAAGGGTGGCGACCAGCGGCAGGGGAGAGGGATAAATACGGGAATGAGATCGAAGATCGGATTTATAATCAGCGGGATTTTGATAAGACATTAGTATTAGATCCGCGAACTCAATTGGTCGCTAAAAAAGTCAGCGACTTTCTTAAAGCCACCAACCGTTTTGATAAAACGATCGTCTTTTGTGAAAATATCGACCATGCGGAGCGAATGAGACAGGCATTGGTAAATGAAAATGCCGACCTTGCGGCGGATAATTCGCGGTATGTAATGCGAATTACGGGAGATAATGAGGAGGGTAAAGCCGAACTCGATAATTTTATTTTTCCTGAATCTAAATATCCAGTCATCGCGACTACATCTAAGTTGATGACTACGGGTGTCGATGCTCAAACCTGTAAATTAATCGTCCTCGATCAACGAATTCAATCGATGACGGAGTTCAAACAAATTATTGGGCGCGGAACGCGGATTAAAGAGGATTTTGGCAAGTTTTATTTCACAATTATCGACTTCAAAAAAGCAACCGAATTATTTGCCGATCGAGATTTTGATGGCGATCCGGTACAGATTTACGAGCCAAAACATCCCGATGATTCGCCAGTTCCGCCGGAATTGTCAGAGGATGAAGATTTTACAGACGGATATCCAGAGCCGGATGGGGGCTTTGAATGGACTGGTGAAGACAATCCTGGCGATGTTGATGATGGGTTGGGCGTTCGTCGCTATGTGGTGGCGAATGTGGAAGTCAAAGTAATTGCCGAGCGGGTGCAATACTATGATTCCAGTGGTAAATTGATTGCTGAATCGCTCAAGGACTATACTCGCAAAACATTAACTAAAGAATTCACCTCGCTGGATGATTTTCTGGTGCGGTGGAGTAGTGCGGATAAAAAACAAGCGATCGTCGATGAATTGGCAAAAGAGGGGATATTTTTTGAAGCATTGGCTGATGAGATTGGCAAAGATTGCGATCCGTTCGATCTGCTCTGTCATATTGCTTGGGATATGCCACCCCTAACCCGCAAGGAACGGGCGGAGCGGGTCAAAAAGCGGGATTACTTCACCAAGTATGGCGATCGAGCCAGACGGGTATTAGAAGCCCTGCTAGATAAGTATGCGGATGCAGGTGTGGGACAGATCGAGGAAACTCAGGTGCTGACGGTTGCGCCGTTTACGCAATTTGGTACGCCGTTGGAAATTGTGCGGATTTTTGGCGGGACGGCTCAATATCAGGAGGCGATTAGGGAGTTGAAGCGATCGTTGTACAGTGCTTGAATGGTGGTGCTTAGTGACAACCGCCCCGCGAATAAATTGCGGGCTACCTGAATTAAGTCCACTCAAGTGGACTGAAATAAACATCCCAGTCCACTTGAGTGAACTTTTGCTATTAGCCCGCGATTTATCTGCGGGGCGGGTGAGGACTAAGCACCAATCGAAAACTCTAGTGATTGAGCGACAACCGCCCCGTAACTAAAGTACGGGCTACCTGAATCAAGTCCACTCAAGTGGACTGGGACGATCGAATGATGTCTGGTTCTAGGAAGCGTTCGATCGATCCTTGAGCATGATGTTCTTTTTGATTCATCACATAGGCAATTGCACGATCGAGTTGTTGTCCGCCTAGAGAAAATACACCATATTCTCGTTGCCAAGCAAATGTTGATTCTCGATCGTTTATTTGTATGCCATCACGTTTGATACGATTGGCAAAATGAGAGCTACTACCTTTAATTCGTCTCACCACTTCTGAAACTGCTATGCTCGGTGGAATAGAAATAACTAAATGAATATGGTCGCTAATTCCACCAATGGCGTGTAATTGACATTCTAGGGCGTGACATTTATTTTTGATGTAGTCATAGAGTTCGATCTCAATATTTTCCGTGATGAGTGGTAATCGATCGGTTGTTGACCACACGATATGGTAATAAGTGCGCCAGAATGTCACGTTAAGGTTTAGTTAGTGATTGTTTCTCTATAATTCCCAATTGTGTTGGGCGACTTACAGATATTTATTTGAGTCCACTTCAGTGGACTTTGGTTGTTAGCCCGCGATTCATCTGCGGGCGGGTGTGAACTCAGCACCAAGCGTAAACCCATTGTGCTTCACCGACAATCGCCCCGTCACTAAAGTACGGGCTACCTGAATTAAGTCCACTGAAGTGGACTGCGATCTCTATTTGAGTCCACTGAAGTGGACTTTTGTTGCTAGCCCGCGATTCATCTGCGGGTGGGTGTGAACTCAGCACCAATAAACGCGGGGGTAAGGTAAAATCTATGCGGTAGCTCAATCCCCCATTATCATTAGTTGCAGGCTAGTTTACACACATTATGGCGATCGGTACTCTCATTAAAACCATTCAGGACATCATGCGGAAGGATGTGGGTGTCGATGGTGACGCTCAACGCATTAGTCAGATTGTGTGGTTGCTGTTTCTGAAGATTTTTGATGATAAGGAGCAGGAATGGGAATTGACGGTTCCTGGGTATAAATCGCCGTTGTCGAGTCGGTTTCGGTGGTCGAATTGGGCGAAGGATGCGGAAGGGATTACGGGTGAGGAGTTAATTGATTTCGTCAATAATAATCTGTTTCCGGTGTTGAAAACTTTGGCGACGGCGGCGGGGGTGTCGCCCCAGGGTAGGGTTGTGGGCGCGGTGTTTGAGGATGCTTACAACTATATGAAATCGGGGACGCTGTTGCGTCAGGTGATTAATTGTATCGAAAAAGATGTCGATTTTAACTCTTCGACGGATCGCCATTTATTTAATGATATCTACGAGAAAATTCTGGCGGATCTGCAATCGGCGGGGAATGCGGGGGAATATTATACGCCCCGTGCGGTGACGCAGTTTATGGTGGATATTATCGATCCCAAATTGGGGGAAAAATTACTCGATCCGGCTTGTGGTACGGGCGGCTTTTTGACAAATACGATCGAACATCTCAAACCGTTTTTAAAAACTGCCGAGGATCGAGTTACGCTGCAAGAAACTTTGAATGGGGTGGAAAAGAAACCGCTCCCGCACATGCTGGCGATGACGAATGTGATGTTGCATGGCATCGATGTGCCGAGCAATATTCTTCACGATAATACCCTGAGCCGTCCGCTCCGCGATTATGGCCCGAAAGATCGGGTGGATATCATTATCACCAATCCGCCGTTTGGGGGGATGGAAGAAGATGGGATCGAAAGCAATTTCCCCAAGAAGTACCAAACCCGCGAAACTGCCGATTTGTTCATGGCGTTGATTATGCACCTGCTCAAGCCGGATACGGGACGCGCTGCGGTGGTGTTGCCCGATGGGTTCCTATTTGGCGAGGGTACCAAAACCAATCTCAAACGCGAGTTGCTGGAAGATTTCAACCTCCATACGATCGTCCGCTTGCCCAAGGGCGTATTCAGCCCCTACACTAGCATTAATACCAATATCCTGTTCTTTGATAAGGGCGGCTCGACTGAGGATGTATGGTTTTTCGAGCATCCTTATCCCCCAGGTTATAAGTCTTATTCGCGCTCCAAACCGCTAACAATTCAGGAATTTGATCGCGAGAAGCAATGGTGGAATAATCGTCAGCCAAGTGAATATGCCTGGAAGGTATCAGCGCAGGAAATCGCGGCGCGTAACTATAATCTCGATTGCAAAAATCCCCACGAAGTAGCCATAAATCACCGCGATCCTGATGAGTTGATGCGGGAATATCTGGAGATCGATCGACAAATGACAGATGCTCAAAACTCGCTCAAGCAGGAATTAATGCGAGCTTTGGGGAGTCACTAACACCCGAACTTCCATTCCCGCCCGCGATAACATTTGGACTAGCTTATCGATCGCAAATCGATCGATATCTCCGTTCATCAGGTTACTAATACGGGGTTGGGTTTCACCAAAAAATACCGCCGCCTCTGCTTGTGTCCAGTTATTAGATTGAATAAATTTCCGCAAATCTAACATCAAATCTGCTCTGATAGTGAGATTGTTAGCTTCTTCTTTGTCAAAACCTAATTCTTCAAAAATATTGCTCATTTTAATTGTCCTCTTGTACTCGCTCCTCGCGTTCTTGCATCATCTGCTGATAACGCTGTTGACCGATTTGAATATCTTGTTTGGTAGTTTTTTGAGTCTTCTTTTGAAAGGCATGAAGAACGTAGATTTCTTCCTCAAACCGCGCTACATAAAAGATCCGATAAGCATCTTCCGTCCGAATGCGGATTTCTTGCACTCCTTTACCAACTATCGGCATCGATTTAAAATCCACAGGAGCTTCACCCCGTTGAACCGCACGCAGTTGGAAACCAGCCTTGCGCCTTGCATCTTCTGGGAAAGAACAGATATCATCTCTCGATGTACCGATCCAATTGATTGGTTTATCTTCCATAGATCGATTATACCTTATTTGGCATTGACACATCGAAATCGTTATGAGTAGAGAAAAAATGAGTCTTTTGGAACAACATTTTGATGTGGCTTTTGCTGCGCCCGATGGGATTAAGAAGTTACGAGAATTGATTTTGACTCTGGCGATGCAGGGTAAATTAGTACCGCAAGATCCGAATGATGAGCCAGCTAGTGAACTTTTTCGATCAATTGAGATTGAGAAGAAAAGGCTGGTGAATGAAGGAAAAATAAAACAGTCAAAGCCTTTGCCAGAAGTTAAACCAGAAGAAATTACTCGCGATATACCCGACACTTGGAAGTGGCTGCGATTAGGGGATTTCGGTATATGGAAATCAGGTACTACTCCCAGCCGAACAAATAGTGCATACTATGGTGGCGAAATTCCTTGGGTTAAATCTGGAGAAGTTAAACAAGGAAAAATTAGAGAAACTGAGGAAACGATAACTCATGAAGCACTCAAAAACTGTTCACTGGCTTTAAATCCGATTGGCTCAATTTTGATTGCAATGTATGGGGCGAATATTGGTGAGGTTGGTGTACTAGAAATTGAAGCAACAACAAATCAAGCTGTTTGTGCTTGTAAAACCTATTTAGGAATAGATAACATCTTTTTGCTTTATTTGATTATCTCCTTAAAACAGAATTTCAACGCTCAAGGCGCAGGTGCCGCTCAACCAAATATTTCCAAAGAGAAAATCGTCAACACTTTAGCACCCCTTCCACCCCTCGCCGAACAACGCCGGATTGTCGCCAAAATCGACCAACTAATGGCGCGTTGTGATGAATTGGAGAAATTGCAGATCGATCGATCCCAACGGCTGCTCACCGTCCATACAGCAGCACTCGATCGACTGTTGACAGCCAAGGATAGCAGCGAATTTAGCACCGCTTGGAGTTTCATCACCCAACATTTCGGCGAACTCTATTCTGTCAAAGAAAACGTAGTCGAGCTACGCAAAACCATCCTCCAACTCGCCGTTATGGGCAAGTTGGTACCGCAAGATCCGAATGATGAACCCGCGAGTGAATTGTTGAGATCGATCGAGCTTGAGAAGCAGCGATTAGTGAAGGAAGGGAAGATTAAACAATCTAAACCTTCACCTGATATAAACTTGAAAGAAGTGCCGTATGATTTGCCGAACGGTTGGAAATGGGCAAATTTACAAGATGTTTTGGCATTAGTTACTGATGGCGATCATCAAGCACCCCCAAAATCAGATACTGGTATTCCTTTTCTAGTTATCGGAAATCTAAATACAGGTAAAGTTACTCTTGAGAATTGTAGATTCGTACCGCATGATTATTACGAATCACTAGATTGGGGAAGAAAGCCAGCAACAAATGATATTTTGTATACGGTAACTGGTTCTTACGGCATACCAATTTTTATTGATAGCGATCTTGAGTTTTGTGTACAGCGTCACGTTGCAATTCTTAAATCAACTAAATCTTCTCCAGTAGAATATCTCCTGCATTTATTGAAGTCTAGTTATGCACTTAAATATGCTACTTCAGTTGCTACTGGAATCGCACAGAAAACTGTGCCGCTAACTGGATTAAGAAAAATGTTAATTGCAATTCCACCTCTTGCAGAACAACGGCGAATAGTGGAAAAGATCGATCGATTGATGGGGATGTGCGATCGATTGGAGGAATCGATCGAATCTGGCAAAGTCAAACAGACAGACCTATTGAACGCATTGATGTCGCAGGTATAATAGGAGAAGGCGATCGATATATGGGTTCAGGCGATCGTCGATCTCGATTGCTGCCGATTCTTGCTCATCCAAGGTACATTCAAAATGCTATCGCCAACCTTAATTGCCAGCCTCGAAAAGCTACCCGAAAAACTGCAACAGGAAGTACTCCACTATGCCGAATTTCTAGCAGCAAACTATGCTCAAACCAATCCACCGACACCCACGCAAAAACGTCGTCAAGCAGGTACAATGCAAGACATGTTTGAGATGTCCGATGACTTTGATGCGCCACTAGAGGATCTTCAAGAGTATATGTAATTGTTTTTGTTAGATACTCATACCCTGATTTAGTTTCTAGACAACGATTCCCGACTACCACCCAGTACAAAAGAACAAATCAAATCGGCTGAATCTGTATTTGTGAGTATTGTATCGCTCTGGGAGATAGCGATTAAAATTAATATTGGTAAACTAACATTAAAAACTGACTTTCAGGCGATCGAACAGAATTTAGTTGCTCAAGACATCTCAATTTTACCGATCGACATGACGGCGATCAAAGTATATCTAGATCTTCCACTTCATCACAGAGATCTATTCGACAGAATCATCATTGCTCAATCGATCGATCTCGATCTAACGATCCTTAGCGGCGATCTTCAATTCGATGCTTATCCTGTGACTAGATTATGGAATATTTAGTACTTGCGATCGCATAATGTACAATTGCTGTCGCAAACGGCAAGCCGATCGAGTTCGAGAACAAGGTATAAGTGCTTATCTTAACAGCGGTACCCCTAACCACTAAAATAATTTTTGCCGCAAACGTGAATATTGGGGGCAAGACGGGGAATATATAGATGGTGTACCCTGTGGAATCTGCCAGCCACTTTTGACCTCTGTGATTTTTCCCCAAGTATGAGTTTTCAACTAGATCGAGGTTTATTTCAGTTTGATTTCACCGATCAGCACGCAATTTTAGGCGTGGGTGTGAATGCTGAAGAAATGGATATTAGAGAACGCTACAAAACAGTGGCGAGATTATTGCATCCTGATAGTGCCGAGTGGAAAACTGCTGCCGATCGACAGTTAGCAGTGCAACTCTTTTCTCGACTGGTAACACATGCCTACGGTAAGTTATCTCGATCGGCTCAACGCGAAGAACAGGTGATTATGTTGCAACTGTTGAGTAAACGATTGCTCGAAGAAGGGAACCAACTTCAGATTGGCGATCCTTTGTGTCAACAACTCTACCAAAGTGGTGCGGATTTCGAGCAAGTCTACTATCAGATCTTGGCAGATCTAGTGGCCCAACAGTATACAAATTTATCTGAAAGCATCAATGTTATCAATCAAATTAGCGAACTGAACTTGGTGTATTTATTCCGCAAACAATTACAATCGGTCAGATCTACACCATTATCAGCGACTACGAGTACAGCAGTGGCAACTGTAGGGAAAGAGAGTGTGCCAGATACTGCAAAATTATCTTCGATCGAAGGCTCGTTACGCCGAGCCGATGAATATTTGAGCAAGAAAAATTGGGGTAAAGCAGTCCTCGAATTACGTGAGGCAATTGGTTTTGAGCCAAATAGCGCGCGCGCTCATGCGCTGTTAGGGTTAGCTTATCTACGCCAACAACAGACGACAATGGCAAAAATCTCGATTAATAAAGCACTCCAATTAAATCCCAAAGATCCTCAGGCGATTCAAGCCAAACAGGAATATGATCGAGCCGCCAATACTAAAAATTCTGTGAGTAAGACTACCCAGAAAAAATCTGAAGGGATATTCGGCTTTAAATTCGGCAAAAAGTAAACTCAGAGATAGCTCATCGGCTAGAATAGGAAGTTGCCCGTTGCCGATCGAAAACATGACCGACCTCAATCCTGCTGTATTTTTGCCCGAACAGAGCGATATTTCGCCGAGCCGCTCGAACTTTTATGCACCAGGGGCGAGAGATTTGTTGCCGTTGGACGTAGCTCAAAAACGGTGGGTGGCAAATGGGATTCAAAATATCTTACATCGGTGGGGTTATCATCGGATTATTACATCCACCCTAGAACGATTGGAAACATTGATGGCAGGCGGTGCAGTCGATCGGGAGACGGTGATCCAGATTCCTGATGCCGAAGGTGGTACACTCGGCTTACGACCGGAATTAACTGCTTCGATCGCGCGGACAGCGGTAACACGGATGGGGGATATGTACCCACAACGCCTCTACTATAATGCCAACGTATTTCGCCGCGCCGATATCGAACATCATGGTAGACAACAGGAATTTTATCAAGCTGGCGTGGAATTGCTCGGTGCTGGGGGGACTTTAGCAGACGCGGAAGTAATTTTGTTGCTGGCTGACTGTCTGGAATCTCTCGCTGTCCCCAATTGGCAGCTAATTTTGGGCGAAGCAGGTTTGAGCCGCGCCTTACTGGCTCAATTTCCCAGCGAATTGCAGACGCAAGTTAGACGGTGTTTGGCACATCTCGATCGAGTTACGCTAGAACAGTTACCACTGACACCTCGCCAGCAGCAGCTAGCTCTCTCCCTATTAGATTTGCGCGGCAATCCCGATCGAGTATTGGCAAAACTAGCTCAACTCGAACTCGACGATCGCAGTAAATCAACTATTGCCCAGCTTCAAAATTTAGTTGAATTATTAACCGCTAGCAGTCCAACCCCACTCCCACTGGTGCTGGATCTGAGCTTGATTCAAACCTTTGATTATTATACCGGGATTGTCTTTGAAGCCGTGAGTGTCACCGCAGATCGCGCTCATATTCTCGGACAGGGGGGGCGTTACGACCAACTACTGGCTTTGTATCATCCGCAGGGTCAAAGTAGCCCCGGCATTGGCTTTTCTTTGGACATCGAGACTGTTCAACAAGTTTTGCAAGCACACCCGGGGATGCCGCAGTATACACCCAAACCCGATTACCTAATTGTGCCGACTACTCCAGCAGCAACAGCCGCAGCCTTGATCTATGGGCAAAAATTGCGTTCTGTGGTTAAGGTCGTCAGAGTAGAGATGTATCTGAATGATGTTGATGTAGAACAAGTTCGACAAATTGCCATCGATCGTCACATCCCCCAGATTGCTTGGGTTGATGTGGATGGGGTAAGGATTGAGAAAATAACTAATAATTAATAATTAATGGTGAAATTATCGTATTTGGAGGGTGTGAGTGTGTTGGAGTGTTGAAACAATTTAGCTGAAATACCCAATATCTAATACCTAATAATTAACACTCAACACCAACTAACAAATACAGGAGATCTAGACTTTAAATTTCCTGGATTTTTTCCAGCGTACTTTGATAATCCCAATCCTTGTGTTGCTGACGAAATAACTCCGCTGCTCTTTGAAGATCCTTTCTTGCGCCATGCCTATCACTTAAACTGGCGCGAACGATGCCGCGATTATAATAAGCTTTAGCATAATCCGGATCGAGTTGAATCGATCGATCATAGTCAACTAAGGCCCCTTGCTTGTCATCTAGTCGGTATCGGACATTCGCCCGATTGTAGTAGTTAATGGCACTGAGATCTTCGATTTCGATCGCTCGATCGTAGTCAGACAATGCCCCAATTCTGTCACCCAATCTGTCGCGGAGCAAACCTCGATTGATGTAAGCTTTCGCATAACTGGGATCGAGTTGAATCGTACAGTTATAGTCGGCTAAAGCACCCTCTCTGTCACCCATTCGATCGCGAGACAAGCCTCGATTGTAGTAACTACTAGCAGTCTCCGGTGGCTGGTTGGCAGGACTAGCATCGCTGGCAGTATCCCACTGCTCGTCTAATTCATCATACATATCTTCAACACCTCATAATTCATCTCGATCGATATCGCAACAACACTCCTGTTGAAAGATCGTAAACGATCGGCTGCCACAATTTTCATCATTAAGGCACCGATCGTCACGATCGATCGTCAATTATCGATCCACGTTTGTCTTTTATGACCTTTTTGCTCAGATTTTCCCCTAACCTCTACCATCTAGTACTCAGCAGCAGAAATAAGCCTAACATTTCTTTCTCCCCGTCCCCCACTTCGACTTCGCTCAATGCAAGGCAGTCCCCCAGTCCCCCGCCAAAATAGTAGCTAGATGCCGAAGACTAGTTATTTGTCAATCCTTCCAAGGCTGCTGCAACCACCCGAAAATCTTCATCTTGCTGGAGTTGGGCAATTAATTCCTTCGCCTGGGTTTCGGGGCAACCGTGGAGAGAAATTGCCGTACACCAACGGATTTGCCAGTCAGGATCTCTAGCTAACTCTGAAAGTATTTCTAAGGCTGCTGCCTGAAGCGGCGACTGCAACACCCGCTTTAATGCCAGGATACCCAATTCGCGAACCGCTTTGGTTTCATCGGTAAGTGCGATCTGTGCAACTGCTAAGATGACCTCATATCGATCAGTTTCTACCAATGCAGAAATAATTGTTTGTCGGACTAACCAGTGGGAAGATCGACCAAACAAATCTTGCAGCAGGGGAATCGCTAGATCGCCAAATTCAAAAATTGAATTGGCCGCTTCGGCAACAATCATCGGATCGCCAGGTCCAGCGAGAATGGTCTGTAATGTCTGTAAAGATTCCTCACTAAGATGTTTGCCCAGACCAACGACAGCTAGGCGACGCAAGCCGACATCCTTCTCGTTGAGCAGTCGTTTGAAGATCGGAACAGCTACTTCCGCAGGAACCGCCGCCAATTGGATTACGGCTGCCCAACGGTGATTTAGTCCCGTCGCTCGCAGATTCTGTTCGATTTCTGCCAGTTGTTCTGCATTGATTGCTGCCGATCGATCTTCATCTTGCATATATTTAAGCTGCTAGTTATTCTTTGTCTACAACGATGTCTGAACTATGATTAAAATGATTTAATGATGAACTATGATTTAGATATCTGAACTATGACTTAGACTAGTACTGGACGGCATAAATCTAGCTACTATTTTGGCAAGAGACGGGGGGACTGGGGGACGGGGAGAAAGAAATGGGAGGCTTATTTCCGCCGCTTAGTACTAGTTTTTCGATCGGACTAGATCGTCACAACCTTAATTAATCAACAGGTTAGGCTTCATCACCCGCTTGAATTGCAAGCTGCGACTGCCAAAATTGATCAGTAGTCCAATGTCTAAACCATAGGCTTCCAAATAATTAATTGCTTGGGCTAGATGGACATCATCTAGCTGAATCACCGCCTTAATTTCTACCATCACCTTTTCCTCTACAAAAAAATCGACTCGCCTACTGCCAATATCGACTCCTTTGTATTGAATCTGCATTTCATGCTCTCGGCTAAAGCTCAAGCCTTGTTGCTGCATTTCCAGAGCCAATGCTCGTTGATAAATTACCTCTTGAAAACCATTCCCCAAATACCGATGCACTTCCATCGCACAGCCAATCACCTTTCCCGTAACATCTGAATGCTTATAAGCATCTTTATTGACAACTTGGCTCATATTCATCTAAATCATAGTCCATCATTAAATCATTCAAATCATAGTTGAGACGAATTAAAATCATAGTTCAGACTACTCATACCGAATTCCCGCATCTTTAAGTCTGCCAATTGCCTCGCCCAACCTGTCGAGATCGGCAATCAAACTAATTCTGACATACCCTTCACCGCCAATACCGAAGGCATTACCAGGCGTAAATACCACCCCAGTTTTTTGTAAGACCATCAGGGCAAAATCTGTCGAATTCCAACCTACAGCACAGGGAATCCACAGATACATCGTTGCTTTAGTGGGCTTGATGTTCCAGCCTAATTCAGCCAAGCCAGCAATGACGAAATCGCGGCGTTCGCGGTAGCGATTTTGAACTTGGTTTACATATACATCAGGTAATTCGAGGGCTATTTGAGCAGCAGTTTGGAGGGCGGCGAAGATGCCGTAATCGAGGTTGGTTTTGAGGGTGCGGAGTCCTTGGATGATCTGACTATTGCCAACGACAAAGCCGACTCGCCAGCCCGCCATATTATAGGTTTTGGAGAGGGTATGGAACTCGACACCGATTTCCTTAGCTCCAGGGATTTCTAGCAGACTGGTGGGCTGATAGCCGTCGAAGGCGAGTTCGGCGTAGCAGAGATCGTGGACTAGGAGGATTTGGTATTCGCGGGCAAAGGCGACGACATCTTCAAAGAAGGAGCGGGGGACGGTGGCTCCGGTGGGGTTGCTGGGATAGTTGAAGAAGAGAATTTTGGCTTGGCGGGCAACTTCCGGGGGGATATCATTCAGATCGATCGCCCAATCATTTTCGGGTTTGAGGATGATGTTATGAATTTTAGCACCAGCGATCGCGGGGCCGCGAAAGTGGACGGGGTAGGCGGGACTGGGAACTAGTACCGTGTCGCCAGGATTGATATAGGCGAGGGCAAGATGCGCCAAGCCTTCTTTTGATCCGAGGAGGGGCAGGGCTTCGCTATTGGGGTCGAGGGTGACACCATAGCGACGATAATACCATTTCGCGATCGCGCCCCGAAAATTGGCAGTACCTTCAAACGGGGGATAACCATGATTGGTATCTTCCGCCAGTGCATCTTTGGCAGCGGCGATTACGGGGGCTGGCGGTGGGCCATCTGGATTACCCATCCCTAAGTCGATCAGATCCACTCCCTGACTACGGGCATTTGCTTTGAGTTCGTCCAATCTGGCGAAAACATACTGGGGCAAGGATTGCAGGCGATCAGCGGGGGTAATCCAGTCTAGGGTCATGGTCTGTAGGGAATGCGTTAAATTTTGTCTATTACATCTTTACTCTGTGGATCTAGGATATCAGGTTCGATCGAGATTATTAGGGATAAGTTTGATTGTAACTTTTAGCAAAATCAACCTATAATTTCTATAGAAACTAGAGAAAATTCTTAAATCTATGTCGGGAGTAACTGTATCAGCCCATACCAGTAAAGAAACAGTAGCGCGGCTCGACACAATTGCCAAAGCTGAACGTCGAAATCGTTCGCAAGTCGTGGCGATGGCGTTAGATTTATTCGTAGAACTTCCTCCCTCAGTCCGTGAAGCATGGCTGAAGATCAGTACCACAGGTTCGGAGCAACAACTGAAAACATTGATGGAGCAGATGGCTCGAACGATCATCGATGCTCAGTATCAAGCTGCACACGTCCAAGTCATCAACCAAATGCAGATCGAGCATCTAGAACCTCTGAGCACAGAAGACGACTTGCTAGCTGCTGCGGTTAATCTAACCAAACACAACTAGGATGTTCCGATTGTGTCTGGATCTGAATATCTGGGTGGCAGCTTTATTAGCCGATCGCAAGGGTAGAAGTAATACAGCGGCTCAGTACTTAATTGAAGTTATTAGAAGTGGTGAATCTAGCCTGATTATTTCCTGGGGAATGCTCATTAAATCCAGAAATCGCCAATGCCTATATGCGTAGCGTAGAAGAGTACACGAAATTGAGTGTCCAATTAACTTTGGGCGGTACTGGGGTAATTGGATTGAGAGATACCGAGGATGCTCATGTATTAGAAACTGCCATTGCAGGAAAGGCAGATTTTCTTGTCACGGCTAACTTCAAAGATTTTATTATCAATCGAGATACCAAGATTGAGATTCCAGATCGTCATGCTATTTATTACTCTTCTGCCCATAGTCTGCAAATTGTCCACCCTTATCTAATGGTGGAGTGGCTCAGAATTGGACATCTGCCCAGAATATCGTCTCCGCCGAACAGAGATTTACCGAATATCGGTCAGTGGATCTAGGATATTAAGTTCGTTCACGAAGTGTGAGCTTTGCTCAATCGCGCGTAGAAGTTTATTAACATGTGTTACCGATCGAAGTGGTGATTTCCCCAGTCGCCCCTTCTCCTTGTCCCCGTCTTTAACATGTCTAAAATCAGCAACGCCCATTAATCAATTAATCGGTATCCGTAATATTACCCATTTTCAGATTTTCCGGATCCCCGTGTTTTCCGTAATGCGGTTATTTGGCTTGGGGTGCAGAATGTTAGATGGGTACTCACATGATGTTTTGGTTGCGATTCATTTATTTGGGAATTCTAGTTTTATGACCAATTGTTTTTAGATTTGAAATTCTATACTGAAACCTACGAATAAGGTAGCACACGTGGTGAAGTAAATCGGCATAAATATCGATTCTATCAACGATGTCTGGAGCCTAGATGGTAGAAAGTAACGAAACTCTAGCCACTCAGATCGAATTTGACGATCGCGCAGTATTTATCTATTTATTATCACCAGCTACATAATTTTTCCTCTCTATGAAATCCTTTTTATCATCCCTCCGCAAACTTGACTCTTCCGCTCATGTTGTACTCCGTGATCGAATAGCTTCTCGCCGACAGTCTCAGTTGTTTACATCCTTGTCTCAGGTTTCAAGCGCGATCGATAAATCTATGAAAGCCAAAAAATACCAAATATTGCAAACCACTTTGGTGTTGGCGTACCAGCAACTGACCAGCAGTTGGATATCGCAATCAAGGCGGATCTCAAGGGTTAGCCTCACAATCACTTTGTCTAGCGAAGTAGTATTGGGAATATTTTCAGTCTCAACTTTCCCAGCCTCAGCAGCACCAGTGAACGTAAATGTCTGTTTCAAGACAGGTTCGGAACTCGATCTCAACAGAGGAGTTAATACCAATACTAGAGCAAAGCTAACCAACGCAGCCTATTTCGGAACAGGTGGAACCGCTGCCCCTGAAACCTTTGTATTTAAGACTCTTTCATCGGTTACTGCGGCTACTCTTAGCAGCAACGGGTGTCAAATTTACTTTGGCGGTGGGGCAACGGCTCAAGACGTTAACAGTACTGAAGCTGCCGTACTTGCAACTTGGCGACAAACTACTGGACATTTTCTGCTGGCTGGCTGTGATTATGCAGGAAATGTTATCTGTTCAAGTTCTGGGCGCACTCTGACCGCCATTCCTAATGGTGGAGTTTCAATTAATTCACTTTTGTCGTACAACCCCTTAACTTGTGGAGGCGCACTTTCAATTGGAACTTATGGGGGTGCATCAACCTCTCTGGGGATGTTGGCTGGAGATGCACTCTTAGCTAAACACAACACTGCACTTCAGCAACCTGCTGCAATTACAGATAACCTCGTTACGCCAACATTTCTGTTTACAGCAGATGCAGACATGTATGGAAGTAACGGTGCAAGCGCAGTTGGGGCTGGTGCCACAGCTACCACTGATCAAGCAATATTTGTTGTTAACAGCTTTAAATTTGCCTTGGACGCAATCATGGGTCGCCTCGGAAGCCCGCAATGCTTTGCATCCTATAACCAAAAAGCCGATTTGGCACTCAGTATTTCGACAACCAATGCATCTCCTACTGTAGGGGGGCAAACAACGGTAACAATAACAGCTATAAATCAAGGGCCTAGCAATGTCACGGGCGTTACAGCTACTGTGAATCTTCCTTCCGGTCTAACACTCGCAAGCCAATCAGGAACTGGATCTTATAGTACTTCAACCCAGGCGTGGAGTATTGGTTCTCTTGCCAACGGTGCATCTGCATCCATTACGTTAACTTTAAATGTAAATAGCTCTGGCTCGTTCAGTATTCCGGCTCAAATTACCCAATCAAGTTTAGCAGATATCGATTCATCAACGAATGTGGGCTTTGGCGTTGATGACCTCAACGATGGTATTGCTGATGATGATGAGGCAAGTGTTGTTGTCGTCGGTAATTCTATGATTGACTATGGAGATGCGCCAATCACTGGCACAGCACCAAATGGGACGGGCACAAATGCTTATGGTGAAGCCATCCATGACATAGTTGCTGGTATCAAATTAGGCGCAACAATCAGCGCAGAAACAGCCTCGATCGCTAATGCCACAGCGAGTGGTGATGGTACTACTGACGACGGTATCAGCAGCTTTCCTACTTTGACTGTCGGAGCAACCAGCTACAGCATTCCCGCTGCCAATGTCACGGCAACGGGAACGGGGACACTGCACGCCTGGATCGATTTCAATAAGAATGGTACGTTTGAGGCCGGGGAATATACCAGCGTTGCGGTTAATAGTAATACGCCTGCGGGGGCACTGAATTGGACCGGCATTACGGCTGGTGCTGCTGGAAATACCTTCGCCCGTTTTCGCTTTACTAGTGATACCACCGTCACAGCGAGTACTCCCAGTGGAAGTGCCACTAATGGTGAAGTAGAAGATTATCAGTTGTCGATCGTTGGTAATCCCAACGTGCTATTAGTCAAGCGAATTACAGCTATTAATGGTGGGACTAGTACCGTTGGCGGTGACAATTTAGGCGGCTACATAGTAGAGACAGCTAATGATAGTAATACTAAATGGCCAACACCTGTCAACATATTTCTCCTTGGTGGTACTGATGGTGGTAGTGTCAAACCAAATGATGCTCTGGAATACACCGTTTATTTCCTCTCTGCGGGTGAAGCTCCTGCCAATAAAGTCACGTTCTGCGATCGAGTGCCGGATAATGTCACTTTTATCCCGACAGCCTTTAATGGTATTACTCATGATACTAGTGGTCTCTCTACTGCCGAGCGAGGTATCGCTGTTAACCTCAGTGGCACATTAAAGTCATACACCAACATCGCCGATGGTGATTTTGCTCGTTACTATCCGCCAGATCCCACCCAAGATTTACCGGATTCTTGTAAGAAATTGCCAACAGATCTCCCGCCGAAAAATACTAATGGGGCGATCATCATCAATCTCGGCGATTTGCCCAACGCTACCGTACCTGGAGAAGCTGGTAGTTATGGCTTTGTCCGGTTCCAAGGTCGAGTGAAATAAACATAATGTGGGTAGGGATAATCATGAATCACCCCTACCCACATTACTATGCTGAATTTAATATTCGATCAGCACAAATAATCAAGATTGGTGTTGTCCTACATATTCACGCAAAGCACGGTTGATTCGAGTTTGATAGCCTTCATCCTGCAAATGATGACTTTTGAACCAGTCTAAAATATCCGCGTCTATCCGTAGAGTTATTTGCTGCTTAATTGGTCGATAAAATACCCCCCTGTTGGCATCACTCCAGTCTCGAACTTCTGGCACATCCAATGTATCGATCCGATTTTCTGGCAGAGCAGCCAAATCATCAATTTCAGACTGGATCTCCGCTGGGAGTGAATTAAAATGTTCCTTCTTCATACGTTCTCCGTTCATAAACTGTGGCTTTCCGTGCGCTGATAATCCGTCCTGTTTCTTCACCTGTTAATGGATCGAATTCCGACCAAGTATGTACTACTAATATAATCAATTGACCGACTAGCCCGATCGTTTGCCAGCGTTCCTCAGCTGGAAATGAGTCCATCCGGCTAACTGCCAGCGGATCTGCGAATACATATTGGGCAGCCTCAAAACTCAACCCATGCTTTCGTTTATTAATCCGACTTTTCTCTTCGTCCCAGACCCACTGCAATTTTGACTCCTGATCTTTATATAACTACTAATATGTAACTACACATCTGATTTGTCAAGATGCCATACACCGATTAACTGGAGATGAGAGAGATTCAGAAAAATCGATTGTCTGTGGTTTTGGGCTAGCATAATAAAATACGCATACAGAATCTAGACTAAAGCCATAGCAGTTGAAATCACCAATCGGGAACTAGGAATAATTAAAAATTATGCAATCTCTAGAAACCAGACCCCTATTAGTTGATATTAGCCATATCACTCTGCGCCTGACTCATGCAGAGTTCGAGCAACTGTGTCAAGACAATCCAGACATGCCATTTGAGTTAACAGCTACCGGAGAATTAGTCATCATGGCACCAGCAGGATGGGAAAGCTCCGAGAGAAATATTGATTTGGCATCTCAGGTGTTTAATTGGAATCGACAAGCTAAATTAGGCAAAGTGTTTGACTCTTCTGGCGGCTTTACCTTGCCATCTGGTGCAGTTCGATCGCCTAATGTTACTTGGATTGAAAAATCTAAATTCGAGGGTGTCTCGGCCAAAATTGCCTTCCCACAGATCGTTCCCGATTTTGTAATTGAGCTACGGTCTATGAGCGATAGTTTAACCACCCTTCAAGCCAAAATGTTGGAGTATCAAACTAATGGTGTGCGGTTGGGCTGGTTGATTAATCCGCAGCAACAGCAGGTGGAAATTTATCGATTGGGGCAAGAAGTGGAAGTATTGCAGTCTCCCCTGACGCTCGATGGCGAAGATGTACTGGTGGGATGCTCGATCGATCTCAGTAAGATTTGGCCAGAACCGGAATGACGTTAAGTAGTAGGTTTGATATTAAAATGTAAATACGACTTAAGATTGGAGCCAAAGCCGTATTTTCAAACCAACATATTAATAACCACAATAGCATTATGTCAGCAGAACGGTTCGACAGACTAGAAAGTCAGCTATCTCAAGTTATTCAATCTATTGCGACGATGCAGCAGAATATGGCTACGAAGCAGGACATGTTTGCCATCGAGCAGAGAGTATCTGCCATCGAGCAGAAAGTATCTGCCATGCAAAATAATATTGATGCTGTCCGTGAAGATATTAACTCCCTGCGCCGTCGAGTTGAAAGTAATGAAGGAACGCTGATAGTTGCTATCCGTGAAGGATTCCGCAGTCAAGAAGACTCGATTAACGATATTAACTATGATTTGTCCGTTAACGAACGAAAAACTCGTCGATTGAGTCGTCGGGTGACTCGATTGGAACGTCAAGACCTTGATGAATAGAGGCATCACGATAACTTTAGTTTCAGCACCAACTCTGTTGGTGCTTTTTTATTGACTAAACTACGGATACTTCAGTCAAGGTCGATCGAGTATATTTTGAGCCACCTTGCAATAATTGTAATTCTCGATCTCCGTAAATATACGATCGATAAAAAGTTTCCACCGCAGAAAGTTCCGTAGCTGTACTGGTATCAAATCAAACTTTGGCAGGACAGAATAGCAGAGTAAGACTTTTTAGTCAGTAGTCAATCGAAACCAGTGAGTTGGGGCAAAACTATTACCAGCCTAATATTCCTCACAGCAGAGAACTATCAACTGACTCTTGGCTTACATCCCCGGTTTGAGTAAACGTAACCAACTATAGAGGAATTCCTTCCTGTGAGACCAGCACGTACAGATAGAAATAATATCATTGCTTACGCCCGCCCGTTAATTGCTTCCGCGCTACTGGCTGGTGGCTTCGTTCAACTGGCAGCACCAGTATTTGCTCAAGTAGTACCTGTGGCTAACTCAGAAATTAGCAACACGGCAACTGCATCTTATGAAGATCCCAACGTTCCCAACGTACCGATTAGTACTGTCTCCAATACTGTCACCGTCAAGGTCGCAAAAATTGCTGGTATCTTGGTGACAGCCGAAGGCTTCACCCAACCAAACACGACCGATGCCTTCAAACCAAATGAAACGGTATATGCGAACTTCAAAGTTACCAACACTGGTAACGATGGTGTTCAGTTCAAAGTACCTCAGCTAGCTGATGTTAGCCCCAACGTTACCTTCAGCAAAGTTCAATACAATGCAGGCACTACTCTTGCTCCAAACTGGACAGACGTAACTGATGCAAATGGTTCCACATCCCAAACCATTGCTATTGGTGGTGTGTTAGAAGTTCGGGTTGTATCGACAATCAATGCCAGTGCAATTGCTGGTGACGATATCGTCGCTACTTTGGGTAATACCTCCACTCCTGGTTTAGTTAACGCCGAGCGCGGTGTTGGCACAGAAACCATCGACGGAAAAGATGTCTACACCGTTGATGTCACTACTGCTGGTGGTGTTGTTGCTCTGGGTGGTACTGCCGCTAACGGTGTTCGGGAAGCATCCGCAACGCAGAAGGTTAAAGTCAATGCCGTGAAACAAGCTTTCGCTACCGTTGATTTAACTAATGACGCTCCTGTGCCTGTAAACGCTACGACAGACAATGTTAAATACAATATCTCCGTTACTGTCCCCACTACAGATCCGACCAACTCTGGTAAGGTCGCCACAGATTTAGCACCTACAGCTATTAAACTGGCAACCAATGATGCTGCGACTAGTCCAACAGATGTCAATCGAGTAATTGTCAGCTATCCCCTCGCGCCAAACAGCACCTTTACTGGTGTAACTGCGCCTGTTGGTTGGACACCTGTATATGCGATTACATCTCCTGTTGTCGGTACTCCAACTGTTTGGTCTACTGTTCCGCCGACAGATTTAACCACTGTTAAACAAGTTGGTTTTATCTACGAGCCAGGAACTGCAACCGCACCAGCTAGTGTTCCAGCAACAGCAGGTACGTCCTTACCCGCGACTACTACTCCATACAGTGGCTTTGCTGTCAACGTGACTACCGGTCAACTCGGTGCTTTCACTAGCATTGCCTCGATCGATGGTACCACTCCTGATGCTGCTGGTAATCCAGACCCCACTAAACCTACTCATGCAGAAGATACCCTCACTCTGACCACCGTTCGAGCAGCGGTAATCAGTGACCTCTATAACGGGCCAGAGTCCAAGCCTCGGGCAACAGGTCCTAGCAACGACAACAACAAGGACTTCACCAACAAGTCCATGCAAATCGCTGCGGTTGATGCTGTTCGCGATACTAGTGGTGTGTTAACTAATACCACAACTACTGGAACCGCTACTTTCAATAACACAATTGAAAATGCAACTAACGTTGCTGGTGATGTGTACGTCTTGCCCACACCGCCGACAACTGCAACTGCATTGCCTGACGGTACAACTGTTGTTGTCAAAAATATTAATGGTTCAGATACTCGCACTTACACCTATACGGCTGCTGGTGGATTTGTGACTACTCAGACTACATTACCACCACTTAAACTCGCGATCGCGGGTAACGGTTTGGTCAGCTATGCTGTCGATGTCACCCTCCCTGCTGGTCAAGAACAACTAAAAGGTTATCCAGTGCCACTGACTGCTTTCACTGGTGGCGCAGCCCCTGCAAACGGAGCGACAACTGTTCCTGGTACTGCAACAGCACAAAATACCACAATTAACCAAGTCTACACTGGTTACATCGATTTAATCAAAGAAGCGCGGTTACTGGATGTAATTACAGATCAGAATAACACCACTATTCCTTATGTAAGTGGTGCTGCTGCTAACAATCTCTTTGCTGTACCTGGCAAGTTTATCCAATACCGGATTCGTGCCGTTAACGTCTCGGAAGATCTCAGCGGTGGTTCTGTCGATAGTAAGGTCCTCTCGGCGACCAAAATCAAAATGCTAGAGGATGGTTTAGCTACGCCTAATACTTGGGGTAACACAACTAGCCATGCTCCTGATAGTGCCAAAACACTTTTAGGTACAACCCTTCTGCCTTCCAATACAATCACCTATGACCAAGGTACGAAGAATAATACACAGTCAACCGTATCTCGCTATGACGTTGATTTAGGTACTACGGTAATTGCACCACAACAAACTGGTTCTTTTGTCTTTGTCCGTCAAGTCAACAAACCTGCTCAATAAATGAGTGTATCCTAGTGGTCTGACGATTCTCCAAGGAGAGGCTACGCCAACGAGTAGTTAATTTGAGAGAGGTAGATTAGGCAACTTTCTAAACTAGCAAGTAATAATCATCAGGTTATTACTTGCTTCAATCCTACTCAAAAACTTAGGTAAATTAGGCAACTTTATTTACCACTCGATCGTCTCAACACTTATGTACATCCAGAGCTAAACTAGAAACGATCATGTATAAATTATTAATCACTAGCATCAGTGCAATTGGTTTAATTGCCACTACCACTTTTACCCATCAACAGCCTCTACAAGCACAGCTACAGAAGACTCCGGGCGGCGTAACTCAACCCGCAGCCAAGCGAGTTACTCTCACACTCAAAGCTGAGAAAAAAGTTGTCAAAATGGTTGATGATAAACCCAAAATCACCTATCAACCTGTTACTGGCAAAGTCCAATCAAGAGATATTCTCAAGTATACAGTTACAGCCAAAAACGGCGATCGTCCCGTCAAAAATTTGATGCTGACTCAACCAATTCCCAAAGGTACTACTTATGTTAAAAACTCGGCAACTATTCTGCCTGGTTCACAATTACTGTTTAGTATTGATGGCGGCAAAACCTATACTTCTAGACCAATGATTGGGAAGAATGAAGCCCCGACTAGCACTTATACAAATTTGCGCTGGAAATTTACCCAGTTAATGGCAGCTAAGGCTCAAGTAAATGCTGCTTATGAAGTTGAGGTCAAGTAAAGATGGCGATCTTGTTAGAGTGAAGAACTCGATATTTATTATTATTTTTAAGTGATGCCAAATAGTGATAACAGTAGTTGTCATGGTTTGGCTTTATTTATAAGAATTGATATCTATTCATTATCCAATCTTTTTGCTATCTACTATTCTGCCTTTGCCTGACTTACACCAGGTTTTGGGCAGCTAGATCTGACAATTAATTGATATTTATAAATCTCACTCGATCGACACACTAGATTTTTAATTGGCAGATAATTTTGTCAAGTCGATCAGGTTAATTGAATTGATCGCCAGTTAGTTTAGATCTAAAAATTTAAACTGCTAAAATCTCACCAAAAATCCAGAAGTAAACCGAGTTTATAGAGCAATCAAACTGTGAAACTGACACCTGCAAATACCACTAAACTAGTTGATTATGCCCGTCCTTTATTGGCGACAACACTAATTGCTAGTAGTCTGTGCCAACTCATCACCCCAGTCCTCGCGGCACCTCCCCCAGCAATCAAAAACCAAGCAACTGCCACTTATGAAGATCCCGAAAATCCCGCCGACCCCAACAAACCCAACGATCCCAACCGGATCAATGCTACTTCCAACATCATCGAAGTCGCCGTTCAGGAAGTAGCCGGGATTACGATTAAACAACAAGGCATTACTGACGAAACAGGCAAAGATACCATTGCCAAAAGTGGTGAAATTGTCTACTTCCGCTTTGATGTCACCAACATCGGTAACGATGGAACTAAAATCTTCCTGCCGAACAAAGCTGGGATTACTGGTGCTGCTCAATTTCAAAAAGTTCAGTACTTCAACCCAGCCACGAACACTTGGCAAGATGTCCCCGAAGCTGGCTTCACTTCCGATAGTATCGCACCACAAGGCATCCTCCAGATCCGGGTGGCAGTCAAAGTTAATGATGGAGCCAGCGGCAAACTTGCTGTTTCAGTCGGTAAAACTACCGAACCCAATCAACAAAACCAAGAACAAACTGCTGCTACCAAAAATCCTGAAGACATCTTCACTGTCGATAGTTCCGATCCCACTGATACTGATGGCGCACCAGTTAACGGCATCAGGGAAGCAATGGCGACTCAAGAAGTCACGATCGATGCTCAACCTCAAGCTTTCGCTACACTCAAGAAAATTGCTGGAGTCTACGCTGCCACTGATAATAGTATCACCTACGGTCTGAGCTTGAAAGTCGAAGATACTGTCCCCAGCCAAGCTACTAACGTAGTTGCGGCTGATTTAGTGGGAGCGGTCATTCCCGGTCTGGGCAATACTCCAGGCATTTTAGTCTCTGATGCAGTCCCCATCGGCACAAAATTCAGTAGCGTAGTGCTACCGACTGGATGGGTCGCAGTCTATCAGTATGGCACGGAAATCGGGGCAACCGATCGAGCCGATCGAGCGACTTGGAGCACTGCTGAACCAACAACCACCAATTCCGGTACTCTCCGCCGGGTCGGATTCTTCCTCGCTAATGGTCGGATTGCCAAAGGTACTTCAGTTACTGGCTTCCAACTCAAATTAACCGTCATCAATCCACTCCAGACAACCTCTGTCGCCAACATCGCCCAGTTATTTGGTAACTCTCCCGCCAACCCTGGCGACCCCAATGACAAAACTCCTAATCCAAATCTGCCTGTCGTCGATGAATCTGGCGATAATGACCCTAATAACTATAACCCCGATGGTACCCCTGGAGCTAGAGATCCTCAAGATCCAACTAAACCCGCCATCGGCCCCGGTATCGTCGATCCTAGTAAACCTGTAGGCGATCCGCGCAACCCGACAACTATCGGTCAAGACCTCAAGGGAGACAACTCTGGAGATGGTGTCGGTGGCGAATTTGTCACCACCACCATCAATCCGACCCTCACACTGTTAAATGGGCCAAAAGATCGGCCAGAGGCTGTGGGTCAGCCTGTAGGTGGCACTAATGCTGATAATAATAACGACTTTACCAACAAGTCTGCTCCCGTTCAACCAGGTATCCAGAAAGGTAACAAATTTGACCCCGAAGCGGTCGGCTTCCTGAATACTGTCCAAAATTCTGCTGATTTCCCGGCGGATATTAAAGTTCTACCGACAATTAAAGCTGACGAACTTTTACCTGAAGGTACTAAAGTTACCCTCAAAGATCCCAGTAAACCAACAGATCCTGGTGTGAGTTTCACTGTCAATGGCGGTAAATTGGTGCCTGATGACGGGACTAAACCAGTACTGGTGCTACTTCAAGTTCCAGGTAAAGGCAATGCCGACTACACCACCATCATCGACTTACCTGCTGGTACTGACGCAATTAAAGGCTATCCAGTCGAACTGACTGCCTTTGTCGATCTAAATAACGATAATCAGCCGGGAACTGACGAGCCAAAGAATAAAACACTCGATCGAGCATATACCGGATTTATCGATCTGCTCAAAGAGTCGCGGATATTGGGTACCGATAAGCAACCACTCAATGAGTTTAGCCCTGAAAACAAACTTGCTAAACCGGGTGAATATATCGAGTATCGGATTAAATTCACCAACATCTCTGTCGCAACTCCCATCGGCGGTACTGGAAATAAACCACTTAATGCCAGCAATTTCACAATTGTGGAGGATGGGACTGTTTTACCCAATAACTGGGCAGCACTGACAGATCACGAACCTGGTTCGGCAAAAGTCGATCTCGGTACGCTCCAATTAACGCCACCGACTGACAATGCCCAAGTAACCAAATACGTTAACACTGTCGGTACACTCGCACCCCAAGCCAGCGGCACCTTTAGCTTTATTCGGAAGGTTAGATAGTTAGGGGACAGAGGGTCGGGTAGAGGAATAGTTGAAAGTTGAAAGTTGAAAGTTGAAAGTTGAAAGTTGAAAGTTGAAAGTTGACAGTCCCCCAGTCCCCCCGTCCCCACCCCCCCCGACTATTCCATCTCTACTACGTAAATCCCTCATACTTACTCCACATTCAATTTGAATCCCCGTGAAACAACGGGTGACGACACTGAGAGATGGTGGGTATAAAGGATAACAGAAGGATGAATTTAGAAATACTCAACTATCTAAGAAATTATTATTGTATTTAAGGGAATAAGTCAAGTGTCTAGGTTTCCATCGCGACGGCACCACTACTATTTAAGAAAATATCTCCAGTTAGCGGGCTTTGCGATCGTTACTGTCACTCAACTTACAGCACCAATTAGCGCGCAAGTCAAGGCTTTACCGCTAATTGAAAATACAGCGCAGTATAGTTACACAGTCGATCGCGAAATCGATCTGACAACGGGTAATCCGCTGATCAACCCGATTACCGGACAACCGGAAGTCGATCGCCAATTTCAGGCACTGAGCAATACACTACCTGTCAATAAACCCTTGGGGGGCGACCCGATTTCCGGTGGTGGGATCATCGACCCAGCCGGACGAATTACTGGTTGTAATGGTGAAACTCTCCCTAACTATGAAGGCTTTATAGTCACCTTATTTGATACGCCGGACAGTTTACGCCTCGGCAACTTGGTCAGTCTAACGACGACCGAGCTACCAGATATCCCCAATAACAACATTCCCGCCGGACTAGACCCAAATCGTCAAAATATTAATCCCTTCCCCCTAACGAGCGGCAACACCGATGGTCGATACAATTTCCTCCTCGATCCCAACCGAGGTCAATTAGTCCCAGGTCGGACTTATATCCTGCTAATTAAGCCCCCATCTGGCTCGATCTACACCGAACGGCAAATCCTGCTCAGAATCATCAGCGTTGTCGGCGAAAATGTCACACTGACAGCGAGTTCACTCAATGGAGAAGTCCTCGATGTCAATGCCGCTACACCCACCAACAGCGTCACCATTACGGCTCCACGTGAAGCAATTACCACAAACCTGTCCCTCGTCGGGCTGAATGTGGGTATCTGTAGCCCCCAAATCCTGCAAATTACTAAATCGGCCGATCGAGCAGCGGCAGAACCAGGTGATACGGTCGTTTATCGCCTGTTGCTCAAAAATCTCTCCACCACGCCCGTAAGTACCCTGCGCGTCACCGATACACTGCCCCTCGGTTTCCGTCTCCAGCCAAATGCGGTCAGAGCCAGACTCGATAACACTGATGTCCCCGTGACAGTCGCCCTCGACAGCAACGTTGCTACCTTCACCTTCCCAACACTCCCCACCCTCGCACCGAACCAAACGGTAAACGTTGCTTACGCTACTACTCTCACCCCTGACGCGGTGAGGGGCACAGGCAAAAATAGTGCCCTGCTCACGGGGACAAGAACGGGTGGGGGTACCGTCACCGATGGTCCCGCAATCCACTATCTCCAAGTCCGTCAGGGTATTGTCAGCGATACTGGGACGATTATCGGGCGCGTGTTTGTGGACAAAAACTTCGATGGCGAACAGCAATCGAATGAACCAGGTATCCCCAACGCAGTCATCTTCCTCGACGATGGCAACAAAATCACCACCGATGCTAACGGCATGTTCTCCGTTAAAAATGCCGCCAATGGCTACCGAACTGGAGTACTCGACCTCAGTAGCCTCCCTGGCTACACCCTCGCCCCCAACCTCTACTTGAAAGAACGTAATAGTCAATCTCGCTTAGTCAAACTTGCACCAAGTGGTCTAGTTCGGATGAACTTTGGTGTCACACCTACAGCTAGGGAGGCGAAATAAACCCAATGAAACTTCCACAACCAATTCTCAAAGCCTTCTTACTGGGTGCTGCCGTTAACAGCCTTGGATTCGTCACTCTAGTCCATGGTACTCATGCCCAAACTCTGGCCAGGATCGATAAGGCACTAGTTGCTCAAGTGCCGAATCTTGCTCCAGTCGATGCTTCAGCACCGACACCAACGCCAGTAAATACACCTAGTACACCTAGTGTTCCGGCGGCAACCACTGATGTCAAAATTATCAGTCCAACTACGGATGCGGTGATGGACATCCCGGCGGCAACAGTGGTCGTTCAATACGCGATCGGTGCTACGCTCGACCTCAAAGTCAATGGCAAATCTGTCGATAACTCTCTAATTGGGCGAACAGAAACCGATACTCAAACCAATCTGATTACCCAGACTTGGTATGGGGTGGCTCTGGGTGCTGGCGAGAATGATCTGACGGCTCAAGCGACATTAAATGGAGTCGCGGGGCAGGTCACGTCAGCTAAATTGAGAGTTCGCGGCGCGCCAAAAGCGATCGAAATCAAAACTGTTGAAGCTCGCATTCCTGCTGACGGTCGCTCGTTACTGTCGATTGAAGGGAAACTGGTTGATGAAAATGGTAACTTTGCCAAGCAAGATGGGATTGTCACCCTCAATGCTACTGCCGGTGAGTTTGCTGGTGTAGACCAAGACCGTGACCAGCCTGGATTTCAAGTTCCGGTTAAGGATGGGAAATTTAGCGCGAAGTTGCGCGCTGGCATTGAAGCCCAAACTGTTAGAATTCGGGCAACTAGTCTCAATTTAGAAGGATTTACCCAAGCCCAGTTTGAAACCAACTTACGCCAAGCGATTACCACTGGGGTGGTAGATGTCCGGTTGGGTGCGAGAGGCACAGACTACTATCGCAACTTCCGTGACTTTCTGCCGCCAGATCGAGATCATCGGACGAACCTCAGTGTTACTGGTCAAGTCTTTAGTACTGGGAAAGTTGGCGATTGGTTATTTACAGGTGCCTATAACAGTGCCAGGTCGCTGAATAGAAATTGCAATGGTAGCACTCCCCTCTTTGGCACTCTGACCAGTACCAACTGTGATGACTTGTATCCCGTTACCGGTGACACTTCCACTGTGGATGTACTTACCCCGTCTCAAGATAGTGTCTACGCCAAATTTGAGCGGTCTACAGGTATTGCCAATGCCCTGCCAGACATGGTGATGTGGGGTGATTACAGCACCAATGAATTCGCCACCAAATCCCAACAATTTTCGGCGACCAATCGTCAGTTGCACGGGGCGAAAGTTAACTATAACTTAGGCGATCTCCAAGCTAGTGCCTTCTACGGTGATAATGTTCAAGGTTTCCAACGGGATACCGTCGCCCCCGATGGGACGAGTGGCTATTATTTCCTCTCCCGTCGCCTAATTATCGGGGGTAGCGAACAGATTGCGATCGAAACCGAAGAGTTAAATCGACCCGGGACAGTGGCCAAAAGTGAAGCCCTCGTGCGCGGAATTGACTATGATGTCGATTACGATCGCGGTAGTATCTTACTCCGTCGCCCCCTGCTTCGCACCAGTGTCGATGATAGTGGCAACGTGATGGTCCGCAAAATTGTCGCCACCTATCAATACTTTACCCCTGGAGTCAGTTCCAGTATTATCGGTGGTCGGCTTCAGTACAACCTCTCCCGTCAGTTGAACCAAGAGAGTTGGGTGGGAACTAGTTTTGTCCAAGAAACCCAAGGCGTGCGGAATTTCAGCCTATTTGGGGCTGATGCACTTGTTGCCCTATCCCCGACTAGCAACGCGATCGCGGAATATGCCAAATCGACCAATGCCACCAGTTTTGACGGTCGCAGTGTCGATGGTGCCGCCTATCGTGTCGAAGCCCAGAGCAAGCTCTCGGATAGTATTCAAGGACGCGCTTTCTACCGTAGTGCCGAAGCGGGTTTTTCCAATAACGCTACCTCCAGCTTCGTCCCCGGACAAAGCCGCTATGGTGGTGAAGTTACCGCCAAAGTCTCTGCCGACACCAACATTCGCCTCCAAATCGATCGAGAAAATAATAATGGGATTGCCCCAGCCGTCCTCTTCCCCAATCTTGCTGACTTACTAGCAGCTAGAAACGGTGCCGTTCCTGGTGCCCAAGTAGATAACAATCTCACCACCATCACGGCTGGTATCCAACAACGATTAGGTCCGGCAACCGTTGATTTGGACTATGTGAACCGCAATCGAGAAGACCGTCTCGCCGCCACTAATACCGGAGTGTCGAGCCAAATCCGATCGCGGTTAGCCGTTCCCGTCAGTCGGAATCTCACCTTCCGCGCTCTCAATGAAACCGCACTGACAACTGAACAGGATTCGCTCTATCCCAACCGGACAGCCTTCGGTTTAGATTGGGCGGCATATCAGGGTATCAACGTCAGACTCAATCAAAACTTTATCACCGGTGGTCAGTTAGCCAACTCTTCCTTCACCAGTTTAGACATCGATGCCAACCAAAAACTAGCTAGCAATACCACCGTTACCGGACGCTACTCCCTCAATCCCTACCAATCGATCGGGGCTGTCGGACTTCAACAAGGCATCATCCTCGCTCCCGGCTTAAAAGTGGATCTAGCTTACGAACGCCTGATTACCGGTGATAACAGCGGCTATTCCCAGACTGGAGCCGGACAGCAATTTGCCCAACCCTTTGCCCCGGGTCAAAGTGGCTCCAGCGTCGGTGTCGGTAGCGGCAATAGTTATAGTATCGGTGTCGCCTATACCGACAATCCCAATTATCAAGCCAATGCACGGTATGAATTCCGTGATGGCGTAAGTGGCAGCAGTTCCGGGATTAATGCCGGAATTACCGGCAAAGTCACTAATGACCTCACTGCACTAGTGCGCTATCAACAAAATTCCGTCGCCAATCAAGTTTTGAGCGGTTCTAGCTTGGGTTCTACCAGCAACCTGAGAATCGGTTTAGCCTACCGCAATCCTGACAGCGACCAAATCAACGCCCTGCTCAGTTACCAATATCGGCGCAACCCCAGCACCATCCCCGATGATATCCTCGCCAGTATCGGTAGTGGCTCCGAAGATAACACAATCGCGGCTGAAGTGATTTACGCCCCCGACTGGCAATGGGAACTCTATGGTAAATACGCCTTCCGCACAGGTACCAACTTCCTCGCCGCCGATACTAACACGAGTACTTCCCTCTCGATCGGGCAACTTCGCGCCACCTATCGCCTCGGTTATAGCTGGGATCTAGTCGCCGACGGTCGAATCATCACTCAGCCCAACCAAGGCTACACCGAAACAGGTCTAGCTCTCGAAGCTGGCTACTATCTCACCCCTAACCTCCGCCTTTCCGGTGGCTACGGTCTCGGTCGCGTTGACGATCCCACCATCTCCGGTGGCAATCGTGCCGCTAACGGTGCCTATATCGGCTTCACCGTCAAAGTCAACGAACTATTCAACGGCTTTGGTCTCCAGAAAATCACACCACCCCAACAATCAGAATCCGCGAGAAAGTAACTCTTTGCTCACTTTGCGCCTTCTTTGCGTCCTTTGCGTTTAAAAATCTCCAACATTAGTGACCATAGGGTAAAGCCATCGCAATACATCTAAAATTATGAACCGCCCAAATATTCAAAATTTATTATTGACACTCTGCTGGCTGAACCTGGTTCAACTACCCCTAATTAATTCCGTCCAAGCCACTCCAGTGCCTCAGAAAGCCACACCAAATCAACCTCACATCAAAATTACCGTTACCAACAACGCAGACACCATCACCGCCGATCATGGCATTACCCTCCGCGAAGCGATCGCCTTAGCGAATGGCGATCTCCAGCTAGCACAACTCAGTCCCCAAGAACGCAGCCAAGTCCAAGATCTCGCCACAGGTAGCTCCCGCATCCAATTTAATCTCCCGGCGGCCAACACCAAAATTGCCCTGACTCAAGAACTCCCGCCCATCAAAACACCAGGAGTCTCGATCGATGGCACCACTCAATCCGGCTATATTCCTAAATCCATTACCAAAACGCGGATCGAGCTATCCACACCAGTAGTCGAACTTACGCCCGCTGATAATGTAGAAATTGCGCGGGGAATTTCGATCCTGGCCGATAACGTTACCATTAGAGGACTGAGCATCTATGGCTTCCGTGTCGGTGATAATGGCGCGACCCAAAATGTCGCCGCTGGTGATATTTTTATCGCGGATCGGCTCCCATCAACCCCAGCCAATTTGCCATCAGGTAACAGCACTCGTCCCCCCCAAAATGTGACGATCGAAGGTAACTTCCTCGGCATTAAGCCAGACAACACTACACCACTGGTAACTTCAGATTTTGGCGTATATGTATTCAATAGTGTTGGTACAACAATTCGGCATAACATCATTAAAGACCACACAGCCAGCGGTATTATCACGGCGGTTAGAGCCGATAACTTACTAGTCCAAGGAAATATCCTGATCGGCAATGGAACATCTGGAATGCCCGATGCTATCCGCCTTGAAGGTGCAATTCAGAACAACAAAATCCACACTAACCTGATCTGCGCCAACGATGGCAGCGGTGTATTTATCTTTAAACCAGCCGCAGGCAAAGTTGAGATCCGCAACAACACGATCGAATTCAACGGACGGCGATTCCGCCGCGCCGCTATTCACTTAATGGGTAACGACAATCAAGTCGTCGATAACAAGATTGCTCACCAGGCTGGGGCAGGCGTATCCGTCTCCGCCTTTGCCCAAGCCCATATCCCCACCAGAGATGTCTCCTCTGCCCGCAATATCATCACCAGCAACCGCTTCTCCTTCCTCGAAGGTTTAAGCGTCGATTTAAACACCTACCGCCATGATGCCGTCGAAAGTTTCCAAGATGGCGATGGCATTAACCCCCTGCGGAATAGTGAGAACCGCCGCCTAGATACAGGCAATATGGCAATTAACCCGCCTCAATTCCTTTCCCGCGAATTTCTGCGGTTAAACGATCGCGTGAACATTGATGGCATCGCCGATCCTGGCACCCAAATCGAACTCTACCAAGTTAGTACAGATGAGACTGGACATGGCCCCCTCAGCCGTTCCCTGACCACAGTTACAGCCGATCCTCGCGGTAAATTTGGCGCAACCTTAACCAATCTTCAACCGGGCGAAATCATTAGCGCGATCGCTACCGACCCTAAATATGGTACCTCCGAACCTGCCCGCAATGCGATGGTCATCGCCCCAGGAGTCACACCACCTGCCAACCCCTTCAGCCTCAAAGTTTTAGTCCCAGAATGTGGTTTAAGCATTCCCACCATTGCTAATGCCGACCCCGAACCACCTGTGGCCATTCCACCAGCTATCCCACCGACGATTCCACCAGTTCAACCCCCAGTACTGCCGACCAAAATTAAACTAGAAATCCCCGCCAATATTCACTTTGCCCTTGACAAGAGCAACATCGCACCAATGAGCGGTGCAGTCATCAAACGAATTGCCCAAGTCCTCAAACAACATCCCTACATTGTCGTCGATCTCGAAGGTCATACCGACCCCCGTGCCGACAATGAATACAACAGTCGGTTAGGCATGCGGCGGGCGATATCTGCGCGGAAATATCTGATCGCTCAGGGCATCGCACCTGCCCGGATTACGATCCGTTCCTACGGCGAAACTCGCCGCAAAACTAGCCAAAACAGTATTCTAGATTATGCCCGCGATCGACGAGTAGAGTTCTTATATCGCGATATTCGCGGGATCGAGCTAGAAATCATCGAACAAGAAGACGATCTCCAACTCGAACGTAGATTAGGGGTTAGAGAGTAGAGATCTTGGTGAAGTACAATGATCTGGGGATAGCCGATGCTGACAAATCCCCAGCTTGTAGAAGTTTATTTCCGCGACTTAATCTGCACTATCTCATTATATGCTTCTTTTCTACTCGGGTCACTGTATGGAACAGAGGTAAATTTATCCTTAGGTCGATTAGTCTCTACCCGAATATCGGCAATTGGTAAAAAGTCCGCAACACCAGGCTTATCATCAATTCGGACTACTACTTTAGCCTTAGATCCCAAATCAGAGATCGAAGATTTGGTACCACGAGTACCAACACATTCTCGATCGGTTTGACCTACTTTGATATTACGCTCGTATGTGTCTGGCTCAGTATCGGCAATTCCACCTTTTTTATCTAATAAAACTAGATCCCATTCGGTGGCTAAATTACCGTCATTCCGCACACTCACACAAACTTCGAGTTCATCATCACTGAATCGATCGTAAATCCGTTTCGCCTCAACCTTGACAACTTTAATACTATAGAGAGCTTGTTTGGCATCTCGTAAAGCACTTTCACCAAACTGATCCACCGCCCATGCTGCATAGTCAGCTTGTCGCTTACAAGCTCCTGTTAAACCAATTCCCCACAGTTTAGGATTGGTAATCATCCCAAATAAGTCTTGACCGATCTTTTGACTCAAAGATCGATCTTCGCATTGTTTGTACAGATCCCGCTTAAATTCAACCTCGCACTGCTCTTTGGTTTTACCATTTGTTTTCAACTCGCCATAGCATTTATCATGCTCTTTGCAAGCAGGATCGAAAGTTGAACCATAGGGATAAAGAAAAAACTTTGTAGCTTTTCTGCCCGCGGCACTATTATCAGGTCCACAATATTGAACTGAACTTGCTTGAACTGGATGGGGATTGAGTGATAATTGCTCGATCGAACTATTTGCAAAATAGCTAAAAGTAACTACACCGATCGCTAATCTTAGCGTTTTCGTCATGTATGTATGAAACATTAAGTTTTCCCCAATTGACTAGCAGCATAAAATATACTTAACAAAAGAATTTTAGGCGATCGACAGATCATCTGCCAAGTCTCAGATCACATCTGGCAATCGTCGCTGCCGAATGTACAACCAGATTAGCCCGATCGAACCAACTACTATGCCGACCAAACTAATTGCCTGAGCCATCCTTAATGAACCGAGCATCAAGCTATCAGTTCGTAAACCTTCAACACCAAATCTGCCGATGCTGTAAGCAATCAAGTAGATTAGAAATAATGAGCCAGATTTTAACCGATCGCGTCTAGTATCATCAAAAAATAACCACATTAATAGAGCAAATACTAATAAATTCCAGATTGATTCATACAAAAAAGTTGGATGAAAATAGTCAAAATCAATGTATTGATACGGGCGATTTTCTCTCGGAATAAACAACTTCCACGGTAAATCTGTCGGACTCCCAAAAGCTTCCGAGTTAAAAAAATTCCCCCAACGACCGATCGCTTGTCCTAACGCTACAGAAGGCGCGACAATATCCGCTAACTGCCAAAAAGAAACCCGCTTGAGTTTTGCAAAAATAATTGCAGCGATCGACCCACCAATAATCGCGCCATGAATGGCAATTCCACCCTCCCAAATTTTAATAATTTGCCCAGGATTTTGAGCATAGTTTTGCCATTGAAATGCCACATAATATAGTCGCGCTGCTGGAATTGCTCCCACCACTAACCAAATTGCTAAATCAGCAATTAACTCCGGATCGAGTTTACGCTTTTTTGCCAACCACATCGACAAATTAATGCCAATTAACACTGCCGAAGCAATTAATAATCCATACCACTTTAATCGCAAATCACCAATCCTGAGAATTTCTTCCCCAGGCGACATAAATTGAAAGGCAAGTAATGGGGAGAATAAATCTCCACTATTTGCCCCTACGATATTCATTAATTTAGCCAACATATTAAATTTAGTTAACAGATAACAGCAGCGATAAGTTTGAATTTAAAATTATTCATCCTGACACCTCAATTATCAATTATCAATTATTAATTATTAATTATCAATTAATAGCTGCAATTGTTGATAAATTTCCTCGCGGACAGGAGCCTTAAGAGATCGACTCAAGCGATTTTTTTTCTGGGCTATTTGTAAACAACTAGCTGTCGGACATAGATATGCCGAACGACCTTGGTGGTGACGACGATCGATCTCGATTTTAACTTCCTTCGATGGATGACACCTCACCACCCGCCAAAATTCACTTCTGGGGGCTAGTTTACGGCAACTAATACAACAACGTTCATCTTTGGTCATAGGGATTAATCTGAGCATAACCGATCTCACGCCGTGAGTTGTTGGATTGATGCCTTCACAGCTACAGGTAAATCTGTCGTCGTCACCTGACTGGGCTGATACTCAGGTACTAAATTCCGTAATATAGCTAGACAACCCTCGGGATGATTGATCGATACTTCTGTCACTAACTGCTCTAAGCTATGCTGCAATATTTCCCAAGTTAACAGATCCTCATGGGCGCAGAAAATTTTCGGATGCTGAGTTGCCACAGCTAATTCCATATCCAAAAGTAGCTCCTCATAAATCTTTTCCCCAGGACGCAATCCAGTAATTTCGATCGGTACATCGACTTCAGGCTCTAGTCCATTTAGCCGAATCATCTGGGTGGCTAAATCATAAATTTTTACTGGTTCGCCCATATCGAGCAGAAACACCTCGCCGCCGCTAGCCATTGCGCCAGCTTGAATTACCAAGGTCGCGGCTTCGGGAATTGACATAAAGTAACGAGTGATATCTTTATGGGTGACTGTCAACGGTTGACCTTTGATTAATTGCTGTTGAAAGCGGGGAATAACTGAACCACTGCTACCCAAAACATTCCCAAATCTGACCATCGTTAAACAGGTCTCAACCCCTTGAGCAGCTAAAGCTTGCAAGATCAACTCTGTCACTCGTTTAGTTGTGCCCATCACATTTGTCGGTCGCACAGCTTTGTCGGTAGAGATCAAGACAAATTTTTCGACCCCAGCGGCGATGCTTTCCTCTACTGTTACCCAAGTGCCGATGATATTATTTTCCACACCAGCTACTATATTTGCTTCAACTAAGGGTACATGTTTGTACGCAGCCGCATGATATACCGTCTGTACGCCTCGATCGCGCAATAACCAACTCAACCGCTCTCGATCGATTACCGAGCCGAGATGGGCGGATTTGACCAGGCTGGGATGGGTTTCGCCTAACTCTAGATCGATTTGATAAAGGGCAAACTCACTTAAATCGTATAACACCAACTCCCGTGGCTGTTGCTGGGCGATTTGCCGACATAACTCAGAACCGATCGAGCCACCAGATCCGGTGACTAAAACAACTTTACCTTTGACATCAGCCTGCATCAATTCTGGCAAAGGAGCGATCGGATCCCGACCTAATAAATCTTCGATATTAATGTCCCGAACTCGATCGACAGCACCACCACTGGTCAAGATCTCACTGATACTGGGCACTGTTTTGAGCGGCATCGACAAAGATTGGAGCGACTTGAGGATTTCCTTCCGGCGGGATGCGCTGACGCGCGGGATCGCTAACAGAATGACATTAATTTGTCCCTCTGATTTAAGTCGAGCTAGTTCTGATGGCGGATAGACTTTCAAACCATTCAACACGCGATTGTACAAGTCAGCATCGTCATCAATAAAACATACGGGCTGATAACCATTTTCTCGTACTAATGTATCATATAACAGACTACCGGCAGACCCCGCGCCATAAATTGCGGCTTTGGCAATATTCCAGGTGGGTTTCTCCGCGTACAAAATCCTTGTCAAAACCGATCGCAAGAATAGCCGGATCACGATCAGACTCAGCATGGTTAAAACTGCATCATTGATCAATACCGATCCAGGTAAACCAGCCCAAGGAAAGATATAGTTGAGGCTAATTAAGACGACCGAACTGACGGTGATCGCCCGTAGCACCACTGGGGCGAATTCGGTGCCAATATACCTCAAGACTGGCTGATAAATGCCCATCTGCCAGAAGATCAGGAGTTTGCAACTGATGATTAAAGCAATCACAGCCCAATTAGATCGAAAAATCGAGATTGGGGAAACAAAATCAAATTTAAAACAAATTGACGTATAAATTATTACTAGAAATGCGACTAAATCGATCGTGGCTAACACCAGCAACTTAGATCCTTGTGATAAGGAAACTAGCGTTGGTTTGAAAGTGTCGGAGTAAGGGAATTTATTCATTGCGATCGTCTGGCTATCCTACTCGAAACCTGCGTTTTTCGATCATCTATCCATCAGGTATACTATAACCGATCGACGGACTTCAGAGATGATCTGGCGCGATCGAATCAATGATTGGTTATTGTAATTAGATTGCTAAATACAAATTACATTTCCTGTTTGGCTGCGATTTTTGACTTAGTTTACAGCGAAATTATGATGAGATTGAATATTTTGGAGACTCGAAACTTCAGGCTAAATCCTACTCATATAAAAAGGGAGAGAACCTGATTCTCTCCCCTTTTATTTTGACCATCAATGTTTTCAATTTCCTTGCTTTGGTCTTTGAGTTTTTGCCGAAGCATCTGCGTCCGTTTTTTTAGTTGACGTTGACGGGCGGAACCACCTTTGCCTTTATCATTTCTCCCTTCTTTGCGGGGAGATTCCCATCGTTTAAGCCGTTGTGCCATAATCTGACTGCAATTATACAACCTTATAATTAATTATAGTAAATTAGGAAAGAGATGGCAATAGCTGCCCATCTCTTTCAGCAATTATGATGCTCTCTCATCAACCGCAAGCCTTATGTAGCAAGCATCTGAGTTCGCTAAAAATATCTCAAAGTAGATTGGATAATATCGATCATCTCTAACCCAATTCGACCCCAAATACTTGAGCAAAGACCTTATTTACCTTAGAGCCAGAGTCGATCGATTCCAACGGATCTTTGCGCAGCCGATGGCGCAGACACAGGGCAATAATCCGACGAATATCATCCACAGTCACCTCTGTCCGCCCCTCTAACGCAGCCAAAGCTTTCGCCGCACGGTTAGTAACAATATCCCCACGCAGCCCATCGACATCGCACTCAGAGCAAACTTGAGAGATCTTCACCCGCAAATCGTAGTCGAGGTTAACAGATGGCAATCTGGTTTGAGCATCAACAATTCGCTGTTGGAGAACAATTTGTTCGGCCTGATATTCAACTGTAAATTTGTTCGGATTCTGGTCAAAATCCGATCGCTGTTCAACGATTTGCACCCGTAATTCTGGTTCCTTCACAGTCCGAATTTCGGCGTGCATCCCAAACCTGTCGAGTAATTGCGGGCGTAACTCGCCTTCTTCAGGATTCCCCGAACCGACTAAGACAAACCGCGCAGGGTGACGAATCGAGATCCCTTCCCGTTCGACAGTATTCCAACCACTCGCCGCCGAATCGAGCAGCACATCCACGAGGTGATCGTCGAGCAGATTAACCTCATCTACATATAAAATGCCCCGATTAGCTTTAGCGAGTAAACCTGGTTCAAAAGCTTTCACACCTTCAGATAGGGCTTTTTCAATATCGATCGTCCCACAGACGCGATCCTCTGTCGCACCTAGCGGCAAATCGACCATCGGTACATTTTTAGTCGTCGCCGGAAATGGGGTATGAGTAGTCAAAAACTCGGTCCGCAGTTCCTCACTCATCAAATCTGGATCGCTGGGATGACTATTGAAGGGATCTCCGGCGACCACATCGATTTCTGGCAGCAGATCTGCCAATGCTCGAATGGTTGTAGACTTACCCGTACCCCGATCGCCCATGATCATTACCCCACCGATAAAGGGATCGATCACATTCAATAACAGAGCTAATTTCATTTCCTCTTGACCGACGATCGCCGTAAAAGGAAATACAACCCGACGCGCTGTAGCGGGCGATTGGACAGTAACAGTCACAGTAATTACCTAGATTAAATAGTTTTGATTATCGCCCCTTATTATAATCGCACTTCGACCAGGACAACATAGGGGCGAGGAACAGTTGACAGTCCCCTCGTCCCCCGTCGTCATATTCAGAACTAAATCAGCATAAAGTCCATTTAGAACAACTAAGTCACAACGCTATAATATTGAGCGATTTAACGGATTTGTGGCATAGCAAAACTAGTGGCACATCGCGATTAATGACAGCGTTGCTGGTCAATATTAGGAAGTATGTTGCATGACTAATTCATCTTCTCTGGGTCGTCAAGATTCAAATTCAGAAATCCTCGAACTGGAATCAATTTCGCCCAATGATAAGTATTCAATCGTTGGGATAAGCTCTGAGTCGGAGTCACAGCCGATCGCGCAGATAGAAAGTCCACTCAGAGAGGAGCGTACCGTCAACAGCAATCCAGATTTAACTAGATCGACTCAGTTATCATCAGCCACAAATAAATTAACTGAGGTAGATGATTCACCACGCCAGCCAACTATTGTTACTAAATCGATCATCATCGATTCGACTGGCGAAAAACTGGATATCAGAGCCGAACTTGATTCGATCTTGACCTCCCTCAAACATCCGATCCCACCCCCACCCAAGCCAACAGAAGAGATTGACTCGATCTCGGATACACTGGCAAAAATTGCAGCGGCTGAACCGATTGCTCACAGCCAGCAATTACTGGTAGAACTACAGGCTAGTCGCGCCCAAATTGCTGATTCCCAGGCAGAATTACAATTGCTGCATCAACGCAATCAAGCTCAAGTTGACACGGTAGATCATAACGTTCTCCAAATCAAACAACTCAAATTTCGCACCCAACAATTGGCGCGCCATAGCGGAAATCAACTCCAAAAAGTTCAAGTAATGCTTGCTTCCCTGGAGCAGATTCGCGCAGAAATTGTGACCAATTTAGCCAAATTTGGTGGTTATGAGGAGATTCACTCCATGCTGGTGCAACTCGAAGACACGCGCCAAGCCTTGATCATTGCTCACGATCGACTGAAAACTGGACAAGAGGCTTTTTATGAGTCTTTGCGGGCAATTCAGGAGCAGGTAGCCTTCCAGAGCCAAGATACAGAGCAGAAATTACATGATTATCAAGAGTCGATTCAGAGTCTGATGGCAGCTATTACAGCCGATCGACAGCAGATTGCCGTGATGGGTGTCGAAATGACCATAAGGCTGACTGAATGGCAGGCTTTGAACGCTGAGATTACCAAGATGCACAGTCAAATCGTCGAAAAATCTCAAACGCTTCAAGCTAGTATTGCCGAGATCGATCGCGGGTTTGCCCAACTCGCCCAATCTGTCCAACAGGAAAAGGCGCAGTTTTACGAATTAACTGTCGAAACAATCGATAAAGCTGATGCCATGCGATCGCAATTTGCTGATATTGCTAGACAGATTGGACTCGATCGTGAGGCAATCGAACAACTTAAAACTGAGATTGAATCAGTCCGCCATAACGTCGATGTTGAATCCGAGCAACAAATCAAACATTTCGATCGCCAGTATCAGGAACTAATGTCTAATTGGAGCGATTTGGTAGTTCGTCAAAAGACTCTTACGCGTCATAGTGGTAGATTTTCTACCTGGTTATGGATTTTATCCTTGATGGTTGGGGTGATTTTTATTTTGTTAATTATGGTGTTGATGAGTCTCAAATAAACACAATTGAGATATAGTCATTACGGTTTTAATTTGCTAGTTTTACCAATTTTTAGAGAGGAGAAGTTAACATTATGACCTTGAGACATTCTAGATCTGCCGCTACCGGATTTATTAGAGACTTTCAAGATTTCGTCATCAAAGGTAATATTTTTGACCTGGCAATTGCCGTGATCATGGGTGGAGCCTTCGGGAAAGTAATTGAATCACTGATTAAAGATGTGATTACTCCGGCTATCCTCGAACCCACTATTAAAGCCAGCGGTGCCAAAGATTTGGAAGGCTGGACAGTGGGTGCGGCTAAGTTGGGTTTATTTCTATCCAACATTATCACTTTTGTGGTAATTGCCTTTGTGATCTTTTTGATGGTTAGAGCAATGGCTGCATTCAAGCGGAAAGAGGAAAAATTAGACGCAGCAGACACCAAAGAATGTCCGTATTGCCTATCGACAATTCCAATTGCTGCAACAAAATGCGCTCATTGTACATCAGAGTTACCGCCGACGATGTAGTTACCCACCACCGACAATTGTGACGATTTCTAAGCGATCTCCATCCACAATTTCGGTAGTTTCCCAAAACTGACGGTGCAAAATTTCGCCATTATATTCAATGGCTAAAAGTCGGGGATTTAGTCCCATTTGAACTAGTAACTGTGGCAAGGAAGTCTGTGGCAAACAGCTACAGACTTCCCCATTAACTTGTAACTCGACCATGAAAGTATTAATTATGAATTAGGAACAATCGCTAGCGATCGACTGGTGTCACGCGATTTAAAATTGAAAGACAGATCTGCACTGCCTGAGTCGGATGATCTGACTCCATAATTGCTCTGACGATCGCCACGGCAGGTGCGCCAGCTTGGAGGACATCATTGATATTATTACTATCTATGCCACCGATCGCAAACCAGGGGATAGTTGCATGTTTAGCCGCATATTGAACATATTCTAGCCCAGCAGCAGCCTTCCCTGCCTTCGTGGGAGTCTCATACACAGGACCCACCCCAATATAATCAGCACCCTCTTGAATGGCGCGAGCCATCTCTTCTGGATTAGTAGTAGATCTACCGATAATTCGGTGCGATCCGAGTAATTGTCTAGCTAGGGCAATTGGCACATCTTGCTGACCCAAATGAACCCCATCAGCATCGACAGCGAGAGCCAGATCCACTCGATCGTTGAGGATAAATAATCCGCCATAATGATGGCAGAGTTGACACATCTGTTTCGCCATCATTAATCGATCGATATCGTTACTGCTCTTATCACGATATTGCACCAAAGTCAGCCCTCCCTGGAGAGCCGCTTCGACTCGTGCGAGTAAATCTGGCGTTGAAGAAGTAACTAAATACAACTTGGCATTTGTCAGGATCTGCCGACGATGATAGGCAAGTAAATTACTCTCTAAGGTATAGACCCGATAGCGCATCTGCTTACAACTGCTACTTAGACTCGCTGAATGCAGTTTGCCATACTCTTCCAGTACCCGCAAAGCTTCCTGCACCCGACAGAGATTGGCTTGAAGGAGTTGGGCGATGCCTGTCCGTTGTTCTTCACGGGGATGGCTCAATCCTGTGCCTACATCGGCTACTGTATTGCGTGCTGCCCGAATCTCGGGAGTGTGCCACATCCCCAAGTCTTGACGCATTTGCTTGCACTCATTAGACATCTGGGCATCATTGAGCGCAAATCGACACCATTCTTCAATGATTCGTAATCCTTCTCTTGCTCGATCGAAATTTGCATCCAAAATTCGCCATACGGCTGGGTTGGTCGGAGTTTTGCTGGTGTCGGTCATGGGAGATGGGGGGCGGGGGACTGGGGGACTGGGGGTCTGGGGGTCTGGGGGTCTGTCCACTTTCAACTTTCAACTTTCAACTTTCAACTCTCAACTGCTCCCTTTCCCCTAACCTCTAACCCGTGCTAAGGCTTTCTCGAAATCAGCGACAGTAGCAGCACCGGAGATAACTTCTCCATTGATGATAAATGTTGGTGTAGCATCAATACCGAGATCTCTGCCTAGTTTAAAATCTTTGACGATCGCGGCATCGGCAATTTGACGATCGGCGTTAAATTTATTGAGATCTAATTTTAGCTTAGTTGCTGTTTCTAGATAGAAAGATTCGCCTAATTTAGCCTGATTGGCAAATAAAGCCTCATGATATTCCCAGAACTTCCCTTGACGATTTGCTGACCACGCCGCGCGAGCCGCTGGCAGGGCTTCGGGATGGATTTGGGTTAAGGGAAAATACTTATAAACAAGAGTAACTTTGTCCTTATGTTTTGCCATAAACTGTTTGACATTTTGATTGGCAGTCGAACAAAATGGACACTGAAAATCAGAAAATTCAACCATGACGATTTTGCGATCGACAGCACCCATCACTGGAGAATCGCCAATCAGGGCTTTGGTATTACTTCTTAATTGTTTGAGTTTTTCGGCTTGAGCTTTTTGGTCTTTTTGTTGCTGCTCGATCGCGTACTTTTGTAGTACTTCCAGGATGATTGCTGGATTTCGCCGAATCACTTCGATGATTTGTTTTTCGAGTTGAGGACTGACTTTAGTTTTCTGCGCTAGCAAAATTTGCTTGGCTAGCAGTGGGTCTTCGCTCAAAGGATCGATCTTTATTGATGACGATGATTGTGCTAAGGGGTCAATTTCAAGTTGATTTTGCATAACTTGTGTTCCCGCCTGTGCCGGAAATGATCCCAAAAATAAAGATGACAATACTAAAGATAAAATCGGCAGCCGATACACAGCAAGGAAATACTTCATCTTTATTTTTTTAGGTTAATTAAATTACTGAAAATAATCATCATGTTCTGGGTAGATACTTCTCTTAACGGAGAGGCTACTTCTGCTAAGGCAGAGGCTACGCCAACGGCTCACTTCGGCTCACTTCGGCTCACTTCGGCTAGGCTCAGTGCAAGCCGCTCAGTGCGAGTGTACCAACCGCTGGGTAGATGAGTAGACGAGTAGATAGGGAACCATCAATTCTGTATTCCCCTACTCTCTGCCCTCTACTTGCGATACTTAAAGTTCATCGGGCCTTTATAACCGCTTGCCGTAGCGATATCTTTCAGTTCGCGGGTACCAGGAATAAGTTGACCATTAATTAGCCAACTTGGAAACATTTGAATATTCTTTTGTCTACATAGTTCACGTCGAGAATTCGGCGCATCTTTGGCGCATTCTATGTATGGTAATTTAGTCGCAGCAGTGGCACCAAATAAGGCTTTTTGTTTATGGCAATGGGAACACCAATGGGCACCATAAAATTGCGCGCCACTCTTGACTAAATGCTCGGCTAATGCTACTTCGGCTGCACCTGAGACTGTTTCAATCTTGGCATCTATGGCAACTTTTCCACCACCATAGCGACGAACTTCAGGTGCAGTTTTGGCAACTAGATGTGCTGATTGTTGGCCAACTTGTTCGCTATCGGTGGCCGATGGATTGGCTTGAACTGGAAACCCGATAGAGACAGAACTGAGAGAAATGACAATCGCCATCGATGGCAGTGACTTGAATAATCCGAGCATTCGATCGATATTTAGTGATAGGGGCGAATAAATTAGTGAACAGCAATTAAATTTAGCAGCAAGCTGAAAACTGTTGACTGTTAAAATTTATAAACCATTAATGTCAATCGCACAAGCTTTTACTAGCTGTTGGATAAAATTCTCGATCAAATGGTATTATATTTAACATTACTAACGATCGAGCCAAGTCAGATCTGGATAATTAATTCGTGCTGCGGGACTGAGTGCGGCTAGTACTTGTTTGCCATAACTGCGTTGGTTGATCCGGTTGTCAAAAATCGCCACGACACCTTGAGATGAGCGGATGGGATCGATCGCGCGGTGTAAAATGCGTAAGCCAGTCGGTAGTAGATATAGTCTGAACCAGTCCTGCTTTTGTTGTTTATAAGAACTTACCTTGGCAGCAACGAGGGGATCTTCGAGTGAGGGAATTGGTAGTGTCGCGATGATCATCAAGTGGGGTGTGGGCAAACTGTCTTGATGATCTTGCCAAAATTTCCAGCCGGAAATGAGGATATTTGAATCATTCAGGTCGGTCTGTTCGACTTGGATTCGGCTACCCCATTCAGCGGCGAGAATGGCCGCTAGTTGGGCTTGGAGCGGGGTATCACTGACGAGAATAATGACGAATTTCGGTTGCCGTTGAGTGATGTGAAGTAACTGTTGAATTTCCGTTACTAAGATCGGTTGAAATTTTGGTGTATTGGGCATCGGCATCCACCGGGGGATGTAGAGTTGAAATAAATCAGTTTGGCGATTGAGTGAAAACTTAACTGAAGTTATTTCTTCTAAGCCTAGTTCTTGTCGATAACCGATCGCTTCATCTGTGATGTCTACGGCACTGGTAATCAGCACTGTGGGCTGACGTTGCCAAATTGGGGCGAGTTGACTAATGGAGTTACTAGGGGCAATCTTGAGGGTGAATTTACCATGAGGGCGATCGATTGTTGCCCAGATAATTTGGTCTACTGGGGCTGATAGTTGTTGCTGAAATTTCAGCCAATTTGGTGGTAAATTAGGCGAAAATAAATCAATGATTAACTCGATCGTCGATCGCTCGATCGGGTCTAGTAGATAACAATTGTAAGGATTATCGGGACGTTGCCATAGGGTTTCGAGTAACTGAATTTTGGCGTGTCCGATCTTTTCCCATTTCGTCGGGGGTTGGCTCAACCGGAGATCGTGCCAATCTTGGGGTTTGAGGGTGACTGTCAGTAATTCTTGGGCTAAATTTTCTAAATCGTCAGCACCATCAATGATGGTAGGGCTGTTCTTGACTGGCGGAGATGTGAGTTGGCGATTCAGCCAGGAGCCAGGATCTGTCACCCACAACCCATCAAAGTGAGGATCTGGCGGCTCGGTACCAGTATAGATCTGGCGGCTGGTTGCACCCAGCAATTGCTGAAGTTGCGGCAGTTCAGTATTGACTAAATGAGCTTGAAAAGCTGCTGGAATCACAATGGTGACAGGATCATCCCAAATCAGCGCGGGAATTAAATAACTTAATCGATATTTGCCCACCAGCCGATGAGTAGCCACTCCTGTCTGGATCAAGGCAGATTTGGACATCCGCAGTGCCCGCGCCACCAAGCGCGTCATCGTCAGATAATGAGGCCAATCAGCGATACTGTAAATATTGTCCGCACAAGTTCTATTTTGCTGACGGAGCAAATCGCGGAGAATGGTGTGGGCGGTAACTTCGATCGATTTCGACATTATGGTTGCTGACAGTCGCTCCAGAGCTAAATCTCGATCGACAATCGAAATTGAGTAGAGTGTTGACTATCGATATTGTATAGTCGATTCACCCAAAAACGGCATCTGGCAAAATTATCAATCCAATACTGGTGAATTGACGATTGTGTATTGACCCCGCTAACGATAGGATGAGAAAGCCGATCCCCAAAATGTTACCTCAAGTATCGGTATTAACTGTTATGTATCCTATGGACTACTGTCCATTTGTCCACAAAATCGCCCTTCTCTAAATCTGACGAGCTAGTCTCCCAGACGGAGGAGGCTAGGAGGTTTGATGCTCAGTCGAGAAGGTTTGGATTTATCAGAAATCACCGACTTGAATCAACTCAAGTCAGAGTTAAACAATTTACCAGCGGTAGATGTTGGGGATTATATTAGCGAACTGCCCGCAGAACGTCGAGCGATCGCTTTTCGACTGTTAATTAAAGATCGCGCCATTGATGTATTTGAATATCTGCCGCCGGAGATTCAAGAAGAGTTAATCGAAGCCCTCCACGATACTCAAGTATGCCAGATTATCGAAGCGATGAGTCCCGACGATCGGGTAGCATTATTTGATGAATTACCCGCTGGAGTAGTTAAACGGTTATTACCCCAATTAAGTTCTGAAGAGCGTCAAGCTACCGCGACAATTATCGGTTATCCCGATGGTACAGCCGGACGGGTAATGACGACAGAATATGTGCGGTTGCGCCAGGGTTTAACCGTCGGTGAAGCTTTGGCAAAAATGAAACAAAGCGATCGCGATAAGGAAACAGTCTACTATGCCTATATCACCGATGATAGTCGGAAATTAAAACAGGTAGTCTCACTGCGCCAACTGGTATTTACCCTCCCCGATACACCGATTACCGATATTGCTAGCGATCGAGTCATTAAAGCTTATACCGAAACGCCCCAAGAAGATGTCGCTAGACAAATGCAACGGTATGATTTAATTGCGATGCCTGTGGTCGATCGTGAGGATCGATTAGTGGGGATTGTCACCATCGATGATGTCGTCGATATCTTACAAGAAGAAGCCACCGAAGATATCCAAAAACTCGCGGGGGTTGCGGGTGGTGAAGATTCCTCCCTGTCCCCACCCTGGGACAAATTACGCAATCGGCTGCCCTGGTTGGTGGCAATTATGGGATTATATATTGGCGCATCGAGTTCGATCGCGCCCTTCCAAGAAACAATCTCCAAAGTACCAGTTTTAGCCGTAATTATGCCCCTGTTTTCTAATACGGGGGGTGCCGTTGGTACTCAAGCCTTAACTGTGACTATTCGCTCCCTCGGTGTCGGCGAAGTCACCCCCACCGACACCCTCAAAATCCTCGGCAAAGAAGTACTAGCAGGGCTAGGCACAGCTTTGGGGCTGGGTTTAACGATGATCCTTCTAGGTTTGATTTGGACGGCTCCAAGCGAACGCTGGGTGGCACTGGTAGCAGGATTGGTGATGGCAGCTAATACGCTAATTGCCGTAACCTTGGGTACATTGATGCCGATGGGTTTTCAACGGTTAAATTTAGATCCGGCGTTAATTAGTGGCCCATTAGTGACTACACTATTAGACACGATCGGCTTTATTCTATTTCTTTCGTTGATCACGATCGGCACTACTGTTTTGCACCTTTAAAGATGATAATTTGACATCGATCGAACTGTCGGGGTAACATTTAATTATGGGTAGACTGCCCGAATCTTATTAACTCAACAACCTTCAATTATTACTGACTGCGGCTGCTGAACACACAGTCAACCTATCCAAAGATAATTGCCAAAACCCATCGCGGTATTGGCAGCAGGTTTTTATGCAGCAGCCCAAGAATACTCAAAGACTCCTCCGCGCTCTCGTTAAGCAAGGATTAGATGTCAGTTATATCGATCGTGTTTACACAGTCCGACTGAAAGATCGACCCGATGCCCCAATCGCCGAAGTCCTGTTGCCACAGGATTTCCCCATCGAAGGCAAAGCTTTCAAACAACTCGCCGGATTAACTACCCTCGCCCATCCCGGCGGTGGTAAAGTCACTCGTACCTTTGCAACACCCGATTTCCATCCTGGGGATACTGGCGTAGCCATTGGCTCCGTCATCGAAACTCAGGGCATGGTAGTCCCAGCAGCCGTTGGTAGCGATATCAACTGTGGGATGCGGCTTCACGTTGTCGATCTCAGCGTCGAAGATTTCCTCGCCCAGCGCGACAAATTTGTCGAATTGATGAAGGGGGATTATTTTTTCGGGACTCGCGATGTCACGATGACAGCAGCTACCAGTCGCGCCATGTTTAACGATGGCATTCCTGGCTGGTTGGAGCAGATGGCACACAACCCCATCGGGAGTGTGGCTAAATCCGATTTTGCCCAATTGTGGCGGGAAATCGATTCAGTCCAATTCCTCGGCTCGATGGCGGGAAATGCCCGCTGGGCACCAAGCGAACTAGTTCCAACAGCCGGATTAGTCCGCGACGGGGATTTAGGTACGATTGGTGGTGGCAATCACTTTGTCGAAATCCAAGCGGTAGTCGAAGTCCACAACCCGCGCCTTGCTTATCAATCCAATGTGAAAGTTGGACAACTAGCGATCGCGATTCACTCCGGTTCCCGTACTGTGGGTAAATATATTGGCGGAATGTGGCGCGACAGAGCTAAATCTGCTTGGTTAAAAGGTTATCCCTTTCCCAATTCCAATCTATTTTCGCTCTCAACCACTACCAATCCTGACTTAGTAGCTGAGTATTTAGAAGCAGAAGCAACAGCGGCTAATTACGCCTTTGTCAATCGATTGATTTTGGCTGAATTATTACGGTTGCGATTGCGGCAAGTATATGGCGATCTTACCGCACCATTAGTCTGCGATCTTCCCCACAATCTCACTTTTCCCAATCATCAGGGTTGGATTGTCCGTAAAGGTGCTTGTTCCGCCGCAGCAGGGCAATTGCTGATTACACCTGGTTCGATGGGCACACCATCCTATCTACTCGCCGGATTGGGCAACCATCGCTATCTCAATTCAGCCGCTCACGGTGCAGGGCGAACGATTTCGCGCTTTGAACTCACCCGTGCGGGGGCAAACTATACTGAGTCGGATTTAGGTTTGACAGGGGTAGATTGCATCACGTTACGCTCGGAGCGACGGATTGAAGAAGCTCCAGCGGCGTATAAATTGATCGATCGAGTTATCGATACCCAAGTAGCCGCCGGAATGGTAGAAGTGGTCGCCAAACTGCGGCCGATTTTAACCTTTAAGGCTTAGTAGCTCGGGTCTCACGAATCGAAGGTGGAAAGTGCAGCGACAGCTACGTTTTTCACCTCTACTCAACGTCAAATTTGACCTAGAGTTTTGATGTGAGATGAGTTTAATCTGAGTGTAGAAAGTGCGCTGCTGGTGTGATAGATCAAGATGCAAACAGCTAGTGGCGAACATTTTGATTAAAACCAGCACAGTGATAAGTTCGGGAGATCTATCCTCATTCCTTATTACTCGAAAATTCTGCTCAAATCCAAATTAAATCCTGGTAAAATATCCTCACAATTAACCGAAGTTGGAGATTGAATCATTTCAACTTCTGAGCCGATGCGGTAGATTTCTACTTGTTTATCTTGAGGATTAATTAGTAAACCTAATCGCACCCCATTATCCCGATATTCCAACATTTTAGCTTGCAGAGTTGACAGATTATCTGTGCGCGAACGTAACTCAATCACAAAATCTGGTGCTAAAGGGGGAAACTTTTCGCGATCCTCAGTAGATAGCGCGTTCCAGCGAGATAGTTCTACCCAAGCCACATCTGGCGATCGCTGACTACCTAATGGTAATTTGAAAATAGTAGATGAGCTAAAAACTTTGCCGAGTCTAGTGGTGCGATTCCAAATGGTTAGATCTGTGCCTAATTCTAGTTCTTTATTTCCACTTTCTCCGCCAACTGGTGACATGACAATGAGTACTCCTTCACTGGTTAATTCGAGCCGATGTTCTGGATTGGCAATACAAAGCTGATAAAATTGTTCAGGCGTGAGTTGGAGAGTACTGAGATTGAGGGGGATGTGAGCGATAGTCATAAAACCTCCAAACGATGGCGACGATCGATTGATGCTGTATGTATATTATGTCAGGTCGAAATCTATCCATCGTGATAATATCGATCGACTAACTGACAAAATTAAACACATCGATCGTTGACAACGGGCACTCGATCGCCAATGATGTGCCTAATTCCGATCCCATATCTCCTATTCCCTACAATGACTTGGACGCGCCGACATATACTATCCTTGGCGGATTTCACCCCACAGGAGTATGATACTGTCCTTCAGACGGCGGCTAGCTTCAAGGAAGTACTATCTCGCCCCGTCAAGAAAGTACCCACCCTCCAAGGGCGGGTAGTTGCCAATCTCTTTTTTGAATCTTCCACCCGTACCCGCAGTAGTTTTGAATTAGCCGCCAAACGTCTCTCCGCTGATACGCTCAATTTCGCAGCGGCGACTTCCTCGCTCACCAAAGGCGAAACCATTCTCGATACAGCCAAAACTTATCTGGCGATGGGTGCTGATTTGATGGTGATCCGCCATAAACAAGCGGGAGTACCGCTAGCAATTGCCACAGAAATGGATCGGATGGGGATGAAAGTGGGGATTTTAAATGCTGGGGATGGGCAACACGAACATCCTTCCCAAGCATTATTAGATCTCTTAACTATTTGCGGCACAATCGATCGAGTTAATCCGCGATTATCTTTGCTCAAAGACAAAAAAATTGCGATCGTTGGGGATATTTTACATTCACGGGTGGCTCGCTCGAATATTTGGAGTCTAACTGCTAGTGGTGCCGAAGTTCATCTCGCCGCACCACCGACATTACTCCCTGCCGAATTTGCTAACTATTGTCAGGTGACACGGGCTGGAATTGATAATTCCCGATTATTTATCCACTGGAAAATCGAACCCGCGCTCAAAAATGCTGATTTTGTGATGACATTACGCCTTCAGCAAGAGCGAATGACTGAACATTTATTACCGAGTTTACGGGAATATCATCAATACTTCGGCATCACCAGAGAACGGTTAAAATTATGTCATCCAAATGTGAAAATTTTACACCCTGGACCAACTAATCGAGGCGTGGAAATTACCTCAGATTTAATGGACGATCCGGCTTTAAGTCTAATTGCCGAACAGGTGACAAATGGGGTGGCAATTCGGATGGCATTACTTTATCTGATGGGAAATACGAAAGAATGATGGTTCTACCGAATTTGCTATGCTAGCTTAAACGATTGAAATGCCATTGGTTGAGTTCGATCGATATTAATAGAATCAGTATTTTAGACTTCGACATGGCTAACTTTAAAGTATCTGACATCGCCAACTTCTCCTTTCAAGTCACAGTTGATAAGTTGGCGAAGTGTTTCGGTGTAATTTAAGCCAGATTGCCGACAGTGGCGGTCGATCCACCGTGATAGGCTGGAAGACATATTTTCAGTAAGTCTTCGTGTCGATCGACTCAAAATCTATCTATCGCGTTAAACCATTGGCAGGGCAAGCGGCGATCACAATTGCCACTGAATTGGCAGAGATTAACCGACTGGTGAGTGTTGCTGAATCACTCGTACGTTATCAAGTTGCACCAGCCCCAACTGGATGTCCCCAGCTACCCGCAGATCTGCAATTGCGATCGTATCAACAGCAGGCTATGGTCAATTGGTTCAAAAATCACGGTCGCGGTACGCTCAAAATGGCAACAGGTTCAGGTAAAACAATTACCGCCTTGGCGATCGTCACCCAATTGTATCAGCAAATCGGGTTACAAGTAGTTGTCATCGTCTGTCCCTTCCGCCATCTTGTCACTCAGTGGGGGCGAGAGTGCGAAAAATTTCACCTTGAACCGATTCTCGCCTGTGAAAGCATTCACAAATGGCAAAGTAAATTCTCCCATCAACTTGCCCGGATTAACACCAATCAACAGCTATTTCTCACTGTCATTACTACGAATGAAACCTTAGTCAGTGCTGGCTTTCAGTCTCAACTCAAATATTTACCCGATCGCACCCTGATCATCGGCGACGAGGTGCATAATCTCGGCGCGAAAAAACGGGAATCTAGTCTGCCGCGCAATGTCGGCTTGAGACTTGCTCTCTCAGCCACCCCAGAACGCCACTATGACGACATTGGCACTCAAAATATCCTCGACTACTTTGGGGACATCTTACAGCCCGAATTTACCCTCAAAGATGCGATCGAACAGGGTGCCCTCGTCCATTATTTATACTACCCAATCCTCGTCGAATTGACCGAATCAGAAAGCGAGCAGTATCTCAAACTCACCCGCATCATCACCCGCAAGCTCACCTATCAAAGCACCGACGAACTCGACACCCCAGACATTACCCCCTTGCTGATGCAACGTGCCAGACTGATTGGTGCAGCCGCCAACAAACTCACTGCGCTCAAAAGCCTGATGCAGACTCGACTAGATACTAGTCACACGCTCTTTTACTGTGGTGATGGGTGTAGCGACAGTACCCAACAACTTGCCGCTGTTACTCACCTGCTGGGTAATGAACTTGGCTACCGTGTCAATACTTACACCGCCGCTACACCCTTAACAGATCGAGAAAACCTCCGGCACCAATTTGCCTCCGGTGCGCTCCAAGGTTTAGTGGCGATCCGCTGCTTGGATGAAGGGATTGATATTCCTGCGATCAAACATGCTGTGATTCTCGCTAGTAGTACTAACCCCCGCCAATTTATCCAACGCCGAGGACGCATCCTCCGCCCTGACACGGGGAAAGACCGTGCTACGCTCTACGATATGATCGTTTTGCCGCCGGAATTGGATCGGGAAACTTTGGCTATCGAACGCAATCTCCTTAGACGAGAACTCCTGCGGCTGATTGAATTTGCTGATTTGGCTGATAATGCGGCTACAGCGAGAAGTCAATTGTTACAACTTCAGAAACGGTATGGTTTATTGGATATTTAAGCAGTTTTACAGAAGATCGAGGGTTGAAAGCCCCTGCCTTTAGGCAGATGGTTGATAGGACGGAGTTTAAATCTCCGTCCTATCAACCGCGCTTTCAACTTTCAACTTTCAACTTTCAACTTTCAACTTTCAACTTTTTAAAGATGAATACTCCAGAAGTTCGGCAAATTATCGAGCGAGTGCTCCAACTGGAAAAGGACAGGCTCGATCGCAAGAAAAACTCACCGATTAACGATGATATCCTCAAAATCATCAAAGAAATCATCAAATGAAGCTGACTACAATTCGCTTATGTAATTTCCGCCAATTTTACGGTGAAACTCCAGAAATCCATCTGGCTACCGACAACCAGCGTAATACTACTATCATTCACGGGAATAATGGGGCGGGGAAAACCACCATTCTCAATGCTTTTACCTGGGTACTCTACGAAAAATTTACTGCTGCTTTTGCTGAATCCGATCAACTAGTCAATAAACGGGCGATTGCTCAAGCTGATATTGGTAGTGCGATTGATAGTTGGGTTGAAGTTGCTTGGGAACATGATGGCAAACGCTATCGGGCGAAACGGATGTGTCGCGCCTATAAGCAGCAAACCGAAGTTAATATCGTTAACAATGAATTACTCTACTTGTATATCGGTGATGCTGATGGGAAATGGCTTCACCCCCAACAACCACCTGATGAAATTATCGGCAGAATTTTACCAGCTAGTCTTCATCAATACTTTTTCTTTGACGGCGAACGGATCGAGCAAATTGTCCGTCAGGATAAGCGGCTAGAAATTGCTGAAGCGACTAAAATACTGCTGGGCGTGGAGGTTTTGAATCGATCGATCAAACATCTGGGTGAGGCAAAGAAAACTCTAGAAACTGAACTAGGACAGATTGGTGATACTACGACTAAAGACTTGCTCAAATCTCAACAACGGTTGCAACAGGAAATCGATTCGATTCAACATCGTCAAACAGAAATAGTTCAGGAAATTAATAATTTTAATCAGATTAAACAAGAAATTAATCAACACCTACTCGAACTGACTGCGGCAACAGAGATCCAAGCACAACGCCAAGAACTCGAACGCATTAAAGCTACCTATCAAACCCAGCTACGTCAAGCTCAGACAGAGATTAAGCAGTCGATTTCTACTCAAGCATATACAGTTTTTCTCCCGAAATTAACTCAATCATTTGAAACTCTTGTTGCTGAATTACGCGATCGCGGTGAACTGAATCAAGGTATCTCTCGCGAATTTCTCAGTCAATTGATTCTCCATCAACAATGTCTTTGCGGTACTAAATTAATACCAAATACCTCCACTTATCTCCAAGTTCAAACCTGGCTGTCTCGTGCCAGTATTGCCGTGATTGAAGAAACAACCCTACGGTTAATTACTCAAGTTGAGGATCTACAAACCAAAGGTGATGAATTTTGGCGATCTATTGAATCTCAACAGCAAATCGTTAGCACAGCTAGATCGGAAATTAGCCAAATAGAAATTAAATTAGATCGCCTCGAATCCCAACTAAGACTTGACACCAATATCGAAATTAGTAGTCTGCAAAAACGCCTCGATGAAATTGAAATCAAAGTTCGCGATCTGATCCTCAGTCAAGGTCAAAATAAACAACAAATTATGCACCTCGAAGGACAAATTCAAACTTTAACTAAACAAATTACCAAACAACAAGCCAACCAGGATCGCCAAATCCTCGCCCACCGGCGGCTCCAAGCTGCTCAAGCGGCGATTTCTGCCTTAACCACCATCCGCCAGGAACAAGAACAACAGTTTCGCGGGGAATTGGAACGACAAGTCCAACAAATCTTTCAGACAATTTCTGTTACGCCCTATCTACCGAAAATTACGGAGAAGTACGAATTAATTTTGACAGAGACTACCAGAGGAATTGAAACGATCGTCGCCGCATCCACTGGGGAAAATCAGATTCTCAGTCTCTCATTTATCGGTGGAATTATCGATCGAGTCAGAAGTTGGAGCGAACAAAAATTAGTCTCAGTTCCTGAGAGTAATACCTTTCCGATTGTGATGGATTCACCCTTCGGTAGTCTCGATGAAATATCGCGTCGGCAAATTGCTCAAATCTTGCCTCAACTAGCCAATCAACTGATTGTACTCGTCACCAAAACCCAGTGGCGGGGCGAGGTAGAAACAGAGATGCACGGGAAGATTGGCAGGCAATATATATTGACTTATTATACTTCTAAACCAGATTGTATCGAAGATTATTTGGAGATAAATCATCACCGTTATCCCTTAATTAAGCGGAGTCCCAATGACTTTGACTACACGGAAATAACCGAAATAAATTAATCAACCAATGGATCGTCAAAAATTATTAGACTTACTCGCTTCACCACAGATGAAGCTGTGGGAACGAGATTTAGGCTTAGATCTCCGCATCCACATTTATGATAATATCCCTTCTACTAACGATAAATTAGCCCAACTCATCACCGAATCAGGCGCACTACCAGGTACGATTGTGATCGCCAATCGACAGACCGCCGGACGCGGACAACGAGGCAGAGCTTGGGATTCAGCAATCGGTGGGTTATACTTATCACTTGCCTTATCCCCAAATTTACCAGCCGCAAATGCTCACCAATTAACGATCGGTATTGTCTGGGGGATCGCCGATAACCTCCGCCAACAAGGATTACCAGTGCTGATTAAATGGCCGAATGATTTAATCTTAAATGGCCGAAAATTGGGCGGTATTTTAACTGAAACTCGGATCTGTCAAGGACATATTCAGCACGCGATCGTTGGGGTCGGAATTAATCACACAAATATAGTAGAAAGTCCGGCAATTAATTTGGCTCCCAGCAACGATTATCAGCCAAATTACGGAAATTTTCCCATTGAGATGTTAGCAAGGAGTACTATTGAGGGAATTATTAGTGGGTACCAACATTGCACTCCAGCAACGATCGACAAATTGCTGTCGAACTATCTGGAACTACTCAATGCTCGTGGACAAACAGTGATGGTGAATGGTAAGTTGGGAACCGTATTGGGTGTCTCACCGCAAGGAGAGCTACACATTGGTTTTATGACTGCCAGCGAGATGACTGAAACTTATCTCACACCAGGATCATTCACATTGGGTTATGAGAGTTAGTGACTTTGGACATATGCAAAATTAAATGCTTTTGCTATGCTAAGGCGAATCAATAGTTCTGAACTGGACTGCATTAGATTACAAAAATTATGAGCAGCAAGGCAGAAAAAAAGTCGCATAATTTACATCAGCAGCAGCGGTTGAATATCTTCTTCCGCAATCCGATGCTGTTAAAGGTTGTCGCTTGGCTGGGATGTTTAGGCTTCCTGGGTAGTACGGGAATTGTTTGGGCCGATCTTAAGCCAATTTCCGCGTCTCAAACTGAAGCACAGGAACTTGTCACCGCAGCAGCAAGGCGTGACGATGTTGCCGAAATCCCTGAAGTGGAGATCTATGGCCCGCCAATTCCGGCTACTTGGCAACAATCTCTAGCCCAAGTTTCCGCTGACAATCTGCCCAATCGCGAAGTCCCAATTCCGATTGAGCCAGCCGCCGCAGCTACTCCTCCAACTGCTAAAATTATTCGTCCGCAGCACGCCGATCTGCTTGTTGCTGAAAACTACACCGTAAGTGTCAACGGTTCAGGAACAGTCGCCGAAGTTTCTGTGAGTATTCCCGTTCCGGCTCCCCGCCAAGTCACCATCCCTAGTAAGTCGAGAGAGATGGTTAGTTCCGTGCGGAGTCAGGTTCAGCCCCGTTACGCTAGGCACAAATCACCAATTGTTCAATCAGTTCCCACAACTAGCATTAACCTCCAGTCGAATGCGGTTCAGTCATCTACCCCCTATCGACCAGTCCCTAAAGTCCCCACTCTATCTGCAAACAGACTCAAATCCACTCCTGGGCAAATCCAACGGCGCGGCGCGAAAACCAGTATTCCAACACCCACGATTGATACTGTCCAACGCCCTCTATCTAGATTTAAACCAGTTATTGTTACGCCGATGAGGCCATCAGCGGTACAGACAGTAAACGCTGCACCCCAAAAGATCCAAAACCAAACATTAAGTAACGCTCTGCTGGGTGAATCAATCAATTCGATCGAAATTCCCGTTCCCCAGCCCCGGACACAAATCATTAAGGTACAGCCAGTTGCTCAGTTACCACAAGTAACTACGATAAAATCGGTACCCACTATCCCTCCCATCCCAACTGTTCGTGCTGCGTCTCGATCCGAATCAAAACCAGTTGCCTACATCAATAATGGCGAACACGACTCAACCCCAGAAATCATTTACCCACTGAGTAGTCCCGCACCAGTTACTTCCCGGTTTGGCTGGCGGACACACCCAATTACTGGCACTCGTCGGTTCCACTCCGGGATCGATATTGGCGCGCCGATGGGCGCACCCGTTGTTGCCGCAGGATCGGGCACGATTGTCTCTGCTGGTTGGATTGGTGGTTATGGCAAAACAATTATTATTCAACATAATGGTGTCCACCAGACTCTTTACGGGCATCTCTCGGAAGTTTTTGTCCAACCAGGTCAAAGAATCGAACAAGGCACCGTCATCGGTCGTGTAGGCAGCACTGGTAACTCTACTGGGCCACACTTGCACTTTGAAAGTCGGATGTCCACTGCGGATGGTTGGGTCGCTGTCGATCCGGGCGATGATGTCAAATACGCGCTCGAAAATCTCCGTCGGGCCATGCCATTTGCGCAACGGGATCTACCACCACGCATAAATTAAGCATCAATTACTAGCGTCAGTTGATTGTCTATCGTTGATTCTCGATCCTTGCCGGCTGTGGTAAGGATATTTTTTTAAGTTAGTTAATCGGGATCGACTAGGGGGTATATTAATTAATATTGCAATTATATCCAAATCGATAATCGATTAACAAAAAATAGGCAAGACATTTGGTTCGAGAATGTGGTGCCGACACCTAATCCCGAATCCATTTATTTTTATTGATTCAATTTTAGTCCAGCAGGGAAATAAGGTGGCATGTTACTCAAGTCACAAGACGTAATTTATTGTCAACTTGTGCGTCAGTTTGGAACTATCTCCGAAATTGTTAGTGGAGTGAGTTATCAAGGTACTCTATTTGTCCGTGGGAACTCCTACTATCTAGAACATCGTCAGGACGCAATTACTGAGATGCGGCGCAGTTTCCTCGATCCAGAACCCGCAGTCGCTTGCCTACTAGTCGAGGATGGTGATATTGTCACGATCTGGTATGAAGATCGGTATATTATCAAGGTGGTGGAAACCGAGCAGGATATTATTGAATATTGTAATTTAGCTCAACTAGTCGAGGTCATGCGTTCTCCTCAAGGAGTCAAAATTGAGGATCGAGCGCAAAGTTTTCGCCTACCCTATCGTCGCTGTTTTATCGGCAGAGAAGCTGTCGATTGGCTACAAACTAATCTCAACATTAATCGTCCTCATGCTGTGGCTCTCGGACAAAGATTGATAGATGAGCAATGGGTCAGGAATCTATCCAATAAACAACCTTTTCAAGATGGCGATCTTTATTATCAGTTTTATTTGGATAAGTAGGGGAAAGGGGGAAGGAATTAAGAGTTCGCTGTTGCCCATCCACCCATCCACTACCTATCCCTGCCAATTAGCCCAATCTTGTGGCTTGAGAAACACATCATAGAGTTCAGATTCTGGCGAATTTGGTTCGGGTTGATAGCCATATTCCCAGCGGACTAGGGGTGGTAAAGACATCAAAATTGATTCAGTGCGACCATTTGTTTGTAACCCAAAAATTGTACCGCGATCGTAGACTAAATTAAACTCCACATAACGTCCGCGTCGATATAGTTGAAAATCGCGCTCCCGTTCACCATAAGCCATATTCCGGCGGCGTTCGACAATTGGGATATAGGCAGGTAAAAAGGCGTAAGCGCAGTCTTGGGAAATTGCAAATAATTCCTCCCAAGTACGGGGTTTGCGAATGCCGATCGAGTTACTATACTGAGCAGCCGGACCATCAGGATCGGGACCGCGATACAATGCCCCTTGTCCGTCTTGATAGTCAAAGAAAATTCCGCCGACACCACGAGTCTCATTCCGATGTTTGAGGTAGAAATACTCATCACACCACAGTTTAAAAGTGGGATACAAGTCTGGATCGTGCTTGTCACAAGCTGCTTTGAGGGTATTGTGGAGATGACTAGCATCTTCCGCAAACGGGTAGTAGGGAGTCAGATCTAAACCACCTCCAAACCACCAGACAGGGCCAGCTTCAAAATAACGATAGTTGAGGTGGACAGTGGGAATATATGGGTTGCGGGGATGGAGAACCATCGAAGTGCCAGTTGCATAGAAGCGATGACCAGCGGCATCGGGACGTTGATTGAGAATTGAGGGGGGTAAATGATCGCCCCACACCTCTGAGAAATTTACCCCACCTTGTTCAAAGATATCACCTGCTTTCATCACCCGCGATCGACCACCGCCACCTTCAGGTCTTTCCCAGCTTTCCTCCTGAAACTTACCGACCCCATCAACTGCTTCTAAGCCTTGACAGACACTATCCTGAAAGTCGCGCATAAATTGTGCGATCCGACTTTTGGCATCAGCAGGTGGTAAAAAGTTATCATCGATCTTTGTGTCGGTGGAGAAAGCTGTCATGATCTGAATTTTATAGTTGGTGACTGGTATTAACCTAAAGTTGCGACAACAGGAACTAACCCATCGACAATCAACCTAGCATATTCAGGCGATCGGGCGCAGATGATTGTTACGGGAACTATACAAAATAGGGTGGGTCGCTCACAATCTAAATCACTGATACCATTTAGCTCAATTGCTATACTCTTGAATAATCCATACTAGGAAAGTCCAGAGATTTATGACTGCACAGACAAAAATTGTGACAATTGCACTGGCGATCTCGACTACCGTGGGTCTTTCCAGCACCCCAGTTTTCGCCAAGGAGTATTATTTTTACGTTACTAATAGTAGCAGTAGCCGGATCGACAAGCTGCAAGTATCAGAGAATGGTAAAAAATGGAGCTATTTTGACATTGGTAAAGGGATTAGATCTGGGGCGAAGAACGTCAAACTAATTTGGGACGAGTCCACCAATAGTGAAGATTGTAATCAGTGGATTAAGGCAGTGTTTGCGGATGGTTCTAGCAGTACGCCAAGCAGATTTGATTTTTGCACTAACCTAGACGATCCGATTGTCTTTGAGTAGGGGATAGTGACTAGGGGATAGTGGATAGTGGATAGTGGATAGTGACTGGTGACTGGGGAAGTTGTGAATATTAAATTCACAACTCCGCTGGTGACCATCTTCTCGTTGGGTGTCCTGACGGTCGCGTATCCACATAATTCATAATTAAATGTTAAATCCAGCAGCAGTTTTAGAAGTACTCAAACCAGTTCAAGATCCAGAGTTACAGAAAAGTCTGGTCGAACTAAATATGATCCGGAATATTCAGGTGGATGGCGGCTTGGTGAAATTCACCGTCGTGTTGACAACTCCGGCTTGTCCCTTGAGAGAGTTTATCGTCGATGACTGTAAACAGGCTGTTAAAAAGCTCTCAGGTGTAACTGATGTCGAAATTGAAGTTACCGCCGAAATTCCTCAACAAAAGGCATTACCAGACCGGACAGGCATCGCTGGGGTAAAAAATATTATTGCTATCTCTAGTGGTAAAGGTGGCGTAGGCAAAAGTACGGTAGCGGCCAACGTGGCGGTGGCACTGGCACACCTGGGCGCGAAAGTAGGCTTACTCGATGCAGATATTTATGGGCCGAATGCCCCATTAATGTTTGGGTTGAGCGATGTCCGGCTGGAGGCTCCCGCCGATGGTATTCTCGAACCAGCGTTTAATCATGGGGTAGCTGTAGTATCGATGGCGTTTTTGATCGATCGCGATCAACCGGTAATTTGGCGGGGACCGATGTTAAATGGGATTATTCGCCAGTTTCTGTACCAAGTAGCTTGGGGTGAGTTAGATTATCTAATTGTCGATCTACCACCGGGAACTGGAGATGCTCAACTGACTCTCGCTCAAGCTGTGCCAATGGCGGGTGCCGTAATTGTGACAACACCCCAAACTGTAGCTGTGGCTGATGCACGGAAAGGACTGCGGATGTTTGAGAAATTTACCAAAGTCCTGGGTGTCGTCGAAAATATGAGCTATTTTATTCCACCAGACATGCCCGATCGCCAGTATGATATTTTCGGTTCCAATGGGGGAGAGAAATTAGCAACTGAATTGGGGGTACCCTTATTAGGTCGAATTCCGCTCGAAATTCCCGTCCGCACTGGTGGTGACAATGGTATTCCGATCGTCATTGCCGAACCTGAATCCGCTTCTGCTAAGGCTTTGATTGCAATTGCTCAAGCGATCGCTGGCAAAGTCTCTATGGCAGCTTTGGGGAATTGAGAATTAGGGGAAAGGGGGTAAAAAGTTGATGCCCCTAACTCATAACTCCTAACTCTACCCCTGTTAAGGTGAGCATCTGTACTGATTAACGCTGTTGCGCCATTCCTTCGATCGTGATCGGCAAAGTATCTTTACTATGGAAATTAATAGTGTGTGGAACCGGAGATCTGGGGGTTCCGACCCCCAGACCCCCCGTTGAGGGGCGGAACGCCGCCCCTCAAACTCCCCCGCGTATTTTGGTTATTTTTACTTCGTGGCATGTGCATTACTTTCACCTGGTAGCTGCGGGGTAGGGTCTGGCTGGTGTTAATCCTGATTGATTGTGCATCCACCCTCCCCTGGGCGTAAACTTGGAGCAATGACTCTAAAGGCGCAACTTCGTTAATCGACTAGTACAGAAAGTCACCTTAATAGGGGTATTCCTACTCCTAACTCCTATACTCCCCACTCCCTAAACTATGTATCGCAAATCCTCTCGTCGCCCACCGTGGCAAGATCTATTTATTCATTGGCAACAGATGGACTGGGTGTTGTTGCTGTTAGTGCTAGGTTTGACCTTCTTTGGGGGAGTGATGATCCGCAGTGCTGAATTAAATCAACCCGTGACTGACTGGTGGCAACATTGGTTATTTGGCGGGATTGGTTTAACGATCGCCCTAGGCATTGCTCGGGTGTCCTACAATCATCTCTTGCGCTGGCATTGGGTGACTTATGGGCTGACAAATTCCCTCCTGATTGCCGTAATTCTGCTGGGGAATAGTGCCAAGGGCGCGCAACGATGGATTAACATTGCTGGATTCAACTTCCAACCATCAGAATTTGCCAAGGTGGGATTGATTATCACATTAGCGGCGATTTTACATCGTCGTCCAGCAAATACCCTCCCAACCTTTATCCGTGCCCTGGCGATTACGGCTCCAACCTGGTTTTTAGTATTTATTCAACCCGATCTAGGTACATCACTGGTATTTGGCGCGATTTCATTGGGCATGTTGTATTGGGCGAATGCCAATCCAGGCTGGCTATTGCTGCTAGCATCGCCCGTAGTCGCAGCCATTCTCCATAGTGTTAATATTCCCATTTGGATCGCTTGGGCGGTGTTGATGGGCGTAATTGGCTGGCTAACACTGCCATGGCGGTGGGTGACTTCCCTCGTCGCGATCGGGGTCAATATTGGGTCGGGAATACTGGGAGAAGTACTGTGGCACCTGCTGAAAGACTATCAGAAAGATCGGCTGATTGTCTTTCTCAACCCGGAAAAATACCCGCTGGGGGCAGGTTATCACCTGATCCAATCGCGGATTGCCATCGGTGCGGGTGAATTGTGGGGACAGGGACTCAATCAGGGGACTCAAACCCAGTTGAATTTTATCCCCGAACAACATACAGATTTTATCTTTTCCTCGATCGGCGAGGAACTAGGCTTTGTCGGTGGGATGTGTCTGTTGTTGACATTCTTGTTTGTCTGCTGGCGATTGATTCAAATAGCACAGCAATCCCAAAACAATTTCGGTTCGCTGCTAGCGATCGGTGTAGTCTCGATGATTAGTTTTCAGACAATCGTCAATATCAGCATGACGATCGGACTTGCTCCTGTGACTGGGATTCCCTTGCCTTGGATCACCTATGGTCGATCGTCTTTAATTACCAATTTTATCGCGATCGGTTTAGTTGAGTCTGTGGCTAATTACCGTCGGCGATTCACTCTTTGACTTCAATCGGCGTGAGTCTGCGAACTTTTGCTTCAAGTTCTGATTTGGCAATTCACCGCTTCCAACCCGCGCCGATACAGTTCTTTGGCATATTCAGTCCAAGTGCCTTGTCCCCAATAGCGAAAGCAACTAGTTTGCACGAGTAGATTGTAGAGTAATGCTGTCTGATACTCCGCTTGCTTAGTGACAGAGGCATCTGTCGCAACGAGTGGATCGAACTTGTGGTGAAAAAGAACACTAAGTTGATACATTGGCTCCAGCACATTATCATAGCCCTGTACCCAACTCAGATTACTCGTCCAGGATGCACCATCCATACTAAACCGATCGTCAGTGGCGGTGAGTAATTCGATCGCGTTGGCGACTTTCTCCGTCGTCGCTTGTTCTGGCTGCACTCGTTGCCAAATTTTGTGCTGTTGTACAGCCTGACAGACTGGATAGTCCTCTTGCCGCACACCCGCAGCGGCGATCAGTTCTAGATATTCTGTCCCATTGCAACCCACAACACCATGAGTTTGTTCGCGCATTTCTTGCCAAGGACGGGGGAAATCACGGGGAAATTCATTCATCATCACCCCACCATTTTCACCATCAGCAATTTGGGTGACTAGTGGCGGAATCGATCTTTCGCCTAGTAATTGTCGCCTCCGACTTTTTGCCTCATAGTATGGCTGCATCTGCGCGACCAATTTTGTATCCGAGCCTTGAGTCTTAATCAATGCTGTAATATCGATCGTTTCGCCCTGAGAGTTACGAGCGATCAGACGATTCGGTACATATTTATCATCCTGATGCAAACTTGCACCATCCAGCCGCTCAACCGAATGTTCCTGAACCATTAACCAGCGATAGCCGCATTCTTTTAACGCTTTGATGTACTCGTACAAGACATCGGGATGATTGGGGAGGTGCATCTCTGGTGGTGAAAATCCCTTCACCCGTTTCAGTGCGTCAATCCCAAAAATGGTGGCAAAGTGGTGTTGCCATGCTTGGATCTGTAATTTGAGATCGGGAATGGGTGTTGAAGGCACCACGGCATGGCTCCACATCGTCCCCAGCCACTCGACGTGAGGCTGATAGAGAGGATCGCAGGTAATCCGTTTCAGGTGGTCTAAAACGTCATTTCGCCCCATTTGCTGGAGTCCCCACAACAGATTGCCCGAATAGTCCAACATAATGCGCGGGTTGCACCCCTGGGCGACTAAATCAGGGATAAATTCACCCATGCGGGCATAACACCAGGCGAAGACGGCGGCATTATGATTATCCCCTTCACCTTGATGCTCGAACATATACTGGAGATGTCCAATCAATTCCCCTTGGGAACCAGCAGGAATGGTAGGCTGGTGCATGTGTAGGGCGCAGGCAAATGCTGCGGTTATGTCTGCTAGTCGAAGATTGGTGTTGGGTAGAAAAACTGGTTCGGCATGATTTACCGCCGCAGTAATCTCGGCTTCCCAACCGCAGATATTGGGCAGTCCCGAATGGGTGGGGGCTAACTCGAAGGGAGATGGTGCGATCGTAATCATGACTAGTTCCAGGCTGGCGATTGACTCAGCCTAGCAAATTAGTGACGACAGGCCCGAGCAGTACGTCTGAAACTTAATGCTTGAGCGACAAGTTACCAAATAATTTCAGCGAAAATTATCTAATCCTGCTAAACTCAACAGGGGCGCTCGCAAGATCTAGATAATCAGCCCCAATCGAGCTACCATCTATGAACAACGCAGCCAGCTACCGAAAAAGTGCGTGCTGTTGTAACTGGGCAAGGTTGACTACGGCTAGGGCATTTTGGTGACAAGCCGCCAGATCGATCGGTGGTGCAACTCCAGCATCGAGAGCTTCTTTCCAACGGGAAACGCATAGACACCAACGATCTCCAGGTTTAAGTCCGGGGAAATTGTAATTAGGTAGCGGTGAGATCAAGTCATTACCCCGATCGCGACTGAATTCCAGAAACTCTTGAGTAACTTGGGCGCAGACAGTATGACTCCCATAATCCATTGGTCCGGTTTGGCAATAACCATCGCGGTAAAATCCAGTGCGCGGGCTGGTACAACAACACTGAAGTTCTTCGCCCAAGACGTTTTTGGGGCGACTGCTAGTTTTGGAGTTGGGTGTAGAATTCAAGGTTAAAAAACAGTGAATTGTTGACAGTTAACTGGCGAGAGACTAATCGCGACGGGACATCAGCAGTTGAATTAATTGCAGCACAGCATATAAAGCCGTCGCTACATAAGTAAACGCCGCCGCATCCAATACTTTCTTCGCTCCTCTATTTTCCTCACCCTGGAGAATGCCCAGATCGTTAATCAATCTCAAGGCTCGACTCGAAGCGTCAAACTCCACGGGCAAAGTCACCACATGAAACAGCACTACGCCCAAAAACAAGACAATGCCAATATTGATAAAGATAGTGCTAATCGAACCCATCGCCGTCAGCCCAAAACCTAGCATAATTAACAGGGGACCGAGATTGGAACCCAAATTAGCTGCTGGGACTAATGCCGCCCGAATATTCATTGGCTTGTAACCGCGCACATCTTGGAGTACGTGTCCGCATTCGTGAGCAGCCACTGCCGCAGCCGCGAGAGATGTTGAACCGTAGACCCCTTCAGACAATCTCACCGCCTTGGCACTGGGATCGTAATGATCGGTTAGTTCTCCAGCTACAGGCTCGATCGAGACATGATTGATGCCCATTTCTTGCAAGATTTTGGCAGCAACTTCGGCACCTGTCATCCCTAAACTAGAGCCAATTTGCGCGTATTTATTGTAAGTCCCTTTAACTCGGAACTGCGCCCACAATGTAAGCAACATACCTGGAATCAGGAAGAATAAATAAAACATCTAAATTTTTACCTAATCGTAGTTAATTTATGGCGATGTTAACCCCTATGTTTGCTATGCTAACATTTTGCGCTGTGAACTTTGGCGGGTATTCCTCACTCAAATGTTCCAGATTTTGACATTCGATCGGCTAGATTGCCAGCAGAGAGTTTGATTAATCACCCTTATACAGTAGTTTTAATTATCCCCACTGGCATCGGTGCAACGATGGGCGGCTATGCCGGAGATGGCTTACCTATTGCCAAAGCTGTGGCGGCGAGTTGCGATCGCTTGATTACCCATCCCAATGTGATGAATGGAGCGCAGTTATATTGGAGTCTGCCGAATACGCTCTACGTTGAGGGCTATGGGTTAGATCGATTTGCCGCCGGAACTTGGGGACTGGAGACAGTTCGGAAAAATCGGGTTGGGATGATTTTTGATCGATCGATCGAAACCGATCTCCGCATCCGTCATCTCCAAGTCGCCGATGGCGCGAGAGCGTCTCTAGGTCTAGATATTACCGATTATGTTGTCACCGATATGCCCTTGGGTGTCGAACTGCAAACAGCCGCTTCTGGAGCCTCCTGGGGGACGATTCAGCAGCCCGATAGTCTGCTACGCGCTGCCGAAAAATTGATTACTACAGCGAAAGCAGAGGCGATCTGTGTAATTGCCAGATTTCCCGACGATCCAGGGCAAACAGTCCTCCAGGAGTACCGCCACGGGCGCGGAGTAGACCCTTTAGCGGGGGCTGAAGCTGTAATTAGCCATCTGATCGTCCGCACCTTTAAAGTGCCCTGTGCCCATGCTCCCGCCCTCTCACCACTACCGATCGATCCAGATATTTCCCCCCGCTCGGCGGCTGAGGAATTAGGTTATACTTTCCTCCCCTGTGTTCTCGTCGGCTTGAGTCGGGCACCACAATTTGTCACCACACCGCTTGCTCAGGGTATTTGGGCGGATCAAGTGGATGCCGTAATTATCCCTGAATCCGCCTGCGGTGGTAGCGGCTTAATTAGCTTGGCGAAATCACGGGCGAAAATTATCACAGTGTCGGAAAATCACACCCGCATGTCTGTGCCGCCACAGGCGATTGGGGCTAGCTCAATTGCGGTAAACTCCTATTTAGAGGCGATCGGAGTAATCACAGTCGATCGAGCCGGAATGAGTCTAGATGCTTTTTACCCTCGGATCGATCGTCTCAAAGAATGTTGAAAACCAGAAGGTGAAAATCGTCAATTTCCTAGCTAATCGACGATTCCTGTCCCGGTTTAATAATTCTCCACTGGATCAATCGTTGATCGATCTTCTGGAGGAGTTGAAAATCGGCTGGATGGGAACTCGAATGCTGTTCGATAAAAGCGAAAGCTTGGCGAAACTGTTGCGGGTTGGCGGTGATGGGGGCATCGAAGTGACAGGGGATAATCGTCTGAAAATCCCACTGACAAACCCGCTCGATCCAAGCGAGGGCGGATTGAGTCGAGCGGTTGAGAATCAATGTCTGGAGAATGGGCGCAACGAGTAATCGACCATCAGACCGTAGGCTGGTAAATGCCCGTTCCCAGCCTGGTTGCCAGCAAAAGGGGTAGAGTCCGAAGTAGCTCTGTTTTGACCGTTCGGCGAGCGTAAATGACTCACGGATCGTCTGAGACCATTTACTGATTTCTAGCACGCTAGGGCGAAAATAGAGGGCAAATAAACAGATTCTTTGCCAGCCGACGATTCGGTTGGTGGGGGTATCGACGGTCGCGTCACTCGATCGATCTTTGGCGTGGAATAGTAATGGATAGGGTTCTGTGGCGACGATTTGCGGGGGTGTGTTCGGGATCGAAATTACTGCATCAGTGACTAAGAGAGTCCGCGAACGACGGTGGAAAAAGGCGACTTCGGCAAACTTGCCCGGGCCGAGATCGATCGTATCCATGATTGCATAGTCAAACTCTAACCCAAACGGGGTTTGATCACTATCTTTTGGTAAAGTATAAGTCCGGCGGGAGGGGAATCCCAGCCAACTCAGCGGGAGATTGACTGGAAAACTCCACTGATCCGGTGCCACCCATACCTGCGCCTGGGGAAAACGGCGGGCAAATGGGCCGACAAATACCTTATGTTCTAATCCTGAAATCGTCGGCAGGATGATATATTTAACCTCACCATGCACTACCTCTAATTCATTGACTAGGCGCAGACATTCGGAAGTCGGGGCAACTGGTGCATAGATGAGTAAACCGCCGCCGAATAGTTTGACTACCGTCATCCGAATCGGCACTACTACATAGAAAATGCCCTGAACCTGATCGAATGTCCAAATTGTGTCCGGTACTACTTCTGTCCGAATCGTCCGCCGTTGACCATAGGGGTAAATAGGCAACGTAAACCAAAACCGCCATGCCAAATCCTGCGGTGGCACCTTACTGGTGGAAGTAACTATTCGTTCGTCGAGAGTCACCGCACAACCCCTAAGAATAGATGTAAATTAATCATCTGAGCAATATGTCATCAACTGGCGATCGCGAGAGCAACAGAGCCTGACTATCCGCGAAAGCTATACCCAACTGTCTACCCAACACTGCTCGATCGGCAAATCGGTTAGAAACTCTAGTTTACCAGAAGAGTGTTGGATGTCTGAAAGCCTGATTAGCGATCGATCTAAGATTATCAGGTTATCAGGAAATTGGGGAAAACCCCGTCTTTCAAGTAGATGTAGTGACTGTCTTGAAAATCAAGGGTTAAGCGATCGAAAACCAGATGATCGTCAAAATGTTACACAGAGTAATGCAAATGTAATATTGAAGAACGGAGAGGGTGAGATTCGAACTCACGGAAGCTTGCGCCTCATCCGATTTCAAGTCGGACGCAATCGACCACTCTGCCACCTCTCCAGATGTAGGCAATCTATCTTAACACGATCGAGTCAGATCCGGTAGTAGCAGATCGATCTGACATTAAGGGTGTTTATTTGCGACAATCTATGAAATTATCTCAACAGTTGTTACTGAGGATCGAATCAATGAGCCATCGTCCAATCATTCTCGGCATCGTGGGCGATAGTGGTGCTGGTAAAACGACCCTAACTAGCGGCGTTGCCCAAATTCTCGGCACCGAAAATATTACCGTAATTGGGACGGATGATTATCACCGTTACGATCGCACTCAACGGGCGGAATTGGGTATTACAGCGTTACATCCTGACTGTAATTATCTCGATATCATGCAGCAGCATTTAATACTACTTCGCAACGGACAACCAATCCTCAAGCCGATTTACAACCATCATACGGGCACATTCGATCCGCCCCAGTATATCAAGCCCAATAAATTTATCATTGTTGAAGGATTACTCGGTTACTCAACACCAGCACTCCGCGATTGCTATGATGTCAAAGTGTATTTAGCTCCACAAGAATCACTCCGACATGGATGGAAAATTAAGCGCGATACGCTCAAACGTGGCTATACAGAAGCACAAGTCCTGGCAGAACTCCAAAAACGCGAACCAGATTCAGCACAGTTTATTCGTCCGCAACGACAGTGGGCAGATTTAACTGTTTGTTTCTATCCACCCAGTGATGAGTCAACCGCCAGCACCGACCATCTCAATGTTAAGTTGGTACTAAGACCGACAATTGCACATCCAGATCTCAGCCAGATTTTAGCTGAACAGATCGCCGCAAAGCAACCAACCATTAGGTTAACACTCGATCGAGATATGGGTAAGCCAGTTGATGTCCTAGAAATTGACTCCCATGCTAATGGCGATGCTGTCAGAGTTCTCGGTCGCATGATTTGTGCGGATTTGCCTGAATTACATAGTTTTTGCGATCGAGATATCAACCCCAATTTAGGTAAAATTACGGGCACCACTGGGGAATCGCTCCAAAGTTACCCGCTGGCTCTGACACAGTTGTTAATTACCTATCACATGCTCAAGGCTACACAAAAATATCAATAGGATTGGAGATCCAATTTTGATCGATTTCTGACACCTAGCGATCTCCGCAACCAACTTGACTCCAATACACTTCCTCCAATCCAACTTGATGATCTTCCGTCATCCAGACTAAACCAGCCTTGGTCACTAGACCATCCGCCAGCGTTACTACAGAAAAATTACGCACAGTCCGTTCGATCGTCGAGAGAATGCGCGGACAACGAGCGGCATTGAGGTAAACTGTTCCATTCGGGCGAACGACAATCGGTTGACGGAGGCGTTCTTTGGTATGCCTGAGTTTGTGGTGCATGTGACCGAAAGTGACGAGGGGAATTGATTTACCCTGAGATTGGAGGATCGAAATCGCCGCCTCAAAATCGGGGTCGCCATAGTCACCCCCCAACGGTTCGCCCCAATCCTTCCCACAGATTGATTCTGGCTCTTCACCTAGTCCCGTTGGTCCATTATGCCCGATCGCAATTAAATGATCGCCAGTAGCACTTTGACCCATCTCCACAATTCGCTGAGTGGATGCAGCAAAACTATTAATCCCATACCGTTCCTCATAAAAGTCGCTGTATTTCCACTGGGAACCACCCCAACTAAACGGACGACTACCAATAATTGACAGATTAAATTGGGGTAAATCTAACTTGCCATAACCGACACAACTCACGCCCAAGAGATCGATTTGCTGCTGCACACGGTCTTCAACAAGTGAATCATAAGGGCGTTTGCTGCGCCCCCAATCGCTGGCAGTATACCAGGCATCATGATTGCCAAAGATAGCGGCTTTGGGTAGATCTACGGCGGCAATCCGGCTGACTAATTCGACTGCTTCATTGCCAAAGTCGCCCACGAATAGGACTAAATCAACACCCAAATGTTTGAGGGCGATTTCGTCATCAGCTTCCCATTGATCGTGGACATCGCCAACGATCGCAATTTTAATCGGTTGGGGTGGATTTTCTACCATAGTTTTGATTCGCACTCGCCTCACTAATTATAGGGGATAGAGGATAGAGGGTAGAGAGTAGAGGACAGAGCAGCGTCGCTACTCTTTATCTTTAGGTCGTAAAACTAATTTCTACTCTCTCCGTCCTACTCCCTACCCTCTACCCTCTAAATTTGTGATAGTCGATCGCTATTTTTGGGTAATTTAACTGTAACTGTGGGTAAATTTTATACAATGTACCTGGATCGGCCGATGAAACTGCCGATGAGAATACCTCGTCTCGATTTGAGATCTGGTCTACACGTTTTCTAGTACTTGCTCACATTAATTCCAGCGTGCTATTGAAAGAGTTACTTATGTACCAAAAAATTCTGGTTTGTGCCTTATTGATCAATTGTGCTGCTCTACCTGGAACTGCGGCACCAGAGGATAATGACTTAACTCCACAGGATCTCAGGACTGTTGTAGATCGAGCTAAACAGTGGGAAGGAACGCGCTATCGTTATGGCGGTAAGGATAAAAATGGCATTGACTGTTCCCATTTTGTCTTTGCGGTTTACAACCATGTGTTTGAGGGTCATAGCTACCGGATGGCGGCTGAATATTTAAAAGATCCCAATTTTTCCATTACCTCATCACCCCATGTTGGCGATCTGATTGTCTTTCCTGGGGTGGGTGGCGCATCGGATCATGTCGGTATTATTACTGATATAAGAGGTAAGAAATTTATCGGCTCTCAATCTAGTACTGGAGTCAAAGAGACTAGCTATGCTAGCGGTACTTATTGGGGCAAACGTCCTTATAAGATTTTGACACTACTACCGCCGCAGGACTCAACCGCAACTTCTTCGCGATTATAGTATAAATCTAATTGGCAACTACGGCTGAGAGCTATGCTTGCAAAAATTTTGATAGTCTCGCTGGACTTGTTGGGCGTATTTCTGCCCATAAGTTAGTATTTCTGGTTGCCAATTTAGATTATCACCAAAAGCCATCAAGTCATCAGCGATCGCCGCACCGGATTTGCCACTCCCATGTAGATGGGCAGAAGCCGTGACTTGTGCCATGATATCGATCAGTCGCTCTAACTGTATGCAGGTAAATTTACCAGGTTTTAAGGTAATCTTATCCTGAGTTGGTTGGAGTTCGCGTAAGAAATAGCTACTCCCATTCATGTCGATTGCTGCGGCTAAAGCTGGTGGTGCTGATTGAACTAGTTGTTGAATTTTCATCACTCTGGTTGCTTGGTTCGACCATTGCGGTTGCACTTTGGTAAGATATGCTTGAAGTGTGGATGTTGGTTGTTGTTTAAAGTCTAGTAGATAATTCCGATCGGGTGAACCTTTGCCGACTACTAAGATTAAATAGCGATCGAGTCCTAAACTACCTGTTCCGGCTACTCTAAATCCAATATCTAAGATTTCAAAAAAATCCGAATCTGGTCGAGTTTGCGCCCATTTATCGATTGTTTGCTTAACTCGATCATAGCTCTGTTGATTAATTTTTAATATTTTTTGATCATCAAATTTTAGGTGCCGACACTCATTAATTAATTCGGTGCGTTCTTCTAATAAATTTAGGCGATTGCGCTGCTGGAGATTGACTAGTAAATTCTCCACAATCCCATGCGCATTATCAGCGACAATTGACCTAATTTGACCTGTCTTCAGCGCAGTTGCATAACTAGCCAGATAAGCTTTTGCTAAGATTTGGGCATCTGCTGGAGAAATCTCTAAACTATCAGCCGCAACAAAAATGCTTGTGACTAATCGGGTTAAGTCCCAGGTAGATCGAGCGAGTGCGCCTTCATCAAAATCATTAATGCCAAAATATATTTGGCGATCGTCACCCTTGTATGTGCCAAAATTTTCTAGATGCAAGTCTCCACAAATCCAGACAAATGGAGCTAAATGACGAATCGGCGTTGCTGCTAGATCGTGATAGAATAGATGAGAAGTGCCCCGAAAAAATGTGAATGAATTTTTACGTAGATTTGCATACTTACGGGGCAAAATTATCGGGTTGCGGTGGCGATTAAATAGTTGAACCAGTTCCCAGACATTTCGATCAAGCATAAAATTCATCGCTCTAGTAAATATGCGGCTAATTGGAATTACAGGGGGAATCGGTACCGGGAAAAGTACCGTCACTAATTATTTGCAGACACGTTACAAGTTGCCAATTTGGGACGCGGATCTCTATGCTCGATCAGCTGTAGCTCTTGGCTCCCCAATCTTGCAGGAAATCAGTCAACGCTATGGTATGGACATTTTACAACCAGACGGGACACTCGATCGTCGCCATTTGGGTGCAATTATCTTTGGGAAACCGGATGAGCGTCAGTGGTTAGAAGGGCAAATTCATCCTTATGTCCGTAGTTGTTTTGAGACTGAAATTCGGCATTTCGATGTCAATGGTACCGCAGTCCTAGCGATTCCATTGTTATTTGAGGCACAGATGACTGACTTAGTGACAGAAATTTGGGTGGTTAGTTGCGATCGAGCGACCCAACTCCGCCGAATTGTCGAACGTGATACTTTGACGGAAACTGCTGCTCAAACCCGGATTGACAGTCAAATGCTTTTAAGCGAAAAAGCAGCCCTAGCAGATGTTAATCTAGATAACTCAACTACTATAGCAGACTTAGAACGCCAAATCGATCGAGCGATCGACCCTAGCCCTAATCCGTAAATACCGATATAATTCAGAGATTGGGATTTTAAGAACTTCAGCTAAGTAGAGCGATCGCCATGAAAATTTTTAATCAGTTCAGATAAGATATTTCCACCTTGTAATGGTGCAAAAAAAATTAACCAAAGTGTAAGTGTTATATCCCCAACCTTTAGATTCATTAGCTAGGGGGACATGGTTTAAACTCATCTGTGGTGCTAGCTTTGGGCATTTACCTGCCATCCGTAATCTGGCGATCGCCTATACATTAGCTGGAGCCGATTGTATTGATGTAGCTGCCGATTTAGCAGTAATCGCGGCAGCCAGAGACGGGGTAAATATTGCCCATAAATTAGCCCAGGCAAATCAAGATCGAGGCAATGCGATCGCGAATTTGCCCTGGCTGACGGTGAGTTTAAATGATGGTACCGACCCCCATTTTCGCAAAGCCGAATTCGATCCGGCCCAGTGCCCAGCAGATTGTCCGCGCCCATGCGTAGGGATTTGTCCGGCTGATGCGATCGAATTTACCCCCAGCCAGACAGGAATCATCGATAATCGTTGCTATGGTTGCGGTCGATGCCTACCAATTTGTCCATTAGGCTTAATTACCACCCGCGATCGAACGGCAACACCAGAGAGCATCATTCCCGATCTAATGGCAGGTAATATCGACGCGATCGAAATTCACACCCAACCAGGACATCTAGCTGATTTCCAACGATTGTGGCGAAAACTAGCACCCGTCGCCCATCACCTCAAACTGCTCGCGATTAGTTGTCCCGACGATCCAGAATTAATTCCCTACCTGCGATCGCTATTCAACACCTTAGTCGCCACTTATCACCCCCAACCATTACCATTTAGCTTATTGTGGCAAACCGATGGGAGACCGATGAGTGGAGATATCGGTGCGGGGACAACTCATGCAGCCATTAAATTAGGTGAAAAGGTACTAAAAGCTGGACTACCTGGCTACATCCAACTAGCTGGCGGCACGAACCATTACACCGTACCCAAATTACAAGAATTAGGACTTTTACCTACCCCCACCAATCACCAATACATCAACGGTGTCGCCTATGGCAGCTATGCTCGCGTCCGATTGTCCTCGATTCTCGATCGATTAGACACTCAGCCAACTCATCCGAACAAACTCGAAGCCCACCCCGAACTCCTCACCGCAGCCGTCACTCTAGCGCGAGAACTAGTCAAACAATTGAAACAACCCACTTTTGCATCCAGTTATTAATCTGGGGGACTGGGGGACTGGGAGACTAGGGGACTAGGGACAGCGGATTCACTTTCCACTTTCCACTTTCCACTTTCCCCTAATTCTCAATATCTCAATTCACCACAACCAGCCCTAATGGACGAAAATTTAAGTTTAGGTAGAATGCAAATCACCGATGACCTCAGCCAATTATTGGCAGTGTTACCGGAATCAATTCGGACAACCCTAGAACAACATCCCAAACTCAGTACACTGATTGAAGTCGTCATGGACTTGGGACGTTATCCAGAAGCAAGATTTCCCGATGGCGCAGAATATCTCAGTCAAATACCGATTAACAAAGCCGAACTTCAGTATTGTACCGATCGAGTCGGCACCTTTAGCGGTGACAATCGAGCCGGCATCGAACGCACCCTGCACCGGATTAGCTGTATGCGGAATCGCACAGGTGAAATCGTCGGTTTAACCTGTCGCGTCGGTCGGGCAGTTTATGGCACGATTAACATGATTCGCGACTTGGTAGAAACAGGAAAATCGATTCTGATGCTCGGTCGTCCCGGCGTGGGCAAAACCACCGCACTCAGGGAAATTGCCCGAGTTCTCGCCGACGAACTCCACAAACGGGTCGTAATTATCGACACCAGTAATGAGATTGCTGGGGATGGTGATATTCCCCATCCCGCCATCGGTAAAGCGCGGCGGATGCAAGTCGCCCGCCCCGAATTGCAGCATCAAGTAATGATCGAAGCAGTCGAAAACCACATGCCCGAAGTCATCGTCATCGACGAGATTGGGACAGAATTAGAAGCGATCGCCGCGCGGACGATCGCCGAACGGGGAGTACAATTAGTCGGTACCGCCCACGGTAATCGCCTCGAAAACCTGCTCAAAAATCCCACCCTCTCCGACCTCATCGGCGGCATTCAAGCCGTCACCCTCGGCGATGATGAAGCTCGTCGTCGCGCCTCCCAAAAAACTGTCCTCGAACGCAAAGCTCCACCCACCTTTGAAATCGCCGTCGAAATGCAGGAACGCCACCGCTGGGTAGTGCATGATGATGTTGCCGATATGGTCGATACCCTATTGCGCGGTCGCCAACCGACACCCCAAGTGCGGACGGTTAATAATGAGGGTAAAGTCACGATTACTCGCGAACTGCCTGATATGGGCAAGAATGGTTTATTACCGCCGCCAAATACCCCGCAAACGACCCGTGGCTGGCGATCAAGTGGCAGAATGGAGCCAGTACCGACTTTGGCAACCAACGCCTCACAAGCGACATTAGAGGCAGATCTGGGCTTCTCTCAACTGCTAGATCAAAACTGGGATAGCGATGAGGCGATGATGTACGCGGGGGCAACTACTGCTGGTCATGGCGAAGAGTTACCACTCCATGTCTATCCCTACGGAATTGGGCGGGAACAATTAGAGCAAGTCATTGAAGTGTTGAATCTCCCAGTGATCTTGACTAAGGATATGGGTAATGCTGATGCGGTGTTAGCACTGCGGACGCATATCAAGAATCACGCTAAATTACGCCAGATTAGTAAGGTGCGCCAAGTACCGATTTACAGCGTTAAATCCGGCACGATTCCCCAAATTACCCGAACACTGCGGCGAATGTTGCATATGGACGACCCTGGTATACCAGAAGAAGCCGATTTCCGGTTGTTTACCCAGCATGGTAGTGAGGATGAGGTCGAAGCACTAGAGGAAGCCAGACTTGCTGTGGAGCAAATTGTAATTCCAAAAAGTCAACCCGTCGAATTATTACCTCGATCGAGTAGTGTCCGCAAGATGCAACATGAGTTGATCGAACATTATCATCTCAAATCGGCAAGTTTTGGCGAGGAACCTAATCGGCGATTACGGATTTTCCCAGCTTAATTCCCCATTGTGACATCAGCACAGGGTTAGCAACCGATCGTCATAATATTTAGAGCGAATTTAGCGACGACACGTGTGTAACAATGCTGTTCTAGTTTCTATCCTCAAGACACCTAATGGCGATCGACTATTCTCCCTGTTCTACTCCAGTTGCTTTTATTATCTTCAATCGTCCCATAGCTACCAGCCGAGTGTTCGAGGCAATTAGAGCGGCACGCCCTCAACAATTATTTGTAATTGCTGATGCTCCACGGCGAGATCGTCCTGAGGATATCGCTAAATGTGCCGCAACTCGGGCAATTATCGATCGGGTTGATTGGGATTGTCAGGTATTTAAAAACTATGCGGAACAAAATTTGGGATGTGGATTGCGTCCAGCTAGTGGTCTAGAATGGGTTTTCCAACAGGTGGAGACTGCGATTATCCTGGAAGATGACTGTTTGCCCGATCCGACCTTTTTCCCCTATTGCACAGAGCTATTAGCTCGTTATCAGGACAATCCGCGCATCGGACACATTTCTGGTAATAATTTCCAATTTGGACAGCAACGGGGTGAGTATAGTTATTTTTATTCTCGTTATACTCACCACTGGGGTTGGGCAACATGGCGCAGAGCTTGGCAGCACTTTGATTACGATCTGCATAAATGGCCGGAATTGCAGACTACTGATTGGCTTGATTGTTTACTTGATACTCCCGCTGCTGTAAGTTACTGGCGACAAATTTTTGACGAGGTCTATCGAGGTGATAAGTTACATATTTGGGACTATCAATGGACGTTTGCTTGCTGGCTATCGGACAGTTTATCTATCCTCCCTCAAGTAGATTTAGTTTCAAATATCGGATTCAATATTGATGGTACTCATACAGTCCGCGAAAATCAATTTGCTAATTTACCATTAGGCTCGATCGAATTTCCCTTACAACACCCACCTGAAATTATCCGCGATCGTGATGCCGATATGTTTGTTCAATCAAGTAAGTTCAATCTCGATCTCTGCTCCAGATTAAAACGTAAACTATATTGGCATCGATTGCTCCAGACAATTAGGGTAAACGGTAAACGGTAAAGGAACAGTTGACAGTTGACCCTTCTCTTCTCTTCTCTTCGAGACGCTGTGCCTCCGTCAGGCTACCGCCAACGCAGAGCTTATCGTAAGCGCAAAGCGCAGCCTGCGCTTTGCGCTTACGATAAGCTCAGGGCAGGCAGTTGACAGTCCCCCAGTCCCCCGTCCCCCTGACATGCCGAGTATTGCCGCAATAATTCCGACATTTAACCGACAAGCTAAATTATTGAGATTTCTGGAATTAATTCGCCAGCAAACATGTCCTAATTTACAGATTATTGTCGTCGATTCTGGGTCGATCGATGGCACGCCAGATTTAGTCACAGAAAAATTTCCTGAAGTTAGTTTAGTTCAGGTAAGCGATCGCAATTTTTGGGCTGGGGCAACTAATGCTGGCGTGAAACTAGCACTCGATCGTCAAATTGATTTTATTCTGACAATTAATGATGATGCTGTTATTCAGCCCGATCATATCAAAAATATGGTCGATTTAGCCCAAAAATATCAGCTATCTATTTTGGGAAATCGCATTGATTATCTCACACCAAATAATCAGGTGTGGTCATTAGGTACTTATTCTGACTGGGGTACAGATCGATTTTTAAAAATTGCTTATAACGATCTAGATTTAGCTGAAATTCCTAGTGAAATTTTAGCCCAAGAGTTAATTCATGTTGATGCTTTACCAGGTAATGGTGTCCTGATAAATCGATCGGTATTTGAGCAAATCGGTTTATACAATACCACATTTTGTCCCCACTATCATGCTGACTCTGAATTGATTGTGCGCGCTAAACAAGTTGCCAATATTGATGCTTGGATTGCGCCACAAATCGTTTTACAAAATGATTTTAGTAACGATCAAAAGCAGATACCCGCTAAAAATTTGGCTGGTTTGAAGTATATATTTTTTCATCCTAAGTCTCATTTATTTATGCTGCCAATCTTGTACATAATTTGGCAATATTGTCCTCCAGCCAAAAAGATATCAACTTTGCTAGCATTGTCTAGAAGATTTCACAAGATGAAAAATTAACTCCGGTGTCAATTATTTAAATTATCTCCTAACTGAGTAATTTAGTAATTTTCCGAAGTAACTGTTCGGGATTAACTTTTTTCCAGACGTAATCATCTACAAATTTTTTCACGGTAGGACTAAAGATATCTTCTTGATTGGCGATCGCAATAATCTTAATATCGGCTAGTGTTGTCGATTTACGAATACTTTGAATTAGTCGATCTACTGTTTGTTCTCCACAACTTAGATCGACAATTAGGAGGTCTGACTTAAACATTGAAATTTGGCGAAATGATGAATCAGCAGATAACAGCCATGTGACTTGATATCTAGCAGCAGTGAGAACATCACACAGAAAATTAGCTAAATTTTCATCATGTTGAATTAAAATAATTCGTCTAGGAATTGGGTTGAGTTCGGGATCTTGAAAAACTAATTTGCGATCGAGTTCATCCCAATCATTCCGTTCGGTTACCTGTAATGGCTGGGAAGCTATCCGAACGGTAAAAGTTGAGCCAGAACCCAAAACTGAGTCAACATCAATTCTGCCGCCATGTAGTTCGACTAATTGTTGTGTAATTGCTAAACCCAATCCCATTCCTGCATAGTCACGATCGTAGTTGGGATTGAGTTGATGGAACTTTTTAAATAGACGCGGAATTTGTTCCGCATCGATGCCAATACCACTATCTTCAACTTCAAAAATTGCATAAATATCTTCCAGCCAGACTCTGACCATTACAGTACCGTATTCTGGTGTAAATTTAATTGCATTAATTAAGATATTTAAAAGAACTTGACGAATCCGTTTTGTATCTCCACGAAACCGTAAATCTCGACCGCTAATATGACTCACATCATTACCAGCATTGATGATTTGAAATTGGAGATCTATTTTCCCCATCTCTGCTTTTGATCGAACTATTTCTACTACTTGTTTAACTAGTTTTGAGAGTGAAAATTCACTGATTTTTAGAAATGTTTTCCCAACTTCAAGTTTATAAAAATCGAGAATATCATCAATTAATTCAGATAAATGCTCCCCACTATTATGAATGGTCTGAAGGTAATTCTGCTGTCGATCTGTGAGATTGAGCGAAGGTAGCCGCAGCAGTGTGGCAGATAAGCCAAGAATACTGGTTAGGGGCGTACGTAATTCGTGGCTCAGGAGCGCGAGAAACTCAGTTTTTGACTGATTGGCGGTTTGGGCAACAATCACCGCATCTCGCAGTTCTTGCGTCCGTTCGTTAACGCGCTGTTCTAGATGCTGAGTATGCCATTGACTAGCCCTGTACAGTTCAGATTGATGAATGGCAAAGGTGAACTGTTCGGTGACTTGCTGTAAAAATTGAATTTCGCGAACTTGCCACTGGCGAGGCTCCAGACATTGGTGAGCGATTAATAAACCCCACAGTCGATCCTGAATGACAATTGGGACAATTGCTTGAGACTGAACCTGACATCGACGCATCAAATTCAGCATACACTGGTTATCTGCATATTCTACATCGATCCGATCGATCGCCTTGGCGATCCCACTTTGATACTTGTCCCACAATTCTCGATCGAAAAAACAGTCTTGTGTTTCAGTCAGATTCAATACTGAGCTAAGACCAAGCTTATCGGTCACTTCATAACCAACAATCCCTTTGCCAGTATAATCATCAAAACACTTCCCACTAACTTTGCCCTCAATCTGCTCGAACTCCAATTGATAAATCAGCAACCTATCCACGCTCAAGAACACCTGTACTTGCCGAATTGCTGTTTGGAGAATTACGTTTAAGTCAAGATTTTGATGAATTTGGGTGCTGATATCATTCAGGATACGTGCTTGATCTACTTGCTGCTGCAACAAAATTTCTGCATCACTGCATCGATTGGTAGCTGAATCAGAATTTTGATCTTGGCAAATCCCGGCTAGTAACAACTGAGTAAAATAGCTTTGGACAGAGCTATCATTTACTTGCCCGTTTTCAGGGATTGATGGCTGGATTGTCGCCGGCAAATAAACCAACAGCGGTTGGAGAAACTGATGAATAACTGATGGTGCGAAGGTAATTTCGATTTCGTAGGTACTGTTGGGGCGATTTTCCAGTTGTGGCAAGCTAGCCTGATTAACTATTCTGCCAATCAGTAAGGCATTGAATCGCTCGGAAAAGATTGCCGAAAACAGGGGTAGACTTGTTAACTCAACCCCGTTGGTGGCGATTGGCTCAACATGTAAGTCTGCTTCGGTAATTAACTGCACATTTTCCCCAATGACGACCATCATTTGTTGCCACAAATCTCGTAAAGTCTGAAAGGTCTTCAGTGGGTAATTGCCCCGGATAATTGAAGTAAAATTAGACATTTGCGAAGCTGACGACTCAGGCGGGAGTTAGTTGCTGGAGTAATAATAGTGGTGGGGAGTAGCCAACTCATCAAGCTGACTGAGCATCGTCCCATGATAAATAATACTCATTGTTACAGCCTATGGATTTTGTCAGTCCCTAGCTACTAGTTTAGTGTGGTTTAGATTGTTTTCGAGCAATGTATGACTCTTCGTTACCGAAGTTAGTGCTTAATTGACCAGTTTGAGTTCCATTGAAGGACTAGGGGAATTGTGCTAGCAAGTGAGTTGAGGTTGTGAGGTTGGAATTCAAGATGTATTTGCGACGGCAGTTTAGATCGTTTAAAATTTTTGCCCATAAACCTTGTACCATAATATAGCTCACTGTTTGGGTGTATGCAATTGCTCCTGTATGGCTATATCTGTTAAAACTAACTCCACTAACTCTCAGCTATCGAGTGCCTCCCGCTACTGGGAATTACTCTTTGTGCTAGCTGAACGCGAACTTAAGGTTAGGTATCGAGGTTCTTTTTTAGGTGTGTACTGGTCATTATTTAATCCTCTAATTATGACGGGATTGTACACCGCTATTTTCGGTGGAGTTTTTAAAAAATATTATCATGATTCTCTGTCTGAATATACACTGGCTGCTTTTACAGGTCTAGCAGTAATCCATTTTTATAATGGTTCGACGGCTCAGGCTTTACCTAGTATTGTGGCGAATGGTTTATTGTTAAATAAAATTAAGCTGCCGGTCAGTGTTTTCCCGGTTTCGACAATTGTAGCGAACACGTTTCAACTATCGATCGGGATGTTTCCATTACTAGCAATAGTTACACTCTTACTATCCGATCATCCATTGTCGAGTTCGATCAATGTCTTATTCATTCTCGCACCTTTACTAGCATTAGTCGCAATCTCAGCCGGAGTTGGATTTTTAGTTAGTTCTCTGTATGTTTTTTTCCGAGACTTACCATTTTTCTATGAATTAATCCAGTTTGGGATAATGTTAAGTAGTCCAGTTTTTTATCCAGCAGCGATTGTCGATCCCAAAATTCGCCCATTCTTGGAACTAAATCCGCTCTATCCAGTCATTGAGAGCTTAAGACAAATTGTCCTGTCTGGCGACTTACCCGATCCAGTTTTGATTTTGAGATCGTGGTTAAGTGGCATAATTATTTTAGTGATCGGGTTAATTTGTTTCAATTGGCTACGTCCAAAATTTATGGATATGCTCTAATTTATTGACCGGACAACTGTGATATTATCCGAGTACACACCTTAATCGATCGGATACTAGTTTATTCAAATTATTAGTTACATGGAAGTTATTCGGTTTGATCGTGTATCTTTATGGCGGCGTACTCAGGAAGAATTTTCCTATGATATTAAACAGACTTTTCTTTCAGTTATTTCTGGAAAGTATCGCTTGCCTGCTAAGAAATTAGTGATAGATAACCTAGATTTGATCGTTAATTCTGGTGAGAAGATTGGGATTGTTGGAGCTAATGGGGCTGGCAAATCAACCTTGCTTAAATTAATTTCAGGGATTCTCGAACCCACGGTTGGTAAAATTCGAGTACGGGGAAATATTGCTCCACTGATTGAATTAGGGGCAGGATTCGACCCGAATATTTCAGTACGCGATAACATTTTGATGTATGGAATTTTATTGGGATTTTCTCGTCAAGAGATGCGATCGCGGATGGCAAAGATTTTAGATTTTGCGGAATTAGGCGATTATGAACTAGTTCCCGTCAAAGGCTTATCATCTGGGATGATCGCTCGACTGGGTTTTGCGATCGCAACTGATGTTCAGCCAGATATCTTAATTCTCGATGAAGTTCTCTCAGTTGGCGATCGTAGTTTTAGAAACAAATGCCAACATCGAATTGATGATTTTTTAACTGGAGATACGACTGTTTTAGTTGTCTCCCACGATCTCGATTTTATTCGCAACTCTTGTCAAAAAGCAATTTGGCTCGAACGTGGACGGATTAAATTTAGCGGTAGTGGAGTCGAAACAGTCGATCTATATCTCAGCACAATTAAAGCCTAGAGGAAAATGAGAAAAGGAATTAGTAACTAAATAATTGAAAATTAATTATTATTAATTCGCCGTCACCCAGTCCCCAGTCCCCAGTCCCCAGTCCCCTCGTCCCCTCGTCCCCTTGCCTCCTCGTCCCCTCGCCTCCTCGTCCCCCTCTATCCCCTAATCCCATCCCCTGATAAAATAGTGCAGCTAGTGGAGGATAAAGCTTTGAGTACGCGAGTTATTATTTTAAGGCACGGACAAAGTAGTTATAACAGTCAAGGGCGCATCCAAGGGCGCAGTGACTTGTCGGTCTTGACGGAGAAAGGTCAACAAGATGCCCAAACAACTGGGATAGCATTTCAAGGCTTACAATTTGCCGCAGTGTACTGTAGTCCCCTCCAACGCGCACAGCAAACAGCCGCAAGGGTGATAGACTGTCTGGAGCAAGAAGTGAATGTACAGACAGACAATCGATTAGTAGAAATCGATTTACCCTTGTGGGAAAATCTTTTCAACTCTGAAGTTCGGGAAAAATATGCAGATGAGTATCGAGTCTGGAAAGAACGTCCCCACGAATTGACGATGTTGCGCCCTCAACCTGACGGCAGCCAACAGGAGTTCTTCCCAATTCTGGATTTATACGCTCAAGCCACCACCTTTTGGCAAGGCATCCTGCCCCAACATAAAGGTAAAACTATTTTAATCGTCGCTCACAATGGCATTAATCGGGCCTTGATTAGTACCGCCTTAGGCATTCCGGCTCATCGCTATCACAGTGTTCAACAGTCAAATTGTGGTGTCACCGTGCTCAATTTCAGTGGTGGTTGGGGAGATAGTGTTCAGTTAGAATCTCTCAATCAAACCAGTCACCTCGGTGAAAATCTTCCCACCCTTCGCCCCAATCATCAAGGGCCAAGATTTTTACTGGTGCGGCATGGAGAAACCAACTGGAATCGGGATGGTAAATTTCAGGGTCAAATTGATGTGCCGCTCAATGATAATGGACGACATCAAGCCAGTCTAGCCGCTGAATTTTTAAAAACTGCCTCCATTGACTTTGCGTTCACTAGTACAATGCAACGTCCGAAAGAAACAGCCCAAATTATTCTTCAGTCTCACCCTGATATCCCGTTGTGGGAAAATGCGGACTTGCGCGAAATCAGTCATGGATTATGGGAAGGCAAGTTTGAAGCCGAAATCGAGGCTGAATATCCAGGGGAATTGGAACGGTGGCGAGATCGGCCAGAACAGGTACAAATGCCTGATGGCGAGAATCTCAAAGATGTGTCGCGGCGGGCGACGGCAGCATGGCAGCAGGTGTTACAGCAAGTCGGCAATCGAACCCAAACAGGTATCGTTGTTGCCCATGATGCGACCAATAAAGTGTTACTGTGTCATTTACTCGGACTTCGGCTAGCCGATTTCTGGAAAATTAAGCAAGGTAATGGTGCTGTAACAGTCATCGATTATCCTGATGGGATTGAAGGACAGCCAGTGATTCAAGCACTTAATATTACCAGTCATCTATCTGGCGGGATTCTCGATCGAACTGCTGCTGGCGCACTTTAATGGTCGCTGTTATACTAGTATAGAGAAACTATTTTCACTACAAAAAAACTATGTCAGATCTCGATCGTGGCATCATGAAATTTAAAGGAGCCGATAGCCCAATCGCGATCGCGATCTCCTCAGCAGTCGTCCTTGGTGGAATCGTCATCCTCATTGTCTGGGCAATGCAACATGCCTATGCTGTATAAAAATTTAGGGAGTACAGGGTAGGGAGTAGGGAGTAGAGAAGCGTCTCTACTCTATTGCCGGACTTCTTGCCGAAGTCACATGTCGATCCATACTCTACCGAACGATGTAATTCATCTGATTGCCGCTGGGGAAGTCATTGACTCTTTGGCTGCTGTCGTGCGGGAATTGTGCGAAAATGCGATCGATGCTGGGGCAACCAGAATTACGGTGTCGTTATTTCCCGATCGATGGCGAGTACGAGTGGCGGACAATGGTATGGGCATCGATTTGGCAGATTTGCAACAAGCTGCTACAGCCCATAGTACTAGTAAAATCAGCGGTCGCAATGACCTATTTCAGATCACCAGTCTGGGATTTCGCGGTGAAGCCCTCCATAGTCTCGCCCAACTTGCCGAGTTGCAAATATACAGCCGTCCCCGTAATAGTGTCGATGGCTGGCATTTAGTCTACAATCACCACGGTGAAGTTGTCAGCCAACAGTTTGGCGCGATCGCACCTGGTACCGCCATCGATGTAGACAATCTCTTTGGTGACTGGATGGCGAGACGGGAAGGACTACCCAATCTTAATTTTCAACTACGCCAAGTACAGATGGTTATTTATCATCTGGCTCTTTGTCATCCCCAAATTAATTGGACGATCGAGCAAAATCATCGTCCGTGGTTTCAAATCGTCTCTAGTCCCACTGCTCAACAGATTATCCCCCAATTATTACCCAAAGTACGGGTAGGCGATCTCCACCACGTCCAAATCAGCCTCACCGAACCAGATCCATCCCCCAGTCCCCACTTCGACTTCGCTCAGTGCAAGCCCGTCCCCCAGTCCCCTCAGTCCCCCAGTCCCCCCGTCCCCCCGTCCCCTCAGTCCCTCCAAATCCAACTAACCCTCGGACTCCCCGACAGATGCCATCGACATCGATTAGATTGGGTCAAAGTTGCTGTCAATGGAAGAGTTGTCCGGGCACCAGAATTGGAGCAAGCAATCGTCAGCGGATTAGCGCGAACATTACCCCGTGATCGATATCCAGTTTGTTTCCTCCATCTACACATCCCTCCCCACTACATTGACTGGAATCGTCACCCTGCCAAAGTAGAAATTTATCTCCAACAGAGTGAATACTGGCAAGCACAGGTGAAAATGGCACTCGATCGAGCATTAAACCTCGATCTCACCGAAATTGATGAAGATAGCCACACGAGTCGGATCGGCAAATTGCTCACAGTCGCCGAACAGCAGGGCGCATATCATCTCCCCCGCCGATCGATTTCTGCCCTCAATGACGGCGATGGTTTGGGTTTACTCGAACTCCGTGCCATCGGGCAAGTTCACAATACCTATATCGTCGCCGAACATAGCGATGGACTGTGGTTAGTCGAACAACATATCGCTCACGAGCGAGTGTTATACGAGCAAATAACCGCTGCTTGGCAACTTTTACCTCTGGAACCACCACTGATTCTCTCCCATCTGTCAGAGCGGCAAATAGAGCAATTTCAAACGATTGGCATCACTGTCGATCCCTTTGGTGAAGATCTATGGGCGGTTCGGACAGCACCCGCACCCTTACTAATCAGGGAAGATCTGGCTGCGGCGATGACCGAACTCAGTCAAGGGGGTGATTTACAAGCTGCACAGGTAGCCGTAGCTTGTCGGTGTGCAATTCGGAATGGCACCCAATTGAGTCTACCAGAGATGCAAGATTTACTCGATCGCTGGCAACGCACCCGCAATCCCCGCACCTGTCCCCACGGCAGACCAATTTATCTCTCCTTCAAAGAAAGTAGTCTCGCCCGATCCTTCCGTCGTCACTGGGTGATCGGCAAAAGTCACGGCATTTGAACTATCCGGTGATACAACATCGGGTGATCCAGCAACTCCCTATTCCCTATCCCCTAACTCACCTGCTAAGGTAGATAAGTTGTGGGATGTGAGATAGAGGTTAAGTCTAAAAAATTAGAACCCAATTCTCCTTTCCCCTGTCTTGTTGCGCTCAACCATAGGGCTTTGCCGATCAGCGCGCAACGCTCTCCCCTGCTTTCTACCCCCTACACCTAACCACATGGCATCTATTCGCGAGTTGCACAACCAGCTTGTCAGCAAACAAAGATCGGCAGTAGAAATTGCTACAGAAGCAATCGATCGCGTCAATCAGCTAGAACCCCAACTTAGGAGTTTCCTTGCGCTCACACCCACTCAAGCCCTTGCGCAAGCTCGATCTGTAGATGCTAAAATCGCCGCAGGGGAAGAGATTGGACTATTAGCCGGGATTCCGATCGCCCTGAAAGATAATCTGTGTACCAAGGGCATTCCGACGACCTGTGGTTCTAAAATTTTAGAAGGCTTTGTGCCACCCTACGAATCCACTGTTACCCAAAAACTCCACAACCTCGGTGCGGTATCTCTCGGCAAAACCAACCTCGATGAATTTGCCATGGGCAGTTCCACCGAAAATTCTGCCTATCAGGTGACTGCCAATCCCTGGGATTTGGAGCGAGTCCCAGGGGGATCTTCCGGTGGTTCAGCAGCGGCTGTAGCTGGCGGAGAATGCGTTGTATCCCTTGGTTCCGATACTGGTGGTTCGATTCGTCAACCAGCGGCTTTTTGTGGCGTGGTCGGGCTAAAACCAACCTATGGATTAGTATCAAGATTTGGCTTGGTGGCTTATGCCTCCTCCTTGGATCAAATTGGACCATTTGCCCGGACAGTCGAAGATGCGGCGATCTTATTAGAAGCGATCGCCGGTTACGACCCCCAGGACTCAACTAGTCTCAAAGTCGAGATTCCCAAATACTCCCAATTACTTACCCCAGATTTACCCAAGGGATTGAAAATCGGGATTATTACCGAAACCTTTGGGGAAGGTTTAGATCCCCAAGTGGCTGAATCCGTCAGAAAAGCGATCGAGCATTTTCGATCGCTCGGTGCGGAAATTCAAGAAATTTCCTGTCCCCGATTTCGCTATGGTTTACCGACTTACTATGTGATCGCACCTTCGGAAGCTTCTGCCAATTTAGCTCGCTATGATGGAGTGAAATATGGGTTCCGCGCCGAAGCCGAAAATCTGATGTCCATGTATACCCAAACCAGAGCCGCCGGATTTGGCGCGGAAGTCAAACGCCGAATTATGCTGGGTACTTACGCGCTGTCAGCGGGTTATTATGACGCATACTATCTGAAGGCACAAAAGGTGCGAACCTTGATTAAGGAAGACTTTGAAGCGGCGTTTAGTCAGGTAGATATTTTAATTACCCCAACTGCACCGACAACAGCATTTAAAGCGGGTGAAAAAACTGCCGATCCCTTGAGTATGTACCTCTCCGATTTAATGACAATTCCGGTAAATCTAGCGGGATTGCCAGGGATTAGTATTCCCTGCGGTTTTGATGACCAGGGAATGCCCATCGGCTTACAATTACTAAGTAATGTACTGCGTGAGGATCTATTACTGCAAGTCGCTCATGTTTACGAACAGTCGAACGAATGGTATCAGCGATCGCCTAAACTTAAGTAATTAGGTACAGCAATTCCAAATGCAATTTATGGTATGATCACTCCGCCATAATAACCCCTTCTAAACTTTATGCCCGTTTCTGCGGTCTTGCCAGCACTACTAGTTTTAGCAGATGGTACCACCTATCCTGGTTGGTCGTTTGGGGCAATGGGTACGACCATCGGCGAGGTCGTGTTCAATACTGGAATGACTGGCTATCAAGAAGTACTCACCGATCCCAGCTATAGCGGTCAAATCGTCATCTTTACCTATCCAGAACTGGGGAATACGGGTGTCAACCCCGATGATGAGGAATCATCCGCTCCCCATGTTCGGGGTGTAATTGCGCGGAATGTCTGCTATCGTCCTAGTAACTGGAGATCGACGGCATCATTACCCAAATATCTCCAACACCATCAAGTGCCAGGGATCTACGGGATTGACACTCGTGCCCTGACGCGAAAATTGCGATCGGTTGGAGCGATGAATGGTGGGATTTCCACAGAAATCCTCGATCCGGTTGAATTACTCAATCAGGTTCGTTCGGCACCCAATATGACTGGGTTAAACCTGGTCAAGAATGTGACGACTTCAGTAACCTATGAGTGGGCTGAACCTAGCGAACCAATGTGGGAATTCAAGCCCGAATCTACCGCCACTGACAATCAGACATTTACCGTCGTTGCCCTAGACTTTGGGGTCAAACGGAATATCCTCCGTCGTTTAGCCAGCTATGGGTGTCGAGTCATTGTCGTCCCGGCGGACACATCAGCCGCCGAGATCCTCCAGCACAATCCTGATGGGATCTTCCTCTCCAATGGTCCTGGAGACCCTGCTGCCGTCACGGCGGGAATATCAACCACAAAAGAGCTACTGGGTACACACAAGCCGATTTTTGGCATTTGTATGGGTCATCAGATCCTCGGTTTATCCCTGGGTGCAGAAACCTTTAAGCTCAAATTCGGTCATCGCGGGCTAAATCAACCAGCCGGATTGACGCAGACAGTAGAAATCACTAGCCAAAATCATGGGTTTGCAATTACAGCAGAGTCTCTAGGCGCAGATGTGGAGATTACTCATCTCAATTTAAACGATCGGACGATCGCCGGATTGAGACACAAAACACTCCCTTGCTTCTCCGTGCAATACCATCCTGAAGCTAGTCCTGGTCCCCACGATGCCGATTATCTATTTGCCAAATTTGTCGAGCAGATGCGAGCAGCTAAGGCTTAGACCTAGAAATTTGACAAGATGACCTTAATTTGGCATAAATCTGTGAATATTGTTCCAGATCAGTCATAGACAAATAGTTTATTTTAGTAAACCTTAAGGAGGCTATTATCGCTGAAACACTAACCCTAACCGTGAGTCTTCGGGGCACTCGTGAAGTTAGAGATCGCTATCAACTATTCCGGTTGACTGGCTTATTAGACGCATTTTCCGAGCCGACTTTTAAAAAAGTGATGGATAAATGCGTAGAGGAAGGCCCTGGCAATCTGATTTTGGATCTGTCCAAAATCGATTTTGTCGATAGTTCGGGACTAGGTGCGCTCGTGCAACTAGTCAAAAAAGCTCAAAGCGTCGAGGGCACAGTCCAAATCGTCACCAACGCACGGGTGACACAAACTGTCAAACTCGTCAGACTGGAGCAATTTTTGTCATTGCAACCATCAGTTGATGCAGCTTTGGCAAAAATTGAGTCGGCATAGTGTTGAGGAGATAGGAGATCGGGGATCGTGAGTACAGATTCTCGATCCCCACTCACCCCTCAATTTCTTAGTGTCGAAATATATGAATTTGTACCAGTTCTGAATAAATCTTGATAAGATCGGCGTAGTGAATCAAAAATTTTAGCTATACTCGATCGTCGTGGGTGAAACAGAGCTACCACTAAGCTGGCAACAGGTAAATCCTGCCATCCACCCCAACCAAGTCCCGCAACTGTCACCAGCAGCCCTAGCGTACTTGGGGGATGCTGTCTACGAACTGTATGTCCGCAGTAAATTTTTGCTCCCCCCCAAGCGATCGCATGTCTATCATCAGCAAGTTGTCGCTCAAGTGCGAGCCGAAGCACAATCTCATCAGTTGCAACTACTTTCACCCTATCTGACATCCGGTGAATTGGATGTGTCACGGCGAGGGCGAAATGCGGCGAATGGTCGTCCGCGCCGCCTCGATCCCGAAGTTTATCAGCAAGCTACCAGTTTTGAGACTTTAATCGGTTATCTTTACATTACTAATCCTCAACGGCTCGCGGAGTTACTCGCCCTGCTCCAATTTAATTCAACTCCAGCCCCCTAATTTTAGCTAACGTACATATATGGCATTTAAACCTCGTCGTTCCGATGGTGGTAAACCTTCCCCACGCCAGGTAAATCGAGATCGACCGACAAGTGGGGATCGTGATGTTCGCCCCAGTCGCAGTCAAGACAGTCGATCTGCAGGTTCAGATAAGCCGCAGCGCAGAGGGGATGCCCCTCGCCGCAGCGAAGGTAGTCGAGATCGTGAAGATCGCTGGACAGGTAACAGCGATCAGGATGGAGATCGCACCAGTCGCCCCCGCTATACCGATGGGGCCAAGAATTTCGACCGCGATCGCAGTTATCGTCCCCGCACCGGAGACGGTGACTCGAACTTCGACAGACCGAAACCTAATTCCGCCCAGCGAGGTGCTAAACCTCGCACAGATGGGCCTGATTGGGGCGTACCTCGGCCAGGTAAGCCCAAGGATTTTTCAGCCCGGACAGAAGGGTATCAGCCGCGAGGAGATAACTTTGGGGGGGATCGACGGAATAATCCTCGATCGGATCGTCATAGCGATGCACGCCGCAGTGACAAACCTAGTTTCAACCGCGACGATCGCAGTGCCACCTTTGGAGATCGGCGTTCGGACGATCGATCGACTAAACAATGGCGCGAGCGACCACCAAGCGATCGGCACAATCGCGGCGGTTGGCAGGATCGACCAGAGCCGGAAGTAGCCGAAGAAGAAGTAATCGATTATTTGTATGGGAAGCATTCAGTCTTTACCGCGATCGAAAATGAACGCCAAATTAACCGGATCTGGGTCTTATCAAAACTCCGTCACCATCCATCCTTTTTCACGCTGATCGCTCAAGCGAAGGCGAATGGCACCGTGGTTGATGAAGTAGATGCCCAACGATTGGGCTACCTCGCTAATGGCGGTAATCATCAAGGGATCGTCGCCCAAGTAGCTCCCCACGATTATATTGAGCTAGAAGAAACCATCACCCGTGCCAAGGCAGCCTCCGAACATCCTGTCATTGTAGTACTAGACGGAATTACCGATCCGCAAAATCTGGGATCGATCGCTCGAACTGCTGAAGCTCTCGGCGTGCAAGGCATCGTTATTCCCCAGCGTCGAGCCGTCGGGATCACCTCCACCGTACTGAAAGTAGCCGCTGGAGCTTTAGAGCATATCCCAGTCTCGCGGGTGGTCAATCTCAGTCGCGCACTGGAGCAACTCAAGGAAGCAGGCTTCTGGATTTATGGGACTACCGCTGATGCGGAGCAACCTATTTTCAATGTCAAATTTGCCGATCGCGAACCAGTTGTCCTCGTAATTGGGGCGGAAGGCGATGGTTTGAGTTTGCTCACCCAGAAAGGTTGCGATCATCTGGTTTCTATTCCGCTCAGTGGCAAAACACCTAGTCTGAACGCAGCAAATGCAGCAGCCATGTGTTTGTACGAAATATCTCGTCAGCGTCTGTCAAATATGTTACGACTATCTGAGCGATAAGCAGCTATTTTGGGATTATTTAAGACTCAGGGTTATCAGGCATTCAAGTCGATTAGTTATCAACCTCTTTAGAATCAGCGGAATCTCAACCAATGAATATTCAAGATATCTGGAGCAATGCGCTCCATCTCGTCGGACAAGCTTGGTGGGTAGAAATTACCACAGAGCGACCCAACTGCACCTACTATTTTGGACCTTTCGCAACTGCTGTCGAAGCTGATACTGCTAAAGCTGGTTATATTGAAGACTTGGAAAATGAGTCGGCACAAGGTATTCAAGTATCGATCAAACGCTGTAAACCTGCTCAAGTAACCATCGATCGCGAACCAATTCAGGATGACTACCACCCGATTGTCAAAACTCCACTCAGTGGTCAGTTTGGGTAGTCGTAGGTAAATAAATCAACAGAGATGGGGCGAGATTACTCGCCCCATCTCTCGATCTGGTCATATTCCCTCACAAGTTCCTCATATTTTTCACATACAGTAGGGAATAAGCAGCCTTGGCTAGACTTGTTTACCAGTAGCTACTTCAGAACCAGATCCTAACAATAGAGAGGTCTTTTATATGTTTTTATTACATCGACCGACTCAAGTGCTTGTTGAAATTCTTGAATTAAGCGACTTGTTCGATCCCTTTCATCCAGAGGTGTTCGGTAGAAGTCATGCAGGGGAGGAACTTCAAGAGCCTGTCTTATTTTCCAAATCAGAAATGGGATTTCCCTCTGGTGAATCATTACCGATCTGTTGGCTAGATGGTGATTATCGAGAACATCTTCACCTCGGACAACATCAGATAGCCGTCTCCTAAAAGATCGGAGGATTTGCCTTGGCTAGTCGTCCTCCGGTGGCAAATCTGGGTTAACCCCTGCGCTGAAAATGTTTTAAGTTAGCCAAAGTCCGCTGATAGTTATATTGGTCGCCTTGTTGACGGAATAATTCTGCGGCAATCCGAAGATCGGCAATTGCCCCTTTACAGTCCCCCATCCGGTGGCGCACAACTGCCCGATTATTGTGGGTAATCGCTTGATTTGGTCGAATTCTGACTACCTGGGTGTAATCGAGATAAGCTCCCCAATAGTCTTTGAGATTAATCTTTGCCACGGCCCGATTATTATAGGCAAGGGCATGATTGGGATCGAGTTGAATTACTGCTGTATAATCAGCGATCGCTGCCAACTGGCGATCGAGTTTCGCATGGAGTAATCCCCGTTCTACATAAGCTTCGATATCTTGGGGATTTTGTTGGAGTGAAGCATTCAGGCTGGCTAGATTTTGTCCATCGGTGGGAGTAGGTGTGGCGACTGCGACTAATGGTGTACAGGTAATGGCAATCGTGCTGAGGATATGTAATCCAGGTACATATTTCATTATTGAGTTTCCTGTTTCGTGGTTGGTGTCGATCGATCCCGTGCTGATCGGCATGATATACTTGCTCCAACTAATAGTCAACAGTATCTTCGCCCAAAGATTGTCAAAACTTGTCACTACTAGTATAACTAACCATTGATAACTGAAAAGGGTGCCCATGTTCTGGAAACATAGATCGATTGCTGCTATCATCGTCCTCGGCGGACTCACCTTTGCACCCAAAGTTCAAGCTCAAACTGCGAATAACAAGGGGTTTTCTGATTTTGTTTCTGGTCCTGGCACAGTTTTATTTATCGGTGGAGGTGCCTTGTTACCACTGTTGACAGATGGTGTGGACGGGGGACAGCACTCATTGAGAGTAGTCGATTCGGTCGCTACTAGTGCTGCCTTATGTTATGGACTAAAATCAGTAATTAGCTCTCCCCGCCCTGATAACGAGCGGGAATTAGATAGTTTTCCCAGTTGTCATGCGACAACAGCTTTCGCCGTTGCCCGAGTGCAAAGCCACTACCATCCTGATTATGCCATTCTGTGGTACGGCGGGGCAGCTTTAATCGGTTATTCACGCCTGGATTTAAATCGGCACCGTTTCATCGATGTCTTAGCTGGTGCGGGTTTAGGCTATTTAGTCGGGGAGGTAGAACTCAGCCAAAAAAGTGGATTACTACTATTTCCGTTGATTCGTTCAGACAATCAGGGCAATACGGTTGTCGGATTACAAGTCAAGGGTGATTTTTAGGTTACTCACATCTTACATCAATAGATCATAATTCACACAGTTTACTTCGGACTAGCAATTATCGCCTGACAACTACCCCAGATCCGATACTCTCTCAACTACTTTCTTAACAAAAGTGGCGGATAAACCCAAAGCAGTCTAGAGTAATAAGTAGTAGGTGGAGACCATCGATCGGAGGTTGTGAATGAGTCAGCAGAGTCCTTATGAGCAGCTAGGAGTAGCAGAAGATGCCTCCTTTGAGGAGATTCAGGCAGCTAAACAGCGGGCAATCGCCCAATTTAGTAACGATCGACAGTTGCAAGAGAATATGGAAGCCGCTTATGATGCGATCTTGATGGAACGGCTCAAACTCCGGCAACAGGGCAAGATTAAGGTTCCCGAAGGAATTCGGTTTCCCGAAAAGCTGCCCACCGCCGTCAACCCTAAGCCTAAAACCCCATCTCTGGTAAATAATTCTCCCAGTTGGTTGGGGGACACCTTTGAGCGTCCGAGTCAATCTGAAATTTTGACGACATCGGGAGTTTATACCGTGCTGGGTGGAGCGGCATTGGTGCCTGCGATTGCCAATACTGGATTACCAACCCTAATGGCACTGGGGACTGGGTTTAGTCTATATTTTATCAATCAAAAGCAACGCAGATTTAAACGTGCCTTATTAGGTAGTTTAATTGCGTTAGTTTTTGGGACAGCAATAGCCAGTGTCCTAGTGAATTATCTGCAATTACCAGTAGTTCAAATTGGGATATCTGGGGAAGTGTTTGCCAGCTTATTGGTATTCTTGTCTCTCTGGATGGTGAGCAGTTTCTCCAAGTAAGATCACCTTGACAGCTTCAGCTAAACCAGCAACAATCAGATCGGGTTGATAGCAAACTAATCTTTCTTGATTTCTAATCCCCGACAATACACCAATAGATTTAATCTGATGGGTTTGGGCGGCGATGATATCGGTTTCGGTATCACCAATCATCCAAGTATTTGGCTTTCCCCCTAAATCGGCTAAGGCTTGAGCCATTAGCTGGGTTTTGGCGGGAATATCGCCCTGCTTGAGATAGTCATCAGTCAGACAGTAGCGACAATGAGGCGGGAAAAATCGATCTAGATTGTACTGGTTAAATGCGGCATTTAATTCACTCGTCCGCCGCAGTGTCATCACCAGTAATTCAATCCCCGCCGATTGAATTTGTTCCAATGCCGAAATCGCGCCTGGGACTACTCGATCGAGATGCAAGTATTCTAACTGATGGGCATAGCGATCGCGCAGTTGCTTGAATTTTTTCGCCTGAATCGCACTCAAGCCTGACTCAATACCCACCTGTTCTTCGGGAATCTGAGCGCGTTTATATGCCCAAAATTGATCTTTAGTCAGGGTTTTAATTGGTTGCTGGGGTTGCTTTACTTGTGCTAAACATAGCTGATAGACATGATAGTATCGATCGGATAAATCCATAATTGGTCCATCAAAGTCTGTGATAATCCGCATAAATTTTATTTAATCTTAAGACTAGCTAATTTTCAGCAACCTGAAACAATCTCTAGGATCTATCGTCACCAACAATGTGCGCCAACCAGTGTCACATTGCAAGGCGATACTATCTCCATCATCATTGTGCCGTATCTGAGGAGCGTTACTCATGCAATTTAAGTTAATCTGTGGGGCAATCTCAGCTATGCTAGCCGTCAGTATGATCAATCCTACCCCCGGCTCCGCTCAACTGATTCCCGAACCGTGGGTGACAGTGGGAACAAAGGATAGTGCTGTTTCCTACGGAGCAGGCGTAAGATTCCTCGATTTTGGTGCCGAAATCGGTACTGGAGCAAACGGTGTGACGGGAGTCGATGCACTCAAGTTTATCAGTTTGCCCTTTGTCTCTCCCTACGCTGGCTTGGGGATCTATGGCGATAAAGGTGTTGCTTACTCAGGGGGTGTTCATTTTCAACCACCGGGAAATACCTTCTTTGGTGTGGGCTACCACTCGATTCGCGGTGTGAATGGTCAGGTGGGAATTAAGTTTTAGGGGACAATTATTCAGATGTTATTAAAACCAGAACAGCGTCAAAAATTAGATGATGGAGACGATCGAGAGTTTTATAGCACCCCACGATTTTTTACTCATGTAGATGAGGGATTTATCGATCGCTTAACTAGTTTATACCGCGATCGACTCATTGCCAATACTCGCATCTTAGATTTGATGAGCAGTTGGGTATCCCATCTACCCGATGAGATGCAGTTTAAATATGTACAGGGACATGGCTTAAATGCCTCAGAATTAGCCAAAAATCCTCGGTTCGATAGTTACTTCGTTCAAAATCTCAATCAAGACTTAAAACTGCCATTGACAGATGATAGTTTTGATGCAGTTCTCAATACTGTTTCCGTCCAATATCTCCAGTACCCTGAAGCAATTTTCGCTGAGATTTATCGAATTCTAAAACCAAATGGAATAGCTATTTTCAGCTTTTCAAATCGCATGTTTTATCACAAAGCGATCGCTGTTTGGCGAGATGCTGGTGAAATCGGTCGAATCGAACTAGTTAAGGGGTATTTCCAGTCTGTACCAGGCTTTGGAAAGCCTGAAGTCATTAGTCATATAAGTGATGTTCCCGATATGTTTCGCTGGTTAGGCATGGGTGGGGGCGACCCTTTTTATGCGGTCATCGCCCACAAACTTCCCTAGGATCTCATTCATACACGGCGGCGATACAGGGTAGCCCTCTGTGGAGGGGATTTGCAGGAGAGGATTTACAATGGCATCGATCGAGCCTTGGATGCTAACGATTTCACCCAGTTGATCACAGTATTATGAGACACACCTGTTTGACGTTCAATCTCACGAAAACTGATGCCTTGGTCATGTAGATCTAGACATTGCTGCCTAATTTCTGGAGGATAACCGCGAGAACTGTATCGATCGGCAAATTGTTTACCACAATGCTTGCAAATATAACGTTGATTATTATGTCGGTGTCCATTCTTAACCACTTCATTGCTCCGACATTCAGGACATATCATTACATGATTGTGCGAAGCTAACAGATCATCGCCGATGTAGGGATTGAGATAGGCACAGAGTAGTTTTTTTAGCTCTGCATATAACTGCTGACGATGTTCTTGATCGCTTTTGAGCGCGGTAAGTAGCATGCCATTGTAGGTGCGGTGGAAGACTTCCGCGACCAATTCACTTTTAGCCCTGCTCAGATGAGGATTACGATACTGACATAAATCGGCAAATTGCCGGATTAATAGCCAATCAAAATTTTCATCAAATAAAGCGAATAGTCCTGAATCTGGGGCGAGAAAATATTGTAGATAAACGATTTGAGGGATTGGGTGGTCAAAATATCGAGCATGAACATCAACCATCTCATCGATTAGTTGAGTCAGTGGGCGATGGAGATCTTTGCCGACTAGCTCCTGATTGACTACCTCAATTTGTTCCATGTGCTGCGCTTCTAGAGCATGGAAAATTGCTAACTTGTCAGGGAAAAACTGGTAAATCGAGCCGACAGCAGTATTTGCTCGATCGGCAATTTGTTGGGTCGTCGCTGTGGCATAGCCAACCTCTGCAAATACTTCAGCTGCGGCGATAAGGATTTTCTCGACCCGTTCTCGACCGCGTTTTTGTTTTGGTTGACGGCGAAGCGATTTAGCTCTTGACAAATATGAGGATTTATTCATAAAATTGCGATACTCATCTTTGATCAACCATTACCAAACGATAACCCATGAATATGCTCCAAGGCGCACCATGGCTGATTGCTCACAAGTCAATGTTAGCGACTAATCAACCGCGCAAAATCTCTCTCTTTGATCGTGATTATGTCATCTGGAAAGATGTTCAGGGCAAGGTTAACGCACTTGAAAATATCTGTCCACATATGGGTGCAATGCTATCTGCTGGTTGGTGCAATGCAAAATCAGATGGAACTAGCACGATCGTTTGTCCCTTCCATGCCCTTGAATTTGACGCGCAAGGCTGTACAATTCTTCCTGGCTCAAATAGACAGACCCTATCACAATTAACTCCATTAGAACTAATTATTCAAGGCGATTTCATCTGGTCTTATGGGGGATATGAGCAAAAAATACCGATCCCGAATATCTTAAATGAAATTGCCAGTAGCTACAATTTTATCGGTCAGACTGGAGATTGTAGTGTTGCCACTGACCTTCGATCGATGCTACTAAATATGCATGACTACAATCATCAAAATGGTACACATCGAGAATTATTTAAAATTACCGAAGTCCAGTTTGATCGATTTATTGATTGCGGGCATCATTCTCATGCTTATTATGATATGCCAACTGCGCCGAGTAATATGTCAGAAAAGCTCAAAAATCCTGGACTTTTTTTGATGCCCAAAGTATTATCGGCACATCTGGAAAATTACTTCCCTCATTTAGTCATTTTTCATGGCGATTTGCCAGCCGGAAAAGTTGCCCAGTGTCATCTATTTATACCAGAATCAGAAAATTGTACTCGCACTTATATTTTATTATTCGGTCAGGCGAAGAGTCCAATTTTTAACTTAATGGCTAACCAGGCTCTAAAAATGGCAAAAGTCGTTGTCGAACAAGATGCCGCTATTTTGACCAAGATTTATCCTGATACTCAGCAAAAAATTAAATTGAATAATGAAGTTGGTATGGACTGGGTAAACCGCAATTTTAATAGTTTCCCTGAAATCGCTGCGCCGAATCTATCGAAAGAAGTAAACCGATAACATTATTTGTTGCAGAAACATATCGATTGTCGGCAGAAATACTATCGCGAATCAATTAATTAGATGAGAATCTCGATCGAGATTTACAGATATTTTTTCAGTAATAGTTCTAATTTTTGTTTAGTTGTTTCTGGGAACTTATCTGCTGGCGTAATAATTGCATATTTGAGTGCAGAATGCGCCTCAGAGACAAATAAATTTTGTCCCAGTCGGCGGACTGTTTCCTGAATTACCTGCTGGGCATTGACCGCATTTTTGTGCAGATTGGCAATGATTAGCTCTACAGTGACATGATCGTGATCGGGATGCCAACAATCATAGTCTGTAGCTAACGCTAGAGTAGCATAGGCAATCTCAGCCTCTCTGGCTAATTTAGCTTCAGGTAAATTAGTCATCCCAATAATTGTGCCGCCGAGCATTCGATACATATTTGACTCAGCCTTGGTAGAAAATGCTGGACCTTCCATGCAGATATATGTCCCACCTTTGTGGAGAGTAACATCAGGCAGATTGAGCGACTCGATCGATTCAGCTAAAATACCTGCTAATTGCTGGCAAACTGGATGTCCAAAGGCAATATGCCCGACAATTCCTTCACCAAAAAAGGTTGAGATTCTGTTTTTAGTTCGATCGATAAATTGATCGGGTAGAACTAAATCTAGGGGCTGGACTTCCGCTTGCAATGAACCAACCGCAGAGGCTGAAATTAGGTACTCGACACCAATTTGTTTCATGGCATGAATATTTGCCCGATAGGGAACTTCTGATGGCGTTAAGTGATGATGCCGTCCATGTCGAGCCAAAAATGCGACACTTATACCTTCCAAATCACCGACGATCAAGTTATCAGAAGGAAGACCAAAAGGCGTTTCGATCTTCACCTCACGGATATTGCTCAATGCGGACATCTGGTATAGTCCACTACCACCGATAATTCCAATTTTAATATCACTCATTTGGTTGATTCTTGCCAGTAGATATTGAGTATTTTATCGATTTTGATATGTTTAAACTGAGATTTCTATCGTGCTGCGTTAATTTTGGTTTCGATATCAATTAGAGTATTTAACACGATCCGCTTGGCGTAGAGTTGCCACCCCCATTTTTGGATCGAAATCGCGGCGGCTGTGCCACCCACTGCGGCCAGATAATCTAGGGGTTGGTTCAGGGAGATGCCAAATAATAATCCCAATCCAGCAATCCCCCAGAAAGGCAACGCCACGGTTTGGCGTTGCGTCTCGACTAATTTCGCAATTCCCCCAGTAGGTAGTTCTGCCTCTAAAGCCGCTTTAACTTCTCTTTGTTCTGCCATATTGACAGATAAACCAATCTTTTGGCGCAATTTCTCGATCTTGCGAGCATCACTGCTGTATTGGGTAAGTTCATCTTCCGCCATCAATACCAGCCGTTCGTATTGTCCCACAGATTCTCTCATCCACAAATATAGTCATGGATGATTATAATCGATCGCAGCAGGGTGGTACAGTAGGTCGGTCAGCCAAATAACTGTCAACTGTCAACTATTAATTCATCACCATTCCACCATCAACATTAAATGTCTGACCCGTAATATACGCAGCCGCCGGATCTGCTGCCAAAAATCTCACCATTCCGGCTACTTCTTCCGGTTGTCCATATCTCCCCAGGGGAATAAATTGTAAGATCCCTTCAACCTTCAAATCATTGGTCATATCAGTCGCAATGAAGCCTGGAGCCACGGCATTTACCGTAATCCCCCGACTGGACAATTCCTTTGCTACCGTCTTGGTAAAGCCAATTACACCCGCTTTCGCCGCACTATAGTTTGCCTGTCCGGGATTACCCATTAGTCCGGCAACAGACGTAATATTAATGATTCTGCCAGACTTTTGTTTGAGCATAATTTTGCTAGCGACACGGGTACATAAAAATACTCCAGTCAGATTAGTATCAATCACGGCTTGCCAGTCTTCTAGTTTCATCCGCAACAGCAGGGCATCACGGGTAATTCCAGCATTATTGACCAGGACATCAACTCGCCCCCATTTCTCAATCACGGTCGCAAATAGCGTGTCGATTTGCTCGGCATTCGAGATATCTGCTTGCACGGCAATTGCTTCGCCACCATCATCTACAATACTGGCGACTAGTTCATCTGCCGCACCACTGGAACTTGCATAGTTGACAACTACTTTCGCGCCAACTTGAGCTAATTGTAAGGCAATCGCCCGTCCAATTCCTCTCGATGCACCAGTCACGATCGCGACCTGTCCTGCTAATAAATCTGCCACTTCCTATCTCCCAAATAAATCACGATCGACTGTACCATTGTCTGGCCTCAGTTAACATCAACACAAATTCTGTCAATATCCAAATTGACTGATAGACAATATTGATCTGAAAATCTATCTATTCACGATCGACTACTTACTACTTACGACCAACCGCCGACGCAGTGATTCACTCCGTCTTTTGGCTGTTTCATTTTTTTGTTCAAGTTGTAAAACTTGTTCGTAGATATCCAAGGCTTGCGAAGTCAGTTTTTTCTGCTCATAAGCATGACCCAGATTATTCATCGCTGTTACATACTCTGGTTCGAGTTTAATTGCTTCCTTGTACTGGCGGATTGCCATATCATACTGCTCTTGTCCGAAATAGGCATAACCTAAAGCATTATAAACTGGAGCCATTTCTGATGAATCTACACCTTCAGCTTTCAGAGCTTTTTTGAGGACGGCAATTGACTGGACAAACATTTTTTTGTCGAGATAAATGCTGCCTAACTCATAATATTCTTGAACAGTGCCGCGCTCATTTCTGAGTTTTTTTTCTAATTTAGTCAGCGCATTTTCAATTTTGCGAGTTCTCAGAATTTGTCGGATAATAAAGAAAGCCGCAGCACCTAAGAGTAGTAAAAATGCTGTTAGGTAGATGATGAGTAAATTTTGGTCTGCAAAATCCATTGTGAAACAGTAACTAGTGACTAGTGGCTAGTGGGATTGACCTAATAGCTAATCTTAGACAGTCCACACCCATTCTATCATCATAGCTCGACTCAACGCGGATAATCGGATCGCGTGATAACTATTAATAAAAATAAGGGGTCTAAATCTCCATCTTAAAAGCCCAATTAACGATCGACTATCAATTATCAATTATTCATTAATTTAACTATTTACTACTGCAAACCCCAGTGCTGAATCCGCTGTTGCAGCCAACCATTAGTTTGCCACTGATCGATCGATCGATCCACTAACTGCCGTAACGGATCGTATTGAATCCCCTTGGGCATCGCCATACCTAAGAGTTCAGTCGATAATTTGTCGGGCAACAAATGATAACTCGGATCGGTTTGTACCCAGCCTAATAGTACACTGCGATCTGCGGCTACAGCGACAACCTTACCACTGGCGAGGAGATCTTTAGCTCGTTGATAACTACTAACACCGATTAATTGTGCTTGGGGCACGATATATTGCAACGTACCAATCGTACTAGAATTATTTAGTACCGCTATTTTTTTACCTACTAAGTCACTATTTTTGACGATCTTAACTTGTCTGGTAATTATGCCCGTGCCATCCCGATAATAAGCCCGACTAAAATCCACCACTCGCCGCCGAGTGGGTGTAATTGTGATTCTCGCGATCGCCAGATCTGCATTTCCCGCTAAGAGAACTTTGAGTCGATCCTGATTGCTAACGGGAACTAGTTCAACCGCATTCATATCCCCAAATATTTCGACAGCTAATTTACGGGCGATATCAATTTCTAAACCCTGTAAATTGCCATTGACATCCCGAAACCCAAATCGGGGTAAATTATCTTTGACAGCTACGACTAGTTTCTTCCGCTGCTTAATTTCTGCGAGAGTTGCCGAGCTAGCTAAATTTTGCCAACTACTGATGTTGCCGATGAGTGTGAGGATGAAGAATAAAGACTTAAATCTATCGATCGATCGGACTCTATCCTTCATACCTCTAAATCACTTTATTTATCTGCCGCCGCAGCTAGCTCGACTACTTTTGCAAAACTAGCCGGATCGAGGATGGCGATTTGAGCTAACATCTTCCGATTTAGTTGAATATCAGCTTTCTTCATCAGTCCGATTAATTTACTGTAGCTCATGCCATGTTGACGCGCAGCCGCATTGATCCGAGCAATCCACAATCGGCGGAAGTCACGTTTTTTCTTCTTCCGATCGCGATAGGCATTGCGTAATGCCTTCATTACCTGTTGATTAGCGATCCGATACAGTTTAGAGTGTGAACCTCTAAACCCTTTCGCTAAGTTTAAAATCTTATTGCGGTGCTTCCGCGCCACGTTACCGCGCTTTACCCGAGTCATATTGTGATGATTGTATTAGTTGGTGATTAAAATTGCTCTACGGCTTTGTGAATGGTTAGTTATTGGTTAGATGACTATCTACTATTCACTATCCTCAAGCTACCAGTCTGAATGAGTAGTTATCGATAACGATAATTACAAGTAGGGGAGCATCCCGCGCACTCTGGCGACATCGGTTTCGTCAACCGCAGTTGCCTTGGATAGTTCGCGACGACGATCGGCATTTTTGTGTTCGAGTAGGTGACTCTTAAATGCTTTCCGGCGGATGATTTTACCGCTGCCGCTGGCGCGAAAACGCTTCGCTGCTGCTTTGCGGCTTTTGAGTTTCGGCATTGGAATAATTATGTTTAGACACAATTTATCATTGTACTCGATCGATCTCATAAATAGCTAGAAACCTACGTCTAAATTTAAGAATAGCTCATGAACATCGATCGAAACGCAGTATCTCAGGCATAATTACAGAAGATTGGGATCGATCGATCGGAATCTGCTAAAATTCATAGTAGATAAATGTGACAATATGCACTCAGCGACGCGACTGGATGACCTCAAGATTTTAGAGTGTTTCTTGCAAAACTCTCTCCACGCCCACTTGGGGCGGATTATCCCATTCCGAGTCCAGTGTTTATATAAAGACGATACCTTGTGGGTACTAGCCCAACACCCTGCTGATGTAGTCTTGGACATTCCCGACACCTTTAGGGTGATGGAACGTGCTCTCCAAGGCGAAGAACCAAAAACCCCGCTCGCGGTAAAATTATATCTACGAGCAGAGGGTAGTCAACGACCTTATAGTCAGCAAAGCTTTACTGTTTATCCCCTCGTCAAGAAAAATATCCCCGGCGAAGCAGCCCCCGAAATGACCGGCATGAGCGAAGACCAAATAGCCTTAGAAAGCGATCTCAGTGGCATTGAGCCAGGAAAACCATTACGACTCGAAGAAGATCTCCAGACTGATCGCACGAAGACTCACCCCTCAACCATCCAGGGGATTGTCTCCGCAGATGACGCACACGATCGATTTGAAGATCCCGAAGATCGGATCGTCAAAATTGATGGAGATGCCTTTGCAGCGGATTTGGAAAATTCTTTTGGCACTGACTTCGAGCGTTCTGACTCGACTATTTACCCGCCATCGGCGAAACGGAGTAAACTAGTGCCGATTCTAGGTGGTCTTGGCGCAGTCGCCGCTGGCATCGGGGCAGTCTATATGGGTACACGTCCCTGTGTCCTTCAATCAGTCTGTACAGAGCTAACTACAGCCAATCAGGTCGCCCAGGCATCTTTTGCCACTGTTAACAGTCCCAGTGCAACAGGACAAGAAATATTGACCGCTCAGAAACAACTACATCAAAGTGTCGAAAATCTCAAGTCCATTCCAGCTTGGGCAGGAAGTTATGGAGCCGCCCAAACAGCCCTTCAAACCACTGAACCGAATGTCGCCCATTTAGACACCACCGTCACGGCGATGAATAGAGCTTATCGGGCCGCCAACATCGTCAAAAACCCGCCAATACCCCTCGGTAAATGGGAAGAAAGCAGACAACTGTGGACAGAATCGATCGCTACTCTGAGCAAAGTCCCCGCCAGCAGCAAGGTATATCCCCTAGCCCAGCAAAAACTCACTGATTATCAAGGTAAATTGGCTGACATCCAGCGACGGATTGGGATCGAAACTACCGCCGAAGAGAAATATAAGTCCGCCATTGAAGGGGCAAAATCTGCTGTTCAAGCTCAAACGGTGGCAAAATCGCTAACCGAATGGCGCGGAGTCAAAGCACAGTGGGATCAGGTCAGTAATGCACTGGGAAGTATTCCCTCAACAACTACTGTCTACCCTCAAGCCCAAACTCTCCTCAAATCATCTCAGCCCCAAATTACTACTGTCCAGGAAAAAGTCCAAGAAGAAGACAAAGCAGCCGAAAACTACAGTAAAGCGGTCAAATTAGCTCAAGCTGCCAAGCTCGCCCAGAAAAATAACCAGTTGACTCAAGCTGTCGCTCAGTGGAATCAATCTGTAGTCGCAATTCAAAGTATTCCGCCAACGAGTGTTGTCTACACTCAAGCCAAACCCCTGGTGTTTGAATATACTACCAGTTTTCAAAAAGCAGAAGCGGAACTCAAAACCAATCAAAGAATTGCCCTAGCAACTAAGGATCTCCAACAAACCTGTGCTGGGGATCCCCAAATTTGTAGCTATACAGTAACAGGGAAAAGTATTGTCGTTCGCTTGATGCCGCTCTACACTCAAACAGTAAAGCAGACAGCCACAGCCGCCTCACTCCAAGGTGATGGAAATGCCAAAATGGGTCTTGTCAATCATGTTACTACCCTCGGTAATGCGCTCCAAACAATTAGTGATAATGTGAAAATTCCTCTCGAACTTTATGGTGCAGATGGTAAACAAATTCAAAATTATCGACCGCAAAGTTAGCTAGTAGTCTACGGTGTAAATCTAGCTACTATTAATCTTATTTCCGGCATTTAGTACTAGTTTATTAGTTTGTATAGGCAGACTGGGCATCACCAGCGACGATTTCAATCGTTGGCATTTTAATTAGGTAGCTTATTAGCGCGGGCACTCAGACATTTACGCAATCTGTCGCGTGCTGCCAAACCTCCATACCATTCAATATTGACAACCGACTTATCATCCGTTGTCAAATTATAGCGGATCGTGTTTTCCATCCCCGCTAAGGCAGCTTCAATGGTTGGTATGGCCAGCCCAATCGCCCCAAATGATGTGTCAGGCAATTTATAGTTGAAGGCTTTCACTGTTTGCGGTGCATCATTGTTCTGGGTCAGTGTGACATTAATGGTTTTGACGCTGGCTGGACGGGGGACATCTTTACCCCAAAAGGTCAAGAACGCGCCTTTGTAGCCCCCACCTGGCCCTGAAAGAGTGAGGATCGCATCCTTTCGCCAAAACATTGCCGTACAAGACTCACCAGGTTGCGATCCATTTTTGCCTTGGAAAAACTCCCAGCCACCACGCATATATGCTTGGTATTTCGGACTCTTCATGATGCGTTCTCGCTCTGCGAAATTGCTTTGCAGGGCACTTACCACCGCAGATGTCGCATCCAGCCTTGCTTTGAACGGATCGGGTGGTGGAGCAGTGGATGAGCCTGAGTTAGAACCTCCGCCATGCCGTTTTTTTTCGCATATAGCACTGGTTGTTTAAAGAATGAGAAAGTCTAAGCATGGCACAGTCAAGAGTTCAGTCATAGAGATGGGGCGATGATAGTAACCGATAGCCATCGCTGGAGTTTGATTTTTGCCAAGACCCCAGTGCGACCGAACCCAGTT